>NZ_SGWF01000010.1:0-618029 GCF_013337105.1 Paenibacillus sp. JMULE4
CTTTGTGCCAAACGAGCACTTCTCCGGAGAGCGTTTCACGTACCTCCACCGTTGTTCTGGCTTCAGTACGGAAGTCATAGGGATTAGCAAACGTATAAATTTTTCCGTTGTATGAAAGTGTATTTCCGTGCCCTAACTGACGGTACTCACGAATGGTAAACACATGGTCTACATTCACAGACGGATCCAGCTTCCTATACGCCGATTCCGCCTTTTTAGGCTTAACGGCAAATTTGCGATTATGCTTTTGAACTAGGCTTGGCAGTACGACGTTTGCCTCTTCCAGCGTGTTTACACCGAGCAGCCGCAGTTCGATCACCAAGCGGTCTTGGAATGTCTGCCATAGCCGTTCTACCCGGCCTTTAGCCTGCGGTGTAATGGCCTTGATATGCTCGATATGTAGATCAGCCATCGCCTTGCCAAAATGGGAAAGGGGCTTCGTTTCACCGGCCAATTCCTGCTCGATCGTTAACTTCTCGTTAGGTGAGCGAAAGATCGTATGGCGATCGCTGTAAAGGCCCAGTGGTACGCCGTACTCCTTGATGCCCTGTTGCATGACAAGGGAATAGCCTTCACGACATTCCGTCGGACGGAAAACGGCGCCTACTACCGTTCCGGTCGCATCGTCAATGGCTGCATGGAGAGCGAAAGAGGGGGCTCGATCTTCCAACCAAGCATACGGTGTAGCATCGATCTGCCACAGCATCCCCGCTTGTGGTTTGCGTTCACGCGGTCGATGAGCCTTACTGCGCCTCCGTTTCTTGGATTGTTTGATTCCACGATCTAACAGAATTCTCCGTACGCTGGAAGGGCTGATGCATATCGATTCATGCTCCTCCAACAGCTCTGCAAAGTGGCAATTATTGCTCCCGTGGTATTTCTCTCTGAATAATTCAACAACTCGTTCTTTCAGTTCATCCGTTAACGCGTGTACTGGTTTTCTCCCCCGATTTTTATGTGCAAGTTCTTGTGCTCCTCCAAATCGATATTTGTTCTTGAGGCGAATAACTTGTCGTTCTGTCAAACCTAAAGCCGCCGCTCCTTCCTTATTTGTCATCCGACCGTCAAAAATCTTTTCCACCACTAATACCTTTTTCAGTTCTACTTGTGTCAATGTCATTGTCTCCTGTCCCATGGTGACATTATCTCAGAACAGTTATGACGTGACATTATCACGGACGAACAACACCGCAGCGGGTGCCCAAGGTTGAGTCGGCTGAATATTAATGTTAATATCTAAATATTATGCGCAAGCGTATCATACATAGCAGGACTTAAGGAGGCTCGATGGCTTGGACAAATATACGCTTAACAATGGGCTGAGAGTCGTGGTAGAGAAAATACCGACAGGCCGCTCGGTGGCTTTCGGCATTTGGGTCAAAACCGGATCTCGCGATGAAAATGAAACGAACAACGGTATCTCGCACTTGATTGAGCACATGCTCTTCAAAGGTACGGATAAATATTCGGCAAAGGATATTGCCGAAATTTTCGACGGTATCGGCGGCAACGTGAATGCATTCACGTCCAAGGAATATACCTGCTATTATTGCAAAGTGCTTGATGAGCATCTGCCGATGGCGGTGGAAGTATTAGCCGATATGTTCTTCCGTTCCACGTTTGACCCCGTGGAGCTGGAGAAGGAAAAAAATGTAATCTATGAAGAAATCTCCATGTATGAAGATACGCCGGACGATATGGTTCACGATTTGATTGCCAAAGCGGCTTTCGGCAACCACTCGCTCGGATATACGATCATCGGCACGCAGGACAACTTGGCGGCCATGAGTTCCGATACGCTCAAGAATTATATGAAATCCCGTTATACGATAGAGAATACGGTGGTCAGTATTGCCGGTAATGTAGATGACAACGTCGTTGAACTGATTGAACGTCATTTCGGTGAATTTTCCGTTCAAGGCGGGGACCGCATCACGCCTCCGCCAGGATTTCGCAGCGACCTTCAGTATTTTCAGAAAAAGACGGAACAAAACCATATCTGCCTTTCGTTCCCGGGTTTTTCAGCCAAGGATGATCAACTGTATGCGATGATTCTGCTGAATAATGCGATCGGCGGAGGGATGAGCTCCCGGTTGTTCCAGGAAATTCGCGAAAAGCGCGGACTTGCCTATTCCGTGTACTCTTATCATACGGCTTATCAGGATGGCGGCTTGTTCACGATTTACACCGGAACGGCTCCAAAGCAAACAGAAGAGGTGCTTAAGATTACAATGGAGCTCCTCGCTGATTTGAAAGCAAACGGCTTAACGCCGGCGGAGCTGAAAAAAGGCAAGGAACAAATGAAGGGCAGTCTCATTCTAAGTCTCGAAAGCACCAGCAGCCGTATGAACCGTCTCGGCAAGAACGAACTGATGCTGGGTAAGCATTACAGCTTGGATGAGATGATCGAGCGGATTGAAAGGGTAGAGATGGAGCACATTCAACAGCTGACGGCAAGGCTGCTTTCCGAGCCGTTCGCTTTGGCAATGGTAGGGCAAACGGATGAAGCCATCGCCGGGTTCGGGAGGGATCGCCTTGTTTAATGCATTTGAAGTTAGAATCAAGCGTCTCCCGGGCAATGAGGATATCCCGCTTCCACAGAAAATGTCTCAGCTGGCAAGCGGGTTCGATCTGTATGCCGCGGTAACCGAGCCTGTGACGCTTGAGCCGGGCGCCCGGGCACTGATTCCTACCGGTTTTGCGCTTGCCATGCCTGACGAGCTGGAGGCGCAAATCCGGCCTCGCAGCGGGCTGGCATTCAAACACGGCATTACCTCCCTCAACAGCCCCGGGACGATTGATGCGGATTACCGGGGAGAAGTGAAGGTGCTGCTGATCAATCACGGTCAGGAGCCCTTCATCATCGAGCGGAAGGAACGGATTGCGCAGATGGTTTTCCAACTGGTGCCGCAAATCCGGCTTACGGAAGTTGAAGAACTGGACGATACGGTGCGCGGTGCAGGAGGCTTCGGGCATACGGGCACAAAATAATATCATATCCCGGAAGAAGGCGTTCTCCCATTCCAAGCCACGGCTCGGAACGGGAGAACGTTTTTTTTGTTCAAGAGAAGATGCGGCAGGGGCATTAGCCGGATTTTTTCAGAGTTCCGCTGTATTCCCGGCCGGCCCCTTGGAACCCATCTTTGGACTTACGCATAAGATGTTTTATCGAAAGCGACATAGAAAGAGGTGAGATTGATGCTGACCGGGATTCATGTGGCGCTGATCGGCGGCGATGCCCGTCAGCTCGAAGTCATACACAAATGCTCCGAGCTGGATGCTACCGTAGTGCTGATCGGATTCGACAATTTGCAAAACGGGTTCAGCGGAATCACCAAGGCAGAACTGACGCCCGAGGTTCTTGAGGGAATGGATGCCGTCATTTTGCCTGCTGTAGGTACGGACGACTATGGACATGTAGAAAGTCTCTTTGCGTCAAAGGAATTGCGTATAGAGGGTAAACATATAGCGGCGCTGCCGAAGAAGGCAAAGGTATTTGCCGGCATGGCGAAGACTTACTTGCGTGAACTGTGTACCAAGGAGGGTATAGAGCTGATAGAGCTATTTGACCGGGATGATGTGGCCATATACAATTCGATACCCACCGCCGAAGGCGCCATCATGATGGCGATTCAAAATACGGATATTACGCTGCACGGTTCCGAATCGATGGTGCTTGGTTTTGGCCGGACAGGGATAACGGTAGCCAGAACACTGCAGGGCATGGGCGCCAGAGTGAGGGTTGGCGTGAATAAACCGGAATATTATGCCAGGGCCTTGGAAATGGGGATGAACCCTTTTTATACCAAGGACCTGATCACCAATGTATCTCATGTCGACTTGCTTTTCAATACCATTCCGTCGATGATTATTACGGCCCAGATTATAGCCAACATTCCTCATCGAGCCGTCATTATCGATCTGGCCTCGAAGCCGGGGGGAACGGATTTCCGTTTTGCCGAAAAACGGGGAATCAAGGCGATCCTTGCCCCCGGGCTTCCGGGCATCGTTGCGCCGAAAACGGCAGGACGCATCATTGGAGACACCATTACGCGGATTATTATGGAGGATGCAAATTCAAGGAGGAATAGGTAAAATGAATTGGCAGGGTCTTACGGTAGGTTACGCTATGACGGGCTCTCACTGCACTTTTGAAGAAGTCATGCCGCAAATTCGGCGTTTTGTGGATGCCGGAGCCAAGGTGATTCCTATTGTATCCAATACGATCATGACGACGGATACGCGATTCGGAACGTCGGAAAGTTGGCAAAAACAGTTGAAACAGATCACAGGAAATGATATTATTTCTTCAATTGTAGATGCAGAACCGCTCGGACCTTCGAAGCTGCTGGATGTACTGGTTATCGCTCCATGTACAGGCAATACGACAAGTAAATTGGCCAATGCCATGACAGAGAGCCCGGTACTGATGGCGGCGAAGGCGCAAATGCGCAACGGCCGGCCGCTGGTGCTGGCGATATCGACGAATGACGGGTTGGGCCTGAACGCGATGAATGTGGGCAAGCTGCTCATTACGAAGAATATTTATTTTGTCCCTTTCGGTCAGGACAATCCGCAAGCCAAACCGAATTC
This sequence comes from Paenibacillus sp. JMULE4, assembly GCF_013337105.1. NCBI lineage: Bacteria > Bacillati > Bacillota > Bacilli > Caryophanales > Paenibacillaceae > Paenibacillus > Paenibacillus sp. JMULE4. The sequence continues at coordinate 4,594 of NZ_SGWF01000010.1, forward strand.
GCTTGTGGCCCGGATGGACTTGATTATGGAAACGTGCGAAGCGGCGCTTCAAGGCAAGCAGCTGCAGCCGATGCTGATTGAACGGTTTAATTACTGATCATACATTTTACTTATATCATCATAGGGGAGAGACGTACACATGTCGAATCAAAAATTGTTTAATGTCGCTGTAGTAGGTGCAACAGGTGCTGTAGGAGAACAAATTATCCGTTTGCTGGCCGAACGGAATTTCCCTATTGGTGAACTCAAGCTTCTCTCATCCGCACGGTCAGCGGGCAAGAAAATCAATTTCAAGGGTCAAGAAATTACCATTGAAGAAGCCAAGCCGGAAAGCTTCCGGAATGTGGATATCGCTTTGTTCAGCGCCGGGGGCGACGTAAGCCGCGCGCTCGTGCCGGAAGCGATCAAGCACGGAACGATCTGCGTGGATAACACCAGCGCCTTCCGGATGGACCCGGATACACCGCTAGTGGTGCCGGAAGTGAACATTGATAAGATTAATGAAAACAAGGGAGTCATCGCGAACCCGAACTGCTCGACAATCCAAATGGTGCAGGCCCTAAAGCCGTTGTACGATCGTTACGGGATTTCGCGCATTATCGTTTCCACATATCAGGCTGTATCGGGTGCAGGGGCAAGCGCGATCAGGGAAACGCTGCGCCAATCCCGTGCCGTACTCGACGGCCAGCCGGTGGAACCGCAAATTTTGCCGGTCGGATCGCTTCCGGTCAAGCATCAAATTGCGTTTAACGCCATTCCGCAAATCGATAAATTCGTAGATAACGGATTTACGTATGAAGAAATGAAAATGATCAACGAAACCAAAAAAATTATGGGCGACGAATCTCTGGAGGTTACCGCCACCTGCGTGCGCATTCCGGTCGTTTATGGACATTCGGAGTCCGTATATGTCGAATTGAAAAGCGACTTTGACGTGGAGGAAGTGAAGAATATCCTCGCTGAAGCGCCGGGAATCGTCCTGCAGGACAATCCGGCGGAGCAGCTGTATCCGCTCGCTACGGAGGCGGCAGGCAAGCTGGAGACATTCGTTGGACGTGTACGCCGCGATCTGAGCAACCCTCGGGCGCTGAACATGTGGATTGTTTCCGATAATTTATTGAAGGGCGCTGCTTGGAATGCGGTCCAAATCGCGGAATATATCGCGATCGAAAAATAATCACGGACAACTTCGGCACCAAATCGGCTTCCTGCATGATGCGGGAAGCTTGGTTTTTGCTCTATCTTTGAAAGGCTACTCAAGAAGGGGAGATCTTAATGAAGATCCTAGTGCAGAAATTCGGAGGCACGTCCCTTTCCACAGCTGAAGCCAGAGCACACGTTATCGAGCATATCCAGGACGCATTGAAGCAAGAATACAAACTAGTAGTTGTCGTATCGGCTATGGGACGCAAGGGCGAACCTTATGCAACGGATACTTTACTGGAATGGATCCGTCAGAACGGAGACCGGCTGCCTGACAGGGAACAGGATATGCTGCTCTGCTGCGGAGAGCTGATCTCGGCGGCGACCTTATGCAGCCTGTTGAACGCGGCGGGCATTCCATCGACGGTGTTGACCGGCGCGCAAGCCGGAATACGAACCAACGATACGTTTGGCAACGCTCAAATCACATCCTTGCAGCCGGGGCGTATACTTGAACTGCTCGACCAAGGAAACGTTGTCATCGTTGCCGGTTTTCAAGGCGAAACGGCTGACGGCGATTTTACGACGCTGGGACGAGGCGGAAGCGATACGTCTGCAACCGCTCTGGGCGCTGCGTTGAACGCGGAGATTGTCGATATCTTTACCGATGTGAGCGGCATATTGACGGCTGATCCGCGAATCGTTGACGACGCACAGCCCCTGTCGGTCGTCTCGTATATGGAAATATGCAATATGGCGCATCTCGGCGCCAAAGTCATTCATCCCCGAGCGGTGGAAGTAGCCATGCATGCCGGTATTCCGGTTCGTGTGCGTTCCACGTTCTCGAAGGATCCGGGTACGCTTGTCACGCATCCTGACGCGATCAAGGCTGCAACGGGAACCGTTCAAGACCGATTCGTTACAGGGATAGCCCATGTGCCGGGTATTTCACAGATTCGCGTATCGGCAAAGGAAGGCAGCTATGACCTTCAGCTGAATGTATTTAAAGCGATGGCCCGTCAACGAATCAGCGTGGATTTCATCAATGTGAATCCTTCGGGAGTAGTGTATACCGTCTTTGATCATGAGGCCAACCGGGCGGCCGATACGTTGGTGGAAATGGGGCTCAGTCCCCAAATTACGCCGAATTGCGCCAAGGTGTCGATCATCGGCGGGGGCATGAACGGCGTTCCGGGCATCATGGCACATATTGTCGAAGCGCTGACGGAGGCAGATGTGCAAATTTTGCAGTCCGCGGACTCCAATACCACCATCTGGGTGCTGGTTCAGGAGGAAGACATGGCCAGAGCCGTAAGAGCGCTGCATAAGCAGTTCAAACTATACAGAACAATGAAGTAGGAGGAGTTTTGTCGTGGATTTTGGAAGACTTATAACGGCAATGGTAACGCCTTTTGATACCGACCTGAAAGTAGATATCGCTGGGTTTGAGAAATTGATCGACTACCTTATCGACGAACAGCAAAGCGATAGCCTCGTGGTTAGCGGTACAACGGGGGAATCTCCGACGTTGACGGAGGAAGAAAAACTGGAGCTTTTCCGGACCGCGGTGAAGCATGTCAATGGTCGTTGCCCTGTTATCGCAGGCACAGGCAGCAATGATACCGCCCACTCCATCCATTTATCCAGGGAAGCGGAAAAACTCGGTGTAGATGCTCTGCTGTTGGTGGCTCCTTATTATAACCGTCCTTCTCAAGAAGGTCTGTATCAGCATTTTAAAGCGATTGCCGAGTCGGTAAACATTCCGGTCATTTTGTATAACGTTCCCGGACGTACAGGTGTGAACATCGACGCCGATACGACGATCCGCTTGTCTCATATCCCGAATATCGTTGCCACGAAGGACTGTGCGGATACGGATCAGCTGACCCAGATCGTAAGCGGAGCTGCTCCGGGTTTCCTGGTCTACAGCGGTGACGACAGTGCTGCGCTTCCGGCCATGTCGGTTGGAGCACATGGCATCGTGAGCGTAGCGAGCCATGTAGTTGGAAAAGAAATGCAAAATATGATAAGATGTTATGTACAGGGAGATGTACAGGGTGCGGCAAGACTTCACGGTCAATTGCTTCCGATATTCAGAGGATTGTTCTTCTGTCCGCATCGCGTGCCGAATCCTGCGCCGGTGAAGCATGCGCTTCAACTCAAAGGAGTATCGACGGGAGGCGTGCGTTTGCCTCTCGTGAATGTTACCGAACAAGAAGGACAATTCATTGCATCCCTGTTTGAATGAGGTCTTCGAATGAATCGGTGCCATTCCGGCATCGGTTTTCTTTTTTTTGGATACAATACGAATAACTAACGGCGGACGGCGTGATGCTGATCAGCTTGTAAATGGTTAATTTGTTCATGTATAATGGTGGCAAGTGACTGGTGCGGTATATTTTTGGTTTTAGCTCATATCTGAATCGTCGTCAATTAATTTGAGGAGGTTTATGTACTTGTCCAAGAAAAATATAGACAAATTAACGATTTTCGCCTTGGGCGGCGTAGGTGAAATCGGAAAGAACATGTATGTTGTGCAATACGCGAACGATATTGTAGTGATTGACTGCGGATTGAAATTTCCCGAAGAGGACATGCTCGGAATCGATATCGTGATTCCGGATATTTCCTACCTGACGGAAAATCGCGATAAAGTCCGGGGCATTCTGATTACCCACGGACACGAGGATCACATTGGCGGATTGCCTTACGTGCTGAAGCATTTGAATGTACCTGTTTACGGTACGAGATTGACCATGGGACTCATCGAAACGAAATTAAAAGAAGCGAGTCTGCTTGGCGAAACCAAACGAATCGTCATTACGGCCGATTCCGAATTGAAGCTGGGCTGCATGACCGCAACATTCTTCAAAACGAATCATAGTATTCCGGATTCGGTCGGGGTGTGCTTGGAGACTCCGGAAGGGAATGTTGTGCATACCGGAGACTTCAAGTTCGATCAGACACCGGTAAACGAGCAGCATGCTGATCTCCACCGGATGGCAGCCATCGGACATAAAGGCGTGCTGGCCCTGTTATCGGACAGTACGAATGCGGAACGCCCGGGCTATACCGGTTCGGAACGCAGTGTCGGGGCGGAGATTGAAGAGGTGTTCCGCAAAGCGAAGCAGCGTGTCATTATCGCAACCTTCGCGTCCAATATTCACCGGATTCAGCAGGTAATCGACGCATGCGAGAGCACTCGCCGCAAGCTCGTTGTGATCGGCCGCAGTATGGTGAATGTAGTAAGCATCGCGAGCGAGCTCGGCTATCTGCATATTCCGGACGGCATGCTGATTGAGCCGGAAGAAGTGAATAAACTCGCTTCGGACCGTGTTGCCATTCTCTCGACAGGATCTCAGGGCGAACCTATGTCAGCCCTTACACGCATGGCGCGTTCGACCCACCGGAAGGTGGACATTTTACCGGGAGACACGGTCATCATCGCGGCCACACCGATTCCGGGCAATGAACGCTATGTGGGACGTACAGTGGACGAGTTGATGCGGATCGGCGCAAATGTGATTTACGGACCGGGTTCCATCACAGGTGTGCACGTCTCGGGACACGGAAGCCAGGAAGAGCTGAAGCTGATGCTCAACATCATGCGTCCTAAATATTTCATCCCGATTCACGGGGAGTACCGCATGCTGCGTCAGCATGGGATGTTGGCGGAGTCTGTGGGCATACCGCGGGAAGATATTTTCATCGTGGACAACGGGGATACCGTGGAGATCCAAGATGGCGTGGCGCGCAAGGGCTCCAAAGTTCCGGCAGGCAACATTCTGATTGACGGACTGGGCGTGGGCGATGTAGGCAACATCGTACTGCGCGACCGCAAACTGCTCTCACAAGACGGAATTCTCGTTGTCGTGGTGACACTCAGCAAGCAGGATGGGGCGATTTTGTCCGGCCCGGATATCATTTCCCGAGGTTTCGTATACGTGCGGGAATCGGAAGGGCTGCTTGAAGAAGCGAACCGCATTGTGACCAGCACACTGCATCGCTTGATGAATGAAAATGTGAATGAGTGGGCGTCTCTCAAAACTCATGTGAAGGACGCGCTCGGACGATTTTTATATGAACAAACCAGAAGAAGACCGATGATTCTCCCTATTATTATGGAAGTCTGAAACTGTCCACCAGTCATAGCACCGTTAACTTAATAAATGTCACTTACATGAAAAAAGACCGCCTGTGTCCATCATCGACGCAGAGCGGTCTTTATGCGGTTCGGCGCATATTTTTGCGCTCCCGTATCATACTAAGGGGAGATTTTAACACTCTAGGGGGAATGTGACATGGCATTTGAAAATAATCAAGAGCAGACGCAGCCCATGACAGAAGACGCGAGAAAGAACGCTACAGTCGATGCTATTCAGCAGTTAGGACAAACGAATGTTCCAACCAACGAGTCTAATATCTTCTGCATGACGATAATTGGCCAGGTAGAGGGCCATCTTGTGCTTCCTCCGCAAAATAAAACGACAAAGTATGAGCATATCATTCCGCAGTTGGTAGCGGCGGAGCAAAATCCGAAAATCGAAGGCGTATTGATCATTCTGAACACGGTCGGCGGCGATGTGGAAGCGGGGCTTGCCATCGCGGAGATGATCGCCACCTTATCCAAACCGACGGTGACGCTGGTTCTGGGCGGCGGTCACAGCATCGGCGTTCCCATAGCCGTTTCGGCCAATTACTCCATCATTGCCGAGACGGCTACGATGACCATTCACCCCATCCGGCTGAACGGATTGGTTATCGGAGTGCCGCAAACGTTTGAATATTTGGACAAAATGCAGGAAAGGGTTATTCGTTTCGTCACACGCCACTCCAGAGTCGAGGAAGACAAATTCAAAGAGCTGATGTTCAAAACGGGGGAGCTGACCCGGGATATCGGAACGACGGTGATCGGATCGGATGCGGTCCGCTATGGTTTAATCGACGCGTTAGGCGGCGTAGGGGAAGCGATTCAAAAGCTCAACGAGATGATCGAAGAACGGCGCAGAGCCCAGGGAGGAATGGTCCAATGATTCATTATACGGTGCTTCCGCTTGAAGCAGTGATGGAAGGCATTGATCATGAGGACTTTCCAAGACCGGTTGAAATCGTCATGAATGGAGTCACGATGCAGGTGCACCCTATCAATGCCCGGCAGGCGAAGATCGTCCGTTTAATCAGCTGCAACCTGCAGGACTATTTGAACCCGCAGTATGCACCCGGAAGAATGATTGAATTTCAGCCGTTTCTGCAGGGCTAAGGATCGAATTTACATTCCTTACATTCAGCTTCACCCCAGTTTATGGTATAATGAATCCTCGGGGGGTGAGCGGTCTTGTCCAAGAAGAGGAAGAGGGGCAAAGGACTTAAAACGAATTTGAAATTTGAACTGTACGGCATATTGATTTTGACATTGTCAATCATCGCTTTATCCCGTGAGGGTTCCGTAGCCCGCGCCCTGACTTATCTGTTTCGCTTTCTGATCGGAACGTGGGACTTTGTTATACCGTTAGTGTTTATATACGCTGCCTTGTATGCGATGATGAAGCGGTCGTGGCCGGTCTGGAGGACATCCCGTAAAACGGGTCTGCTGCTGATTCTTCTTTCCCTTCTGCTGATGAGCCATATTAGTCTGTTTGCCCAGCTTTATGAAAAAGCGGAGTTTACCGCAGGTCAAATCTGGTCGCAAACATGGATCGGCATGATTGACGGACTTGAACCGACGATGCAGGGCCAGGAAATTTTGACTGCCGGGGTAGGGGGCGGGATGATCGGCGCCTTGATCTACTCCGTTCTGTACTATTTGTTTGATAATTTGGGGGCGCGGCTGATCCAGTATACGTTGTTTATTGCCGGGTTTCTGTTGGTGACAGGTATCTCGCTGGGCGATGTACTCAACCGGGTAAGAGGCCGGAAGCCTTTTGCCGATACGCTGTTAGGTCAGTATATCAAACGGAAGCTGCTGGAACGTCATCAGCGGAGGCAAGCTGTCAATAAGGTGAAGAAAAGAAAACCGGCTGTTGCTTATATTCCGGAACCGGATGAAGAATATGACGAGGAAACGTACAAGCCGGAAAAGAAAAACCGCGGGTCCGGAAAGAAGCGCGCGCTTTTCTTCGAGCTGTTAAATCCCTCCAAAGGCGGCAGCAAATCGGCTGATAAGGTGTCAGGAGGTCCGGACTCCGACCATTCTTCCGATAGCGAGGAAGAGATGGTGACCGTGTATACCAGAGCAGAGGATGAACGATCGCTTCTGCCGGGAAATGAGCCTCCTGTGGCTGAATTCAATGATCCTGCCATCCCGGTTATCCGCGATTTCCAGGAGCAGGTACAGCAGGAGACGGTGTTAGCCACGGGAACCAAGGGAGAAGGCGGCGCTTCCTCCGGCTCTAAAGCCGCAGCTCAAGAGTCGGCCGAACACGAAGGCGGAACGGAAGATTTCGATATGAAGAACAAGCCTTTGGAGATTCCCTACGAGCTTCCGTCCCTCCAGCTGTTATCCAAGCCGTCGTCAGGCAAAGGCAGCGATGCGCTCGATTACAAAGCCGTTGCCCGTAAGCTGGAGGCGACGCTGGAAAGCTTCGGCGTTAGAGCGAAAGTGCTTGAGGTGGTCCGTGGTCCGGCCGTGACCCGGTATGAAATTCAACCTGATGTCGGTGTGAAGGTGAGCCGAATCGTCAGCTTAACGGACGATATTGCGCTTGCCCTGGCTGCCAAGGACATACGGATGGAGGCGCCGATTCCGGGGAAATCCGCTATCGGGATCGAGGTGCCGAATACCGAGGTGTCCGTCGTTACGATGCGCGAGGTCATGGAGAGCCCTACGTTCCAGGATGCCGCTTCCAAATTGTCTATAACACTGGGCCGGGATATTTCTGGACAGCCGATTGTAGGCAATCTCGCGCGCATGCCGCATCTGCTCGTTGCCGGAGCTACGGGTTCGGGAAAATCGGTCTGCATCAACGGCATCATCACGAGTATATTGTATAAAGCGAAGCCGGATGAAGTTAAATTTTTGATGATTGACCCGAAAATGGTGGAGTTGAATGTGTACAATGGCATCCCGCATTTGCTGGCTCCGGTCGTTACGGATCCGAAACGGGCTTCCTTGGCGCTGAAGAAGGTTGTCGTTGAAATGGAGAAGCGGTACGAACTGTTCTCCAAGAGCGGCACGAGAAACATTGAGGGCTATAATGCGATGCTGACGGAAACCCAAACGGGAGCTCCGCTGCCGTATATTGTGGTGATCGTGGACGAGCTCGCGGATCTGATGATGGTCGCTGCCAACGACGTAGAGGATTCGATCTGCCGTCTTGCACAGATGGCTCGGGCTGCAGGGATCCATTTGATCATCGCAACCCAGCGGCCGTCCGTCGATGTCATCACGGGCGTCATTAAAGCGAATATTCCTTCACGGATTGCCTTTGGCGTTTCATCCCAGGTGGATTCCCGGACGATACTCGATTCGGTCGGAGCTGAAAAGCTGCTGGGACGCGGGGATATGCTGTATTTGCCGATGGGCGCTTCCAAGCCCGTGCGTGTGCAAGGGGCTTTCCTGTCCGATGCCGAGGTCGAGGCCGTTGTGAGCTTCGTGCGGACGCAGGGAAAAGCCGAATATGTCGAGGACATGGTGCCTCAAGTGGAAGAAAAGCAGGAAGAGCAGAATGAATTTGAGGATGAGCTGTATGATCAGGCGGTTCAGATCATCCTGGAAGCCAAGCAAGCCTCTGTTTCCCTGCTGCAGCGCCGGATGCGCGTCGGGTACACGCGTGCGGCGAGGTTAATCGATACGATGGAAGCCCGCGGGATTGTCGGTCCGTATGAAGGCAGCAAGCCTCGCGAAGTGCTTGTTTCCCTCGAGCAGTATCAGATCAACCGAATGAGCTCGTGATGAAGGTCGTACATAACACCCGGATATTACCAATTCTGCTTGAATAGAAGCTGACTCCCTTTCTCATAATAACCGTAAAAAGGTTGCCAAAATGAAGTGGGAAAGGTGAGTATGATTACAATGAATAAACGATTGGTTGTTATTACCGTTTGTTTAATTTTCGTTTTGTTTGCCGGTTTTGAACTTAAGCATCGCTATAGCACGGAGCAAACGTTCAGCAAGAACGAAATCCGTTATGGAGCTTCCTCCACTGCGGATGTGTACGAGCTTCAAGGAAGGCTTAAGTTTTTGGGCTTTTATAAAGGAAGGGTGGACGGCGATTTCGGCTATCAGACCTTAAAGGCGCTCAAGTGGTTTCAATCCGAGTTCGGGTTAAAGGTTGACGGTATCGCCGGAAGTAAAACCAAATTGAAGCTTTGGGAAGCGACGAAGGCCTGGAAGCCCAAAGCCGAGGACTTGCCTCCTTGGGTTACCGGGGGACGGCAGGGTCAAGCCTCGGGCGGAGGCGGCCAGGAGCGGGCATCCGGGGCACCGACAGGAATGACGCCCTCAACGCGTTTCGGATTGTCACAGCAGGATCTGAATATTATGGCTAACGCTGTGTACGGGGAAGCCCGCGGGGAGCCGTATATCGGCCAAGTCGCCGTAGCGGCTGTTATCTTAAACCGCGTGAAGTCTCCAAGCTTCCCCAATACCGTTTCCGGAGTCATTTTTCAACCTAGAGCATTTACCGCCGTTGACGATGGACAAATCTGGCTGACTCCAAACGATACGGCACGCAAGGCCGTTCAAGACGCGTTGAACGGCTCGGATCCTACCGACGGCTGCCTGTATTATTTCAATCCGGAGACAGCGACGTCCGCCTGGATCTGGACGCGTCCTCAAGTCAAACAAATCGGAAAACATATTTTCTGCAAATAAAGCATCAAGTAGAAGTAACCCTGCTGCGGTTGCTTCTTCTGTTTATAGAGGAATATAATGGATCATGTGAAGGAAGGCGGATGGTCGCGATCATGAGAGGAGTTGTTTCGCCATTGAAGGATACCCAATTTCAGCGAGGTACGGTGCGTAACGTACGTGTACATGTGCTCCCGACGGAGCAGTTCAAGACATTCGCGTTATCGGTGTATATCGGCAGTCCGCTTGACGAGGAGACGGTGACCCCGACAGCTTTGATACCGTTCGTTCTTCGGCGCGGCAGCAAAGCTTACCCGCAGACAAAGCAGTTCCGGGAACGGTTGGACGACATGTACGGTGCGGGCTTTGGTTTTGACATCTATAAACGCGGTGATTATCAAATGCTGCAGTTCCGAATGGATGTAATCCAGGATGAATTCGTTTCGAGCAGCCGCTCGCTGCTGGAGCAGGCGATCGAGTTTATGGGCGGCGCCATAACGGAGCCTGCGCTCGAAGGCCGCACGCTGGTCCGAAAGTATATTGAATCGGAAAAAACCACGCTGGAGAAACGGCTGCAGGCGATCGTAAACGACAAAGTCAAATATGCGGCCGAGCGCTGCATTGAAGAAATGTGCAGCGAGGAGCCTTACCGGCTGCATCCGCTGGGCAAGCTTGATGTGTTGGAATCCATCGAAGCCGAGCCGTTGACGGCGCGGTTTCACGAACTGCTGCAGAGCGCACCTATGGATGTCTATGTTGTCGGAAATACGAATCTGGAGCAAGTGCTTCCATGGATTGACCGTTATTTCTCGGTGCAGCGTTCCGCGGCTCCTTCGTACAGTCTCAGGATCGAACACAGAAATGCGGCGCAGGTCAAAGAAGTGGTTGAGCGGCTTGACGTAAGTCAGGGCAAACTGAACATGGGACTTCGCATACCGACATCCTACGCGGACGAATCTTATCCTTCTGCGCTGCTGTACAATGGTATTCTGGGCGGTTATCCGCATTCCAAGCTGTTTACGAATGTCAGGGAGAAAGCAAGCTTGGCTTACTACGCTTCCTCGCGTCTGGACGGCCATAAAGGAATCATGACGATCCAATCGGGGATTGAGATTGCAAACTATGAGAAAGCCGTTACGATCATCAGAGAGCAATTAAAAGCAATGGAAGAAGGAAAGATATCGGACTTGGAGCTCCAGCAAACCAAAGCGATGATTTCGGGCCATTTGCGCGAGCTGCAGGATTCCGCATTCGAATGGATTGCTTTTGATTTCAACAACCGTCTGTCAGGTGCGGAGCGTACGGTTCCCAAGCTGATCGAACAAGTCGAACAGACGACCCCGGAGCAAATCCGGAATATAGCGCAGAAGGTTCAGCTTGATACGATTTATTTCCTGCGCGACCGCAAGGGAGGAGAATAAATGCAGGTCATCCCTTATCCACATGTGAAAGAAACATTGTATACGGAGCAGCTTCCGAACGGACTTTCCGTTTTCATCCTGCCGAAAGAAGGCTTTCAAAAAACGTATGCTACCTTTTCCACAAAATACGGTTCTATCGATAATCACTTTCAGGTAGAAGGCGGAGAGCGGCGAAAAGTTCCTGACGGCATTGCGCATTTTCTCGAGCATAAAATGTTCGAAGAGCCGACGGGCGACATTTTTTCCGTATTTGCGGCGCAAGGAGCCTCGGCAAATGCATTTACCAGCTTTGACCGGACGGTTTATTTATTTTCTGCCACCGGACATATCAAGGAAAACTTGACTACGCTACTGAATTTTGTTCAAAATCCGTATTTTACAGATGAGAACGTGGAGAAGGAAAAGGGCATTATCGGTCAGGAAATCAATATGTATAAGGACAATCCGGACTGGCGCGTGTATTTCGGGTTAATCGAGACGATGTACCATGTCCATCCCGTGCATATAGACATCGCCGGTACGGTGGAATCGATCGGTAAAATTACCAAAGAAATGCTTTATGATTGCTACCATACCTTTTACCATCCGAGCAATATGAGCTTGTTCGTCGTTGGCAGAGTGGATCCGGAGGAAATCATGGAACTGGTAAGGCAAAACCAGGCAGCCAAATCGTTCAAAGCTCAAGGGGAAATCCACAGATATTTCGATGAGGAACCGGCCGCGGTAAAGGCGCCGCGCAAGGTGGCCGTGCTGCCCGTTTCTTTGCCTAAATGCCTCTTCGGCTGCAAGGAGCCGGATCAGCCGCTCAGAGGACGGGAGATGCTGAAGCGGGAGCTGGCGATGAAGGTCCTGCTTGATATCCTTGTGAGCCCAAGCTCGGCCATTTATCAAAAGCTGTACGACGAGCAGCTGATTTCCGACAGCTTCGGTTCGGAATACAACATAGCGGAAAACTATGCCTTTACCGTGATGGGCGGAGACACAAAGGATCCTGAGAAATTAATTTCCCGGGTCCAAGAAGAAATCGACCGTGTCAAATCGGAAGGCATCGCCGTCTCGGATTTTGACCGAAGCAAGAAGAAAAAGATCGGCGCATTCCTGAGACAGCTCAATTCACCGGAAGCGATCTCTAATGAATTTACTAAGTACCGATTTAAAGGTATTGAGCTGTTTGATATTCTGCCCGTTTACGAGGAGCTGCAGCACGCCGATGTGAACGAGCTGCTTCACAGCCATTTTGATTGGAACCGCCTTGCGGCATCCATCGTGACAAGTGATTCCAATGGAGCATAACGCGAACAAACCATTTACGGAACAAACGGTATTGATCACGGGGGCGAGCCGGGGCATCGGCGCGGCGATCGCCCGCCGTTTTGCCTCTGCGCGCTTGAATGTAGTCATTCATTATCTGCAGTCTCATGAAGCGGCTAATGAAACCGCTCGTAGCTGTATGAGCCAGGGAGCCCGCGTGCTGACGGTGACTGCCGATTTGCGGTCGCAGGAGCAGGTGGAGCGAATGAAGGAGAAGCTGCTGCATCACGGAATGATACCCGATATTCTTGTAAACAATGCAGGCGTATCGCATTACGGAATGCTCGCCGACGTAACGGAAGAGCAGTGGGACGAAATGATGGGAATCAATCTGAAAGGAACCTTTCTCATGACCCGCCAGTTTATGCCCTATATGGTATCTCAAAAATACGGCCGCATCATCAATGTATCCTCCATATGGGGCATTTCCGGGGCTTCCTGCGAGGTCGCTTATTCTACCGCCAAAGGGGGCATTAATGCCTTTACGAAAGCGCTGGCCAAGGAGCTGGCGCCATCGGGGGTTACCGTCAATGCTGTGGCTCCCGGCGCTGTGGATACACTGATGATGGCCGGGTTTGATGCCGCGGAGAAGGCTGCCATCGAAAATGAAATTCCGGCAGGCCGATTCGGTCGTCCGGACGAAATCGCTTCGCTTGTTTATTTTCTTGCTTTGCCGGAATCGGGTTATATTACCGGACAAATCATCAGCCCCAACGGCGGTTGGCTGACGTAAGCCTGCCGTATAATCCCCTTTGTTATTGCAGACATTATAGTTGCAACGACCATTCATTCTTACAAGGAGGAATTGCGACATGGCTACGGTGCTGAAGGTGTTCGAGCGTTGGAAAGAATTCTTGGGTGAGCGCGTAAAGCAGGCTGAAAAGGCCGGAATGACAGAGGAGACGATTTCGAATCTGGCCTTCCAAATCGGCGAGTTTCTGGCCGACAAGGTTGATCCCGAGAACAAGGAAGAGCGCGTGCTGAAAGAGCTTTGGGATGTCAGTGACGAACAGGAAAGAAAAGTGTTGGCTCAGATCATGGTCAAGTTGGCTAAAGCGAATAATTAATCATACCGGTATTGTTGAAAGCCTCCTCTCGGGGAGGCTTTTCCTTGCTTTTTCCATTGGTTATGTTAAAGATTGTTGCGATATTTAGAGAGTAATCCGAGCTGTATTTGTCTCGACATTTGAATTATAATTTTTATGATAATTCTAATGAAACGAGGGATACACCCTATGGCTCTTCCATCCGTTGAAAAACAATTTGCAGATGCGTTGAAATCCATTGCTCGAAATTTGGAAATCAAGGAGTACGTTCAACAATCTACCGAACTTTATCCGATTGCCATAGAATCGCTGAATATCCACCCAACATTTATGCTGCCATTACGGATATGATCCAGGAGGGTCGAGACTCCTTTCAGCTTTACTGAGCCACTACATAATCCATACCTGTTTGTTCTTGTTTCAACATCCGAACATGGGTGTGGACAAAGTTCACATTAGCCTTTAACAGAGCCTTTCTGTTATACTGGATAAGGGATCATGGGTTGACAGAAGAGAGGTTGATATACGTTTTGAAGAAAACTTTAAAACGATGGATAATTGGAATATCTTTGCTTGGTATGGCCGTCATGGCGGCGGGATGCGCCAGTCAAATCCCGGAGATTGATCCGGCCTTGCTGGAGTCCAAAAAATCGATTCTTGTCATAACTGGACCGGAAATTTCGGATCCAGTCAAGAATACGCTGCAAAGCACGCTGCTTGAATGGCGCGAGCAAAAGCAAACGTCGTTCGAATGGATGCAAAATGCGTCGGCTCTGACGGAAGAACAGCTGGATCATGTTAGAACTCGGCCTTATGATATGATTTTAGTAGCGGGACATGAGTTGGTCCGAAATGTCCTGCCGGAAGCCGGAAAAGTACCTGAGCGCAACTGGTTGCTGCTCGATGATGTTATAGATCGGAAAGCATTCGCTGTATCTGAGCAGAATATCTCGCTCAAGCTGGTGACAGAGGAACAGCTTCAGGCTGAATGGGACGAATGGGTACGCCAGCAGCTTGTAAGCGGACGAAATATCGAATGGGTTACCACCTCGGCCTATCCGATTCCTTCGGAGTGGGCGCCTTCCGAAGAAGCGGAATACATCAGCTTGGCCGATGCGGAGGGCTGGTTTTCGCAATTGCAATATCAGGTTCAGGCGAACAGGCCTTCATGGATTGCCGTATATGCTCCACTTGAAGCCGCACAATTGCAGCGGTTGAACTCCCTTCGGGTTCCGGTGATGAATCTGGCTTCGACCCGGATTGAACTGCAGTGGCCTGGCATTTTGACCTCGGTCAGGGATATGTTGGAGCAAGGACGGTGGCAGCCGGGGATTCAGCCTTATACCAATGCGGAAATAAAATTTATCACGAAACGTGAATAAGTTAGTGCCTTTCGAGAGGATTTTATCGAATTTTGTAGAATATTTTTGTGGTGCGAGTTGCAAAAATTACGGATCGGAGAATAAACTCATGACAATAGAAGTAAATCAAGAAATTAAACAATGGTATATGGAGTACAAAATACATAAAAACCGTCCGGGACTTTTGGGAGATATCGCATCTTTAATGGGGATGCTTGATATCAATATCGTTACGATCAACGGGGTGGAAGACCGGACCCGCGGGATGCTGTTGCAAACAAAAGATGAAGAAAAAGTAGAATTAATGGGTAAAATGCTGAAAAAAGTGGATAATATAACTATAACGGCTTTGCGCACGCCGAAGCTGGTTGATATTTTAGCGGTACGGCATGGCCGTTATATTGAACGGGATTCGGACGACCGCAAAACGTTCCGTTTCACTCGGGATGAACTTGGACTGTTAGTGGATTTCCTTGGCGAAGTATTTAAGCGGGAGGGAAACCATGTCGTAGGATTACGAGGCATGCCGAGAGTAGGCAAAACGGAATCGATCATTGCGGGCAGCGTATGCTCGAACAAAAGGTGGACCTTTGTTTCCTCCACCTTGCTTCGCCAAACCGTGCGCAGCCAGCTGTCCGAAGAAGAGATGAATCCGAACAACGTGTTTATTATTGACGGTATTGTGTCGACCCTGCGTTCCAACGAGAAACATTATGCTCTCCTGCAGGAAATTATGGCTATGCCGTCCACCAAAGTCATTGAGCATCCGGATATTTTTATCCGTGAGTCCGAATATACGTATGATCATTTCGACTGTATCGTCGAGCTTCGCAATACGCCGGATGAAGAAATTTCATATGAGATCTTTACATCAGGGATCGACGATTATTAAGCATGGTTGACGCGAGCTGGCGTCTGTCCATAAGGTTGCTTCCACTGTTCTTGAAAGGAGTGACAACGTGTCCGATCTTGGTCAGATGTTAAAAAAAGCCAGACTGGAAAATAAAATATCGCTCGATGATTTACAAGAGACGACTAAGATTCGCAAGCGGTATCTGGAAGCCATCGAAGATGGCAACTATAAGGTACTGCCCGGGAATTTTTATGTACGGGCGTTCATTAAAAGCTACGCCGAAGCTGTCGGTCTGGATCCGAACGAGGTACTGAAGCTTTATCAAAATGTAATTCCGTCTCTTGAGCCTGAGCCAATGACTGAACCGATCCGCAGCAAGCGGACGACCCGTAACACGGAATGGATTGGCAAATGGGCCTCTAACCTAATGGTGATTTCCTTTGTCGTGCTGATCCTGGGGATTATCTATTATTTTGTTAATCTTAATTATACCGGCGGCTCCAAAGATGCCTCGGACGATTTGCCCAAGACGATTACCGATAAGGTAGCGCCCGCTCCCCAGACGGCGGAAGTCGATGGGGACGCCAATGCCAAGACGGGAGCTGCAGCGCAGCAAACGCCTGCACAGGTGCCCGTGCAGCCTGAACCTCCAAAAAGCGAAGTAAAGCTGGTCAAAAGCGAGAAAAACACCGATTATTACTCGGTAGCGGGAGTGCAGGAGCTGAATATCGAAATGACGGTGACCGGCGAGAAGTGCTGGGTTGAGGTGGAGTCCGCGGGCCATGAAAAGAAAGTGCTCGCTTCGCAAAACTTCCTGAACGGAAATACGCAAACGTGGACCGTTCCGGATACCGCGCGATTGGTTTTGGGAAGAGCCAGTGCTGTGGAATTGAAGATCAACGGCATCCCGATTAATGTAGGGGACGAAGCGAATGTCAAACGAATTCAGATCGACCTGCAGCCTTCTTAGCCTGGATTGCCTCCTGAGCGTGAACGGTTATCATGGAGAGGCAGCCGCGATTCTGCGGCAGTGTAAGCATAAGGGGATTACGCCATTGGCTATTTATGGTTTGGATTTGCACATATTATACAGCTGAAGACACTCGTAGGCTTTGTGCTGAAGGTGTCTTTTTGTTATGATTAAGAAAAGCATCTGTGGGAATCTTTTGCCAAGATGACGGACTGTGATTAGCGGCGGTTTTCTTGGTACAGAATGTCAAGAAAGGAAGAGATCATGCATGAGCAGCGAAAATTCATTCGACATCGTATCCAAATTGGATATCCAGGAACTGAACAATGCCATTCATCAGGCGGAAAAAGAAATCGCCACACGATTCGATTTCAAGGGGAGCAAGAGCAGTATAGCTCTCGAGAAGGAGGAACTGGTCGTCATATCCGACGATGAGTTCAAGCTTCAGAATGTACTCGACATTCTTCATTCCAAGATGGCCAAACGGGGCATCTCTTTGAAAAATTTGGACTATGGCAAGGTGGAACCGGCCGCATCGGGAACGGTCCGCCAGAAGATCAAGTTGAAGCAAGGCATCGATCAGGACAATGCTAAAAAAATCAATGTGCTGATTCGCGACTCCAAGCTGAAAGTAAAAAGCCAGATTCAGGGAGATCAGATTCGGGTAAGCGGGAAGAGCAAGGATGATTTGCAGCAGGTCATGCAGCTGCTCCGGAAAGCCGATTTGCCGCTTGAATTGCAATTCATCAATTTCAGGTAAGCGCCGAAGACGTGCGGATTGCCTTACGGACAAAAGCATTCGTAAGGCTTTTTATGATTTTGACACTCTTTAAACGGTTATATTATACTTGTAACTAGTCGTTGAGAAGGAACAGGTGGAGGATGTTACATGACAGAGAAAGTTAAAGTAGTAACCCTGGGCTGTGAGAAAAATTTGGTTGACTCCGAAATCATGTCCGGTCTTATTCACGAACGTGGTTACAGTTTGGTATCGGAAAAGGAAGAAGCTACGGTCATTATTGTCAATACATGCGGATTCATCGATGCGGCGAAAGAGGAGTCGGTGAATACGATATTGGATATGGCTGAACTGAAGCAAACCGGCAAATTGAAAGCGTTGATCGTATCGGGCTGTTTGACGCAGCGGTACAAGGAGGAGCTGATGAATGAGATGCCGGAGATCGACGGGATCGTCGGAACCGGTGATTTTGACAAAATCAACGATATTGTCGATAAGGCGTTGTCAGGCAAAAAACCGGTTATGGTAGGAAATCCGGTATTCAACTATGAGCAGAAACTGCCGAGACGTTTAACCACGCCTCGTTATACAGCCTATGTGAAGATTGCGGAGGGATGCGATAACGCCTGTACATTCTGCAGTATTCCGATCATGCGCGGAAAGTTTCGAAGCCGCAGTATGGAGTCGATTCTTGCCGAAGTGGAACAGCTTGCCGCTCAAGGTGTAAAGGAGATCAGTCTGATTGCTCAGGATTCCACCAATTACGGTACGGATCTTTATGACAAGTTCATGCTTCCTACACTAATGAACAAGGTAAGCGAGGTTGCTGGCATCGAGTGGGTAAGGCTTCATTACGCATACCCCGGCTTTTTCACGGACGAACTGATCGACGTGATTGCCAATAATCCAAAGGTATGCAAATACGTGGATATGCCTTTGCAGCACAGCGAGGACCGTATCCTGAAGCGGATGCGCCGGCCGGGCCGGCAGCGTGACGCTCGCGAATTGATTCGCAAAATCCGTGAGCGTATTCCAGGAGTGTCGCTTCGTACGTCCATCATAGTCGGCTTCCCGGGTGAGACCGAAGAGGATTTTGAGAATCTGAAGGCGTTTATCCGCGAAGTTCAATTTGACCGTCTTGGGGTATTTACGTATTCGCAGGAAGAAGATACGCCGGCTTCGCGTCTGCCCGATCAAGTCCCTGATGAGGTGAAGGAATACCGCGCGAACGTGCTGATGGAAATCCAGAGGGAAATCTCAAGCGAGAGAAACAGCAGCCGGATCGGTCAAGTCATCGATGTCTTGATTGAGAAATATGACGGCAGGGGCGATGTCTATGTAGGCCGCTCCATGTACGATGCTCCGGAAATCGACGGCGAGGTATTTGCCCGCGGGACGAAGCTTGAAATCGGCGAAATTGCGAAGGTAAGAATTACCCATTCATTCGAATTTGACTTGTCCGGGGAGGTCGTGGCATGAATTTGGCCAACCGGATCACGTTGGCGAGAATATTTTTAGTCCCGATCATTATGTTCTTTTTGCTCGTTAATGTGAAATTTCCCCACATCCGGATCGATCAGTTCAGCATTACGTATAACCAGATTATCGCGGCGCTGATCTTTATCGTGGCTGCAAGTACGGATAGTCTCGACGGCTACATTGCCAGGAAACGGAAGCTTGTCACGAATCTCGGCAAGCTTCTGGACCCGCTCGCGGATAAGCTTTTGGTGTCTGCCGTTCTGGTTTCCCTGGTGGAGATGGATAAGCTTGGGGCGTGGATTGTCATTGTCATCATCAGCCGCGAGTTCGCCGTCACGGGCCTTCGTCAAATTGCGCTGCTTGAAGGCATCGTCATGGCGGCAAGCAAGTGGGGAAAATGGAAAACAGCGGCGCAAATAACGGCGATTATCGCACTGCTCCTGAACAATTTTCCATTCGCTTTCATCGATTTCCCGTTTGACGTTGTCACCAGCTGGATCGCCGCAATTATTACCGTTTATTCGGGTATCGATTACTTTGTTAAAAATAAGCATGTGCTCAACTTTGACGAACAAAAACAGTAGGTGTTCCTATTGTTTTGTTTTATTTGGAGGCGAAACGTATTATGAAAGCGGAAATTATTGCCGTCGGAACCGAACTGCTGATGGGACAGATTGTGAATACGAATGCACAATATTTGGCACGCGGACTTGCGGATATCGGTGTCGGCGTTTATTTTCAGACGGTAGTAGGCGATAACGCTTCACGGATAAAAGAAGCGCTGCGCCTTGCCAAAAGTCGCGTGGATTTAATTATATGCACAGGCGGACTTGGTCCAACGCAGGATGATCTGACAAAAGACGTCCTTGCCGAGGTGCTCGGACAAAGCCTGGTGATTCATCAGCCGTCGCTGGACAAGATGAAGACTCTCTTTGAAGGCCGGGGAATTCCCATGGTCGAGAGCAACATGCGTCAGGCGCTCATGCTCGAGCATAGCGATCCTCTTGCCAACGATACGGGGCTTGCGGTCGGCAACGCCGTGACGCATGAGGGAACGCATTATATTCTGCTGCCGGGCCCCCCAAAAGAAATGAAGCCGATGTTTGATCGTTATGCACGCCCATGGATCGAGTCCAAGATGGATCATGTACAGCCTCTTTATTCTTTGATGCTGAAATTTGCAGGAATCGGTGAATCGTCGCTTGAACATGCGCTGATCGATCTGATTGAAGCCCAGTCCGATCCGACGATCGCTCCTTACGCCAAAGAAGGGGAGGTGGCCATTCGTCTTACGACCCGGGCGGCGTCGGCCGATGAAGCGGCCGGAAGGCTGAAGCCGCTGGAACAGGAGATCCGCAGCAGGCTTGGCGAATACATTTATGCGGCGGAGGATATTTCTTTGGAGCAGCATATCCTGCAGACGCTGGCCTCGCAAGGCAAGAAGCTGGCCGTAGCGGAGAGCTGCTCGGGCGGGCAATTGAGCGACATGCTGACCTCCGTTCCCGGCAGCTCGGATGCGTTTGTAGGAGGGATCATCAGCTATTCGAATGCGGCGAAACATAAGCTTTTGAGGATTCCTATGGAGCAGCTGGAGGGCGACGGGGCGCCGGGCGCGATCAGTGAAGAAACCGCCGCCGCTATGGCCGAGAATGTAGCGGAGCTGACCGGAGCCGACTATGGCGTTTCTATTACCGGCGTTGCCGGCCCGGGCGAATCGGAGGGAAAACCCGTCGGACTCGTTTACGTAGGCATTGCCAGGCGGGGAGAGAAAGCCTCTGTCGTCAAGCTGCAGCAGTCCGGCAACCGGGAGACGATCAAGCTGAGAGCATCCAAAAGTTCGCTCTACCATCTCTGGAAACTTTTAAAGTCATAGTTGCCACCATTCGGAAAATCAGGTATAATACATTATAGCGGAAGTACCGTAACAAGCCCACAACCTTTGTTACGGTTTTTCTTTTGCTCCACATGCGAATGTATGTTCGAAAAACAGCTTGGCAACGGGTGAAAAACCCGCTATGATGTAATTATACGAATATGTAAAAGGAAGTGAGTCTCTTGACAGACCGGCGCGCAGCCTTGGAGAATGCACTACGTCAAATTGAGAAACAGTTTGGTAAAGGATCTATTATGAAATTGGGTGAATCTGCCCATATGCAGGTGGAGACGATTCCTAGCGGTTCGCTTGCATTGGATATCGCCCTGGGGATCGGTGGTTTTCCTCGAGGTAGAATTATAGAGGTATACGGACCGGAATCTTCCGGTAAAACAACGGTAGCACTGCATGCCATTGCCGAGGTGCAGAAGGTAGGGGGGACGGCTGCCTTCATCGATGCGGAGCATGCTTTGGACCCGCTGTATGCCAGCAAGCTTGGCATCAACATTGATGAACTGCTGCTGTCCCAGCCGGACACAGGCGAACAAGCGCTCGAGATCGCGGAAGCGCTCGTGCGCAGCGGAGCGGTCGACATCATCGTTATTGACTCTGTAGCGGCACTTGTACCAAAGGCCGAGATCGAAGGAGAGATGGGGGATTCCCATGTCGGGCTGCAGGCTCGCTTAATGTCTCAGGCGCTGCGCAAGCTGTCCGGAGCCATTAACAAATCGAAGACGATAGCCATCTTCATCAACCAGCTGCGGGAGAAGGTCGGCGTAATGTTCGGAAACCCGGAGACGACACCGGGCGGACGAGCCCTGAAGTTTTATTCTTCGATTCGCCTCGATGTGCGCCGCGTGGAGACGATTAAGCAGGGAAATGATATGGTCGGGAACCGCACGCGGATCAAAGTGGTCAAGAACAAAGTAGCCCCTCCGTTCAAGCAGGCAGAGATTGATATCATGTATGGCGAAGGCATATCCAGAGAGGGCAGCATCATAGATATTGCAACCGAGATGGATATCATCCAGAAGAGCGGTGCATGGTACTCTTATAACAATGATCGGCTTGGTCAAGGACGGGAGAATGCGAAGCAGTTCTTGAAGGAGAACAAGAACATTGCGGATGAGATCGAAAAGCAGATCCGGGATAACAGCAATCTGGTCACTTCGGTTGGAGCGAACATGGATGAAGAGGAAGAAGAGGATTTCGCCGTACCTTTTGAATAACCTCCACGTCACATCAGCTACTCTGATGCGCCGGTAGATTGCACATAGCGATTTCACCAACCAGGGCAAGGGCACCTTTACGATGAGTGAAAGGTGTCCTTGCCGTTTGTAAGGAGCGTGTTACAGATGGCGGATCATACAGACGAATGTCTGGCACCGGGAGTCATCACCAAAGTTGAACAGCAGCGGAGATCCAGACAGCGTTATAACCTGTTTATTGACGAAAAGTTTGCTTTTTCCGTACATGAAGATGTCCTGGTCAAGCATCGGCTTCTGAAAGGGGAAGTCGTCGATGCTTCCCGACTGCAGCACATATTGTACGAGGAAGAGGTTCACAAAGCCTATCTTGACGCAATCCGGCTGTTGTCCAGCCGGCTGCGCTCCGAACATGAGCTGCTGACGCGTCTCAAGCAAAAAGGGTATTCGCCCGAAATCTATCAACTGACGGTTGAACGTCTCCGGAAGGAAGGTTACCTGAACGATTCGCTGTTTGCGGAGCAGTTGACCAAGCAGCGGCTGGAGTCGCAGAAAAAAGGGAGACGCTGGATTAAACAGGAGCTTCAGCAAAAAGGGATTGATAAAGTACATATCACAGAGGCCTTGGAGCAGGTGGATGAAGAGACAGAGTACCGGATAGCCTATCAGTTGACGATGAAGCGGTACGGTGCTGAGCTGGAGAAGGATGCCCTTAAAGCCCGGCGCAAAATTGCAGGGTTTCTTCAACGCAGAGGTTACCCGGGGGCGGTAGTAAGCAAAGTACTGAACCGTTTGCCTGTCCAGGGGCAAGAAGAAGAGCGGAATGAATCGGATATAGACGAAGATTAGGATGAGGTTTTCATCCAATTATTAAATGACTTTAATAATTAATGTGGTATATCAAAATTCAAGAAAACGACAATCTTCTTGACAAGCTTCTTTCTCAAAAGATAAAATGTTTATGTATAAACTTTATACACAAGAATCTTCCCCACCAGCCAAAGGGAATATTCACAAAGTAAAATCGCCAATTTTTACTTTTTCCTAGCGCTTGTAAAATGGATAAAAAACCTGATTATCCCAAGCTTACCCCTTGGAGAAACAACGAGGAGGTGAACTGGATGCAAGACTCAGTCATCTGGATCCTGATTGTTCTCGTTGTTGGTGCTCTATGCTTATGGATTGGTTATTTTATCCGCAAGTCCCTTGCAGAGGCGAAGATTTCCAGTGCTGAACAAGCTGCCGCACAAATTATTGATAATGCTCGCAAAGAGGCGGAAGCACTGAAGAAAGAAATGGTTCTGGAAGCGAAAGACGAAATTCACAAGCTCAGAACCGAAGCTGAAAAAGACATTCGTGACCGTCGGAATGAAACTCAACGACAAGAGAGACGATTGTTGCAAAAAGAGGAATCGCTGGATAAAAAATTAGAATCTCTTGAGAAAAAAGAAGAGCAGATTGCCAACAAGGAGAAGCGAATCGAAGAAACCCAAGTGCAAATTGATCAGATTTATAAAGATCAGGTTGCCGAACTAGAGCGGATTTCCACACTGACGATGGAAGAAGCCAGGAACATCATCTTGACTAACGTTGAGCAGGAGGTTCGTCACGAATCCGCACAGTTAATTAAAGAAATTGAACAACAGGCCAAAGAAGAAGGCGACAAGAAAGCCAGAGAAATCATCACGCTGGCCATCCAGAGATGCGCCGCCGATCACGTGGCTGAAACTACCGTATCGGTTGTAGCGCTGCCGAATGAAGAGATGAAAGGCCGCATCATCGGTCGTGAAGGTCGTAACATCCGGGCTCTGGAAACACTTACGGGCATCGATTTAATCATCGATGATACGCCGGAAGCGGTTATTTTGTCCGGTTTTGACCCGATCCGAAGGGAAATTGCCAGAACATCGCTTGAAAAGCTGGTAGCCGACGGACGAATCCATCCGGCCCGTATTGAGGAAATGGTGGAGAAGTCCCGCAAGGAAGTCGACGAGCGCATTCGCGAATACGGCGAGCAAGCTACGTTCGAAACCGGCGTCCACGGACTCCATCCGGATTTGATCAAAATTTTGGGACGCCTGAAATTCCGTACAAGCTATGGCCAGAATGTACTGAAACACTCGATGGAAGTTGCATATCTGACCGGGCTGATGGCTGGAGAACTGGGAGAAGACGTGACATTGGCGAAGCGTGCCGGACTTCTTCATGACATCGGCAAGGCGCTTGATCATGAGGTCGAAGGTTCTCACGTAGAAATCGGTGTCGAAATTGCAAAGAAATACAAAGAACATCCTGTGGTGATCAATAGTATCGCATCGCACCACGGCGACTGTGAAGCCACATCGGTCATCGCCATGCTTGTCGGTGCGGCAGACGCTCTTTCCGCCGCCAGACCGGGAGCTCGCAGGGAAACGCTCGAAACGTATATCAAGCGTCTCGAGAAGCTTGAAGAAATTTCCGAGTCGTTCGAGGGCGTAGAAAAATCGTATGCGATTCAAGCAGGCCGTGAGGTTCGCGTCATGGTTCAGCCGGAGAAGATCGATGATACAGAAGCGTTCCGTTTGGCCAGAGACATCACGAAGAAGATTGAAAGCGAGTTGGATTATCCGGGTCATATCAAAGTAACGGTTATCCGAGAAACACGTGCTGTAGAATATGCCAAATAATTTGCATACACTAGAGGAGAAGTGGCTGAAAAGCCACTTCTCTTTAATTACATAACGAACCGAAATCAGGCAGGAGGAGAAAGTCATTCGAATTTTATTTATTGGCGATATCGTCGGTTCCGTCGGACGTAAGGCGCTCAAAACATGTTTGCCCAAGCTGAAAACAAAATACAACCCTCACTGGATTATTGCCAATGGAGAGAATGCCGCGGCCGGCCGGGGAATTACTTCGGCAATTACCAAAGAGTTTCTTGAGCTTGGCGTGCAAGGGATAACGATGGGAAACCATACATGGGATCAAAAGGAAATATACGATTTCATCGACAAGGAAGACCGAATGGTTCGTCCCGCCAATTTTCCAAAGGGAACGCCGGGCCGGGGGATGACGTTCATTAAGGTGAAGGATCAGGAGCTTGCCATTATTAATCTGCAAGGACGCACCTTTTTGCCGCCGCTCGACTGCCCTTTTGAAAAAGCCGTCGAATTGGTGGAGCAAGCAAAGAAAAGAACCAAGTATATTTAGTCGATTTTCATGCCGAAGCCACGTCGGAAAAACTGGCTATGGGCTGGCATCTTGACGGGAAAGTGACGGCTGTTGTAGGTACGCACACGCATGTACAGACGAACGACGAACGTATACTTCCGCTCGGTACGGCTTATGTAACGGATGTAGGGATGGTCGGTCCGAGAGACGGCATCCTTGGTATGGAGCGTAATGCCGTGCTTCAAAAATTCAAAACGCAGCTGCCAGTCCGGTTTGTAGTGGATGAAGGAAAATGGCATTTCCACGCGGCTTGCATCGATTTGGATCCGGCAAGCGGGATGGGTAAAAAAATTCAACTGATTCGGATGGATGAAGACGGAGTACTCCTCGAATAAACCAGGCTATGAAAAAGAAGGAATTGACGGCCCACCTTCAGAGAGAAGGAATTATCGGGAAATTCCTAGAATATGAATAGTACTGGAAGCAATCATCATTCCCGAGGAGGTACTTTTCATGGAAGTATTAAAAGTTTCAGCAAAATCCAACCCAAATTCCGTTGCCGGCGCACTCGCCGGAGTGCTGCGTGAACGCGGGGCTGCTGAGCTCCAGGCCATCGGGGCGGGCGCTCTGAACCAAGCGATCAAAGCCGTAGCCATAGCTCGAGGATTTGTGGCTCCCAGCGGGGTTGACTTGATCTGCATACCAGCGTTTACAGATATTGTAATTGACGGGGAAGATCGGACGGCCATTAAATTGATTGTAGAACCAAGGTAAAATAAAAAATGCATATACGGTTGCGCCAGAACACCTGTTTACGTTGTAGACAGGTGTTTTTTGTCTAGAAGGCGGAGTCTGTAAAGGGTTGGGTATCTTTTGAACGGACTCCGTGCAGGAGTTTTTTCTATGTTGAGCCAGGGAGGAAAAGCTGATGAAGGTGATCGACGGGCACTGCGATGTGCTGTTAAAAATGTACTTGGATCCGGAAATCGACTTTTACGACGTTCATACCTCGCCGATGGACGTTACCTATTCCAGAATGCTTCATTCCAATGTAAAGCTGCAATGTTTTGCAATTTATTTGCCTGAACGTATAACTCAGCCTCATTTTGACCATTATTTGGAGTATATAAATATTTTTTATCAAAAGATCGTTCGCAGCGGTCTTATACAGGCCGTCAAAACCCGCGGGGATCTAGAATTGGTCATGAACAGCCGTGTTCCCGGAGCGCTGCTGACATTGGAAGGTGCCGATGCCCTTTACGGGAACCCCCTTTATACGCGTACTCTTTATCACCTGGGGGTTCGCATGATCGGAGTGACATGGAATTATGCGAATTGGGCGGCGGACGGGGTGCTGGAACCCCGGCAAGGCGGGTTTACCCGCAAAGGAAAAAGCTTTATTAAAGATTGCAATGATCTGGGCATCCTATTGGATGTGTCCCACTTGTCGGAAGCGGCATTTTGGGATTTGGCGGCAGCTTCCGCCAAGCCGTTCGTAGCCACGCACTCCAACGTCAAGAGGCTGTGCGGACATCCCAGAAATCTGGACGATGAGCAGATCAGAGCTTTGATTCGTGTGGACGGGCGGATCGGAGTGACATTTGTACCATGGTTCGTGGAAAGCAGCGGGAAGGCAAGCGTTGACGATGTCGTAAGGCATATGGAATATATTTGTGCGTTAGGCGGTGAACGCCAGCTTGTGCTGGGTTCGGATTTTGACGGGATAGACCGTCACATTCCGGGCCTGGAGCATACCGGCCAGTATGACCGTTTGGCTGAAGCGCTTTACAAAAAGTTCACAAAAGAGCAAATAGAAGGATTCTTTTATAAGAACTGGCACACATTTTTGAGTCAACACCTTCCCATTCACTGAAATTTAACATCTTTTTTATAGATATAAGACAACTAATACATTCTCAAATTGATATGGGTTTAATCTAAAATAACTATCTTTAAAAAATGCTCTAAACCCTTGCTTTTTAATGCTTTACGGCATAAAATTTGTTTGACAGGTGAGAAAAATTTTTTATCTCGCTTCACAAGCGTTTTAGTGTCAAGCTGCAGCGTCAGCGAATTTAAAAGGAGTGGACAACGGTGATTAGCCAATTATCTTGGAAGGTCGGAGGACAACAGGGGGAAGGCGTGGAAAGTACCGATAAAATTTTTTCCACGGCATTGACCAGACTTGGGTACTACTTGTACGGCTACCGTCATTTTTCCTCGCGGATTAAGGGCGGGCACACAAACAACAAAATCAGAATCAGTACAAAACCGATTCGAGCCATTTCTGACGATTTGGACATACTCGTAGCTTTTGACCAAGAGACGATTGATTTGAATGCGCACGAGCTGCGTGAGAACGGCGTCATTATTGCCGATGCAAAAGTAAATCCGGTAGTTCCTGAAGGCGTGAAAGCCAGATTGTTCCCGGTTCCGATTACGGCAATCGCTGAAGAATTGGGCACTTCCTTGTTTAAGAATATGGCTGCTTCGGGCGCATCCTGGGCACTGCTCGGTTTGCCTCTCGAAGTATTTAATAAAGCGGTGGAAGAAGAGTTCGGACGCAAGGGCGCGGCTGTTGTTGAAAAGAACGTAGAAGCGGTTCGTAAAGCGGCGGAATTTGTGCTTGAACTTACGGGCGGTCCTCTTCCGGAGTTTCAATTGGAGCCTGCAGATGGCAAAACGAAGCTGTTCATGATCGGTAACGATGCTATTGGTCTAGGCGCAGTAGCCGCAGGCTGCCGATTCATGCCTGCTTATCCGATCACCCCGGCTTCCGAGATCATGGAATATCTGATCAAGACGCTGCCGAAATTTGGCGGTACGGTCATTCAAACCGAGGATGAAATTGCGGCCTGTACAATGGCGATTGGAGCCAACTACGGCGGGGTTCGCGCATTAACGGCATCGGCTGGCCCCGGCTTGTCCCTGATGATGGAAGCGATCGGTCTTGCCGGTATGACGGAAACGCCTGTCGTTATCGTCGATACGCAGCGCGGCGGTCCGAGTACGGGACTTCCTACCAAACAAGAGCAATCCGACGTGTTGGCCATGATTCACGGGACACATGGTGAAATTCCGAAAATCGTATTGTCTCCTTCTACCATTGAAGAATGCTTCTACGATACGATTGAGGCGTTTAACCTGGCTGAAATTTATCAATGTCCTGTCATTTTGCTTACAGACCTTCAATTGTCGCTGGGCAAACAAACGAGCGAGCTGCTCGACTACAATAGAATTCAAATTAATCGCGGAGAATTGCAAACAGGCGATCTGCCGCAGCTTGCAGAGCATCAAATGTTCAAGCGCTATGCTTTCACTGAGAACGGCATTTCCCCTCGTTCGCTGCCTGGTCAAAAGTATGGCATTCACCACGTGACAGGGGTAGAGCATGCTGAAGACGGCCGTCCGTCCGAAAGCCCGGTAAACCGCAAAAAGATGATGGACAAACGGATGGCTAAGTTGAAGCATGTGAAAGTAACCGATCCGATCAAAGTGGATGCTCAGCATGAAAATCCGGATCTCCTGATCATCGGTATGGGATCCACCGGCGGAACGATCGACGAAGCCAGAGGCCGTTTGAACGGCAGAGGCATCACCTCGAACCACATCACGGTTCGCCTGCTTCATCCGTTCCCGGCTGAGGAACTGAAGCCTTACATTGAAAAAGCGAAAAACGTTATTGTCATTGAGAACAACGCAACGGCCCAACTGGCTTCTCTGATCAAACTTAACGTAGGCTATGCCGATAAAATCAAGAGCATGCTGAAATATGACGGTAACCCATTCTTGCCGGCTGAAATCACAAAATACTGTCAGGAGTTGAACCTTGTATGGCAACGTTAAAAGATTTCCGCAACAATATCAAACCGAACTGGTGCCCGGGCTGTGGTGACTTCTCCGTACAGGCGGCGATTCAAAGAGCGGCTGCCAATGTCGGTCTGGAACCGGAACAGCTTGCCGTTGTCTCAGGGATCGGCTGCTCCGGCCGGATTTCCGGTTACATTAATGCTTATGGGTTCCATGGTGTTCACGGACGTTCGCTTCCTATCGCACAAGGCTTGAAAATGGCTAACCGCGAATTGACCGTTATCGCGGCAGGCGGCGACGGCGACGGTTTTGCCATCGGTATGGGTCATACGGTTCATGCGATCCGCCGTAACATTAACATTACTTACATTGTCATGGACAACCAAATTTACGGCTTGACCAAAGGTCAGACTTCTCCGCGCAGCGCTGAGGGCTTCAAGACGAAATCGACCCCTTCAGGTTCGATCGAATCCGCACTGTCCCCGCTGGAAGTGGCTCTGGCTGCAGGCGCAACGTTCGTAGGTCAATCGTTCTCGAGTAACTTGAAGCAGTTGACTACGTTGATCGAAGAAGGAATTAAACATGAAGGCTTCTCCTTTATCAACGTATTCAGCCCATGTGTTACATTCAATAAAGTGAATACCTATGAGTGGTTCAAAGAGCATATCGTTGATCTGGAGGAGACGCCGGATTACGATCCGTCCAATCGTATTGCAGCAATGACCAAGATCATGGAAACCAACAGCCTGGTTACCGGTTTGATCTATCAAGATAAAACCAAAAAGAGCTATGAGAATTTGGTCGCCGGCTTTAAGCCAGAAGGACTTGCTAAGCAAGACTTGAAGATCAGTGAGCAAGATTTTGAAAAATTGGTGGCTGAATTTAAATAATTTTCCGAACTTTATTAAAGCATACGGCGCTGGCCGTATGCTTTTTTCGCTTGGGTTGGGTATAATGTGAAGAGAAGTGCAGGCGGAAGAAAAAGGAGTGTAGGGTATGAAGCAGGTGCCTATCGGTGTATCCGCAAGACATATTCATTTATCGAAGGAGCATATTAAGCTGCTGTTCGGTCCGGATTATGAACTTCAAGTGCTGAAAGAGCTGTCGCAGCCCGGACAGTTTGCGGCAAAAGAAACGGTTACTGTCGTTACCCCCAAAGGGCAAATAGATAAGGTCCGCATTCTTGGTCCGGCGCGCAGTCGATCGCAGCTGGAAATATCCCGAACCGATGCCTTTACACTGGGGATCGACCCGCCTGTAAGAGAATCGGGGCATATTGAGGGAACGCCGGGGATCAGAGTTATTGGCCCTGCCGGGGAGGTCGAACTGGAGGAGGGGGTTATTGTAGCGGCAAGACATATTCATTTTCATACAGACGATGCGGCCAAGTGGGGCATTACGGATAAACAGAAGCTGACCGTTCGGGTTGAGGGGGAACGCGCGGTTACATTCGAGCAGGTTATCGCCCGTGTTTCAGATCAATTTGCGCTTGATATGCACATTGATACCGATGAAGCCAACGCCGCGGGCGTGAAGACCGGGGATATCGGTTTTATATTGTCGTAGGATGCGGAGGATTCTTTTGAAATGCATGCCGTATTAATGATATAATAAAGGGTATGATCTTCGCGGCAAATTGCAGTTCAGGAGGAATTCGAGGAATGACGACGACAAAACAAAAATCCGAGAAAGATTATTCGATATATTTTCAGCCTCCTTCTCTCACAGACGCCAAAAAAAGAGGGAAAGAAGACATTGAGGTTCATTACGATTTCAACATCCCCGAAGAGCTGCGTGAGCTCGGGAAGGACAAGTATTATCTGATTCAAACGTACGGCTGTCAAATGAACGAGCATGATACGGAGACGATCAAGGGCTTGCTTGAGCAGATGGGCTATCGAGCGACCGAGGACCGCCGGCAAGCGGATATTATTCTGCTGAATACATGCGCCGTTCGGGAGAACGCGGAAGATAAGGTATTCGGCGAGCTCGGCCACTTGAAGCACCTGAAGACGGAGAAACCGTCGCTGCTGCTCGGCGTTTGCGGCTGTATGTCTCAAGAAGAGGCGGTGGTGAACCGCATTCTCAAGAAGCATCCGTTCGTTGATCTGATTTTCGGTACGCACAACATCCATCGCCTGCCTGTTCTGGTGAAAGAAGCGATGTTCAGCAAAGAGATGGTTGTTGAGGTATGGTCCAAGGAAGGCGACATCATCGAGAACCTGCCTAAGAAGCGCGAAGGAATCAAAGCATGGGTCAACATTATGTACGGCTGCGACAAGTTCTGTACTTACTGTATCGTGCCGTATACGCGCGGAAAGGAACGAAGCCGCCGTCCGGAAGATGTTATTGCAGAGGTACGCGATTTGGCGCGGCAGGGCTTTAAGGAGATTATGCTGCTCGGCCAAAATGTAAATGCATACGGGAAGGATTTTGAAGATTCCAATTACCGTTTTGGGGATTTGATGGACGATATCCGTAAAATAGATATCCCGCGGGTCCGCTTCACTACCTCGCATCCGCGCGATTTTGACGATCACCTGATCGAGGTGCTGGCTAAGAAAGGCAACCTGATGGAGCATATCCACCTTCCGGTGCAATCGGGAAGCAACGAAATTTTAAAGCGAATGAGCCGCAAGTACACGCGTGAGCGTTATTTGGAGCTGGTGAGCAAAATCAAGAAAGCAATCCCCGATGTCGTCTTGACGACAGATATTATCGTGGGTTTTCCCGGCGAAACCGAGGAGCAATTCGAGGAAACCGTTTCGCTTGTGCGTGAAGTTGGCTTTGACAGCGCGTTTACGTTCATTTATTCTCCCCGGGAAGGTACGCCCGCTGCGGATATGGAAGATAATGTTCCTCTTCAAGTGAAAAAAGAACGATTATACCGCCTCAACAATGTCCTTAATGAATTCAGTAAGGCCAGCAACGAGAAGCTGAAGGGCCAAACGCTTGAAGTGTTGGTTGAGGGCGAGAGCAAAAACAATCCGAACGTATTGGCCGGCCGCACGCGTACGAACAAGCTGGTGCATTTTGAAGGGCCGAAGGAGTTGATCGGAAAGTTTGTGCAAGTGAAAATTACAGAAACCCCGACGTTCTATATCAAAGGCGAATGGGTGCAGGAAGCGATAGTTCATTAAGTTAAAGATTAGGGGCGTGTGACGCATATGGCGGAGCAAAAATATACGAATTGCGGCATGGAATTGTACCACAACAAGGATCTAATCGTCCGTGAGGATATTATGGCCAAAGCGAAGGAGCTTGCGGCACTTTTGTCTACTTCCAACGAGGTTCAGTTTTTTCAAAAGGCTGAGAAGCAGATCGCCAATAACGATCATATCCAGTCACTGATCAGCGCCATTAAGAAAAAGCAGAAGGAAATCGTAGCTTTCGAGACTTTCCAGAATCAGAAAATGGTGGACAAAATCGAGAAGGAAATCGAGGAACTGCAAAATGAGCTTGACGCGATTCCGATCGTAAGTGAGTTCAAGCAGTCTCAGGAGGATATCAACTATCTGCTTCAGCTTGTAATGACAGTGATTCGAGATACGATTTCAGAAACGATCACGGTTGAGCAAGGAACGGTAACCAGCTCCTCCTGCAGTGACTAAGATATAACCAAGATGTAACTATAGGACCGATTGTGCATTGTCATAGGGCGCATGTCGGTCTTTTTATTTTACAGAGTCTGGTATATGATTGGAGCGGAAAATGGATACTATTGAGAAAAAAAGTGGAAGGAGTACGAAAATGTCAACGACGATGAATCCTATACCGGGTCCTAAGGGGCTGCCCTTTTCGGGTAATTTGTTTGCGTTTCGAAAAGACCCTTTGGGTTTTCTGACGAAAGTACAGCGCGAATACGGAGATGTAGTGTATATTCGCTTTGGGCCGTCCCGTCATGTCTATTTGATCAGTGACCCGGAGCAGATCAAGGACATTCTGCTTACCAAGCAGCACGCATTTCATAAGGCGAAGGGCTTGCAAACGGCCAAAGCGGTTGTGGGGGAAGGGATTCTCACGAGCGAAGGCGAAAAGCATATGCGGCAGCGAAGGCTGCTGCAGCCTTCCTTTCGCAAGGATCGGATCGGCCAGTATGCGGAAGCGATGGTGGACTATACGGAACACATGCTGCAGACCTGGCGGCCCGGCGAGACGCGCATCGTAACGGAGGACATGATGCAGCTGACGCTCGATATCATCACCCATACGATGTTTGGAACAGGTATTACAAGCGGTATAAACGAAATCGGCCGTGCGATTGAAGTCGGGATGAAATATGTCAGCCATAAAGCCTCGTCGTTTTTGGATATTCCGGAATCCATTCCGACCAAGAGTAATGTGGAGTTTAAGCGGTCGGCCCAAACGCTGGACCGTGTCATCTTCAATATTATTGAAGAGCGGCGCAAAAAGCCCGATGCCAACAGAGAAGATTTGCTGTCCATGCTGTTGAAGGCCAGGGACGAAGAAACGGGAACGGGGATGAGTGATAAGCAGGTTCGCGATGAGGTGATGACGATCTTCCTGGCTGGACATGAAACGACGGCAAACACGCTGTCCTGGACCTGGTATTTGCTTTCTCAGAATCCGGAAGCGGAGCAGAAGTTTCATGAAGAGCTGGATCGTGTGCTGGGCGGCCGCAGGCCGACACATGACGATATAGACCAATTGAAGTACACCCGGCAGATCGTCTGGGAGTCCATGAGGGTGTACCCTGCCGTCTGGGCCGTGAACCGTCAAGTGGTCAAGGAGGTTGAGATTGGCGGACGCCTTTACAAGCCAGGCGACACCTTGATGATGAGCCAATTCGTCATGCACCGGAACCCCAAATATTATGAGGAGGCAGACCGGTTTCTTCCGGAGCGGTTTGAAGGGGACTTGCTCAAGCAAATTCCTCAGTTTGGCTATTTTCCTTTTGGCGGCGGTCCAAGGGTGTGCATCGGCAATCATTTCGCTCTGATGGAAGCTACGCTGCTTCTTGCAACCATCGGGAGCCGTTACAAGCTGCGGTTAGCGCCCGATCACCACGAGGTGCGGCCGGAACCCCTTGTGACACTTCGACCTAAGAACGGCCTGAAAATGGTGGTGACAGCAAGAAAGGAATAAAATACGGGAAAAGCGGATATGCTTTTTTTACAGTAAATTTAGACTTGAAAGGAGGCTTTGTTGTGGATCTCGTCAGATTTACGATACACCCGAACAATGAGGCCGAGCTTAAGGCTCTGATGGATGAAATCAATGCCCACTCCATTCTCACGGAAACGGAGAAACAGCAGCTATTGGAAGAGCTGAACGACCTGCAATACGAAGTAGAGCAAACCTAAAAATGGACCCTTCTCCGGTTCGAGACTTGAGGGTCTTTGAATGGGTGGGGGAAAAGTCCCCGGAATTCATCTTGTCGGACAGTTGTGTTACAATATAGCGGTAAGCGTGATGTGAGATGAGGTGAATCCCGGTGGAAAAAGACGTTTTAACCCGGTTCGGCGTATCGATGCCGGAGGAATTGATTAAGCAGTTTGACCAGTACATTACGGACCAAGGTTACACCAATCGATCTGAAGCGATACGGGATTTGGTGAGAAGAGTGCTCCTTGAACCCGGGGGGCTGCCGGGGGATCAGCTTGTGGCGGGAACGATTGTGATGGTGTACGATCATCATGTGACGGATCTCCCCTTATATTTGATGGAGCTGCAGCACGATTATCATCATTTTATTATTTCGACAATGCATGTGCATTTGAACCACGACCAATGTCTGGAGATTATCGCTGTCCGCGGCAATCTTTCCGAATTAAGAGAGTTAAAGCAAAAAATTCAGGTGCAAAAGGGCGTTTTATACGCGGAGTTATCCGTTACTTACGTGGATGAACACGGATCAACCGGATCAAAGCATCAGCATACATAAATCAAGGACCCGGAGTTATCGTTAACCGGGTCCTCATTTGTTACGAACGCGGGATGAAAATAGGGTAGGCTCCATGAATGGAGCAAAGGAGGTTCGGCTGACGGGCTGTCGGCTAAGAGCAGAATAGGTGAAGAAGGGGACACTAGGAAAAAATCCTCTTGCTTCTTTCATAAATTTGTCATCGAATAACGCAGGACGAAGTATTTTTTCGAACGGAATTGTGGTATTTTGATAGACAAAAGCAAAAATCAGCTATCCGCAACCGAAAGGGGTCTATACGTTACATGGCGACAATCATACTGCTGCTTTGCTTGATTGTGATGGGTTCTTTCTTCAGTGTTTCCTTTGTTCTATTTTTTCAGAAAAAAAAGACCTTGGGATTTCTTTTCATAGCTCTTGGATTCATTAGCGCCTTCTTCTTTTACTATGCGATCTTTAATGGCTGGCTTGCTCTGCCGGAGGCTAAGTAAACGCAAT
Source organism: Paenibacillus sp. JMULE4 (assembly GCF_013337105.1). Classification (NCBI taxonomy): domain Bacteria; kingdom Bacillati; phylum Bacillota; class Bacilli; order Caryophanales; family Paenibacillaceae; genus Paenibacillus; species Paenibacillus sp. JMULE4. The sequence goes on from NZ_SGWF01000010.1 coordinate 40,125, forward strand.
GGACGGACGTAATCGTAAAGATATAGCGCCAGGTGCGGAAGTGGATATTGTGCTGAAGCAGGATCAGCGAACAGGCAAGCTGACCCGCGGAATCGTAAAGGATCTGCTGACCAAGTCATCTGTGCATCCGCATGGCATTAAAGTGAGGCTGACAGACGGCCAAGTCGGACGAGTCAAGCAAATCATCAAGCCCTGAATAGAAATAGTTTGCAGCCTTCCCGCGTACAATGAAAACAGCAGAGGGAAGGAGAGTTTGCGGATGGAAACGTTCGGCAGAGGGTGTCTGTACCTTGTGATCGGCTTCATTGTTGTTTTTGTCTTCGCATGGATCACACGGAGTACAATCAACATTCCCTGGTTTATTTTGATTCCTCTTGTGATTTTAGCTTTCTGGATAGCAGGTAAAAAGGGCAAATGAGCAAAGGACTTGGATCAGCCTCTTTGGATCATTGCAATGGACTGCCGTTGTATCCGGAAAGACCACCTTCGCATGCCCATTTGTTTCAGGGATGGTCCTCACTCGTGCTTGGCCATGTCCATCTCGTCGAATTTTTTACTTATCCGGTCAACGGAAGCGCGACGGATCAGCATGTGCATACATATCAAGGTCATACTTCAGTAGCTGTCGGACACTTTCATCGTTTCATCGGAAGGACAGGTTGCGCAATCCCGCTGCCGGACGGCTCGCATTATCATGACATAGACGCTATTGTTGACGAGGAACCTTTTGAGTTCAAAAAAGGCTATTATGTTACGGTAAGCCGGATAAAACCGCATACCCATGAATTTAAGGGATTTACCGGAACCGGACTCGGCTACGAACCTGCAGAGGGGTAAGGATATAGTGTTGAAAGAAGAGACTTGGCTCATGGGCCGAGTCTTTTTTAATTCCGGCGAATTCAGTGTATTCTGATGAGCTTACCTACATTATTCCATTATGGATAAAACTCTAGATAAAATAGATTATATACGATTTATTTGAAATAAAATTGAAAGAAAGTTTCATTTTTATTGGCGTCATTCCAAAAATAGACGAATTGATTATTCCAAATTGAAATAAAGTTAGGTATAATAGAGGTACGATATTGGAAAGCGGGGAGGGAGTCTCGTGAAAAGCCGGAAACATACTTTCAACCAATGGGCGAATATATTTTGGACATTTTTCAAAATCGGCCCTGTCACCTTTGGCGGCGGATACGCGATGATTCCAGCCATCGAGAGGGAAGTCATCAATAAGCGGCACTGGATTACGCAGGATGAGATGAGTGGAGTCTTGTCGGTGGCCGGGTCGGCGCCGGGAGGAATCGGGGTCAACGCAGCCGCATTCATCGGGTACCGATTGGCGGGAATTCCGGGAGCTGCGGCGGCGGTAGCCGGCATGACACTGCCGACGTTCGTTATCGTGTTCTTATTGAGCCTTGGCTTCAGCCAGGTGGTTGATTATCCAAAAGCAACTGCGGCATTTCAAGGCATTCAAGGCGCGATTGCGGCGTTAATTATCATCTCGGCATACAACATGGGCAAATCGTCCGTGGTGGATCGAACGACATTGGTCACGGCAGCATGTACGGTCGTCCTGCTGCTGGTGTTTCATTTGTCCCCTCTGCTTGTCATTGTCGCCGGGCTCATCATCGGACATTTACTTGTTCTTATTAAAAACAAACTTGGGGTTGTTGTGCGCTACAATAAAGAAGCTGCAGCAACTACGACATCTACGGGCTATAAATATGCGGATTATTATATAGCCGACGGGATTTGACGGATCGGGGTGTCCCCTATGCTTTGGAGCTTGTTTTATGTATTTTTGCAAATCGGGTTCGTATCGTTTGGCGGCGGCTATGCGATGATCCCTGTCATCCGTCATCAAGTTCTTCAATACGGGTGGATTTCCGAAAAGGAATTTTCCGAACTGGTGGCACTTGCGGGGATGTCGCCTGGACCGATTGCCACCAACAGCGCAACCTTAATAGGTTATAAAACGGCCGGTCTCGCCGGAGCGGCGGTTTCCACACTGGGAATGATTCTTCCTTCTTTGCTGCTTATCATTCTGATTTCCGCTTTCTTTTATAAAGTGCAAAAGGCCGATTGGGTGAAAGCGACGTTTTACGGATTAAAGCCTGTAGTGACGGGAATGATCATTTACGCAGCGATTCACTTTGGCATACCGAACGGTGGTTCCGGTTTGCTTTCCTGGCAAACAGCCGGTACCTTGATTATCATGGCGCTTTGTATTATTGCGCTGCTGAAATACCGGATGCACCCGTTTGCGGTGATCGTCTTGTCAGGACTGCTCGGTATCGCATTCTTTTAACAATAACTGAATGAATACGTTTTTCTTGCTTCTGCTTGTGGTACAATGAGGGTTGGATTGTTGGATTATCGGAGTGATGCTCATTGTTGAAACTGCCTGTAGAATCGATCCTTCCGAAATTGAAGGGCAAATTAAAAACGCATACTAACGCGGTGCTGATTGCAGCGCCGGGGGCAGGGAAGACGACCCGCGTACCGCTTGAGCTTCTTTCCGAGCCTTGGCTTGGCTCCCGCAAGATCATTATGCTGGAGCCCCGGCGTTTGGCCGCAAGGGCCGCTGCACGCTTCATGGCTGCGATGCTTGGAGAGCAGGTGGGAGAGACCGTCGGATACCGGGTGCGTTCGGATACAAACGTCAGTACCAAAACGCGAATCGAAGTCATCACCGAAGGGGTATTGACCCGTATGCTGCAGAGCGACCCCTCCCTGGAAGGGGTAGGACTCGTCATCTTTGACGAGTATCATGAACGCAGCATGCAGGCCGATCTGGGACTGGCCTTATGTCTGGAAGCCCAGGCTGTTCTTCGTGAGGATTTGCGGCTGCTGGTGATGTCCGCCACATTGGACGCCGCGCCCATAGCCGCGCTGATGCATAATGCGCCGGTCATCGTCAGTGAAGGCCGAAGCTTTCCCGTGGAGACCCGATACTTGAGCCGTCGGCCGGAAGGACGAATAGAACCTTTGGTCGTAAGGGAAATCATCCGCGGGCTGTCGGAAGGGGAAGGCGATCTTCTGGTCTTTCTTCCGGGTGCTGCCGAGATTCGGCGGGTAGAAGGTCTTCTGGCCAGCATGAACTTGGGAGCTAATATCCGAGTGGCGCCGCTGTACGGCCAAATGCCGCAGGAAGCGCAGGATCGCGCGGTGGCGCCATGCGGTCCCGGCGAACGCAAGATTGTACTGGCGACGTCGATCGCCGAATCCAGCCTCACCGTGGAAGGGGTAAGGATAGTTGTGGACAGCGGGTTGATGCGGGTGCCGCGCTTCTCGCCGCGTACAGGAATGACCCGGCTTGAGACGGTGCCCGTTTCCCGCGCTTCAGCGGATCAACGGTGCGGACGGGCGGGCCGTCAGGCACCCGGTCTATGCTTTCGGCTGTGGACGGAACAGGAAGAGAGAAACTTCGCGCAGTATACAACGCCGGAAATATTGGAAGCCGATCTCGCTCCGTTGGCGCTCGAGCTGGCCGCCTGGGGCGTGTCCGATCCGGAACAGCTATCCTGGCTGGATCCGCCGCCGGCCGCTGCTTACTCGCAGGGCCGCAACCTGCTCAAGCAGCTTGGCGCACTCGATGCAGCGGGAGCGATCACGGCTTACGGACGCCGGATGGTGGAGCTCGGGATGACGCCCAGATTGGGGCATATGGTGCTTCAGGCGATTCCTTTGGGCTATGGAGGGCTGGCTTGCGAACTTGCGGCGCTGCTTAGCGAACGGGACATGCTGCGCTTTGAGGCCGGCGTTCCCGATGCGGATTTGAGGCTGCGCGTGGAAGCGCTGGCCCGCCCGGAGGCACTTCCTGCCGGGGTTACGGTCGACCCCTCGATCAGGCAAAGAGTGAAGGTGGAAGCCAAGCATTGGAAGCAGTCGCTCGGATTACCGCTGCAGCAGGAAGCGGCAAATGCCGAAGCGTGCGGCTGGCTGCTCGCTTACGCTTACCCGGACCGGATAGCACAAAGAAGAGGCGGCGGACGTTATTTGCTCAGCAGCGGTCGGGGGGCCGTCTTCGGAACACAGCAGCCCTTATCTTATGCGCCTTATGCAGTTGCGGCCGAGCTTGATGATCAAGGAGCGGAGAGCCGAATTCACTTGGCGGCTCCGTTGGATGCGGATGTCATATACAGACATCATGCGGAACGTATCGTAACGGAAGATACGGTCGCCTGGGATGGCGGTTCCCAGTCGGTTAGGTCAAGACGGTGCGATCGGCTCGGAGCGCTGGTTTTGCGGGAGGAACCTCTGTCAAACCCGGATCCGGATAAATGGCTGGAGGCATTGCTTGACGGAATCGCAGAGGAAGGCTTAATCATACTGCCATGGACCAAAGGGGCCAAACAGCTGCGTCAGCGTATGGGTTACATGCAGAGGCATCATCCCGATTGGCCTGACGTATCGGAGTCCGGTCTTATCGCCGGCCTGAAACACTGGCTTGCTCCGCATGTGTATGGCATGAGAAGCCGAGACGATCTTCAGCGGGTGAATCTGACGGCTGCGCTCGAATCCATGCTGTCGTGGCCGCAGAAGCAAGCCTTGGATGAGAGTGTCCCGACACATATCGTGGTGCCGAGCGGCTCGCGCATTCCTGTCGATTACAGCGATCCCGACGCACCTGTCCTGGCCGTACGCCTGCAGGAGCTGTTCGGACTTCAGGAGATGCCGCGTATCGCAGGGGGGAAAGTGCCCCTTGTGCTGCACCTGCTGTCCCCGGCGCAACGCCCCGTACAAGTGACGAGGGATTTAGCAAGCTTTTGGCGGGAGGCTTATTTTGAAGTGAAGAAAGATTTGAAGGGGCGGTATCCGAAGCACTATTGGCCGGATGATCCGCTCGCCGCCATTCCGACGCATCGCGCCAAGCCGCGAAACCAGGCATAAGCCCGGCGGCTGTTATGGATGATACCTGAATTTGCCCCATCGCAAAGGACATAGGAAAAGCCGCACCGGATCTCCCGGGCGGCTTGCTTTATGCTAATAGCGGAAAACATTCGATCTCGTTTGGCCGCTGCGCAGAAGCCGCCAACCCAAATAGATCAACACTGCGGCAATCACCAAATTGAGCAGCTTCAACAGCCAATACAGCATCAGTCCGACCCCGGCGGCCATCATCAGAGCACTGCAGACTTTTTTCAAAGTGGAATCCGCCTCCATCCACAGCTTGTAGCCGAAGCCGACCATCACCAGAGCGACCAGATAAGCGAGCAGAGCGGCCAATCCGCCCCAAGCGATTAATCCCCAAACCCCGATCACGATCATAACGGCACCGCTCACGCTTTTTATATTCCATTTCATCGCTGTTCCCCCGTCCTTTTACGGATTGTCTTTGTTTTTATTGTAAACGAAAGGCGGCTGGCTGAAAACCGTCCGAAGACGGTTCGTTAACTGGACCTTGGTCGAGCACCGGGTCCGGAGCTGTTTTCATGGGATTAGGCATTTTCTTCAGAGAGCGATATAATTAGTAATAAAATGGATAAAAGGAGACGATATGGCGTTTAAATCCAGGTTTTTAACTATATATTTCGGGTTATTCGCTCTGTATGCCATTTTGATTGGCATCTATTTGTGGCTGGCTTCAGGCGATCAGATCCCGGATGCCCTTAAGGGAACCGCCGCAGATCCCGCCACATTTTTGACGGAAACTCAGCTGCAGCAAAGCGAGGTTTATTCCGTACTCCGCAATTGGCTCTTTTTTATCGGTTATCCTTGGGAATGGGCGATTTATCTCGTGCTGTTGTTCACCGGTACTGCCGCGCGATGGCAGGAGAAGCTGGCGCACACAGCCATGCCGGGTTATGTCCGGTTTCCTGTATTCGTGCTTTGGCTGAGCCTTGTTTCTTTTGCCGCTTTGCTGCCGCTTCGATTGGCCGGATACGCCCTGGCCCGTTACTACGGCGTATCGACCCAAGCGGTCTGGAGCTGGATCCGGGACAATGCGGTTTCATTCTCGATCCATTATGTGATGCTGGCGCTTGTCTCTTCCGTCGCATTCTTCTTTATTCGCCGCGGAGGACGCTGGTGGCTGAAGCTGTGGCTGTTGTCCGTGCCGTTCATTCTCTTTCTGATGTATATACAGCCCGTGGTTATTGATCCGCTCTACAACGAGTTTAACCGGCTTTCCAACCCGCAGCTCGAGCAGAAAATTTTAGCTTTGGCGGATAAAGCGGATATTCCGGCGCACAGGGTGTATGAAGTGAAGGTGTCGGAGAAGACGAATGCGCTGAACGCTTATGTCAACGGGATCGGCTCCAGCCTGCGGATTGTGCTTTGGGATACGACGCTGCAGAGGCTGGACGAGAATGAGATTCTGCTGATCATGGCTCATGAGATGGGTCATTATGCGATGCACCATTTGGAGTGGAGTGCTTTGGGTTCCGTTGCCTCCTCATTTTTCCTGCTTTGGATCGGCAGCATGCTCTATAAGGCGATGATTCGGCGGTGGGGCTCTCGATGGGGCATTCGAAAAGCGGGTGATGCTGCCGCCCTTCCGGTACTGCTGCTCATTATTTCCCTGCTTTCCTTTGCCTTCAGTCCTGCGGCCAATTTCATATCCAGACAGGCGGAGCGGTCGGCTGACGAGTATGCGATTCGTTTAATCGGCAGTACGGAAGGAGCGGTGACAATGTACCAGAAGCTTGCCGCAGCTTCTCTTAGTGAAATGAATCCGCCGCTGCTGGTGAAGCTGTTCCGGTCCACCCATCCAAGCTTGATGGAACGCATTGCAGGTGTTCGGATTCATGAAGAAAGAAAATAAGGAGCTGCAGCTATACTTGATGTGCGGAATGTCCACGTCACCGGATTTTATGGAAGACTTCCGGTATGAGCTAAGCAGACGGATGATAAAAGCGGGCTTGTCCGCGACCTCGCAGCTTTTATTCCCGTACGGGGATTGGAGCCGCAAAGCGGCTGCCCAAATGCTCGAGATTACCCACGATACGGCGCTTGGCCCTAAACAGTTTGCACGTTCTGTCGGAGGACGCCGGGCAGCGCAAGAGGTTAGCAGAGGCCATGCGGCATTTCGCGGAATTCGTGTGTTCATCGGTCATAGCGGGGGCGGAGTGGCAGCAGCGCATGCGTCCCGCCTTTTGCTGCAGGATTACGCTGAAAAAGATGATCTCAGGCACTTCATTATTCAAATCGGTTCGCCTAAGTGTGCTGTGCATCCTGAAGATCGGCAGGACACGCTCTATATCAGATTCGGCGGGGATGGCCGCAGGACGGACCCCGTGACCCGTATGGGCAGTTGGGGAGGATGGGAAAAAGCGGCGGGAAGATGGTGGCGCTGGAATCCGGAAAAGTACGCGCCGGCCAGCCGTGTTCAGCTTTCTTTAATCGGAGGCCATGCCGATTATTTCAGGCGCCACGATCCTTTTGTCTCTGGGGAAGGCGTGTCCAATCTGGAGAAAATGACGGATTGCATCCAACGCTGGCTGAAGGAGAGAATGAATGCAGCCGCCATGCTTTAATTACAGGGTCCCCGACCCGAAAAATAGCCTTGCAAACGCTTACCGTATAACTTATGATATAGTAAATTTATTCATAGGAGAGGACTGATGCAGCATATGAGAGTGTGTGAAATCACCGTACGCAGAGATATGGAAGCGCAGGAGCTGCAGTGGATATCGCATCAAGCCAGCCTATTTAGTTCGGATGTCATGTTCAAGTATGAAAACCTGAATCTTCAATTGGATGCCAAAAGTTTATTGGGGATGATGCTGCTTCCCATTCGGCGAGGTACGAAGCTGACGGTTCAAACGAGAGGAAAAGACGAACTTGAAGCGTTGGAGCATCTCATTCTCTTATTGGAGAAACAAGATGCACCGCGCGAACAAGGATAATTTCATGAACCCGCGGGATCGGGGTTTTTGAGGTTATTGCCGCTGATCGCGCTTTAACTGCACATCAAGCACAAACGTGCCGAACGGAACGAGCGATGCGATCAAAGCGCCGATTCCCCGCATAATCGACCAACGATGCACGAACATCACCTGCGCAACCGCGATAAGGAATAGAATGAAGAGCAGCCCGTGCAGCGCTCCTACGATCCTGACGGCCATAGGAAAATCGGCAAAATATTTGAGCGGCATGGCGATCAAGAGGAGCACAAGATAAGATATCCCTTCGTACAAAGCGGCGAGACGAAGACGCCCTAAAGGCGTTCTCCATGTCATAAATGCACACCTCCTTATAATACAATACTTTCATTATATACCAATTTTGCGGCAGATCTATGGCTGAATTTATTTGTTCGGAATATGTTCAATTTGTCGGTTCGTTTCATCATGGAGACAGGGAAAATATAGCTTGTGAAAGAGGTTGAAAATTCCGCTTTTTTGATTCACAATGGGTAAGGGTCTGTACCGGACGAGAACTCCATCATTTCCAAACATCGGGCGATAGCAAAGGAGGCTTGCCGCATGAACGGGCTCGAAATCGTGAGTACCATCGTGGTTATGAACGTGGTGTATGTATCTTTATTTACGATCCGTATCATTCTCGTAATGAAAGCAAGGCGATTGTTGGCCGCTTTGATCAGCATGGCTGAAGTGTTCATCTATTTAATGGCATTAAATATTGTACTGAAAAATATTGATGAACCAATTAATCTGGCCGCGTATTGTCTTGGCTGGGGTGCAGGCGTATGGCTCGGCATTAAAATAGAGGAATGGCTGGCGCTTGGGTATACGACTCTGCAGATTGTAGTCGATCATGAAGCAAACTTGCTTCCGCTCCAGCTGCGTGAGAAAGGCTTTGGCGTGACGAGCTGGTTGGCGGAGGGCCGGGACGGCCCCCGGTTGGTCATGCAGGTGCTTGCCAAACGGAATCAAGAAAAAAATCTGATGAAGCTCATTGAAAATATCGCGCCCAAGGCCTTCGTGATTTCGTATGAACCTCGGACGTTCCGCGGCGGGTTCTGGACCAAAATTCTGAAGCGCTAACCGCTTCACACTAGAAGAGCAATAGACCCTTTATTTGTTCTGCGGCTCTTTTATGCTGTTGCTGCGTTCCTCATATTGATCTTATGATGTTGTCATTTACCAAGGAGTATGAAGAAGACTAAAATCCCGTGCGGCAGGTCGTTTCATGCAATAATTCAAGCACTCCGGCATTCGCCGGATATCTTTGTCCTTCAGTGCTCCGAGCGCAGCGATCTGAAGCCAATTGCGTTTAAGCAAATAATCGCTCTCGTACTGCAGTTCAAAGCCTTGGTCGTACAAGTTGAAAAGGAACGGCTCCGAACGAGATGACGCAATCCAGCGCCAGAAGAAGCCCGTGTCTGCTGCTAATTTGTTTCAATCGATCCAGATCGTTCAAGACTCCGGTGGAAGTCTCCCCATGAACCGCCCACATCCATCCGTACCCTCCAGAGTTCGCGGTTTCCTCCAAACGCTCGTAATCCAAGGGCTCTCCATAGGGGGATGGAATGACATCAAAATCCAGATCCCAGCGGCGGGCATGCTCATTTAACCGCAAATCGAATTCCCCGTTAAGGGGGATGATCCCCTTGCTTTTCAACAGGCTTAACTGACCCGCGACCGCGTCGTTGGCCATCGTGCCGCTGCCCAGCGTACGTAAATCTCTCCCGTCCTTTAAGCGGATGATCCAATACCCTGTAAAAAAGCCTCCCAGCAAATAATTTAAGACCAGCATACTCGCTTCCATCCATTGCATCTCCACCATACTCCCAAGCAACCGCCGTATTCTTGAGCCTAACCCTAGCTAGGATCATTTTTATATTAAGGCCTGAAGCTTCGTGCAAAAAGTACTATTTTGATCTAGTACTTGGTCATCAGTTCGCTTCTTTACATGAAACGGGGATTGCGGGATTTGTCGGCTTATCCGTTTCGTGTCTGCGATGAGCTTTGAATGGCGAAGGTAGGCATCGGTTATGTAAACGAGGAATATAATGGTGTTATGACCGTAGTGAATAAGTAATCTGGTGATGAAGTTAAGAAATGACTGCGCGAGGAATACATGAAGCTTTCAAACCTTGGAATTTGTTTCATGACCGGACTCCGAGGTGAAGTACTGCATGTGTATATCGGGAAGGGGGAAGGAGAGATGCCGACTAAAGTGGAGCGGGACTTAGGAGGACAAGCTTCTTATGGCGGCTCCGGCAAAACTCCCGGTATGGGGAGATCCACAAAACCGCGGCTTCGCTGGACAAGCTTTCTGCTAAACCTTTACTGCCGGTTCCAAGACGATGATGTTCCCGCCATGGGTGCGCAGCTGACTTATTACTTGATACTGTCCTTTTTTCCTTTCCTTATCTTCGTTATTGCGGTTCTCAGCTTTACCGATCTTCACACTCGGGACGGGATCGGGAGCCTGACTCAGATCATGCCGGACACGTCCATCCAGTTGATTCAGAGCGTGCTTCAAGAAATGGATGGCTCGAACAGCGGTTCTCTGCTTTCTCTCGGTTTAGCGGCCGCTTTATGGTCAGCGTCCAACGGAGTCAATGCGGTCATCAAGGCTTTGAACAAGGCTTACGATGAAGAGGAGAACAGACCTTACTGGAAGGTTCGCGGTATTTCCGTACTGTTCACCGTTATTTTGGCGATGGGGATATTATTTACGTTCATCATGCTGGTCTTCGGCCGACTGATCGGAGAGGCGCTATACAGCTTCTCGCTTATGCCCGGCAGCTTCGAGACCTTTTGGAGAATCGGCCAGTTTGCCATTCCTTTGGTTGTTATGGTAATTGTGTTCGCGCTCTTGTACCGCTATACGCCGAATTTGCGGCTGACTTTCAGGGAAGTGCTGCCCGGGGCCGTTTTCGCGACCTTGGGCTGGGTGGTTACATCATTGTTGTTTTCGTTTTATGTGAACAACTTCGGCAGCTACACCAAAACATACGGAAGCATCGGAGGCATCATTGTGCTGCTCATGTGGCTTTATTTGTCAAGCATGATTATCGTGCTGGGGGGCGAGATGAATGCCGTGCTGCATTGTCACAAGGAAGGAAAACGGAGGCCAAGCTGCAAAACATTTGCGTTCGCTCTGCCCTTGCCTTTCGGCAAGAAAAATCGGCACAAATGAAGAATACCCATAGTTTTCAACAGCCGGAAAAAGAGCTGTCGACCAAACAGCACCGCAATGGCAGCTAAACAAGCGTACGGGAACCGCCTGAGGGCGGTTTTTTTGCATGGATCGGCGACGCCTTTACTCGCTAAGCAGACTTGACAGAATGCATCGGAGCGGATATCGTCTTTCTATGAGCCAAGACGTTTCTGGATTTGGGCAGCGGAAATCAACCATCAAACCGTACAGGGGGAGCCGCGGTGGAATTATGGATGATCTATTGGATTACAATCAATTTTGTCGCATTTTTCATCATGGGATACGATAAATCTCAGGCGAAAAAAGGCAGCCGGAGAATAGCCGAGCATACGCTTTTTCTTATTGCTGCGGTCGGAGGAGCTTTAGGCATGTGGTTCGGCATGCGAAAATGGAGACATAAGACAAAGCATGTTTCTTTTGTATACGGAATTCCGCTGCTTGTTGTCTTTAACGCGGCGATCGCTTTTTATTTCGGCTCAGCCTGATGCGGCTCCGAGTCCTATCGATGTTGGAGGATGTCTATGGAGGCAAGAATGGACTATGATTTTGCTTCCCGTCGTTAATTTCATCGAAAAACACTGTCTGAACTGGTTTCGGGCAGTGTTTTTTTATGCTGCGGCTAGTGACGGAAAGAAACGTCTGTGTTACACTATTAATTATTCGTGACACGATCAAATATAAAAAGATTCGGAGTGGAAAAAGTGAAGAGGCAATTCTTTCGCATGACCCTGGCATTCATTGCGGCATGTATTCTGATCAGCCTTATGGCAGGCTGTTCGAAGGAAACGGAGCAGCGTTCGGAAACGAACAATGAAGAACTTATACTGGCTGTTGGTTCCGAACCGGATACAGGCTTTGACCCGACCGCCGGCTGGGGACGTTACGGGTCGCCGCTTTTCCAAAGCACACTGCTGAAGCGGGATCATGAACTGCGCATCGTCAATGACCTCGCGACCGGCTACGAAATTAGCGGAGACGGGAAGGTATGGACGGTGAAGCTCCGCAACAATGCAAAGTTTTCCGACGGCAAGCCGTTAACTGCGCAGGACGTGCAGTATACATTTGAGACTGCTGCAAAGAGCGGCTCGGTCATTGATCTGACGAATATGCAAAGCGTAAAAGCCATCGACGAATATACCGTGCAGTTTACTTTGAAAGAAGCGCAGTCGACCTTCATCTATTTGCTGGTTACGACAGGGATCGTTCCGAAGCATGCGCACGGCCCGAATTATGCGTCCAACCCGGTCGGATCGGGGCCTTATCGGCTCGTGCAGTGGGATAAAGGACAGCAGTTAATTGTGGAGGCGAATCCGGAATATTACGGGACCAAGCCTTTCTTTAAGAAGCTGACGTTTTTGTTTCTGAATGAGGATGCTGCTTTTGCCGCAGCCAAGGCCGGTAAGGTGGACATTTCGTACATCCCCGCTGCATTCAGCAAGCAGACGGTGGAAGGAATGCGCCTTGAAGCCGTACGCACCGTCGATAACAGAGGGATTGTATTTCCTGTTGTCCCTTCCGGCGGCAAAACAAAAGACGGTCATCCGATCGGTAACGATGTAATGGCCGATATCGCCATTCGCAAAGCGATAAATATGGCGATCGACCGCAATGCCCTTGTAAAGGGCGTGCTGGAGGGGTATGGAACCCCGGCATACACGGTCAACGACGGTCTTCCTTGGTCAAACCCGAAAACGGTCTTCCCGGACGCTGATCTGGAAGGAGCCAAAAGTCTGTTGGCAAATGCCGGCTGGAAGGACTCCGACGGCGACGGCATTGTAGAGAAGGGCGGCTTGAAAGCGGAATTCCCGCTCATCTATCCGGCCAGCGATGTGACGCGCCAGTCTCTTGCGATTGCGGCAGCGGATCATATCAAGGCGATAGGCATTAACATCAAGGTCGAAGGCAAGAGCTGGGACGATATCAAAACGATGATGCACTCCAGTGCCGTGTTGTTCGGCTGGGGAAGCCACGACCCGCTCGAGATGTACAATCTGTTCAGCACGAAATATCGCGGTATCGAATATTACAACGCCGGCTATTACAGTAATCCGGTCGTCGATCAATATATGGAGCAAGCGCTGAAGGCGACCAGTGAGGAAGCGGCCATGGAGTTCTGGAAAAAAGCGCAGTGGGATGGTACCACCGGTGTAAGCGCCTTGGGCGATGCGCCTTGGGCATGGCTTGTGAATATCGATCATCTGTATTTGGTCAAGGACGGACTCGATATCGGAAAGCAGAAAATACACCCTCATGGTCACGGATGGCCGGTGACGGACAACATTGAAGAGTGGAAATGGCTGAAATAGAGGGAGAACGGAGTCATTACCCCATGATGCGAAGCATGATTACATTTATATGGATGAAGAGCATACGGCTTGTCTTTCTCCTGGTGGCCATCAGCTTTATTTCCTTTCTGCTCGTAAGCTACTCTCCGATCGATCCGATTCAAGCCTACGTCGGAGCCGATATGATGCGGGTAAGTCCGGAGCAGCGGGAACAAATTGCCCAATATTGGGGGTTGGACAAGCCTTTGTTGGAGCGCTTTTTTCATTGGGGAGCCGCCGTGCTGCAGGGGGATTTGGGAATCTCCATGATGCACCGCCTTCCGGTTGGGGAAGTGATCGCCGAACGGTTTGCCGCATCCTTTGCGCTGATGGGAGTCTCGTGGGTTTTATCGGGACTCATTGGTTTTACTGCGGGTGTAATCGCTGCGATGAATAAAGATACATGGCTGGACAAGCTGATCAAATGGTACTGTTATACGTTGGCTTCTACTCCCGCCTTCTGGCTGGGTCTGGTGCTGCTGATTTTCTTTGCCGTGTGGCTGGGCTGGTTTCCGATCGGCCTGGGTGTTCCGGCCGGGGTACTCGCCGAGAACGTCACATGGGGGGATAGATTGCTTCATATGACATTGCCCGCACTGACGTTAAGCGTCATCGGCATCGCCCCCATCGCGCTGCATACGAGGCAGAAGCTGCTGGACGTGCTCGCAAGCGATTATATTTTGTTTGCCAGAGCCCGCGGAGAGCGCGGATTTCGGCTGTTTTGGAGACACGGTTTGCGCGCAGTGGCGCTGCCGGCAGTGACCTTGCAGTTTACAGGCTTCAGTGAGCTGTTTGGCGGAGCCGTGCTGGCGGAGCAGGTGTTTTCGTACCCGGGTTTGGGTCAGGCCACGGTGGAAGCGGGCCTTCGGGGCGATGTCCCGCTTCTGCTTGGCATCGTCCTGTTCAGCGCGGTGTTCGTCTTTACGGGAAATACAGTTGCAGATCTGATCTATCGCGCGATAGATCCCAGGATCAGGGAGGGGCGTTCCGTATGAAGAGGGATATCGCCCCCGAACGACGCATCCTCCGTTCTGCATCCAAATGCAATCCAAGACAGAGGGCTTTGTTCCTGGCTGTGTCTGCGGCTGTTCTCATAGCAGGAACATGGTTCACAGGGCATTGGCTGGGTGACGTAAGCTTATCGACCCATCTGGAACTGCGCAATCGGGTTCCGTCTCTTGCTCATCCTTTCGGCACGGACTGGCTGGGAAGGGATATGTTTACACGCACCTTAAAAGGATTGACCCTGAGCATACAAGTCGGAATGATGGCTGCGGTTGCGAGTGTAAGCATTGCCGCCGTTCTGGGGCTGCTCGCCGCAACGATGGGGAAAACGGTTGATCGCATCATCGGCTGGTTGATCGATTTGTTTTTGAGTGTGCCTCATCTGGTCACGCTTATTTTGATCAGCTTTGTTCTGGGCGGCGGAGTCAGAGGGGTTGTCATCGGGATTGCCCTGACCCATTGGCCGAGTCTGGCGCGCATTATCCGTGCCGAAGTGCTGCAGCTGCGTTCGTCCGAGTTTGTTCAGATTTCGCGGCGATTCGGGAAGTCCCGCTGGTGGGTAGCCGTTAGACATATGACGCCTCATTTGATCCCCCAGCTGTTGGTGGGCCTGCTGCTTATTTTTCCGCATGCGATCCTGCATGAGGCGGCGATTTCGTTCTTGGGCATGGGATTGTCTCCTCATCAGCCGGCCATCGGTATCATCCTGTCCGAGTCTATGCGATATTTATCGACCGGCTTATGGTGGCTGGCGTTTTTTCCGGGCCTTTGTTTGCTGATCATTGTACGGGCCTTCGATACGGCAGGTGAAAATCTGCGGCTGCTCCTGGAAACGCACAGGTCGAATGAGTAGTTTTTTGGGGTCATGAGTCATACGTAAGGGAGGTTTTGTCCGGAAATGTCCGTTCTTTTGGAAGTGAATCATTTAAGCATCTCCTTCCTGCAGTATACCCGCGGTTTTCAGCAAAAAAAGCTGAACGTGGTACAGGAGCTGAATGTTACCGTCCATGCCGGAGAGATCGTTGCGTTAGTCGGGTCAAGCGGTGCAGGCAAGAGCCTGTTGGCCCATGCGATCCTGGGGATTCTCCCGGACAGTGCGGAGACCTCCGGCTCCATTCGTTATGATGGAGAAGAGCTTACGACAGCCAGACAAGCTGCGTTAAGGGGGCGCGAGATTGCTCTTGTCCCGCAATCGGTCAATTATCTGAATCCGTTGATGCGCGTAGGAGAGCAGGTTCGGACGAACCGCGGAGACGCTAAAGAAGCGGTTAAGAAACAGCGGGAGATTTTTGAACGGTATGGACTGGGGGCTGAAGTGGAACGCATGTTTCCTTTTCAACTGTCAGGCGGAATGGCCAGGCGGATTCTTGTCTCCACGGCAAGCATGAGCGGTGCAAAGCTTGTCATTGCCGATGAACCGACTCCCGGTCTCGACGCCGGCGTTGTCAAGGAGACGCTCGGCTTCTTCAAAGAGCTGGCTGATCAGGGATGCGGTGTGTTGTTCATCACTCACGATATCGAAGCAGCCCTGCAGATCGCTCATAAAGTAGCCATCATTTATGCCGGCACGACCGTAGAGACGGCCCGTCCGGACGATTTCGCCGGCAGCGGGGAAAAGCTTCGGCACCCTTACAGCAAGGCATTGTGGAGAGCGCTCCCGCAAAACGGTTTTGAGCCGATCCCGGGCTTTCAGCCGCATCCGGATGCGCTCCCTGAAGGCTGCAGGTTTGCTCCGCGCTGTCCGATGGCTACGAACGAATGCATGAACTCTCTGCCCGAGATGCGATGGCTGCGCGGCGGATCGGTGAGGTGCATCCATGCTTCTTGAAGGGCGAAATCTGGGTTTTCATTACGAAAGGGCCTCTTGGATATTCAGGGGGATAGACATCATGATCAAGCCCGGTGAAGTGGTAGGGCTGGTCGGGCCAAGCGGCTGCGGCAAGTCCACTTTAGCCCGCATGCTGGCCGGCTATGAGAAGCCCAAGGAGGGAAGCGTTCTGTTGAATGGCGCTCCTCTGCCTTCCAAAGGCTTTCTTCCGGTTCAGCTGATATTTCAGCATCCGGAAAAAGCGGTCAACCCGCGATGGCTCATGCGGTCCGTACTGAAGGAGAGCTGGGACCCCGATGAACAGCTTCTTGCCTCTTTAGGCATTGAGGAGGAATGGCTAAACCGGCGGCCCGGCGAGTTGTCCGGCGGCGAGCTCCAACGATTCTGTATCGCCAGGGCCCTTGGTCCTAACACCCGTTTTTTGATTGCCGACGAGATTACCACGATGCTCGATGCCATAACCCAGGCCCAAATCTGGCATGCGGTGCTAGAGGCGGCCGAAAAGCGCGGTATGGGAATGCTTGTGATCAGTCATGATCAGCATTTGATCGGACGGGTTTGCACCCGGGTAATGAAATGGGGCTCTTCAAGGACGCTTTAGGGGGTTGACAACAAGCCGCGAAATATAAAACTTCCGAACCGGCAGGGGACTGGAAATCGGCATGTAAAACACACCAGCTGCGAATTTAGTTTCGTACTGGTGTTTTTTTAATGTAAAAAGACCTAGATGATATTCTAAAATATAGTACTAAAGACTCGTAAAAATGATAGTCAAATTGTGGAAAATGTGTTAGAATAAAAGAAAAGATGTCGAAACACCATAAATTAACACTATCCATGTCGATAGTTTTGACGATATACATATTTCTTTTGCACCAAATTGTAAACAATGTACAACCAATGATAGTCCGATCAAGGCACAGCCATTGAAAAGTGGTGTCGCAAAGCTAAAGGGGCTAACGTGTGGAAACACACCATGCCAGCCAGCCGCCGGAATGAGGAAGAAAACCCTTCATTCGGAGGGTTTTATTTTTTTTTGTAATCGAAAAAGATGGCTTCGTTAAAAAGAGGATGTTGTAGCCTGTGAGGATGGTGAGAGGCCATGTACGGTGTTTTTAATGAAAAGCGATTGAAACATTTATCGGAAGAAATTGAGAGAATTCGATTCAAAATGCATGGCATATTCAACATCAAGCTTTGTTTATCCGATCCGGAAGTTAAAGCATTAAGCAAGGAATTGGATTGTGCGGTGATCAGATACCAAGAGTATATCAAGCGATTGACATGAATGAAATAAGGACAATGAGAGGTATTTTACGGAAAGGGTGATGTCAGTGAACGGTGAACAGGCGGTAAACGGACTAACACAATTGCTGGTCAAAGATATAGTGACCTATGAGCATAGTATAAGGGTTGGAAAAATGGCCAAGCTGATGGCGGCCTATCTGAACTTTGATGAATTGCAAACCCAAAAATTGATTGCAGGATGCTGTTTACACGATATTGGCAAGGTACATATCCATGACTCCATTTTGAAAAAGAAATCCTCGCTCACACAGGAAGAGTGGAAATATATGAAGTGTCATGCTTTTTTCGGAGTTCAGATGGCCATCATGGAAGGAATTACCGATCAGGATGTCATCGATACCATTCATTATCATCATGAGCGTTGGGACGGTACAGGCTATCCCAGCGGCTTGAAGGGAAACGACATTCCTGTATATGCCCGCATTTGTTCGATATTGGATGCTTTCGACTGTATGATATCGGATCGCCCCTATAAAAAAGGGATGTCCATACAGCACGCTCGCGAAGAACTGCTGAACCAGAGTTATTCGCAATTTGACGGTCATTATGTTCAGGTGTTTCTCACCATCCAGGATATGATATTGGAACATATTCAAAGAGACTCCGTACATTCGATCGCCTATCATACGAGAGCTATATATCATTCGGGAATCGTATGACGATGAGATGAGTAGGTCACCGCCGGTGGCTTATTTTGGCTTTTGACGGCTGAAAATGTTACAAATTATTGTTTTTTGATAGGACGGAAGGAAAATGAGGGGAGGGTAATGAATTAAAATTAAAGAAGGGCAGGAAGAGCCGAAGCATACAAGATTGGAGGGAAATCAGAAGTGAAGAAGGTTCTTACATCCACGACATGGAAGGTATGGCTTGCCTTTTGGATGATGATCGCCATGCTGACCATTCCGGCCCCGAGAGCGGACGCGGAATCGTTCTCCTATTTCGGGTATCCGAAAGGAACGGTGGGCATATCCAAACCAACCATCGGTTTTGAGCTTGGCGAAAGGAACGGACTGCAGGTTGGTTCGTTTAATATGAAGCTGGATCAAAAGCTTGTTTCGGGGACTTTTGATAAAGAAACGATGAGTTTTACATATACACCGACTGCGGGATTAACGCCAGGGGAGCATTCGGTTGAAGTGCAGCTGCAATTTACCGGTTATCAGACGGTCCATTTGAATTGGACGTTCACGGTAGCAGACAACCCTATAAGCGAAGTTCCCGCCGCATACTCACAGAACCGTCAACTGGGTCTGAAAGCGATCAACGATTATCGCATGCTTTACGGATTAAAGCCGGTCAAGCTCAACGGGAATCTGACGTTAGCTGCCCAACTCCATGCCCAATATTTGTTCACGAACCGTGCAGCGGAGACGACGCCTTCGGTTTCGCTGCATGATCAAAAGAAGGGATTGCCCGGTTATATAGGAGCCACCCCTTCCGAGCGTGCGGTTTATGCCGGATATTTTCGCGGCGTCGGAGAAAATGTTTCTTTTAAAACGGGAAATCTCGTGGATTCCATCGACCAGCTGTTTGATGCGCCGTATCACCGCAAGCCCTTTTTAATGCCGCATGTTACGGAAGCAGGTATAGAGATGGTCGGGGATTATGTCGTCATCATGTTTGGCTATGGGGAAAACTCCGAAACGGAGATGACGGTCTCTCCTGCCCCCGGGGATCCCTATGTTCCGCTGATTTTTGACGGTTACGAAAATCCGGATCCAATACGTATGCATGCGGCAAGAGATTATCCCGTCGGGTATCCGCTTAAGGTAGTCGTAACGGGAAAAGGCGTTGGCGAAGTCCAGTTGCTTGAAGCGACTTTGAAGGATGAATCGGGTCAACCGGTGAAGCTGCTGCAAAACAGTCCGAGCAATGACGATCATTTAACCAACAGCGTCATCTTAATTCCACCCGAGCCCCTAAAGCCAGACACTTCATATGCTGCATATGTGAAGCTGGGCGTAACAGTGAACGGGGTATCCCAAACGCTCGAGAAAGCCTGGAATTTTCATACGGAGCCGGTTCGCGGCATCGGGAAGCAGAAGCTGCATACAGACATCGCCGC
This sequence comes from Paenibacillus sp. JMULE4, assembly GCF_013337105.1. Lineage (NCBI taxonomy): Bacteria > Bacillati > Bacillota > Bacilli > Caryophanales > Paenibacillaceae > Paenibacillus > Paenibacillus sp. JMULE4. Next base: position 59,737 of record NZ_SGWF01000010.1, read on the forward strand.
GTATGTGAAGCTGACAGAGCAGAAAGACAGAATTCAGCACGTGGTCACCTTCAAGCTGGACGATGATAGCTATACAGTGGATAACGTGCCGTTCCCGTTGAAGAGGGCTCCGTTTATTGAGGAAGGCACGTCCTATTTATGGGTCAGGGACTTGGCCGCGGCGCTGGGAGCCGAAGTGACTTGGGATGACGAACGCAAAGCGGCGGTCTATACAAAAAACGGCCGCGTAATCACTTTCTTTACGGGTCGTAACGTGTATGCCATTAACGGTATTGAACATACTACGGAATCGCCGGCCCGACTGGTAGACGAACTCACCATGATTCCGGTACGCCTGCTGTCCGAGGTTTTGGGAGCGCAGGTAGAGTATCTGCCGGAAACGCGGACCGTAAAAATTGTATATTGATACGTTTGAAGAAGCTGAAGGGTCCCGGTGATATGCCGGGAGCCTTTTTTTGGTATGCCCAGCATGGGCGTCATCTTTAGGGTGAGAGTCCCGAACGGGGGCTGGCGAGCGCCTACCGTAGCTGAGGGCAAGACCCTCTATGTCAATATAGAATGTACGTTCGGTTTTTGGGACGGATATCTCCCACTTCGTAACACTGGAGAGTCAGAGGTGTGTTTAATCGCCTCCTCGCCTTTTCGATCCAAATCAAGCAATACATATTTTTTGAACAAGGGACTTGCATGTTTTCATAGGTGAGAGGACGGGGGTTAGCCGCCCCCTCCTACTCGATTCTCCATTTCGTTTATACGCCTAAGAGGATATTCCGCAAGGAACCCGAATATATACAGATAGTTGAAGCAGAAGCTGAGGCCGTTAGCCAATCATGGATAAGGGAGGAATGCGGATATGATCAACATCCTGCTTTTGTTCTTGTTGATCATGAATCCGGGAAATCCGGTCGATTCTCATGAAGATTACATTTTTGATGCGCGTCAGGCATGGGTCGGTCAAACCGCAGCGGGAATGACGATCCAAGATTTGGATGTTCAACCGATCAATGAGTCGGATTATTGGGCTGTAGTCAAATTTAAAGGCAAGACCACGGTTTGCGGAGAGATTGTTTTTATCGACGATAATGAATCCGGTGAAGGGTGGGGACTGCTTAATCATTTTACCCCGAGCAGCCATTGCGCCGCCAAAATTCCGGTAACCGACGTCGGGAAGCAGCGCAACGGTTTTTCGTTGACCGATAACCCTGCCCGGCAGCTTGAATCATTAAAATTAAACGGTAAACGTTATCAGATCACGCTGATCATCGATGATTATGAAATCTATCAGACCGGTAAGGCTCAAGAAAACAAAGCGCGTCTGATTAAAGTTGTAGATGCGGTGAAGTTGGATTAACATCAAAGAGTCAACGAGAATTCTTGGGGAGGAAGACATGAGGGTTATTGATTTATCGGAGACGATAATGGATGGAATGACCGTTTACCCGGGTGATCCCGAAGTGAAGGTTGAAGTGGTTCATACCCGCGAAGAGCATACATGGGAGCTGCGTCAATTGACGTTGGGCACACATACCGGAACGCATGTCGATGCTTTCTCACATATGCATCAGGGGGGAAATCCATCGATGAGATTCCTGTCGAACGATTTTTCGGAACGGCGCAGCTTGTAAAATTACATTCGGAGTGGCCGGTTCGTCAAGGCTTGTTTTTTATAGAAGAATGCGGAATGGAACAGTTTGAACGAATTAAACAAGCCAATCCGCCTTTTGTAGGAGGAAACCTTACAGAAGCTGTGGAGAGAAACCTGTTGGCGATCGGAATCCTCACCTATACGAACCTGGTAAATCTGGAATTGCTGCCTTACGGAAGAAGCTTCATGTTTTATGGCTTCCCTCTTAAAATTAGGCACGGGGACGGGTCTCCGGTGAGAGCCGTTGCCATACTTGATCATTGAATCGCAAGGGTATCCGTTCATGGTTGTAACGGGTACCCTGTTTGCGTCGAATCAAAATGATCCGAATTTTCGCATGCACCGTTTCTTTTTTCCCCGGCTGCACTTTACATCCAACGATCGTAGATTTAAATTCAAGGAATGATTCTGAATCGAATGTCAATTAAATACAATGAAATATCGATGTCTCTACGGGAGGAGGGGCACATAGCAGCGGAAAGCTAAGGACGGGATTGTAAGCGTTAACAATCATAGTGTGAAAACTTCTTCAGCATTACGGGAACGAGGTGATTACAGTGGGAACTCGCTTATTATCGGAGCATATGATTAAAAAACAGTATCCTCATTTGAGATATGTAAGAATTCATACCGACGGCAACAATAAAGCCACGATCTATGCATGGAACGATAATTTGCAATTACCCGATAAGGAAATAACCAAGTTGAAGAAATTCGCTTCCGGTTATTTGCCTCAGCACGTTTGTTATCAAGTCAAATCCTATGACAAGATTGAAGCTGACCGGGTCCCGCAAGTTGGTGAGCTTCCGGAGGCTGTGGTTCAAGCGGCAATGAGCAGAAGCTTAAATCAAAACCGCATCGTCGAGGTGATGAATGAGCTGTTTTCCAACGGAAGGATGACCTTTAACAGCTACGATATGATCACGGGAACCATTCATTTTGATCTTTGCTCATCTGTGCCGTTTACCGTGATGGAAAAAGAACTGATTCGCCGGTATCTTTACGAAATTACGCCTTTGGGAGCTGCCAGTGAAGTAAATTATTGCCAAGAGCCGGTCGGCGATGATAAACCTGCAGATTTGATTTGAAAGGATTAGCAGGCGAAGCAGGATGTACGGCCATCCCATCCAAAAAAGACTGATCCGTCAGAGGTCAGTCTTTTTTGGTACGCCCAGCATGGACGTCATCTTTAGGGTGAGAGTCCCGAACGGGGGCTGGCGAGCGCCTACCGTAGCTGAGGGAAAGGGTGTCCGACGCGCGGCGGAATCCGAAGGAAGCCGGAGGCAAATGCACGGGCCGAGGTACACGAACTGGATTTGAGGCAGGGTTAGTCGGATGAGTTGCCCAAACACAATGAAATCCAAAGCCGCCAAGGGCTAATCCTGTAGACTCCAGTGGTCGCGGGCAGACAGATGACGTTCTTATCTGGGGAGGCCTGCGGAATACGCGAGGTCACTTCGTAACACTGGAGAGGATGCTCGAAGGGGACAACCTACGGCTCGCTTACTAGCGAGTGATCCAAAACGGAGGAGCCCCCGGTGTGGACGGCGTAACGGTAGTGGCGCTACAAGCTTACCTGAATATCCACTGGGAAACGGTGAAAGCCGAACTCCATAAGCGTGTGCTGAAACTGATTCGGGCTTACCTGAACGCCGGAGTCATGGATAACGGGGTATGTCAGAGGATGGAAGAGGGCACGCCGCAAGGCGGGCCGTTAAGCCCGCTTCTGGCCAACATCCTGCTGGACGAACTGGACAAAGAACTGACCAAGCGCCAAAAGGGCATCTCAAAGTTTTTGCCTGGATAATGTATTGAATAATGGATTGATCCTATGGTATTATAATTGTAACATTTTGTATATAAAACCAGGTTTATTATAATAAACCGAATGGTGAGCGATACATATCATTTAGTCTTACGTCAATATGCTGAGCGCGTCATATTTTCGCCGATATAGTGTTTTGCAAGCGTTTTACAAGGAGGAAATAAATCCGCATTCCGATGGAGTCTTCCCCTCCGGCTTTCTTGCTAACCAGGCCGTCTCTACGGAAGAGATAAGCGTTGAATTTATCATGATCAAGGAGTATGATGAAAGATGAAAACTTTAGTTTGGTCAGGTCCTGAAAAAATGGAAGTACAGGAGGCAGCCGTTCCCGCATTCGGGGAAGATGAATTGCTGTTGAAGGTAGATGCCGTAGGGATCTGCGGATCCGAAATTGAAGGCTATCTGGGACATAACAGCCTCCGGGTACCTCCGCTGGTCATGGGGCATGAATTCAGTGCCACGGTTGAGGCCGTAGGAGCCAAGACCAACGGATTCTCAAAAGGAAACAAAGTTGTAGTCAACCCGCTTCTTTCCTGCGGTGCGTGCAATTCCTGCCGCAAAGGGCTGGTACAGCTGTGTGCGAAACGGGCCATCATCGGCATTCATCGGCCGGGGGCATTTGCGGAGTATGTTCATGTGCCGGCATCTGCCGTTCATCTTCTTCCGGAGGGAATAAGCCCTTTTCGGGCGGCTCTGACTGAGCCACTGGCGTGTTCGCTGCGAGCGGCCAGAAGAGCGATGGAAGGACATCCGTTTGCCAATGTCGTCGTATTTGGAGCGGGAACGATCGGCTTGCTAAGCTTTCTGACCGCACAAATTTTGGGGGCCTCCAAAATCATCGTCGTCGATACGAACGAGGCCCGCTTGAGAACGCCTGAAAAATTGGGCGCCCATGCGGTATTTACTCCCCATACTCCCGATTACTTGCATCAAATCAAGGAAGCCATGGGACCTTCCGGAATTGACGTCATCATCGATGCTGCGGGATTCCAGGCCACTCGTTCCGCGGCTGTAGAACTGGTGAATCTGGGCGGAACCATCATGAACATCGGTCTTGGCATCGATCATACGCAAGTTCCGATCAATGTTTGTATTCGCAATGAAATATCAATCCTGGGCTCCTTTTCTTATGATAAACAGGACTTTTACGATGCTCTCGAGCTCTTGAAGAGCGGCAAAATTAACGAATCGGATTGGTCGGAAATCCGTTCCTTACGGGATGGAGACCGGGCGTTTCAGGATTTGATTCATGGAAGGGTACCTCATGCAAAAATCTTTTTGACACCTTGAGGGGGAGTATTTTTCCTTCCTATTTTTTTTATTTATGGAGATGAGCAAAAGTGAATTGGCTTATTATTCTTTTATGTTCGATTTGGGGATTTAACTGGGTTGTAATGAATATCGGGGGGCAATATTTTCCGCCGATGATGTTTTCCGCACTGCGTTTTCTTGTAGGGTCTCTGGTCATATTTGCCGTCATATGGGTTAAGCGGATTCCATTGCCCAAAAAAGAAGACTGGAAATGGTACGGAATATGCGGTTTTTTACAGATCGCCTATGTTTATACGGCTTCCCAATATGCATTTCATTATATGGATACGGGCCTTGTATCTGTTCTGAACTTTACGATGCCCCTATGGCTGACGCTCATCTCTCCGTTTTTTATGCCTGATGAACGTTTGACGAAAATGAAATTGTTCGGCGTATTTACCGGCATCATCGGACTGGTTATGGTCATGGAGATAAATCCGGCTCAGTTTGACGGCAATGGGATGAAGCTGTGGATGGAGGTATTCGTATTATTAGGTGCGGTGGGCTGGGCGATATGCAATATTATCATGAAAAAAGTGCTCCATTCCCACGATAAGATTCAGTTTACAGGGTATCAGATGCTGATCGGCGCCATACTGCTGCTTTTGGGGTCATTGGCTTTTGAAAGAGGGGATGCGATCACCTGGAGCAGAGAAGGCATATTCGCCGTCCTCTTTGCGGGGGTGCTCGCATCTTCCCTGGCTTATGTCTTATGGTTTTATATTTTAAGCAAAATTGATGTGACCAAGGCTTCCATGAGTTTATTGCTGGTGCCTGTAGTCGGTGTTTTTTCCAGCGCGCTCGTTTTCCAAACCCGGTTGAGCTGGAGCGTCTTAATAGGGATTGTTCTGATACTTGCGGGTATCGGGATCGTTAATCTGAAGCAGGGTCAGCGTGCACGGAGTATTGCTGTTAAGCAGTAAACCCATCCGTATAATGAACAAGGGGCCTCATCTGAGTCGAAGACTTGGGTGAGGCCCCTTGTTTATTGTAAGAACCCGAAATGATGAATCGAAAAATCAGAAATTACAAAAAATTAATCTCTGTATAACAATGAGTTGATACTTCAAGGCTAAAGTCAAAGTAAAGCGTTCCATTTCTTTTCCGATGCCCGCTGGAAGATATCGCAGAAAGGTGAGATTCCGATGACAATACGAATGGGAAATGCACAGCCGCACTCTTTACCTTTTGAAGTTAAATTGGCTTATCGTTCCGATGAAATTGAGCAAGCATTACGTTTACGGTACCAGGTTTTTGTCGAGGAGGAGCGTAATCTTCGTTTAATGAACGATTCAGGCTTGGAGCAGGACCGGTATGACGAATTTTGTGATCATCTCATTGTTAAGGATCTGAATTCGCAGGCCGTTGTCGGCACATATCGCTTGCTTCCCGGGCCCAGGGTGCTTCAGCACTGCGGATTTTACTCGGAAACGGAATTTGATTTGTCCCGCTATGAAGATTATAAATGGAATACCCTGGAATTGGGCAGAAGCTGTGTGGCGGCGGAATATCGCAATGGAAGGGTCATTCAACTGCTGTGGGAAGGCATTGCCGATTATATCAAGCAAAAAGGATACCGTTATTTAATAGGATGTGCGAGCCTTCATATGGGCACCATTAAAGAACTGAATGAGCTGTACACGATGCTTGCAGTGAATCACGTCATTACGGACCGCTTTGGAATTACCCCGCTTGAAACGCATCGCATTCCAGGTTTACAGCTGGTAAACATGGAGCTTAGCGAAAAGGAGTTATTTCGTAGGCTGCCTCCATTAATGAAAGGCTACAAGTGGTTAGGCGCTGAAATCGGCGGCGAGCCTGCCTATGACGAGATTTTTGATACCGCGGATTTTTTCATTATTCTGGAGGCCGAAAAGATCACGAACAGCTACAAAAAGAAATTTCTAAGGTGATTTCAACTCATCGTTCCAGAGGAGGCTTTCCATTGTACGTCTGGATAGGAAAAATGGCAGGGCTTGAACATCGATTGCACCGATGGGCCGGCTTCATCCCCCGTTGGGCTATTCGTTCAGCTTGTTATGGCTTAAGCTGGCTGCTCTTTATGTTTGCAGTGAAATGGAGAAAAAAGGTGCTGGGTAATATGACGCAGCTGCTTCAAACCACCGGTACGCTTCAGCTTTGCCATTACTGCAGATCGTATTTCTATCAGGTCCTTCTGACGCTTTACGAAATAGGATTCGCTTCCTCCGGGCTGCTGCGGCATTGGGAGAAGCGTTTTGAAATTGAAGGCGAATGTCATCTCATAGAGGCGCTCAAGCACAAAAAAGGAGTCATATTAACGGTTCCGCATATCGGCAACTTTTTTTTCTATTACTGGTATTTGTCACAAAAATATCTCTGTTTGACGGTGGCTACGGCAGGGAGTGAGGAGCTTCGTCCTTTGTATCTCAAATTCCAACGGCTGGGCTGCCGCGGATTGGATTACGATAACGTCCCGCCCCTGCAGCTTATTCGGAGGCTGCGGAGCCATTTGAAGCAAAATGGTGTAGTCTTCCTTATGGGAGATTTTTACCGCCGAAGCTTTCCTCCTGCCCTTTTTTTCAACCGGGCCACAAGGAGTCCTAACGGTGCGGCATATCTTGCATTGGAATATGGCGTTCCGATTCTCTCTTTTTACGGATACCGGACCAAGGGATTTTGTCACCGGCTCGTCTTTGACGCACCACTGGACTTGAACGGGCAATTTCAAACGGATCAGCGGTATGAGGCAACCAATGCGTTGAATAAAATTCTGGAACAAAAGGTCAAGATGGCTCCGGATCAATGGTTTTACTGGTTTAATGCCGAGGAAAGATGGGACTGTCACCCGGAACGGAAACAAAGCAGCAAAGGAATAGAATCCGCTTCATAATGGGTACTCGTGTTACAAGACCAAAGGTATTGTGAGGCTGATGAAGAACATGGATACAGGGAGCCATTTGATTTTTGGCGCGACATTGGCGGGACTTGCTTATGTGGACCCCGTAGTGGCGCATAATCCAAGTTTGGCCCAGGCTGTTATGGTAGGCACATTGATTGGCTCTCATGCACCCGATTTGGACACGATACTACGGATTAAGGGATTCTCGTATTATATCAGATATCACAGGGGAATTACCCATTCGATACCCGCTTTGTTGATATGGCCTGCGTTCATTGCATTGCCGCTGATGATGGCCTACAGCCGTTGGGATGATTGGATGCATCTTTACGGCTGGATTTTTGCCGCGGTTATTCTTCACGTATGGCTCGATTGGTTGAATGCTTATGGTGTACAGTGTATGCGGCCTTTTAACAGCCAATGGATGCATCTGGATGTTCTCGCTATTTTTGATCCGTTTTTATTTTTCCTTCATGCCTTCGGATTAGGATTATGGTGGGCCGGGTATGACCCGGCGGGCGTCTTTACCTGGGTCTATGCGATTAGTATAGGATATATCGGGTTACGGGCCTGGTGGCATCATCTTTTAGTGAAGCAAGTTATAAATATGGTCGGCCGGCAGAGCATTTGCCATGTGCTTCCTGATCTTCGCGGATTTCGCTGGAGCTTTGTCGTAGAAACAGACGAGTGCTTTTATACCGGTAAAATTGTTTTTCGTACGATCAGGATGGAGGATGTGTACACAAAAGAAAAAAGAAACCATATCATTCAAGCAACGATGGGCATAGATGGAGTCCGTACGTTCCTGGGCTTTGCCCAGCGCATTCATGTTACCTGGAGGGAACACAACGACGGTTATGAAGTAAAATGGAGCGATGTCCGTTTTTGGTACAACCGTAAATTGCCGTTTGGAGTAGATGTTCAGCTTGACCGTGAGTTGAAGGTGATTGATTACTCCCTCGGCTGGAGGAAGAAGGCGTGGGATCCTCCTTTTGTATAAATGAATTCAATTCCGTCGGATTCAACCTTGGAGATATGCTCCCCTTAAAGTAGACAGGTGAAATCATAAAAACCTGCTGCTGAAGGGGAGCTTTTTCCGCTTCTGAATATTTAAGCCCCCGGGTTCTTCATAAAATTAGAGCGGCATGTTCCGAAATACGGAACAAATATCTTGTTTAAACCGCTCAAAAAAACGATGATAAAAGTGTTCACCTCATATCATTTATCTACTTTTGCCAAGGGGGTCATTCGGGTATGTTTAAAAACGTACAATTGAAAACGTTTACTTTTCTGGCGCTTGTATTTGTATTTGTGATCGGGTGCAGTGCTGAACCGGCTGCGACAATGAAGGAAGCACAAGTACAGACCAACGGAGATAGCGCTTCGGCCCCGGTCTCCAATCAGCCTCTAGACCTCCGATTCATGGCTGCTCCACAATCCGGTTCATGGTATCCGTTAGCAGTAGGTATTACAGAGGGATTGAAGAAGAACATGAGTCAGTTAAAGCAAGTCAGTATTGAACCCGGCGGCGGTGTTGCCAATGTAATTGCGGTCAACGGCGGAAAGGGACAAATGGGATTCTCACAGGCTATGCCGACGGTTGACGGTTATGCCGGTAATCCGCCCTTTAAAGAAAAGAATCAGAATGTGCAGTATGTGCTCTCGTTATTCCCGCATACCACACATATCGTTGTGCTGAAAAATTCAGGAATCACCAACATCGAAGAGATCAAAGGCAAAAAAATCAATGTTGGTCCTAAGGGTTTATTGACCGAAGATATTGCGGCCAGAATTCTTAAGGCTTATGGCATGAGCTATAAGGATATGGCCAGCGTTCAAAATCTGTCCTTTTCAGATTCCGTCGAGCAGATGAAAGACGGNNGGCGCTTGGACGTACTGTTCTGGACGGTGCCTTCTCCCTTTGCGGTATTGACCGATCTGGCTCAAAGCAAGGATATGGACTTGCTGGCGATCCCCGAGGACAAAATTGAACAAATGACCTCGTCCAATCCCGGTTTGGTTCGAGCCATCCTGACAAAGGGAACGTATAAAGGTCTGGATCATGATGTGGTGTCCGTTCAATCCCCGCTAGTGGTTATAGCCAATAAGGATGCACCGGAGGATCTGGTGTACCAGGTGACCAAAACCATATACGACAACCTGAACGATTTGAAAAAAATCGATCCTGCTTTGAAACCGGTGGATCAGGAAAGCCTGCCGGCCAATATTGGCATTCCGATGCATCCTGGGGCCAAGAAATTTTTTCAGGAAAAAGGATTATTGAAATAATACGCTGTAAGACCAACGTTACATGGTGTGGCTCCACGCAAGATTAACAAGAAAGGCTGGGTGAAAATGCAGCATTACTTGAAAAAGCTCGTGCTATTCATTACGTATGCCTTCAGTTTTTATCATCTGTACACCGGGTTCTTCGGTACGTTCGAGACGTTCCTGCAGCGCTTTGTCCACCTGTCTTTGGCTATGTTTCTTATATTTTTGCTGTATCCTTATAAAACCGGAAGCCGCATCATCAATAGGATTCTTAACAGTACAACGATCCTGTTGACTATACTTTCCATGGGTTATTTATATTTGAACTACGATTATATTCTTGGTGAACGATATCCAATGATCACGCCGTTAACTACCATGGAGACCCTGTTGGGCATCGCGATGATCGCGTTGGTTTTGGAGGCTACAAGGAAGCTTGCGGGACCGTCATTGCCCATCATTGCCTTATTGTTTCTACTATACGGCTTTGCCGGACCTTATCTGCCGGGTATCCTTGCGCATGCCGGATATGACCTGGACAGCATTATCGATTTAAATTACATGGGGACGGAAGGCACCTTCGGTATTCCGCTCGGAGCAAGCGCCTCCTATATTGCCCTTTTCATCCTGTTCGGTTCATTCCTTGCCAAATCAGGCCTCGGTACGCTATTGATGGATCTTTCTCTGGGCTTGGCCGGCCATACGAAAGGCGGTCCCGCCAAGGTTGCGATTATCGGCAGCGCCTTGCACGGCATGTTGTCCGGCAGCGCAGTCGCAAACGTCATGACGGTGGGAACATCGACCATCCCGCTCATGAAAAAGACCGGATATAAAGCTCATTTCGCGGGAGGGGTAGAAGCCGCAGCTTCCGCCGGGAGCCAAATCATGCCGCCTGTTATGGGGGTTATTGCCTTTATTATGACGCAGTACACGGGTATTCCTTATATCCAAATCGCTTTTTACGCTCTTCTGCCGGCGCTGCTGTATTTTTTGGGGATTGGCGTCATGGTCCATTTGGAGGCTGCGAAACATGGTATGGAGGGAATCCCCAGGAAGGAGCTTCCTGATTGGAAAGCCAGCCTCAAACGCCGTGGTCATCTGCTGCTGCCGATTGTACTTATGCTGGTTTTATTGATACTGGGTTATAGTCCATCATATTCTGTGACTTATTCCATATTAAGTATCATCATAATTTCCGCATTGCGCAAAGAAACGCGAATGAAATTTCAAACGATACTGGATGCGCTTCAAGACGGGGCCAAAGGCATGCTGATGATCGCGGCAGCTACAGCGACAGCAGGCATGATTAGCGGAATGTTCGGTCTAACCGGTCTGGGGCTGCGTTTTTCGGTATCACTCGGAGAGCTGGCGGGAGGGAACCTGCTGTTGGCTCTTGCCTTAACCGCTCTTACCTCGTTTATATTGGGCTTGGGGCTGCCTCCGTCAGCTTCTTATATCGTTCAAATCGCCGTGAGCATTCCGGCTCTCATATCCGTGTTGGAAGCAACCGGTGTAGATTCGATTGCCGCGAATGCTGTACTTCTCACGCATATGTTTGTCATGTACTGGGCTTCCGTCGGGGTCATTACACCTCCTGACGCTCTGGCCGCCTTCGCAGCCGCGGCAGTAGCCGATGCGAAACCGATGTTAACCGCGATGACCGCAACCCGACTCGCTTTTGTAGCTTACGTCATTCCATTTATGTTCGTTCTCAATCCTGCCTATCTATTGATCGGGAGCGTTGGAGATATCGCCTTGGCTATTTCGAGCGGAGTCTTGGGAGTCGTTGCTTTCGGCATCGTGTTTCAAGGGTATATTCATCACCGGATTGGATGGTTTCGCCGGGCCTGGGCTCTTGCTGCCGGAGGGTTGATCATTATTCCTAACCCTCTATGCAACATGGCGGGGATTGGTTTAATCGTGTTCCTGCTCGTATTCTCGCATCTGTATAAACGAAACGAAGCGGTTTCTTTGAACAGGTCCCTGTGAGAACAATGTCTGCCTTCCGTAAAATTCCGTGGTCTACGGTCCGATCCGTTGTTTTTATCACGTCGGTTATCGTCTATCTGGTATTTACCTTTTTCCATTTTCAGATGTTGGAACCGTTATTGTCTGTTCTGGCCGTGATGGCGATTCTGATTTCCATCCCGAAAAGCGGGAAGAGCGCTATAGCGTTCACCCTGCTTTTCTTGGGCGGGGGAACATGGTTTCTATGGCAAACGGGAGCAAGTGTGTTTGAGTACATCTTGTCTTTCGGAGACATGCTTTATCTGCTGTCGCTGTTTGCCATTGTTCCGGTTTTGGCCATCCCGATCAAAATCGGCAGGTATAGCGAAGCCATACAGCTATTTTTGGAACGGAAAAAGAGGTCTGATACTCAATACTATGGTTTTATTACCGTCATTTCGTTCCTGATGGGCAGCTTTCTTAGTTTGGCCACGGTACCGATCATGTATCATAGCATTAAGAACTCGGTGGAAAAATGGGCAGGAAAACAAACCAATAAATTTGTTTTATCGTCCATTATTCACGGTTATGCCGTATCGGTTGCGTGGGCGCCGGTATCTGGCGTATTGGGCGTTGTGCTTACCATCACCAAGGTGGAGTGGCAGAACATCATGCTGCCATTATGGGGAATCAGCATCGGCGGTTTAGGTGCCAGCTGGCTGATTTACCTCGTGATCAGACGTCTGGGTCCACGGTTTCGTTTGGCTGATGGGGGAGTTGGGCATTCGGATGTCATGAAGGAAGGAGAATCGGAGATTGCCGTCGCTTTGGAGCCCGATGGGGCGCACGCTATTCATCCAACAATGAAAATGGTACAGATCGTATGGGCCATTGCACTGTTGATTGTTCTGGTCTTGACCCTGAACAAAATATTTCTATTGAATATTGTTCTTATCGTAACCGTAATTGCACTGCCATTTGCTTATGGATGGTCGCTTTTGTTAAAAAAAGGCTCCCATTTTGTGAAGGGAACCTCCTCCTATGTGAAGGATCAGCTTCCGGCGATGTCGGAGCAGTTTGCGATTTTTTTGAGTGCGGGCTTTTTTGTGAGAGCCCTGAATGAATCCGGCTATCATCATTATGTTCATCAGTGCTTTGTAGAATTAAATCACGGGCTGGGCGGTCCCGCATTCTTGATTTTATTGCCGCTGCTGACGCTGTTCTTCGCGTTTGCAGGTGTGCACCCTATTGCAGTCATTACCCTTTTAGGCGAATCGCTAAATCCGGTGCTGCTTGGTTTGTCGCCGGAACATCTGACGATTGCGCTGACGGGAGGGGCTGTGCTGACCTTTCTGGTCGGCCCGTTCAGCGGAACGATTGGCGTCGTATCCTCCCTGATCGGGAAAAGTCCGTTCCATGTTGCAGGCTGGAGCGTTTGGCAAGCGTTGGGGTTCTTTCTTGTATTGGTTATTGCTTTATTAGCTTATTAGCAGAGGTTCCGAGGAATTAACCCGTTACCGGAACATGACTAACCAGACGGATGGATTCCAGTAAACTGTTCGGGGAAGCAACACCTTTGCCGGCAATATCCGGTGCGCTGCCATGACCGACGGTGCAAAAGAAAACAGGGGTGCCGATAGTAAACGCGGTAATTTTATCGAATGCCAATAGCTTGATCGGCAGATGGGCTTGATCGTGGTACATAGCGATATAAGCATCGTATTTGAGCTCACAATGCTCAAGAAACAGGGTGTCGCTTCCATATGGTCCAAAGGCATGAATGCCTTCCCGTTGTGCTTGCAGGATAGCCGGTTCAATATCCTCGATTTCTTCTGTTCCGAACATTCCTTGTTCACCGGCATGCGGATTTAAACCGGCTACTGCCATTTGAGGCGCTTGGATCCCCATGCTGCGTACCGCTTTGTCGGCTGCCCTTATCGCTTTGAGCACCAGCTGCTTGTTGATCATTTGCAAAGCCCTTCGCAGTGACACATGCAGAGTGACGTTCACAATGCGCAGTCGGTCGGAGACTAACATCAAGAATGCTTCCTCAGGCTTCGTGCCGGTTACCTTGGCAACGTAGCTTGGATACCCGTCAAATTCGACCCCGGCGAGCTCTACCGATTTCTTGGTATGGGGTCCTCCAATCACTGCCTGTACCTTGCCTTCCAATGCCAGCTGTAATGCCTTGTTTGTATACTCCAGCATGGCTAGTCCATAGTCGGCGGCATGTTCTCCAATTTGCAGCCGGTCTATCTTGACGTTAGGCATATGTATCACATCGATAAGCCCGTATTGGAACAGAGCTTCACCCGGTTCCGTAATCGGATGCAGGGTTAACGGAGCCTGTAAAAGACGGATGTACCACGCCAGTAAGTTCTTATCTCCGATCAGAATCGGATTGCATATTTCATACGTTTTTTTGTCTAAGAGAGCCTTAAGGGAAATTTCCGGACCGATCCCGGCGGGGTCGCCGATGGTTATCATAATGACGGGCTTCTGATTATTCATAAGGGCTTCCTCCTGCAGCATATATTTAGTGCTCCGTATTCATAGGATAGCTTTTAAGGCGATTGGCAGAAAGCCTCTTGTTCAAGCATGCGGAAAAGAAAATGAATTTTTGGAGGGATATTTTATGAAATTAAAAAATAGGGAAGATTCGATGACCTCGGTCCACAAAGCGATTCGGATTTTAAGGGAATTTTCCCAGAACGAACCGGAACTCGGGATCAGCCAATTGAGCCGAAGATTGGGAATAGCCAAAAGTACCGTATCCCGTTTGATCCAAATTTTGTGCGAAGAAAATATGGTCGTTCAAAATACGGAAACCCGAAAATACCATTTGTCCTTAACTGCTTTTGAGATTGGTTCTGTGGTTTATAATGAGATGGAATTGTGCCAAATTGCTTTTCCGCTGTTGAAAAAAATGCTGTCTGCGGTGCAGGCGGCCATTCAAATGGTTACTTATGACAAGGGCGGCATTGTATACCTGTTAAAGCTTCCCGAACACCGGGACGGTAAAATATTAAACGTCATGGGGAAAAGGGTGCCGGCCCACAGCACTGCATCGGGCAAAGTGATGTTGGCCTTCCAGGATGAAACGGAAATCAGCCGCGTGTTGAGCACACATTTGAAAGCGTTCACCAACAAAACCATCACTTGTCCCGATAAATTGCGCGAGGAGCTGCAGAGGATCCGAAAAAAGGGTTATGCCGTGTCACACGATGAATTCAGTCAAGGCATGAGCTCCGTAGCCGTTCCCGTATTCGATGACTACGATTCGATTATCGCCTCCATCTGTATCTTAAGGCCCACCGGACAAATCACGAATGCCAACATCCCACCTCTATTAAAAGAGATGAGAATGTACAGCCGTTTGATTACCGAGCAGCTGGGTGTGGAACAAACGAAGAAACTCCGTTATTTACATTAGCAGGCATCATGGAAAACAACAAAATTTTATTTTTTTGTTCCGCATAGCTGAATCGTCTGCTGTCTATCGGTCCGTCGCTTCTCTAATATAAAAGTACCCACATTCCAATAAGAAAGGAACATGATCATGTCAAAACTTGGTACTGAGACGACGGAGATAATCAGCTGGCCTGAGGAGGGGGTCACTAGAGTTCCTTATCAGGTATATATGGACCCATCGGTTTACGAGCAGGAGCAGCTGAGGATTTACCGCGGACCAACCTGGAACTTCCTGGCTTTAGAAACAGAGCTGCCGCAAAGCGGAGATTATAAGACCACCTTTGTCGGCGACACGCCGGTCGTCGTGACCAGAGACCGCGACGGAGAAATCAGAGCCTTTGTCAACCGCTGTTCGCATCGGGGAGCAACCGTTTGTATGGATTCCTGCGGCAATACCAAAACTTTCACCTGCGTCTATCACGCCTGGGCCTTTGACGCCAAAGGGGATCTGAAAGGAGTCCCTTTCCGCAGCGGTGTGGAAGGCAAGGGCGGCATGCCGGAGGACTTCGATACATCCAAACATGCTTTGCACAAGCTGAGAATCGAAACCTTCTGCGGTGTGATTTTCAGCTCCTTCGATCCTCATGTGATGCCGCTGCAGGAATATCTCGGTGAAAAAATGTGCGGGTATATTCGGCGTGTTTTCAATCGACCGGTTCGTGTTCTCGGCTATAACCGCCAATCGATGAATAATAATTGGAAGATTTATTTCGAGAATGTCAAAGATTCGTATCATGCAAGTATCCTTCATACGTTCTTTAGCACCTTTGGACTGAACCGCCTTTCACAACGCGGCGGTATTGATATGGACGATACAGGAATGCATCATGTGAGCTATACCTACGGTTCATCAAACGAGAACGAGGACACATATAAACAAGCGAATCTTCGTTCCTTTAATTCCAAATATAAATTGGAAGATCCTACCATGTTGGAAGGCCGGAAGGAGTTTGCGGACGGAATTACGCTTGCGATCCAGTCGATATTTCCGGGCATGGTACTGCAGCAAATTCATAATACGCTTGCGGTCCGTCAATTACTGCCGAAGGGCCCGGAGAAATGTGAGCTGCATTGGACTTATTTCGGTTATGAGGACGATGACGACCAAATGACAACGATGCGTATGAAGCAATCCAATCTGGTAGGTCCCGCCGGTTTTGTTTCTTTGGAGGATGGGGGAGTAGGGGAGCTCGTACAAAGAGGAATCGTCCGGGATAAGGATAAAAGCTCATTTGTCGAAATGGGCGGCAAAACGGTACAAAGTCAGGAATTCCGTGCTACCGAAACGTCGATCCGCGGGTTTTGGAAGCGTTATCGTGAATTGATGGGATATTAATCGGAAGGAAAGGAGTGCAGATCCATGAACCAACAGAAAGTGAATGCACCGGCATTGGAAATCAAAGCGGCCATAGAAGAATTAGTCCACGCCTACGTGGAATGCATCGACAATGATAAATTGGAGCAATGGCCGGACTTTTTTACAGAGGAATGCTTATATAAAGTGATTTCCCGAGAAAATTATGCGAGAAATCTTCTGACTTGCGTGATATACTGCGACAGTAAAGGGATGCTGAAGGACCGGATTACAGCCCACAGACACGCGAATATCTATGAGGCGCATACCTATAAGCACTTGGTAAGCGGTATCCGCATGGCAGGCCAGGAGGGTGATACTTATCTGGTGCGCGCCAATTATGCCGTTTTCCAAACGAGACAGGATGGGATAACAGAGGTTTATAATGTCGGCCAATACATGGATAAGGTTACATTTGTGAACGGCGAGGCGAAATTTAAAGAAAAGCTGGCCGTTTACGATACGGCTCTAATCCCAACGCTGCTGGTAACGCCAATTTAATTAGCCGCTCATGCAGAAAAACACCTTTGAAGCAAATGATTGTCATCACAAAGTCAATCCTTATGTTACAATAAAAAATAATCCATCCCAATTTATGTAATATGTAATCATAAGGAGGCATTGATATGAGCCAGACACCGAATTCGATCATACGGGAACCTTTTATCCTGGAGGCGGGCCATTTGGATACCGGTGAGCCGCTTTATATTCGCGGTGAGGTGAGGGCAGCGCGCGGGACGGAGGACACCGCCAGACCCGTTGTATTTATCAGCCACGGCTTCAAAGGCTTTAAGGACTGGTCTTTCTTTCCGTATATCGCGGAGCGTTTTGCCGGGGAAGGCTTCTTCGCAGTCACCTTCAATTACTCCTGCAACGGAGTGAACGAACGGGATTTTGACGAGCTGGATAAGTTCGCACGGAATACTTATTCACGGGAGCAGGAGGATCTTGCCGTCCTGCTTCAAGCTCTTGAGTCGGGAACGCTGCCGCTCGCTTCATTCGCCGATCCGCGGCGTCTTTACTTGCTGGGTCACAGCAAAGGGGGAGGCGGAAGCATTATTTTGCCTCTGAGCATCCTCAGGTGAAGGCTGTCGTCACTTGGAACGGGATTGCATCGGCCGACCTGTTCGACGATGCGTTTAAAGCTCAGATAGCCGAGCATGGCATTGCCTACGTAACGAATGTGCGAACGAAACAAGACATGCCGATCCAGGCGAGCTTCTATGAGGACTTGTCCCGCAATGCGGAGAGGTTTGATATCGTCCGCCGTTTGGCCGAATTAAAAATTCCGGTACTGCTGGTCCAGGGCGGTCAGGATTCTCCGCGCCTGAAGGAAGGGTTTGAACGGCTTCGCCAAGCTGCGCCTCAGCATCAAATCTTGACCATTCCTAGTGCAAATCATACATTCGGGGCCGTTCATCCGTTTCAGGGCATAACAGAAGAACTGGAAACAGCATTAAAGGAGAGCATTCATTTTTTGAAGGAAATTTCATAGTATGAACATACGGTGACGACAATTCATCAGTGAACGCAATGCCGCTGTGGAGCACACCGGAATGATCGAATCCCTCTTGTGCAGACAGTATGGGCTAATATTACCCTATCTGTTCGTGAACACAAGAGGGATTCTTTGTCAGGCGCTGAGAGGTTATGATAAAGTCCACTCTCTGCCGTTGACGTGAAGCGTTTGGCTACCACAAACAATTTGAAGCGATCAGAGAATTATAGGAATTATCTTTCATTTATTAAAAATACAAGAGCGGCAGCACCTTGCTTATGCACGTAAGAGGCTGCTGCTCTATTTTAATTGTTAGGGATAGTGAGACGAAAGGCTACAGGAAGAGTTTAAGTGCGTCATTTTCTGATTTCCAAAAAAGTATCAAAATCCTTCCATTGGGGAAAATAGTGAAGCATCATTCAGCCTATCGAGGGGATTTGATTTGTTGGACCGGATCATTCGTTATTTTCCAAATATTTTTACCTTATCTAATTTAGGCAGCGGCATCGTTGCTTTAGTTTTCATTGTCAATCATCTGCCGCTTATCGCTACCCTGTTCGTTGTTTTGTCAGCCGTATTTGATATGCTGGACGGCAAAATAGCACGCAGTCTCAAAGTGACCAGTGAATTTGGGGTGGAGCTTGATTCCTTGGCGGATATCGTCAGTTTTGGGGTTGTTCCGGCATTAGCGCTTTATGAAACCATCCCTCATCAAGCTGCATCGACGATGGCTTTAATGGTATTTCCCATAGCGGGTGCTCTTAGATTGGCCCGTTTCAATACACGTCCCACCAAAGGATATTTTGAGGGTCTGCCGATTCCGGCAGCGGGTTTACTCGTATGTTTTTTGTTATGGTTTCCCGTCTTGTATGGCTTTACGGCCTACGCTGCTCTGGTTCTATCGATTCTAATGGTCAGTAAAATACGGTTCAAAAAGGTATAGCCGGTCATCCCAAGTTCTATTTCGCGAATGGAATTTGCGGATTGTCCTGCGCTGATTTAAGTGATATTATAAGTTTATTAACATATCATATGAGTTGGTGATGATGATTAAGGAGCTGGCAAGTACCAAAGTTTTGAATGAATTGACCCGAAGGATTGAGCAGGAAGAGTGGAAGTCCGGACAGAAGCTGCCTTCTCTGGCCGCCGTAGCCAAAGAATTTCAGGTCGGCGTCTCCACCGTACGTGAGGCACTGCGCATTTTGGAAAACAAAGGGTATATTCTCATTGAGCACGGCAGAGGAATGTTCGTACGCAATCCAAACTGCTGGAAACAGGAAACCACATGGGATCTCACTCGGCTTTCTGTAGGAGATATGTTTTCCCTGCAGGAATTCCGGGCCGTTCTTGAACCGGAAATGGCAGCGCTTGCAGCGGAAAGAGCCACTCCCGGACAAATGGCGAATATAAAGGCGGCCGCTTCAAAAATGATCGAAGATGTAGCCAACAATGAAGATTATTTCGAAGCAGATATTGCCTTTCACGAATATATCGCCGAGGCCTGCTCGAATGAAGTCATGGCTCAGGTGATGAAAGGGATCTCGGACTTGCTTCTGGAGAGCCGCAGGAAAACCACGCGTATTCCCGGAAGCGCCGAGAGAGCGGCACATTTTCACATGCTGATTGCATTGGCCATAGAGCAGAGAAACAGCGCGCTTGCCAAAGAGATGATGAAGGCGCATCTCCAGGATGTTCGTCAGGATTCGATGAAGCTCAAGGAAGGCTGGCTAGCCGCCGCCGAATTGAAACCAAGGAAGGGGAGGAAAGATCATGATAACAATCAGAGGGTTTAATCCGTATCAGGGCAATGTGCAGGGGAAGGCGAACGAGCCTATTACGGTAGCCGGGCTGCTGGACCGTGCACGCCGCGGTCTCGGCGGGAAATACGAAGGCGGGGAGCCGGATTGGACGCTTGACAATATTTATGACCGGCTGGAGCACAATTCTCCGAGGATCGCCATTATCGGCGGCTCCTCCGATCATCCGGCCCACATTCTGGACCATGAGACGGTGTACAAAGCCGCTTTGAAAATATGGCAGGAAGGCGGAGTGCCGTTTTATTTCAGCACGCCGGTGCTTTGTGACGGAACAGCGCAAAACAACATGGGAATGTCCTATTCATTACAGAGCCGCAACGCGATTGCGGAAATCGTGGTAAATCAAATGGAAGCGCAATCATACCATGGGGCTTTCGTGATTCAGGGTTGCGATAAGCAGCCGCTGGGCGTATTAAGCGGGCTTGCTCATCTGGACCGGGTCCGGCGCAATCGCGGCGAGCATCATGTGTTTGCTACCTTTGCCCCTTCCCACGTGCTCAAGGGGGGAACGATTCCGGATGATTTGAAGCTGGAATTGGCGGAGTTGGTATCCCAGGCCGCCGCAGCGGGATATGACGATATTGCCGCCGACATTGAGGATGCGGTGAGCTATATCCTTCAGTGCTCCTCGAACACCTCATTCCAAGGGGTTTTTGAACGCGCCGTCAAATGCGGACTATTGACTGTGGAACGGCATAAGGATTTTGAAAAAAGGCTGGCGGTAAGCACGTGTGACGCCAAGGGCGGCATCTGTGCGTTTCATGGAACGGGCAACAGCTCCCGGGACGTTACGGCAGGGTTCGGTATGGTATGTCCGGAGCTGGAGCTGCTGACGGAACCGCCGACACAGGCTCAAGTCAATAAAGCGATCGAATCCTTATTTTCCATCATCGACCGTCCGGAATGCAGCGTAAGTGAATTGCTTCGGGCCAATATCGCCAATGTGATCCGGATCCACAGTTCCGCAGGAGGTTCCACCAACCTAATGATGCATATTGTCGGGGCGATGATCTATGCCGGATTTGACTTTACGCTGGAAGACATGGAGCGCATCGCTGCCGAACATCCGATTCCCGATTTATTCGATTACAGCCTGACCGAAGGCAGAGATATTTATGCATTGGCGCAGCAGTGCTGCTCGGGTCAAATCCGCGGCATGGAGACGCTGATCTATGAGCTTACAAGAAACGGGGTTCCGATGGCTTTGGATGCGCCGACGGTAACAGGCCAAACCTGGAGAGAAAGGCTGTCCCATACCGAAGGCTTGAGCGCGGACGGCGTGAAGGACAATCCCATCATCCTGAGCAGGCCCAGACGCGGCTTCAGCGGCGTCGATGTCCTCCGGGGAAACTTTTTCAACCATGCAGTGGTTAAAATCAGCGGGATGCCTACAAAGCAGCTGGATCAATTCGACGATAAGATCGCGTTTGTGCTTTACTTTGAAAATGAAGAAGAAGCGAATCATCGGTTATTGGACGTGAACATGCTGGATCGCCTAAAGGCCCAAAGAAGCTTCGGGCTAGAACATATGAAGCGGATGGCTTCCTACAACGCATCCGTTTCTTTGGAAGCGCTGCAAGCGTTGAGCTATGATGAGCTGTTCGACCGGATGATTCGGGAGGAATGGCTCAGGCTGGCGGTCATTATATCCGGTCAAGGCCCGGAAGCATTCGGAATGCCGGAAATGATGACGCCGATGCAGCATATTAACGCACACCGTCAGTTAAAGCGTTTGACGACTCTAATCAGCGACGGCCGTTATTCGGGAGTGACATTTGGCGCTGCTGTAGGGCATATGACTCCGGAAGCTTTTCATGGCGGCGGGCTGCTGTATCTGCAGGAGGGAGATCTGCTGCATTTGCAGTTCCGCAAGAAGCGCATCGATCTGCTGAATCCCGGGAGCTTTGCTTCGGGCCATATCGTACAGGATGCCGGAGAGCTTCGGTCGGAGCGGACGGAGCTAGGATTATCCCGGATGGAGCAGCTGCGTAAAAGACAAAAGCGCGTGGCGGCATCGAACCGGCTGCGCGATTGTACGGATGCGTCCCGCGGCGTAGTTCCGATGGGAGTCGCGTTGGACGCGGAGTTGAAATGGATTTAAAATGGTTTGGTTTGTATTGACGTGTTTAAAAAATGATGATAAGGTGTCATTAAAATATTTAATACATTAATGTTTATTCGAACAGACATGAAGAGCGTACCGGTAAACCGGAGGCATGGGGAATCTTATCCTCATGCTTTTTTTATTATCCGAATCGGTAAGGTTGTTCCGACGCAAGAAGAGATGAAGTTGGTTCAACAAAAAAAGGTAAAGGTGATAGGATGGACTTGCGGACGATAAAAACGTTTCAAACGATTGTCAAGCTGGGAAGTTTTCAACGAGCGGCGGAAGAACTCAAATATGTGCAATCCACCATAACGATGCATATCCAAAAACTTGAATCCGACCTGGGCGTCAAATTGCTTGAACGCAGCAAGAAAGTCTGCTTGACGGAGGCGGGACGTTTGTTTCATGAGAAGGCGGATCTGCTGTTAAAAGATTATGAATACCTTCAAAGCGCCATGACGGAATGGATTCAGGGGGAAGCGGGTGTGGTTCGGTTAGGTGTAATGGAACCTGCGGCCAGCTATCGGCTGCCCAAAATCCTTGCTCCATTCATGGAACGCTATCCCAAGGTGCAAATCAGCATTCAAATCGGCAATACGTACGTGTTGCGGGAAATGCTGATCGAGGGCAAAATTGATTTGGCCATATGCAGTGTACCGGATACAGGTTTGGGAACCACGTTTGAGCCGCTTTTCGCAGAAAAGGTTGCGCTGCTTGTTCCCAAGCAGGACGATCTTGCGGGGAAACATGAGATTTATTTAAAAGACCTGCGGGGCAAACGGCTGCTGCTTACGACTACGATTTGTCCATACCGAAAAAAATTGGAAGCGGCATTGCTGGAAAAAGGCGGAAGTCCGTATTTTGGTATTGAAATCAGCACCATGTCCGCATTGAAATATTATGTTCAAGCCAATTTTGGCATTGCGGTGGTTCCGATCATTACAGTAACGCCTCCCCCGGAAGGAACGGTGCTAAAACCAATCCTTGATTTGGATACCGGCCTGGTGACAGGCATTTTGCTGAAGTCTGATTATAAGGCACTTGGATCTGCAGGAGAAAAGCTGATCAGCACGTTAAGGGACGGTTTGCTAAATCAAAAATGCGATCAAATTACGGGAGTATAGAATAAAGAAGTTCAAAATTTTTGAAGCTTTTGTTCTTATTTATCAAATTTACAAATCTGATGAATTATTGTATGCTTATATTAACCCGATCGGATAACTGTGAAATTCTGCCGGACAACCGGAGATGAAAGACTTGCTTGATTGAACACATGATTATACATTTTCGGATCCACCGGACCCCCCGGAGACCCAGCATACTTGTTATGTTGGCGTCTCTTTTTTATTGCAGTCAAATTTTTGTTTTCCGGGATGGATGCCTGGGGAGGTTGGCTTTATGAATTTCAAACGAAAAAGAAAGAAGCGCAGCATGATCTTATCCGTTATCGCTCTGTTCACGCTATCCATTATGTTGATCGGCTGCGGGACCGCAAATAACAACAGTCAAGCATCCGGCGGGCAGACCGCCAAACCGAATGCGGAAAAAACGGTCCTTCGGATCGGTTATCAAAAGTCGGGAACATTGATGGTATTGAAGGCCAAAGGCGAGCTGGAAAAAAAATTGGCTCCTTTTGGAACGAAGGTCCAATGGTCTGAATTTAACACAGGCATTTCAGTCATGGAGGCGCTGGGCACCGGGAGCATTGACTTCGGCATCGCCGGCGATGCGCCGGTATTGTTCGGACAAGAGCGCGGTCTGCCGTTTCTGTATGTAGCCAGTGAACCGTCCAGTCCGCAAAGCGAGGGCATTCTGGTGAAAAAGGATTCGCCGATCCAGACGATCGCCGATCTGAAAGGCAAAAAAGTAGCGTTCAACAAGGCGTCGATTTCCCAGTATTTGATCAATGAGGCGCTTGCTTCGGTCGGATTGACGCTGAATGATATCGAACCGGTTTACTTGGCTCCTCCGGATGCACGCATCGCTTTTGAACGGGGAAGTGCGGATGCCTGGGTCGTTTGGGATCCCTTCTTCTCGGCAGCCGAGCTTGCCGGAAATCGGGTTCTGGCCGATGGGAAAGGGCTCGTCATTTACAGAACGTTCTACCTGGGAGGAAAAGAGTTCGCTGAAAAGCACCCCGAGGTGCTGCAAGCGCTGGTTCAGGAGCTCCAAAACATCAGTGAATGGATTAACCAAAATCCGGGGGAAGTCGCCAAATTGCTTGCTGCGGAAACGCAGCTTGACGTGGCGGTCTGGGAACAATCTTTGCGGAGAAGGCCTCTCACCATCAAGCTGATCGATGAGGAAATCATACAGGATCAGCAGAGCGTTGCAGATACATTCCTGAAGATCGGACTTGTTTCCAAGAAGATCAACGTCAGGGAAAATGTCTGGATACCGAAAAATCAGTAAGCAGTTAGAGGTCAAAGGGGTGAAGCCCTTCTATGGGAACGAAATTTCTGGAGCTGCCGGAAGCGGCTGCGCTTATACATCATGGGGATACGGTAGCGATCAGCGGCAGCATGGAGATGTCGCCCATGGCTTTGCTGCGCGAACTGATCCGCTCCGGGGCCAGCGGCCTGCACCTCCTATGCAGCGGATCGGCGGCCATTAACGCCGATCTGCTGATTGGTGCCGGATGTGTGGAGACGGTGGAAGCGTCGCAAATCATCCTGGGAGAGTTCGGCTTTGCTCCCCATTACCGCCGTGCGGTGGAGGAGGGGCGGCTGCAGGTTCGCGAACACGCTTGTCCGGCTATGGCCGCTGCGATTCAGGCGGGTGCCATGGGGCTTCCGTTTATCCCCGTTCCAGGGTTGCTGGGAACGGACTATTTGCAGGTCAGAGATGATTTTCGTCTCATTCGCAACCCTTATCGGCCGGAAGAGGAAGTCGTCGTGGTACCGGCTATCCGTCCGGATGTGTGTATATTTCACGCTTATCAGGCGGATACGCAAGGCAACGTGGTCGCCAGCAGGCTGCAGAACAACCGGCTGCTTGCCCAAGCCTCGCGCCATGTCATTGTGACGGTAGAGGAGGTGGTGGCTCCCGGGGAATTGGATCGTGAAAAGGGAACGTTCATTCCGGCGCTGTACATCCATACTGTGGTAGAAGCGCCATTCGGAGCCTACCCGACAAGCTGTCCAGGCTTTTACCCTGCGGATGAAGCCCATATGCAAACTTATTTGAAAGCGGCCGGACATCCGAACGAGTTTGAAAAGTACTTGCAGCAGTATGTGTTTTCTTACACGAGGCACGAGGACTATTCCGTTTACTGCAGCCGTAAGGAGAGTCAGCATGAAATATTCGACTGAAGAATTCATGATTTGTGCTTTGGCCCGCGAGCTTCATGACGGGGAAACGATCGCCGTAGGCAACAGTTCTCCGGTGCCGGCGGCGGCGGCCCTGCTGGCCAAAGAAACCCATGCCCCCCGCGCCCAAACCTACATCATGGGGTATGAGCGGGAATGGCCGTTTGAGGGGACCAAGGAATTTTTCGATTACATCCAGCGCGGCCTTGTCGATGTGTTCTTCTTGAGCGGGGCCCAAATCGACTGTTGGGGCAATATCAATTTACATGTCATCGGCGACTATGCCCGCCCGAAGGTCAGGCTTCCCGGAGGTGCCGGTTCATCTATGGTGTATTACCGCTGCAAAAGGATTTTCCTTTTTAAAACCGACCATCATGCAAAGGGGTTTCCCGAACGATTGGATTTTGTCAGCAGCAGCGCTTCTCCTGATTTCCGGCAGGAGGGCGCTGGGCGTCTGGAAGCGGTATATACCCCGCTTGCCGTACTGAGGCCCGCTCCGCTTACGCGCCGGCTGCAATTGTCCGCGATCGCGCCGGGAACGACGGCAGAAGAAGTGCAGGGGAAAACTGGCTTTGATCTGGGGATCGAAGGCGACGTTCCGCGCATCGAAGCGCCTTCCCCGCAGCAATTGGATGTTTTGCGAAGCAAAGTGAAAGCGGCGCTTCAGGAAATTTATCCCGCATTCGTTAAAGGAGGAATTGGAAATGGTTGAATTTATTACGATGGCGCCTACCTTCGGGGACGGCCAGTACGTGGGAACTTCCAATTACAATGCTCAAAGGCTGGACGCATGGAGCACGACGGCCGAACGCGAGCCTACCCTGGAATACATCTCACGCATTGCGCAGGCGGCGGAGAAGGGCGGATTCGGCACGCTTCTGCTTCCGACCGGCAGCAGCTGCCTCGATTCGTTGATCATCGCAACGGCGCTGATTCCCGCCACGGAACGGCTCCGCTTCCTGTTCGCCGTGCGCCCCGGCTTTACCGCCCCGTCCGTGTTTGCGAGACAGTTTGCCAGCTTTGACTACTTGTCCGGTGGCCGTGCCCTGGTCAATATCGTTACCGGAGGGTCTCCCGCCGAGCTTGCCGGCGACGGCGATTTTTTGGATCACGCTACCCGCTATCGGCGTACCGATGAGTTCATTCGGGTATTGAAACGTTTGTTTAGTGAAGAAAACTTCGATCACGAAGGTGAATTTTACAAGCTAAAAAATGCGTCTCTCTATCCGAAGCCGATTCAGAAAAATCCGGAGATCTATTTCGGGGGCGCCTCGGAAGCCGGCCAAGCGGTCGCGGCTTCCGTCGCCGATGTCTATATGATGTGGGGGGAGACGCTGGACAATATCCGCGAACGAATCGGGGAGATCCAACGGTTGGCGGCCGTTCGCAATCGGAAACTCAGTTACAGCATTTCATTCCAGGTCGTCTTGGGCGATACGGAGGAGCAAGCGTGGGAAAATGCCAATCATCTGATCAGCAAGGCCGATCCCGCCGTCATTCAGAAGAAGGCGGAAGCCAGCGACAAAGGCGAATCCGTCGGTCTGAAGCGTCTGCATCAACTGATGCTGGATTCCAAGGAAAATCATTTCCGGATCGGTCCGAATTTATGGGCCGGGCTGACCCAGGTGCTCAGCGGCAATTCCATCGCCTTGGTCGGCACACCCGATCAAGTAGCGGACCGGATCGTAGAATATGTCTGCCTGGGATTCGATAAAGTGCTGCTTAGAGGGTTTCCGCACCTGGAAACCATTGAGGCCGTTGGAAGAGATGTGATTCCAAGAGTGCATGCGAAGCTGCAAAAAAATGAAATACCATCCGAGAGAGGTGTACTTCACTAATGAGCACAGCATACGGTTTTAAAGAGTTGGAGGCCGACATTCGTTCCGTTCTTTCCCGAACAGGCGATTTCCGAACCATTGTGGATGAAGTTCGCCCATTTTTACAAACTTTGCTGCAATCCGACGAACTCCTGCCTGAAAGGTATCAGCAGCCATTACCGCACAAATATGCCCAATATTTGTTGTATAAGCCCGAGGATGAAGCCTTTTCCGTGATCGCCTTCGTATGGGGGCCCGGACAGGTAGCCCCGGTGCACGATCATTTGGTATGGGGGCTGGTCGGCATCTACAAGGGAGCGGTGGAAGAGAAGCGTTACCGGAGAGTGGATCATGGGGAAGCGGCCCCGAGGCGCTATACGCTTGAGGAAGTGGGAACGGTGCATGCCACGAAGGGCGATATCTCCTTCGTTTATCCTCCGGATTACGATATTCACGGCGTGTCCAATCCACATAGCGAAGTGGCGGTTACTATCCATGTATACGGCGCTGATATCGGCAAGCAGGAGCGGCACATCCACGATCCCGCAACGGGCGCTTTGCGTGATGTGGTCACGAAGCATGATAATGACGTGCCGATCTATGCCGATGTGTAGAAAGGGAGGTGTGATGCAATCATGAGCACATTACAGGGAGGGCCGCTTTCGGGGCTTAGGGTCATCGAGTTCGGGCAGATCGCGGCCGGCCCGTTTACAGGCATGCTTCTGGCTGATTTGGGAGCCGACGTGGTGAAGGTGGAAAGACCTGACAGCGGAGACGGCATGCGCGATTGGCCGCCTTTCTTTGTGAATGAACAGGGAGAGTCCTACAGTGCAAACTTCGCCTCCCTTAACCGCAACAAACGAAGTATTACGGTCGATTTCAAGGACCCGGAACAGCTTGAAGCTTTGCGGAAATTGTGCGGAAAGGCCGATATCATTATCGAAAACTACCGTCCCGGGGTGCTGCGGAAGTTTGGCTTGGGTTACGATGCGCTGTCGGCGGAAAATCCCGGACTGGTCTATTGCTCTATCTCCGGATACGGCCAAGAGGGCCCGTATGCGCAGAAGGGCGCTTTTGACGTGACGATTCAGGCGATCAGCGGCTTGATGAGCGTTACCGGAGAAGAAACCGGTACACCTGTCAAATGCGGAGTGCCGATAGCCGACTTTGCCGCCGGACTTTACGGTGCTTACAGCATCGCCGTTTCCATCCTGCAAGCGAGTCAAAGCGGAAAAGGCGCCTATATCGACTGCTCCATGCTCGGCAGCGTCCTCGGTATTTCTGCGCTGCAGCACAGTGAATATTACGGCAACGGGATCTCTCCCAAGCGGCTTGGGACCGCCCATCCGCGCAACGCCCCGTACCAGGGGTTTTACGGAAGCGACAAACCGTTTGTGATCGCCGCAGGCAATGACAAGCTGTGGAGGGAAGTATGCGAAGCCGCCGATCGCCCCGAGCTTATTGACGATCCCCGCTTTGTGACGCAGACCCTCCGTGCCAAAAACCAAAAGGAGCTGGCTTCTTTGCTGCAGCAGTCCTTTTCGCGGAAGACGGCCGGGGAATGGCTGAAGGAGTTTGACCGAAGAGGCGTACCGTGCGCGCCCATCAACGATTACGAGGACATTTTGCATGATCCGGCCGTTCATCAAATCGGGCTGGTGAAGGATTTGCAGTTACCCAACGGATTAACAACCCGGACGGTTCCGTTCCCGGTCAAGGTGACCGGCTACGATTTTTCCGTATACCGCCATCCTCCGCAAAGGGGCGAGCATACGGAAGAAGTTTTCAAGGAATGGCTTGACGCAATCCACCCTTAAACGGGACTGCCGGCTTGCGGAAGAGATATCTGAATCTGAAGAAGTCCGTTACCTATCGGACGCTTATGGGAACGAATGTTGGAAGAAGGTGGGCTCCCGTTTGGCAAAGACTTTGCTAAAAGATGTACCGTTGACTGAAGATGTCCCAATCAAGATCCGGGCAAACGATGTCGGGTTTGGCTATGGTCATCAGGACATTTTGCAAAATATTCATTTTACCGTTCGCGAAGGGGAGTTTGTCGTTTTGATGGGACCCAGCGGATGCGGCAAAAGCACATTCCTCCGCCTGGTGTCCGGTTTATCCCTGCCAACGCGCGGAAAGCTTGAAATCGATGGCGAACCGGTTCGGGACACGTCGATCGAGCGTGCGATCGTGTTTCAAGACTACTCCTTGTTTCCCTGGCTGACAACTGGGGAAAATGTCATGCTTGCACTCAGCCAGGTGATGAAAAAGAAAAAAAAGGAGATTCAACAGGTCGCGCAGGAATATCTGCAAATGGTACAGCTCGAACACGTCTTCGACAAATACCCTGGACAATTATCGGGGGGAATGCGCCAGCGTGCCGCCATCGCCCGGGCGCTTGCTTTGTCGGCGAATCTGCTGCTTATGGATGAACCGTTCGGCGCGCTGGATCCGGTGACCCGCGTTCATTTGCAGGATCTCATCCTGCAGTTATGGCAGGATCGCCGCCAGACCGTACTGTTCGTGACGCACGATGTGGAAGAAGCGCTGTTTTTGGCAGACCGGATCCTGTTGTTTTCGCCCGGTCCTTCCAGCATCGTTGCACATGAATTGAAAATTCCGTTCGCAAGACCCCGGCAGCGGAAAAAGGTGTTCCAATCCCCGGAATTTACCGAACTGAGGGATCAATTGATGGATCACATGAATAAAGGGTTGTTCGAGAAGCTGGAAAGAGAGGAAACGGTCTTCTATCCGGGTGACCGGATCTGAAACCGTAAAAAACATAATAGAGGAGGAACATGGGTGTATAAAGTTCAAGTTCATCGGAAAAAACAATCATTTGCCTGGCTACTCGCTTCCGGCCTTGCCCTTTCAGTGCTCGTCACAGGCTGCGGCCAGCAGTCGGCAGCTCCGCAGCCTGCGGTTTCGGAGCAAGCCGGGAAGTCCGATCAGGCCCAAAAGCAGGATCAAACGTTTGAACTCAATGTCGGCTACGGCCAATCGTTGGGCACCCAGCACGGATTCATTGCCGAATACGAGGGGTATTTTAAGGAGCAAAACCTGAAAGTCAACTTTGTGCCTTTTGCGTCTACAGCGGACGGATTAAACGGCCTGCAGGCCGGGAAAATCGATGTCGGCGTATCCTTCGGAACCGCAGGTCCGTTGACATTTATCTCCCAAGGATCGGATTTTTCAATTATCGGGGGCATTTGTCCGGCGGCAGCCCGGTCTATGCCAAAAAGAAAACCAGGATCAGTTCAAGACGATCGAAGGGTTTCGCGGGAAAAAAGTGGGCACCCTTCGTCTGTATACCGGCGATATCGTCTTCCGTTCCGCTTTGAGCCAAGCCGGAATCGATTGGAAAAAAGACATTGAACTGATCGAGTTCAAAAACAATTCCATGCTGCTTGAAGCGATTAAATCAGGCAAAGTCGATGTCGGGGTCGGATCGCCGGGCACGTTATACGAGGCGGAGGAAGGGGGGCTGGTCGCCGTCACATGGAGCAACGATCTGCAGCCGGATCACGTATGCTGCCGCATCGTGGCCAAGACGGGCGACGTGAAGGAAAAGCGGGAAGCCTTCAAACGGTTTCTGAAAGCGATCATTAAGGCGGAACGGGACAAAGAAAAAGATCCGAAGGTGACGATTGACGCCAGCAGGCCCCACATCAGGCTTGACGACAAAATTATGGAGAAGTCGATCATCGAACCGCATATGCTGAATCATTCCGATCCGAACAAGAAAGAAATCGTCAAAATGTGGGAAAACATGAACGACATCGGCTATATCAAGGAAGGAAAAGACATCGATATTACCAAATACATCGATACGTCGTTGTACAAAGAAGCCGTTGAAGAACTGATCGCTTCCGAGCCGGACGAGCCGTTTTTCCAAAAAGTAAAGGAGCGTTTCAACCAGCAAAATATTGGATAAGGAGCTGTTTTTCGCGTTGAAACGGTTTGTTAAAACGTATTATGGTACTTTGCTTATCGTAGCCGCCGTGTTGGCGGCATGGATTTACTTTACGGATGTCGCCAAAAAGATCAATCCCGTGCTGTTCCCGAATCCGCAGGCCGTCCTGCTTGCCTTCTGGAAAAGTAAAGGGCTGCTGTTGGAGGGGTTCATCAGCTCGATGCAGCTGTTTCTAAGCGGATATTTCTCCGCCGTCATTGCGGGAATAGCGGTAGGGTTGGCGGTCGCGCTGCATCCTGCGCTGAGGAAACCGCTGATGCCGATTTTCCATGCGTTGAGCCCGATTCCCCCTACGATGTACATTCCGTATGCCATAGCGCTTTTGCCTACGTTTAAATCCGCATCCGTGTTTTTGATTTTCGCCGGCGCGTTATGGCCTATCCTGCTCGGTACCATTCAAGGCGTATTGCTTATAGACCGGCATTATCTGGACAACGCCCGCGCGTTAGGGCTAAGAAGCGGAAAGCTTCTCACAAAGGTGATCATTCCGGCGGCGCTGCCGTTCATTTTTAACGGAGCGGGCGTAGCGCTGGGATTCGCCTTCATTATTCTGACCGTGGCGGAAATGTTCGGCGCCAAATCGGGCATGGGGTATTTTATTCAATACTACAGTGATTTTTCCGATTATAAAAACGTTGTTGCCGGTATGATTTTCAACAGCCTGGTCATCCTGGCCATCATGCTCATTTTTGACAAGATCAAAAACAAATACTTGTTTTGGACGCAGCTCGATGACAAAACTTTATAACTATAGCGCATCCAAATGGCCCTCCGCATCGCACAGCCGGGGGGAGGAAGAAACGGGCTGTACCGCTTTTGGCTGATCAGCCCTTCACTTCAAGGAAGGGAAAGATTCGCAATGACTACGATTTCGCATCAGGCCCCCATCGATTATTTGGCTGTGGCCGATGAACTGGTTGATACGTTTTCCCTGACCGCCGTAGAGCGGGATATCAAAGGAGGTACGGCGAAAGCGGAACGGGATTTGATCAGGAGAAGCGGCTTGCTCGCCTTGCTGGCGCCCAAGAGCTTTGGCGGTTGTGGGGATACATGGCTAACCGTACTGGAGATCGTTCGATGATTTGCCAGGGTCGACAGTTCCATTGCGCATTTGTTCGGATATCATTTTCTGAATTTGGTCACACCGCATATGTATGGAACCGAGGAACAGAAGCGCCGATATTATATGGAAACGGCGAACAAACCCTTGTTCTGGGGAAACGCATTTAATCCGCTGGATCAACGGCTTGTTGCCGTTCGTGAAGGCGACCGTTATTACTTGAGCGGAACCAAACGGTTCTGCTCCGGTGCTACGGATTCGGATTTGCTGCTCGTTTCCGCGAAGCATGAAGAGGGAAACGGCCCTCTGATTGCCGTCATTCCTACCCGTCGGGAAGGAGTGAACGTATTGAATGATTGGGACAATATGGGGCAGCGGCAGACGGACAGCGGGGGGATCGAATTTAGCCGGGTTCCGGTAGAATTAGGCGAGGTGCTTGACACACCGGGTCCGGTCGGGACGGAATTTTCCAAACTTCGCAGCTCCATTTCGCAAATTATTCTGACGCATGTATATTTGGGTATCGCGGAAGGGGCGTTCGAACAGGCCAAATTATACACGGCTTCAAGCGCCAGAGCCTGGCCTGCTTCCGGCGTCTCCTCCGCTGCTCAGGATCCGTATTTTCTTCGCCATTACGGCGACATGTGGGTCCGGTTGGAAGCCGCCCGGGATTTTCAATCGGCCTGGGAGAAGGAGTGGGGATTGACGGAACGGGAACGGGGAGAATGCATGATGAGCATTGCAACGGCGAAGGTGATGACTACGCAGGTCGGGCTGGACATTACAAGCCGTATGTTCGAGGTGATGGGCTCCCGGGCGACTTCGTCCGAATACCGTTATGACCGTTTTTGGCGCAATCTTCGCACGCATACGCTTCACGATCCGGTCGAATACAAGCTGAAGGAATTGGGAAATTGGGCGCTGAACGGCCAATTTCCGCAGTCCTCTTCGTTCTTTTAAGGAGCTTCGGGGACGAGATGAAAAGAAATGCCATCGTGAATTTTGCCATTGTCGTGCTGCTGGTTTTCACTTGCTATTCGTTTTGGAACAAGCAAGAGGACAGTGCTTTTGCGGCACCGAACGCCGCCGCTCCCGAGGTGAAGCTGCCTGATCTGGATGGTCGATGGGTGGATATCCGTAAAGATGCGGATGGAAAAGCGGTATTTTTGGTTTTTTGGACTTCCTGGTGCGAGTACTGCAAGAAGGAAGCCTCAGTACTTGGCGAATTGTACGGGGAGTTTAAGGACCGGATCGCTTTTTATGCCGTCAATGTGACGCATCAGGACGATCTGAAGGAGGTGAGAAGCTTTGTCCAGGCCCATCGTTTACCCTTTCCGGTACTGCTCGACGAAAAAGGCGAAGTCACGGAACGATACAGGGTGGAGTACTTGCCAACCTTTTATCTCATCGGCCGGGACGGGATCGTCGAGGATCTGTTGATCGGGGAAATTCCGCGGGAACGGCTGTTAGGCAAGCTGCAGGAGCTCGCCCCGTAAACAAACCGGCTTTGGACTTTGGCCAAAGGACCGAATCGTGGAAAAGGAAGGTTGATTCTTTTGGAACAAAAATCACAAAAACCGGCAATAGGCTTTATTGGCACCGGGGTCATGGGAAAAAGTATGGCCAGCCGTTTAATTCGGGCCGGATATGTGCTTCATGTCTACACCCGCACCAAGTCTAAGGCGGAACCGCTCCTCTTAGAAGGGGCCAATTGGCATGACACGCCGGCATCTTTGGCCGAACAATCGCAAATCATCATAACGATGGTCGGTTACCCCCATGACGTGGAAGAGCTGTATCTCGGGGAACATGGAATCATTCATCATGCCCGGCCCAATAGTTATTTAATTGATATGACCACTTCCAGCCCGGCCTTGGCCCGGCGAATTGAGCAGGCGGCGCTTGGGCGCGGATTATTTTCGCTGGATGCTCCCGTGTCGGGCGGCGATATAGGGGCCAGGGAGGGTAAGCTGTCTATTATGGTTGGCGGGCGGCGGGAAGCTTTCGATGAGGTAACGCCGGTTTTGAAGTCCATGGGGACGAACATTGTTTATCAGGGGGCGCAGGCGCCGGGCAGTATACGAAAATGTGCAATCAAATCGCGATTGCCTCCAATATGATCGGCGTCTGCGAATCGTTGATTTATGCTCAAAAGGCCGGATTGGATCCTTCCACCGTACTGAAAAGCATTGAGACCGGAGCGGCCGGCAGTTGGTCGCTGAGCCATTTGGCTCCGCGTATCATCGGCGGTAATTTTACGCCGGGTTTTTACGTTAAGCATTTCGTTAAGGATATGAAAATTGCCCTGGAATCCGCCAAGGAAATGAACCTTGAACTGCCGGGGCTGGCTCTTGCCCACTCCCTTTATGAGAAATTAGTTGAACTGGGAGAAGAGGACAGCGGCACGCAAGCATTATTTAAAGTGATCGGGGGCAAATCTCCGGCTGTCTCTTGAAACCGATGAAACAGCATGGATCGCAGCGGGATAGCCCAGTATTTTAGCAGGCGGGTTCAACATGAAAGACGCCTGCGCAGTGAATCTAAACCAAAAAAATCGGGTTAAAATTTGGAGGTATGGACATGGCAGAGAATGTGAAATTGGTATTGTGGAGCCGCGAAGGCTGTCAAGCTTGCCAGGAAGCGAAAGCTTATTTAAAAGAAAAGGGATACGTTTACTCCAATGTGGATGTGGGAGGGAAAGATTACTTAAGGGATGTTCTTGAAGTCAAGTACGGTATTCGTCATGTGCCGGTGATCGAGGTCGGCCGCAATCAAACCTACGAGGCGATCGTAGACAGCGACTTTAACCGGCTTGAAGCTTTACTTAAGTCCTAAACAGGATTTCCCCAATAAAGATAAACACAGTTGGACAGGATTGACGGCCTGTTCAACTGTGTTTTTTTGTAAACCGGAGCCGACTCAGGATATGGACTGGAGTCATCCGGTTTTTTTGATATTTTTGCGGAACGAAATATATTGCGTAAAGGGCGAGCACATGAGAAAATAGGATTAGAATGATGGATGTTGTTGCATTTTTAAACACTTGTTCATGTGCTGCAAAAATCTTTATTTGAGAGGTGAAGGAATTGAATATACTTGCCATAGCTCCATATAAAGGGTTGAAGGATTTAATTCTGGAAGTGAATAAGGATTTAAAGAAAAACATCCATGTTGAAATCGGAGATTGGTATGAAGGGCTCGACATAGCCAAAGCGCTGGAAACCAAAGGTTATGATATGATCATCAGCCGCGGTGCGACCGTAAATCTGCTGAGGGAGCATTGTTCCATTCCGGTAGCGGAAATCAAAATATCGGGGTACGACATCTTGAGAACGCTTACGCTCTTGAACGGATTTGAAGGGAAAATTGGCGTGATGAGCCATTTGAAGGTGATTCAAGGAGCGGACTTTATAGGCAAGCTGCTGAATATGGACTTAACCTTTTACGACGATGCCGAGTGTGAAAAATGTCTGGAAAAGGCCATGGAAGACGGGGTACAAGTGATCGTCGGGGATGTTAAATCCACACAGGCGGCCAGGAGCTTCGGACTTCACGGCATTCTCATCACTTCCGGAAGGGAAGCTGTGATTGAAGCCATCCAGGATGCGGAGAGATTGGTTTATTATACGAATAAAGTAAAAGAAAAGTATGCAGGGCTGGTATCCGTATTGGATCAGCTGGAGGAAGGCGTAATCATTGTCAGTCCGCAGGAGGAATGTCAATTCATCAATGCCCGCGCGCGTGAACTGTTAAATGTAAACAAGGACCAATCAGTGGATACGCTGTTCAAAGCATCAGGCTTATCCATAAATTTAAGCGACGTGATGAAGCGGGAGGCCGTTCACAGCAGCGAAAGAGTGCAGCTTTCTGATAAATCGCTGGACATCAAGGGATTTCCGTTATATCTTGACGGACGGATGACAGGAGCGGCCGCTGTATTGAAATGGAACCCTGATCAAGCCGGACGGAATAAAATAGAAGAGTACCGGTTTGTAAAAAAAGCAAAGGCTTCCGCCCACTTCAATCAACTGGTCGGGAAATCACAGACGATGGTCAGGCTGATTGAGTGCGCCAAACGGATCAGCAAATCCGAACTGCCGATCATGATTTACGGGGAGCCGGGGACGGGAAAACACGTCTTAGCCCAAAGCATTCATAATGAAGGCGATTTAAAAACGAAAGCGTTTGTTACCATAGATTGCCATTCCCATTCACCCGAGATATTGGAAAAAGAAATGCTGGGGGCGGGTTCCGAGCCGGGTGCCTTTGAGCTCGCCAATGGCGGCACCTTGTATATGTCCAATATTGGCAAGCTGCCTCTGAGCCTCCAATCGGCCTTGTTTCACATTCTGACGCGCCATAAGGTCAGGAGAATAGACAGCAGTGAAGAACGGGAGATCAAGGTGCGCGTGATTGCAGAACATGAAGAGAAATTAATCTCTTTGGTCTCCAGGGGGGAGTTCAGGTCGGATCTGTACCGCGTTATCAATACATTTACTTTAAGTCTTTCGCCGCTGCGTGAAAGAATAGAGGATATGCCCGATTTGATACGGATGTTTATCGCTTCGGCCAATGTCGTGACGGGAAAGGAAATCGTCGGGGTTCAACCGGAAGTGATGGACATTTTAAGATCGTACGACTGGCCGGGAAACGTATATCAGTTGAAAAACACCATCCATAAAATGTGCCTTTTGAGCGACGGACCGTATATCAAAAAAGACGAGATCGAACCGGTAATCAAGGAATTGGCGGACAGCACGGAAACGAGGAATCCCGCAGTATTTTCGTTCTTCAACAAGACTTTGGAGGAAATTGAAAGCGATATCATCTACAGGATTCTGGTAGAGGAAGAATACAACCAATCCAAAGCGGCGAAAAGGCTCGGCATCAATCGAACAACCCTTTGGCGAAAATTGAAAATGAAGAATCAGAAGGTCCTGGATTATAACCAATGATTAAAAATGCAACAAATCGATGCCACATAACTGTGGTCAAAGGTAACAATGCCAATTATAATGATAAAAAAACGTTTACATCAATCAATAAACGGTAAAGGAGATAAGGTATGAAAACTCAAAGAAAACCGGTTATGGCTTTGACTTACGGCGATGCAGCAGGAATCGGGCCGGAGCTGGTCGCTAAAGCGCTGCAAATGGATGAAATTCGCAGTTTGGCTCAATGGGTGCTGGTTGGTGATGAACGGGTGTTTAAGCAGGGGGCGGAGCTCGCCGGGGTCACCTTAAACTATCGAAAAATCGATTCCATCGAACAGGCTTCATTCCAGGAGCATGAGCTTCCGTTAATCGATCTGCAAAATATAAATCCGGATGATTTCCAAAAGGGCATCCTCTCTCCGGAAGCGGGGTTAGCGAGCGGAAAAACGCTGGAATACACTTTGCAGCTCGTGAAGGGGAATCATCTGGAAGGCGTGGTCTATGCTCCTTTGAATAAAGAAGCGATGTTTCGGGGCGGCCTTCATTTTGAGGATGATATTCATTTTCTTGCCGACCTGCTGGGCGTTAAAGACGGTTTCGGTGAAATTAATGTCATGGAGAAGCTTTGGGTATTCCGCGTAACCTCCCATATTCCTCTTCGAAAAGTAAGCGAGCTGATTACGAAAGAAAGTGTCGGTCAGCGGATTCGGTTTGCCCATGAAACGCTTACGGCAGCGGGTTATCATCAGCCGCGAATTGCGGTGGCCGCACTCAATCCTCATGCCGGTGACGGAGGTCTCTTCGGGACGGAGGAGATCGATGAAATGATTCCTGCGGTGCAAGAAGCACAGGCACAAGGCATCAATGTCGCGGGGCCTTATCCGGCGGATACGATTTTCCTGCGTCTTCCCAAGGACCCGTTCGACGCTTTGCTTGCCATGTATCACGATCAGGCGCAGACGGGCATGAAGCTGATGGGCTTCAACAAAGGGGTGACGGTCAGCGGCGGGCTGCCTGTCGTTCTGGCGACCCCTGCGCATGGAACCGCATTTGATATTGCGGGCAAGGGCATTGCCGATCCCGGAGCCATGGCACATGCCATGAGGCTGGCCGTTCGATTGGTTTTGGGGAAG
The DNA here is from genome assembly GCF_013337105.1 of Paenibacillus sp. JMULE4. Lineage (NCBI taxonomy): Bacteria > Bacillati > Bacillota > Bacilli > Caryophanales > Paenibacillaceae > Paenibacillus > Paenibacillus sp. JMULE4. Next base: position 98,089 of record NZ_SGWF01000010.1, read on the forward strand.
AGGGATAAGGTAACCAATGGATAATAAGCGGGTGGGGAGATGATGCGGCATGGAGACCAACTACAGCACGGTCATGATGAAACCGATTGACAATGTGGCGGTGGCCTTGACGAATATTCCTGGCGGGACGGTAGTAACGGTCAACTGCGGCGGGAACACGATCGCTGTGGAGCTGAAAGAAAATATCGAATTCGGTCATAAATTTGCGGTCGCGCCGATATCCAGCGGGCAAGACATCTTGAAATATGGAGAAGTGATCGGCGTTGCGGTGAAGGATATCGCCGTCGGGGAGCATGTGCACGTTCATAACCTGGAAGGGAAACGGGGAAGGGGTGACCGCATTGTCTCTTGATGCTGTGACATTTTGGGGATATCGTCGTCCTGACGGCCGGGTAGGTATTCGCAACCACGTGTTGATCCTGCCTACGATTGTTTGCGCCACACAAGCGGCAAAGCATATCACGGAGCTTGTTCAAGGAACGGTCAGCTTTATTCATCAGCATGGCTGCGCGCAGGTAGGCGTCGATTACGAGCAGACGTTCCGCACCTATGTCGGCATGGGGACCAATCCGAATGTGTACGGTGTTGTCGTTCTCGGGCTGGGCTGTGAAACCCATCAGGCGAGAAGCATTGCAGGGGAAATCGCCAAGTCGGGCAAACCGGTTGAGGTCGTCTCGATCCAGGACCACGGCGGCACCTTATACACGGTAGCGGAAGGGGCAAGAATAGCTGCCAAGATGGTGCAGGATGCATCCGCGCTTCATCGGGAACTCTTTGACCTCCGTGAATTGATTGTCGGCACCGAGTGCGGGGGCTCGGATGCTTGTTCAGGACTATCCGCTAATCCGGCGGTAGGCGTAGTCAGCGATATGATCGTCGACCATGGAGGAACGTCCATATTAGCGGAGACGACGGAATTAATCGGAGCGGAACACTTGTTGGCGAATAGAGCCGTAGACGACAGGGTAGCCAAAAAAGTTTATGAGGTTATCCAGGCGATGGAAAGCCGCGCGTTCAAGATGGGGGTCGATATACGTACGGGGAATCCGAGTCCGGGCAATATCCGGGGAGGTTTAAGCTCGCTGGAGGAAAAATCATTGGGCGCAGCGAATAAAGCGGGAACCAGGCTGCTTCAGGAGCTCATCGATTATGCGGAAGCCCCGACCAAAAAGGGACTCGTATGGATGGATACGCCAGGCCATGACATCGAACAATTAACCGGGATGGTAGCCGGCGGGGCGCAAATCGTGCTATTCACTACCGGCAGAGGAACGCCTACCGGCTCTCCGATCGCGCCTGTGATCAAAATCTCTACGAATACCGCCATTTTTAACAAGATGGGCGACAATATTGACATTAATGCCGGTACGATCATAGACGGAACAGAAACGATCGAAGCTGTAGGACAACGTCTGTTTGACGAAATGGTTTCGGTATGTTCCGGTAAATGGACCAAATCGGAAATATTGAAGCAGCACGATTTCGGCATTTATCGGATAGGGCCTACTTTCTGAATATTGGAGGGAATACGGGTGAAAGGAAAAACCGCACTGATTACCGGATCGGCTACGGGTATCGGGAAAGCCATAGCGTGCCGTTTGGCGCAGGAAGGCGTCCATATTGCAGTCAATTATTCCAAATCGGAAAAAGAAGCCTTGGAAACCAAAAAGGAGATCGAGGCATTAGGTGTCAATTGCATAGTAATTCAAGGCACGGTATCGGATGACCGGAAAGTAAGGGACATGGTTCAGCAAACGATAGATACCTTTGGACGATTGGACATTTTGGTCAACAACGCCGGTGTGACCGATTTTGTGAAGCACGATGATCTGGAAGGATTGAAGGAAGAATATTGGGATCGGGTCATGGATGTCAATGTGAAGGGGATGTTCTTCTGCTGTCGTGCTGCCGCCGCAGAATTAAAAAAACAGAGAGGCTGCATAGTGAATATCACTTCCGTAGCAGGAATCACAGGCTTAGGCAGTTCCATCGCCTATGCGGCCTCCAAAGCGGCGGCGATCAGCGTGACCAAATCACTGGCCCGTGTGATGGCACCCGAAGTGAGAGTGAATAGCGTTGCGCCTGGGGTTGTGCAGACCAGGTGGGTGGAAGGCCAGGAGGATCATGTGATGCGCTTGGCGGAAGGGACGCCGTTAGGGAGAGTGGCTGCTCCGGAGGATGTTGCCGAAGTGGTTTATTCCGTGATTGCTCATTCCCATTTTGTGACCGGCGAGACGATTAAAGTAGACGGCGGTATGTTTATTTGACAGCAAATCGCATTTTATGAGGCATCGCACGATATGAAGGAGAGGCAGGGTACTATCGCCTCTCTTTTTTGGTTGGTTAAATCTATTAATGTATTCATTAATTTAAGATCATGAGCGAGATTCGGAAAGCGAGATTTTCTTTTGAATTGAAATTTTATAAGTTTTATCAAACTCATTTTACGCGGGTTTAAAATTTCGAGGATGAAAATACAAGAAACTATTGACAATAACGTATACGTTAATTGATAATGAACATACAGATCATCAATAAATCAAGCATATTACAAAATGATGGCAGGAGGCCGAAGCATGAGTGAACAACAACATTTTCGAATTGCAGTCATCCCTGGTGACGGTATCGGGCAAGAGGTAATCCAAGAAGGACAGCGTGTACTGGAGCACTTGGCCCAAGCGTCCAACGGAAAATTTTCTTTCCAGTTTGATTCTTTTCCATGGGGAAGCGAATATTACGCTAAACACGGCCGAATGATGGCTGAAGACGGGTTGGAGCAGCTGAAGGATTATGACGCTATTTATTTCGGCGCCGTCGGCTGGAAAAATGTCCCGGACCATGTGAGTTTGTGGGGATTGAGACTTGCGATCTGCCAAGGCTTTGATCAGTGGGCCAATATCCGGCCTGTTCGCTTCCTGCCGGGAGTGGAAAGCAAGCTGCGCCATCCGAATGTGGAAGAGCTGGATTGGATCTTGATTCGTGAAAATTCGGAAGGCGAGTATTCGGGCTTCGGCGGACGGAATTTCACAGGGCGGGGGAAAGGGAAGGAAGTGGCGGTTCAGTCATCGGTGTTTACGGAGGAAGGCTGCGAACGGATTATTCGTTTCGCGTTTGAGACGGCCCGCACTCGTAAAAGAAAGAAAGTGACCAGTGTAACGAAAAGCAATGCACAGCAATATGGAATGGTGCTTTGGGATGAAGTGTTTGCGCGTGTGAGTCAGGAATATCCGGATGTCGAAACCGAGCAATGGCTGGTTGACGCTATGGCGGCCCGCTTTGTATTGAAGCCGGAAACATTGGAAGTCGTCGTGGGCTCCAACCTGATTGCCGACATTCTGTCTGATCTGGGCAGTGCTCTTGCCGGAAGCCTGGGGCTTGCCGCCAGCGCCAATCTCAACCCCGACAGACGCTACCCGAGCATGTTCGAGCCCGTTCATGGATCTGCTCCCGATATTGCCGGGGCGGGCATAGCCAATCCGATCGGAACCATTGCCAGCGGGGCGCTCATGCTGGAGCATCTCGGCCTTCATGAGGAAGCCGCACTTCTCAATCGGGCGATCGAAGAAACGACTGGACAAGGAAAGCTTACTCCTGATGTAGGGGGTACCAGCAGAACCACGGAGGTTACTGATGCGATTATAGCTAATCTGTCCAATAAAGCTGCCAGTCTTAAATAATCCAAGAGCTGAGGTTGATTTCCGGAAAATCAACCTCAGCTCTTTTCTTTAGGTGGCGCGGATCGTCCGGAGCACTTCCAGAATTTCATTGCGGGCCCTGTAGCGGTGAGATTGCAGCATCGTACGGGCGGCTTCCGGTTCTCCGGCCTTCATGACAGCCAGGATCGCTTGATGTTCGATCATCGAGCGCGTAGGCTTGGGCCTGTATTGTATCGTATACAACCGGGCGCGGTAAAGCTGATCGGTTTGACTGTCCATAATGCCTCTAAGACGCGGATTTTTGGCCAGGTCCACGATATAGTTATGAAACTGATCATCCAGGTCTGTCCAGGCAAGGAGATCGTCGTTGTCCAGTGCCTTTTGCTGCTCATCAACGAGAAGCTCGAGCTGATGAAGTTCTTCTGAAGTGACACGGCCGGCGGCAAGACGGCCCGCAATGCCGTCCAGCGCTTCAACCACCTCGTAAATTTGCTGCAGATCATCCGCTACAATGGGCGCAACGGTAAAGCCCCTGCGCGGGATCAGGCGGACCCAGCCCTCCATTTCCAGACGAACGAGAGCTTCACGCACGGGTGTCCTGCTCATGCCCAGAATTTCGGCTAATGTCCCTTCCAGTACCGTTTGTCCGGGTGCCAATTGAAGATGCCGAATCGCATGGCGAACGGCTAAGTAGGCACGCTGCGGCAGGCGAGTTTCCTCATTCGTCTCTAACTGGGACAAAAAAGACTGCATATTGGAAGAAAGAGCAGGGTTGACCGGTTCTTGGTCATTTCCTTCAGACAGGGGAATCGTCGGTCGTTTTTCCATGTTTATCTGTACACATCCCGATAGCATAAGATTTGATGTCTTAATTTACTTAAATTATAACAAAAAGTAAGCGGATTCCTCAATGAGCCGAGGGGTTGGCGCTCCGGTACTTTTCTTGACAAAAGCCCATTTGTTCGTTAATTTCAATATATGGACAGTAGTTCAAATAAACGAATCATGAAGGTGGAGCTATGACACAAGATAACGGAGCATTTAGAACGGTTTCCCGGATATTTGCCATTTTGCGTCTGTTAAGCAAGAAATCACACGGGTTATCGTTCACGGAAATGATGAATGAGTTTGCCGATATCCCCAAAAGCAGCATGCACAATTTGTTGAAGCAAATGGCTTCACACGGGTATGTGTATTACAACGATGCAACAAAGCTCTATTCGATTGGGGGCGGCATGATTGAACTGGCTTCATCCATCGTGCATCATTTTACTGTCAAACCTTTGGCGCGTCCGTATATAGAGGATTTGGGGACCAAAACCGGGGAAGACATATACCTGGGAATTGTGAGCGGGGATGAATTGGTTTATATCGATAAGGTGAAAGGGACGCATCCCATCCGGTATGACATCCCCGTGGGCACCCGCAGGCAATTTTATTGTACTTCCATGGGTAAACTCTACTTAGCCAGTATGAAGGATGACGAACTGAATGCCTATTTTCAAAAAAAACAGCTGGTTCGAATGACCGAAAGAACAATGACGGATCCTGCACAGATCAGAGAGCACCTCAAAGCCGTTCGCACGTATGGATTATCCATCAGCTATGAAGAAAACATGGATGGCATTGTCGGCATTGCCGCTCCTGTTCTTGACCAATCCGGAAAAATGGCGGCCGGAGTGGTGATTTCCATTCCAACGGACAGAGCAGGCGAACAACGGCTCGATTTTTTGGCGAATCATGTCAAAGAGACAGCGGAGAAAATTACAAACCGCATGGGCGGACAACCATGGAATCGCGGTCACGGCATGGAAACGGCCGCATTGGATTGGAAACACTTGATTGCAAGAATGTAATTCATAAAAGCGACCTCAAACCAAATCCTTTCATAGCTGCGATGGCGGCCGACAACCGGGAGCTTTGATTTCAAACCATAGCGGTAGCCGCCTTGAGCGTGATCCAGCGATCGTTGATTTCCCCAACCTCCCGGTTTCTCACCGGACAACCCCCATTTGCTTGTTTCTCCATAACCCTGACTTTGATGAGAACCTTTCTGAAACCGCTACCAATTTTGTGATTGACAAGATTTGAGATAAGGAGTAAGATTTAATAAGTTCAATAGTTAGAACAAAAGTTTAAATATTTGAAAAAAAGGTGGTGGTTCATGGGGACAATACGGATGGGTCCGTTCACTGCACATGAAAAGAAATCATTGAGCACGAAGGGAGAAGCTTACTATGGCCATCAGAGGACTTAAAGTCGTCGATACGGACGCACATTATTTGGAGCCCATCGAACAGCTTGCCGATTATGCGGATGACGTTTGGAAATCGCGGATCAAAGGGGTGAGTCCGACCCGGCTGCTGCCCATGACGCTCGGGGATCGAATGATGGAGGGCCGGATCAGAAGGGAAGATATGGATTACAACTACCATATTGGATCGAACAAGGAAGGCGAAGTCAAGGCGGCCATGAACCGGCTGCAAATCGACGCTTCTATTTTTGTTCCAAACCACTTAATCTCGATGGGGCATACTCCGGTGAGAGATTTGGTCGTGGCACTTTGCAACGGCTACATCGATTTTATGATCGATAAAGTATTGGATCCTGATGAGGGGATTTACACCATGGTCATCGTTCCATGGCAGGATCCTGAAGAAGGCGCCAAAATCATTGAGCGTGCAGCTCATCATCCCGGTGTGGTCGGAGTATGCTTTATGTGTTCCGGCGCTTACCCTCCTCTTGGAGATGTTCGCTACGATCCGGTTTATGACGCTGCCCAAAGACATGACCTGCCTATGGTATTTCATTCCGCTCCCGGATTGACGCTGGTGGAAGGGGCGTCTCCCGCCGATGGATTTCAACGTTTGATCGAGTCCCATTCATTGGGATTTGCCGTAAGCAACATGATTCAGCTCACCAGCTTACTGATGCAGGGGATTCCGGAGAGGTTTCCAAAGCTCAAATTCGTATTTCAGGAATCCGGGTTGTTTTGGGTACCGATGATGATGTATCGTCTGGACGAATATTACTTGAAACGCCGTTCCGAAGCTCCATTACTCAAGGGCTTGCCGAGCGAATATATTCTGAACCGAATATACTTTGGAAGCCAGCCTATTGAAATGCCCAAGCAGACTCAGCACTTGAAAGCCGTGTTTGACATGGCCAACGGCTATGATCAGTTCATGTATGCCAGTGATTACCCGCACTTTGATTATGATGATCCTTCTATTGCCTATCGCATGCCGTTTCTGGATAAGGAAGCGAAGGCCAAATTTTTGGCAGGCAATGCCATGAAGGTGTTCAATCTTAGAAAAGGGGGAATCAAAAAATGGGAAAACATATCATCGGTCCCGTCGGACAATTCTCAGATGGAACCGTTAAAATAGTCGATCTGGAAGGGAAATCGGTTGGCATCGTATGCACGGGGGGGAAATTTTATGCATTACGCAACTTATGTCCTCATCAGGGCGGCCCGGCCTGCGGAGGCATTTTCCCTACATTAAAAGCAGCGATCCAGGCTAACGGGCGCATCGTGGAATACAATGATTACGAGGAACCGGTCGTATCCTGCCCTTGGCATGGCTGGGAGTTTGATGTGAAAACGGGCGAGTGCCTGGCCGACCGCACGAGGCGAATTGCCGTATATGACGCGACGATAGAAAACGATTCCGTGATTGTAACCATCCCCTGAAGAAAGGAAGAGGGTCCATGAATCCGTTTGGCACATTGAATTATGAAATCAAACCGCATCCGGAGCATCAGCGCTTGAAACATGTTGAGTTGAGCAACGCATCGCTTCAGCAATTTTTTCAATCCGTTAAGGACATCGACATCGAAAGAATCGAATATGTTCCGTTTGAACGATTTTATTTGGCCGATCAGCTTAAAGAAGCGGTTGGAGATTCATTTCAGCAGACCATCCGGCAAATTCTGCAAGACCGCAGCAGCGGAGGCTTTACCATAGGTGTCCAGGAGCAAACGGACGATACGGATGAATATCTTAAATTTGCAACGGCGATTGCCTATCTCATTGGGATTTCCAATCATGACGCGATGTCGGGCAAGTTTTACGCCAGATTTGCTGTGCAGCATTCGGACGATAGCGATACGTACCTTCGTCAGGCTTTTCGGGTGCTGGAACTGCATACCGACGGCATTTTCGTTGATGAGCCGACGGATTGGCTGATCATGATGAAATTCGTGGAACGAAATGCTGTCGGGGGCGAATCGCGGCTGCTTCACCTCGATGATTGGGAGGACCTGCCTGCTTTCAGCCAACACCCCTTGGCCTCACATATTTATAAGTACGATTACTCCGACAGAGGCAGCAAGAACGTAACAAGTGCCGTATATAATCCCACCTTCTATGAACGGAACCATACCATCTGTATGCGCTACAACCACCAATGTGTCCATCCGCAAACGATAGAGCAGGCGATGTATCTTAAACATATTCAGGAATCGATGGAAAATAGTCCGGGAACGCTCGCCGTAAACCTGCCTGTCGGACAGCTGGTCATACTGAACAACCACTTCTGGCTTCATGGCCGGGAGGCTTTTGAAAAGAATACGGATCTGTACCGGGAGTTAATGCGGCAGAGAGGCGTTTTCGCCCAAAATTGATTTCCGTTCAAGACAGAAAACGGGGAGATGCATAGTATTGTCCAATATCGGATTCCGAATATGCAAGAGTGTCGACAGGATCAATCCGGAAATTATCGCCAGCTTTAAAGGGATTGCCGCATCGAATATTGCGGACGTCATGGGACGCTTTCGCGCTATGGATCATGCGATTAAAAGTGTGAACAAGCCGGGCATTCATGTTGTTGGAAGCGCTTTTACCGTCAGAACGCATCCCTCGGATAACTTAATGGTGCACAAGGCGATGGACCTGGCCAAACCGGGAGATTTGATCGTCATTGATGCTTCCGGGGATATGGGTCATGCGATACTCGGCGAGCTCATGTGTCACTATGCCAAGGTGAAGGGCCTCGGGGGTTTTATTGTCGATGGTCCCGTGAGGGATCTGTATGCCATTGCTGAGATGGGCTTTCCCGTCTTTGCCAGGGGCGGCACACCGCGCGGCCCCTACAAGGAAGGGCCTGGTGAAATCAACACCGTCATTAGCTGCGGCAATGTTCCGGTAGCACCGGGAGATGTCATTGTTGGTGATGATGACGGGGTTGTGGTCATCCCTTCAGCAGAGGCGCAGGAAGTATTAAAGTCAGCCCGGGCGGTGCAGGAGAAGGAAGCGGCGACCATTCAAGCGATTTACGACGGCAAATGGGATAGATCATGGATCGATGCCGCACTTCAAGCCAAAGGATGTGAAGTCATTGAGTAATGGGGTAGTGAAGGTGCCGAAGGCGGAGCTCCAAGATTTTGTTTCCCAGATTTTCACATGTGCAGGATTGGATGAAGAACAATCATCCACGTTGGCCAGACATCTGGTTCTGGCCAATTTAAGAGGCATTGATTCCCATGGCGTCAGCAGGGTCGCCATTTACATTGATAGGCTTCACAGAGGGCTGACCAATAAAAAGTGCGAATTGAAAGCCGTCCGGGAAACCGCCTCATTCGCTTTATTCGATGCTCAGAACGCTTCGGGTATCGTCGCAGCAACAAAGGGAATGCAGATCGCTGTAAATAAAGCGAAGCAGACGGGGATCGGGGTGGTCGGGATCAACCATTCGAATCACTGCGGCATGCTTGCCGATTACACCATGTATGCGGCAGAGCACGACTGTATTGCGCTGGCAACGACCAATGCCCCGGCGAATATGGCGCCATGGGGAGGCAAGGAGCGCTTCTTCGGGACCAATCCTTTATCCTATGGAATCCCGGCGGGCGAGGAGGAGGATATCATCTTCGATATGGCTTCCAGTGTCGTTGCCAGAGGCAAGATCATCAATGCTCAGAAAAACGGGCAAACCATTCCCGTCGGCTGGGCGATTTCCAGGGAGGGCAACCCGACAACCGATCCGACGGAGGCTTTGGAAGGGTTGGTGCTGCCGGTCGGCGGTCATAAAGGATACGGGATTGCGATGCTGGTCGACATTCTGTCCGGGCTGTTTACAGGAGCGCAATATGGGCCGCATATCGGCGATTTGTACCGAAACTTTGAGCGGCATCAGCATGCGGGACAATTCTTTATGGTCATGCGTGCCGATTTATTTCAGCCTTTGCAGATTTTCAAAGACCGCATGGATCAGATGATAAGGGAAATTCGGCAGGTTCCGTTGATTGAAGGAGTAGAGCAAATTTACATGCCGGGCGAAATGGAACGGGGCATGATGGATGACCGCACGAAAAACGGAATACCGTTATCGACACAAGTTGTCCAGGAAATGGTTCAGGTTGCCAATCGCCTGCATGTATACAATCCGCTGTTTCAAAGCGCGAAATAAGAGGGGGGCTGTGATTCTTGAAAAAGCTGGTTTCGATTATTCTGGCTGCGGCATTAACGATGGTTGCGGGATGCGGTGCGACGAATCAAGGGACGACAAACCAAGGAAATCAAGCGAATCCGGGCAGCGATGGAAAACAGCAGGCAGCCAATGGCTATCCGAATAAGCCGATTACCTTGATCGTAGCGTTCGAGGCAGGCGGAGGCACCGACGTAGGTGCAAGAATATTGGCTCCATATGTGGAGAAGGAGTTAGGGGTGCCCCTCGTTATATCCAATAAACCGGGCGCCGGCGGCTGGGTCGGTTGGGGGGAATTGGTCAAATCGCCGCCCGACGGTTATACCATCGGATATATTAACACGCCTAATTTAATTACAGGCTATGTGAATCCTTCTACGGCCCGGAAGGAAAACCTCGACAGCTTTGAACCCATTGCCAATCATGTGACGGATCTTGGCGCGATAGCTATCCGGTCCAATGAAACCCGATTCACGGACATCAAGAGTTTAGTTGAGTATGCCAAGGCAAACCAATTAACGGTAACCTCTACGGGAGTCGGCAGTGACGATCATTATGCGGCTTTACGAATGAATCAAAGATTGGGTACGAAGTTCAATGCAGTCCATACCAAGGGCTTCGGCGAAAATTTGAGCAATCTGCTCGGAGGGCACGTGGATGTAATGCTTGCCAATGTCGGTGAAGTCGTTAAACCTCATAATGAAAAACAGTTGAAGGTTATTGCGGTGATGGCGCAGGAACGCTCGTCTTATCTTCCGGATGCGCCGACCTTAAAGGAAAGCGGATTTGGCGATATTGTTTCCTGGTCTGCCCGGGGCATCGCGGCTCCCAAAGGGGTCAGTCCGGAAATTATGGAGAAGCTGATCGCCGCATTCGAAAAAGGAATTAACGACATGGAGCAAAAGAAAAAAATGGAAGACATGGGCCTCCAGGTGGATTTTAAAAAGGGAGAAGAGTACAAGAACATGCTGAAGGAAGAGGAAGCGGGCGTTATGGAGCTGAAGAAGCTGTTGAATTGGTAAGCGAATGAGACCTGATTTCAAAGGTATGGGCATAGTCCAAGAAAAAGCTGCACCATGCCTTTGAAATCATAGGGATCGATGCGGGGAAAGGAAGTGGTCTGATGTTGAAAAATGCGGGATTTGTGATCGGTATCGTGATCCTGCTTTTTGCATCCCTGATTTTATGGCAGTCCTTATCGCTTGACTATTACAGCGAGCTTGGACCCGGACCAGGATTACTGCCGCTTTGGCTTAGTGCGGTTTTAATGGTCTTGTCGCTGCTGTTTATGATGAAGTCGCTCAAGAAAAGTATTATTTTGTTCCCGGAGATTTTACCGAGGGGCAGAGGGCTCGGGAATATTCTGACCATTATCGCTGCTGTGCTTTTTTTATTATCGCCGCTCCTTTTGCCGGTTTCACGATCGCGGGTATCCTGACGCTGTCTTTTATTCTGATAAGAGATTATAAATGGGTTATGGCTCTGGGTGTTTCGGCCACCGTTACGGTATCCCTGTTTTATGTTTTCAAATTTCTCCTCAATGTGCCTCTGCCGGTGAATGCATTGGGATTCTAAGTAAGGGGGAAAACCATGGAGTCATTCGTTCATTTATTGTCGGGATTTAGTACAGCGCTTACATTGGAAAATCTGGTCTACTGTTTGCTTGGCGTTACGGCCGGTATGCTGGTCGGCATCCTCCCGGGACTGGGCCCTACATCGGGAACGGCCATCCTGCTCCCCATTACTTTCGGCATGGACCCCATATCTGCGATTATTATGTTATCGGGGATTTACTACGGGGCGATGTATGGAGGCACCATTACGTCTGTTCTTATCAATACCCCGGGCGAAGCCGCATCGGTGATTACCTGTTTGGACGGGCATCCTTTGGCGAAGCAGGGAAGGGCCGGAACCGCATTGGGAGTAGCGGGAATCGGGTCATTCATTGGGGGAACCGTGTCGATTATAGGGCTTGCCTTTCTCGGGCCGGTGATCGCCCGAATGGCATTGAAATTTGGACCGCCGGAGTTTTTTGCTCTGATGGTTTTGGGCTTGACCCTAGTGATCGGTCTGATCGGCAAATCGCTCTTAACCGGGATGATGGCTGCTGTGTTGGGGCTAACCTTATCCATGATCGGGATGGATACCATGTCCGGTGTGGTCCGGTTCAGCTTCGGGGAGCCCCAATTAATGAACGGTTTCGATTTTGTGACGGTGGCTATGGGGTTATTCGGTTTATCCGAAATTTTAACCAATGCCGAAATCCATACAAAAGCGCAGAAGGCTCCTAAAGTGCAAGGACTTTTGCCTAGACGGGAAGAATGGCGTCCAACATTGATGTCCATTGGACGAGGCACCGGATTAGGATTTTTAGTGGGGCTGCTGCCCGGATCCAATTCGGTTATTCCTGCCATCATGTCGTATTCCCTGGAGAAAAAACTGGCTAAGGATCCTGCTCGCTTTGGAAAGGGAGCCATTGAGGGCGTAGCCGGACCCGAAACAGCCAATAACTCCTACTGCGGCGGTGCTCTCATTCCTTTGTTCACGCTTGGGATTCCTAGCTCGCCTACGATTGCCGTCATCCTGGGAGCGTTTATTATGCATGGACTTACCCCGGGTCCCACTCTATTTCAAAATAATCCGGATTTTGTCTGGGCCGTCATTGCCAGTATGTTTATAGGCAACTTTATTTTGCTCATCATGAATGTGCCTATGGCAGGGTTGTGGGCCAAAATTGCAACCGTTCCGTTCAAGCTGCTTTTTCCCATTATCCTGATGATTTCAATTTTAGGTGCATATAGTGTGAATAACAGCCTTTGGGATGTCGGAGTCATGCTCGCATTTGGTATTATAGGGTATTTTATGAAGAAGGTCGATATTCCTATGGCGCCTCTGGTGCTAACCTTTGTTTTAGGAAAGCTGATGGAAGACGCATTGATGCAGTCGTTAATCATCTTTAACGGAAACTTCTTCTCCTTTTTCCAGCGTCCGATTTCAGGTACCATTCTGGCCATTTCCATCCTGATTTTGATGATAAGCTTTATAGCAGGCTTGAAGAAGAAAAAGGAATTTTTGGCTAATGACGTTGAAATGTAAACGACGTAGAGGAGCTGCAATCCTGTGGAAGACTTGAAATCTGCATAACGAGGGGGTCAAATACAGATTGACTTTGGAAGCATACCTAAAGACAGGTGACGTTGCGGCCTGTCTTTTTTTGTATTGAACAGAAAATTCCAGTGGTATGGTCGGCAGATGCGCTTGGAGTAAGATTGACACGTATTGGATGTTGAATTAAAATGATTCCAAAACTACCAATATACACGCATCCCGGCCCCTGAGATTTAAGTTGTGACCTGTAATCCCATATATAGGACTCCAATCATAGCCATCAGCAAGTTAATCCACTGATTTCCAATTTTATGATCTCAGCATCAGCAACTTGTCAGAATATGTAAGTCCAAAGACCTATTTTGAAAGCGTTTTAATTATTGGGGATTTATACCTGGTGGTAAGAATTTAACATTGAAACCTGAACATCATTTGTGGAGGTGGAGTACATTTGAATTCTTACATGAGCCGACGTCAATTCCTCAAAAAGATGACGAAATGGACTGTGCTGGGGGTGGGTCTTTGTCTGAACGGAACGCTGCTTGCCGCTTGTGAGAAATCGATTACAGGCGGCGGCTTGAACTTGGAGGACCCGGATACGGAGGAACAGAAACCGTTTATATTTTTTTCCAATAAAAGTCTGGGGTACTATTTTTATATTATTCAACAGGAGGCCGTTAACCGCGCGGCTCAATCGATCGGATGGGGCTTTCAGTCTTCTGTTGCCGATTTCGATCCGTCCAAGCAGGATCAGCAAATTCGGGATATATTGGCCAAGAAGCCGGTCGCTGTGGTGGCAGATCCGGTAGACAGCGAAGGGCTGGAAGAAACGATGAGTGCAGCCAGGCGCGAAGCCATTCCGGTGGGAATTATCGATACGCCTCTTATGACCGGCGAAGCCTCGATTACGATCGCCTTCGATAATTACAAAGCCGGGGAAATGGCCGCCCAAAAAATCATTGAGCTGTTGACAGAAAAGTACGGAACGCCTAAAGGGATCGTACTCAACTGTTTTGGCCAACTGAAGAGCCATGCGTGGAATCTTCGAAAGCAGGGCTTTGAAGCGGTGCTCCAAACCTATGAGGATGTCGAGTTAATCAGCCGCGCCACCGAAGGCGATTTAACGAAAATGCATGATGTAACCGCCGAAATATTGTCCCAATTTCCACAGCTTGACGCCGTCCACGCGCCTTCCGAAACCCCCGCCCGCGGTATTTATCAGGCATTGAAGGAAAAAGGCAGGCTCCATCCCAAGGGTTCGAAGGAGCACGTTATTTTTGTCACCATAGACGGGGAGCCGATCGCACATCAATGGATTAAGGAGGGGATTTTGGATGCCACCATCTCTCAGGATCCGATTGCTTACGGGGAAATATGCGTCGAGCTTCTGAATAAGTATGCCCGGCAGGGTAAGGAGGTCCCTCTGGAGCAATATTCGAACAGCAAGTACTACTGGGAAAAGGCGCAAATTATGCAAACCGCCTCCGGTCCAAGCCTGATTCTGCCGCCGTTTGAAGTGAATACAGGCAATGTGGACGACAAGCGGCTGTGGGGGAATATCGCCTTTAACGACTGGGGAATCAAATATTATTAACCATGACATCAAACAAAGAGAGGACGCCTATGGGACGGATCCTTCATTTTTTTAGAAAAAGCATTAAGCGCCGTCTTCTTTTTTGCTTTGTATGGATCAGTATTCTGCCTATAGTGATCGTCGGCTTCATCCCTTATCAAAAAACAGCCGAAGTCGTGAAGGGGCAGGTATTGGAGTATGCGCAGATTACGGTGAATCAGCTCAATGAGAATATTAACTACCATTTGAACGAGATGGACTTGATGTCGAGAATGGTGTACTATCAGGTGTTTGCCGCCTTTGAGAAAGAAGGGGGAGAAAGCGAGATCCATCGCGAGGATTTCCGCCAATTTATTTTGGCGCTCAAAAATAACCGCACCTTCATTGATGAAATTCATGTGATTGAAGGGGATCAATACTATTCGACTGCGTCCGTGCTGAGGCAGGAGCTGTTGAAATCCAAAGATTGGTATATCAGCTCCTTGCAAAATCCGGGAGAGAAGACATGGGTCGGACCGCATGTAAACGATTACTCCCTGAATGAACCGAAAACGGACAGGGTCGTATCCCTTGTGTATCCCTTTATCCTTCCCAAGCGTTCGTCGCCGGCCGTTATTATTATCGAAATGAAACAAGATAAGCTCGATGAGCTGTTTCAGAGTCCCGCCCTAAGAAGCCTGGGTAAAGTATTGCTGATCGACAAATATGGCCGTATTCTGTACAGCTCGGATCCGTCATTGCTGCCTGCGGAGCATGAATATTCGAATCAATATATTACGAATACGAATCTGCTCGGCGGGTTAAACGATGAATACAGCTTTATCTATGACATCAATTATTTCAGCGGATGGAAGGTCGCCGCATTCATTCCGAATGTGAAGATAGAGCAAAGCTTTGCTTCCATCCGGAAAATCGTGTTTATGCTGATCGGCATTTTTCTGGTCATATCGATCCTGCTGGGCTGGGGATTGTCAGACCGGCTGATCAAACCGCTGAGAACATTGCAGATCGACATGCGGCAGGTAAAGAAAGGCAAGTTTTATACGCGGTCTGCCATTGATGCGGACGATGAAATCGGTGATCTCAGCCGCAACTTCAATCAAATGGTAGCCGAGATCGAAAGCCTGATTGATAAAATCTCCGAATCCGAACGAAAGAAGAAGCAAATCGAGATGCAGTCCCTTCAATATCAGATTAATCCGCATTTTCTATACAATACGTTAAACTCCGTGCAGTGGCTGGCCAAAGAGTACAAGGCGCCGGAAATCAGCGAAATGCTGACGGCTTTAATCAAGCTGCTGCGCGCGAGTTTAAATACGACCAATTATACGCATATGCTGGAGGAAGAATTGGAGGTGTTGTCCTACTATGCCCGTATTCAGAAATACAGGTATGACGATCAGGTGAAGATCATTTACCGGATCGATACGGATGTACTGGCCGCCCTTGTGCCCAGATTTGTTCTGCAGCCGCTGGTAGAAAACGCATTCTTTCACGGCCTTTCCGACAATGAAGGAAGGATTGAAATCAGCGCCCGCCGCAAGGAGGATCTGGTTGAAATCGTTGTGGAGGATAACGGAAGAGGAATCGATGCCGACAAACTGAAAACCTTATTTTCCCCCGATGTGGAAAGAAAGCATTCCAGCGGAATCGGAATCAAGAATGTGGACGATAAAATTAAGCATTATTTCGGCGATTCGTACGGGTTATCTATTGATAGCGTCAAAGGTAGGGGAACGAGGATTTCTATCGTATTGCCTTGCAGGCTAAAGGAAGGGGTAGAGGAGCTTGACGATACAAATCTTGGCTCTTCGCTCTACTGGGTGGGTAGAGGCGCAAATATTAGTTTTATAACCCTTCCGCCTCTAAGAGAATTTCAGAGATTGAAACAGCCCTCAAGAAGAGCACTTGACCGCTGTTTCAATCTCTGAAGCGTGGTATTAAGGCGGTAAGGGTTATTGTGCTCGGCGTGCTCCGAGCGTTGGAAGTCGGAGCTTATTCGCGGTCATGTAGACCATGGCGATCAGATTTTCTACGTTGCGGTAACCTCTGGCTCGCCGTTTGGCTGCTTGCACCAGACCATTAATACCTTCGAGCAAACCGTTCGTCATCTTGCTGTGGAACCAGCGTAATATGCCTTCCTCATGTTGCTTGATCGTCTTGGCTAAGCTAATCATGGGCGAGAGCTTTGATCGAGTGGCCCAGCCGATCCATTCCCGCAAATACATATCCGCCAAAATATGCGGGGTAGTCCAGAGATCCTGTAAGGCCAGCTTAAGACGGTAAGCCCGCCCAGTCTGCAGGTTGCTGTCCTTTAGGCGCAGTAAGGTTTCTTTCTGCTCCGCTTTGAGGTTTGCTTCGTTCTTCAACCAGATGTATTTCGTTCGCTTCAGTTCTGGCATTTGCTTCTGCTCTTGAATTCGAACCTCATCCAGGGCTTCGCCCACCAGCTTCATCACATGAAATTTGTCAAAGGTGATCTCGGCATCAGGAAAATATTCCTCAATGCCTCGGATAAAGGCGGGTGACATATCGCAGCATACTTCTTCAATCTGCTGCGCGGCAGCACCTTTTGTTGTCAGATACGACTTAAAGCGCTCCAACGTATCCATTCCTTTGCCTTCAGTTGCAAACAGCACGGTTTTGCGATCAACATCAACAAACAGGGTAATGTAGCGGTGCCCTCGCCTAGATGACGTCTCGTCAATCGCAATCCGTTTCACCTTGGATATATCAAGCTCTGCCATCGCTTTATCGACGTAGTGATGGAAGATGCGCCACATCCGTGTGTCATGTTCTCTCAGCTCACGGGCTGCCGCATTGACGGGCATTTCCGCCATTAATCGCATCGCCCATGCTTCAAAGAGCAAAGTGAAATGAGAAAGCGGTCTGGCCCACTTCACCGATACTTGCGTTATCTTGTTACACGCCTTGCATTTTACTCGTGGCATTCTGGCGTGCATATATGTTTTCCAATTCCAGAAGTCCAAGTGTCGCCAGGTCTTCTTCTCGGAGTCATATGCTTTACAAGCGATCCCGCATAAGGGACAAGCGAAGGTTGCTCCTCGTGCAAAGTCGATAAACAGGTGCCAAGCTTGATCCATATCGTCAAACTCAACATGCGTCAATTTCCATGGTTCTTCCAACTGTAACGCCACTTTGAACATCTCTGAAATCATATTGTCACTACTGCTTAATGTAGTCCACACTAGTCATCCCGCCCTATTAATCATCTTACAGAGCAGTATTGACTAAATTTCTATTAAGCAGACATTAGCCATGAACTATAGCGAGGAAGCCAAATCTTAGTGGTTGATGACGAGATGATTGTTAGAAGAGGACTTAAAACGCTGGTCCCCTGGGGTGAATTCGGCATGGAGGTCGTATCCGAAGCGGCCAACGGGGAGAAGGCGTTGAACATTCTCAAGCAGCAGCCCATCGATTTGGTCATTACGGATATCCGGATGCCGATCATCGACGGGCTGGAGCTTACGCGCATCATCAAGCGGGATTATCCGCATATCAAGGTACTGCTGCTTACTTGCTACAATGACTTTGAATATGTGAAGGAGGCTTTGGAAATCGGGGCCTCGGGTTATTTACTTAAAACAGAAATGGAAGAGGACGGTCATCTGGAGAACGCTTTATCCAGAATCCGGTCCGAATTTGAGCAGATGAAGACGAATCAGGAAATGGTTCGGGAGCTGCAAAGACAAGCCAGTCAGTCCCTGCCCTTACTGCGGGAGAAATGGTTGAGGTCGCTTCTGACGGGAGATCACTATACCGAATTGAAGCAGCAAAGCGACAAGCTGGCCCTCCGATGGCTCGATAAGCCGTGCCTGCTCCTGTTGATCATGTATAAAGAAAATGTCAATGCCGCCGAAGAGACCGTTTCCAAAGCATTACAGGATGGCCTGGGAGAAGCGAATGCTATGGCGGTAAGGTTAAGTGACAGGTCCTATCTGGTTTTGATTGAAAAAGCGGCGAATATCAGCAAGCAGAAGGGGATGGAATGGGAAAATCATACAGTATTAACGGTATATGCGGCCTTGAAGAGCCTGGCTCCGGCCTCCGGTCAGGTTCAATTGTACTATCGTTCCTCCCGCAGTATGGATCAGCTTCCTGCCGAATATTCGAATCTACTGCAATTTGCGGAGCAGCACGCCTTTTACCATGAGCTTGGAACCGTGGAGGATACGCACGGCATGGAGCTTCCGGAAGCTTTTGAAGCCCAGGCCTATGTGAACGGGCAGGACGTCAAGCGGCTGGCCATGATCCGGAATTGGAGCAGGCTGAAGGAAATGCTTGCGGAAGTGACAGCTTTGATTCAGGATCGCAAGCCCAGTGTCGAATCTGTAAAAATGATGGTGATCGATATCGTTTTGGCCATTATGGAAGGGCTTCAATCGAACAGTCATATTATATCCTCTCTATGGGGAAGCAATAAATTCGACTACATGGAAAGAGTCAAAAAAATTCCGACGTTCAAGGAATTGACGGAATGGCTTATGGATGGTATCGGGCATCTGGAAGCGGAGAGATCCGTCCTGATTGGCGGAGTGAATAAGGTAATAGCCAAAGCGGCTGCCTACATTGAAACCCATTTCCACGAGGAGGTGACGCTGGAGCAATTGGCGGAGCATGTCGGCCTGAGCAAGAGCTATTTAAGTTCTTACTTCAAAAAGGTTACGGGTGAAAGCTTCATTGATTATATGCTTCAGCTGCGTGTCGAAAAAGCCAAAGAGCTGTTTCGGCAAACGAATCTGAAAATTTATGAAGTCGCGGAGGCCGTTGGTTTTCAGGACCCCAAATATTTTACCAAATCGTTTAAACGGATCACAGGCGTATCTCCGAATCAGTACAAAGAAGCCATCGAAAAATAAAAGATCAGGCACACGCGCAAGGTCATCCAATGGACCTGCGCGTTTTTTTTTGTGTGGAGGCCCAAAAATTTTACACCCTGCCGTAAATCATTGCACCTTTCTCCGTTATATTGCGAATCATCTAAAAAATGAACACCTGCATCCAAACTTTCATCCATGTTGCGGTATTTGTCAATGGAGTAAAATCAAATCACAGAAGGAGGGAGATAGGAAATGAAAGCGGTTAAAGCAGCTGTTATTCACAAACGGGGCGCATTGGAGATAAGAACTTTTCCTAAACCCGTACTGAACGATGAAGAGCTGCTTGTCAAAGTCCACATGTGCGGAATCTGCGGTTCCGATCAACACATCTTCCGTGGAGATTGGGGCGAGCCTTATCCGATTATCCCGGGTCACGAATTCGTGGGCACCGTAGAGGAATTAGGCAAAAATGCCGCACAAAAGCATGGGGTCAAGCTCGGGGACAAGGTTGCAGTAGAGATGATTCTTCCTTGCGGCGCGTGCAGGTGGTGCAAAGAGGGATTTTACAATCTGTGCGTCAAAGACCGGGAGGAGGGAAGACAGTACGGCTGCAATATCAGCTGCACCCGGGAGCCTCATTTATTCGGCGGATGGTCGCAGGTTCTGTATGTGCCTTCCAACGCCATCGTTCACCGGATTCCCGATCACGTTCCATGGCACAGAGCCGTTTTGACGGAGCCGCTTGCTGTGACGGTCAGGGCGGTCCACCTGACGCCGCCGAAGCTTGGAGACACCGTAGCCGTGATCGGCGCGGGGCCGATCGGGCTGCTGACTGCGGTTGCGGCCAAGGCGGCAGGGGCGGCGGCGGTTATTCTCATCGGCACGCGGGATGAAAGACTTGCTCTAGGCAAACAGCTGGGTGCGGATGAGGTCATCGATTTTAGAAAAGAAGATGCCGGGTCCAGATTGCTTGAACTGACAGGAGGGAGGGGAGCCGATCTCGTATTCGAAACGGCGGGAACGCCGCAGGCGCAAAAGGATAGTCTGAATTACGCCAGAAAAGGCGGAACGGTCAATTATCTCGGATTAACGGGGAATAGGCCGGTTACGATTGAAACCGACAATCAGATGACGTTTAAGGAGTTGAAGCTGCAGACGTCTTTCCTGAGTGCATGGGGGTATCAAGGGGCCATCGATCTGATTGCCAGCGGGCGATTCCCCATTGAGAAGATGGTTACGCACGAATTTGCTTTAGACGAGGCGGAACAAGCCCTGCAATGCGCTTCGAACCGCGAGGAAAAGGCGATTAAAGTAGTCTTGATTCCTTAAAAGAATTTGTAAGCGCTATTATACACAACGGACATGAAGGAGGAGCAACCATGCCAATCATCGGAAAAGCAGCGGTTTTGGACGGAGTCGAAGGGAATTTTCATATTAAAGAATATGAGGTACCGGAGCCGAAGGCCGGAGAATTCATTTTACGGACGGAATATGCGGGTGTTTGCGGAACGGATGTTCATATCTATTACGGGCATTTGAATACAATTGAGTATCCGATCATATTGGGCCATGAATTCTGCGGCATCATTGAGAAGCTTGGACAGGGCGTAGTCGAAGACTCGAACGGAAGACCGGTAAAGGAAGGCGACCGGGTGGTGATTGTGCCGGGAGTACCGTGCGGAAATTGCTATTACTGCAAAATTTCCAAAACGCCGACCCGCTGCGCCAATGTGAAAGCTTACGGGTTCATGCCCGATCAGGCGCCGCATCTATTATCCGGCGGATTTAGCCAATATGTTCATATTCAATACCGGGGCACGTCTTTCTTCAAGACGGACATGGAACCGCATATTGCCGTCCTGACGGAGCCTCTCTCGATTTGTATCCATGGTTTTCAGCGGGCCGGCGGCGTTCGCTTCGGAAGTACGGTGGTGGTGCAGGGGACAGGAGCCATCGGACTGGGAGCGGTCGCTTTCGCCAAACGGTCGGGTGCCGCCAAGGTGATCGCCGTGGGAGGGCCGAAGCGCCGTCTGGAGCTGGCCCGGGAATTAGGCGCGGATGTCACGATTGATATCGAGGAAATCCGCGATCCCAAAGAGCGTATCCAATTGGTCAAGGAGGAAACCAAGGGCGGTCGCGGAGCCGATATGGTCGTCGAGTGCTCGGGATTCCCGGCTTCTGTTCCGGAAGGACTTTCCTACCTGCGCGACAGCGCATCCTATGTGGAGCTGGGCCATTTTACAGACGTAGGCACAGCCAATATCAATCCGCATTGGCATATTCTCCGGAACAACGCCGACATTCACGGGGTATGGGGAAGCGATGTAGAGCATATGGAAATGACGCTGAATATCATTGAGAAAATGGAGCTGCCTTACGATAAGCTGGTTACGCAAACGCTTGGATTGAATCGAATCGGGGACGCCATTACGGCAATGAGCAAAAAAGGGTACCGCCTTGACGGCGAAGATCAGGTGATCAAAATTGCCATCAATCCGTGGATCTAGCTGCAGTATCCCAACCGTTCCGCTTCACAAATCCAAAAGGAAAGGGAGTATACATGTTATGTCTATTCAGTTGAACGGAGAACAACGCGGTGCTTCGGGCAGTGCCGTTATTGAAGTAAGGAATATGGCCACGATGGAACTGATTGACACCGTACCGGCCGCAACGATGGAGGACGCTCAGAAGGCGTTGGACGCAGCGCAGGCTGGAGCGAAGGCTTGGGCGCGGACGCCGATTTATAAACGGGCGGAGATCATCAACCGCTTTGTGAGCCATCTGCGGGCCGAACGCGATGAGCTCGCCCGGCTGCTCAGCGCAGAAAACGGCAAGACGCTGGAGCAGGCAGGCTGGGAGCTGGATACGGCGGCGGCCATTTTTGAAGGCTTTGTCGAAGAATCCAAAAGATTGTTCGGTCAAACGATTCCTTTGGAAATCCAGTCCGGTCTTGAAAAAGATTTGATGATTACGAAGCGGGAACCGCTGGGCGTCATCGTAGGCATTATCCCGTTCAATTTCCCGGCGGAATTGTTTGCCCACAAGGCGGGGGCTGCTTTGGCTGCCGGGAACGCGATGATCGTCAAACCGCCGGAAGATGACCCGTTAACGGTCACGCGCATGGCGGAGATGCTGCATGAAGCGGGTGTTCCGAGAGATGTGCTGCAGATTGTAAACGGTTATGGCGAAGAGGTAGGAGATTATTTGGTTAAAAGTCCGGCGGTTCAAGCCGTCAGCTTTACGGGAAGCACGGAAGTGGGCACCATCATCGCCCAAAACGGCGCCAAAAACTTGTCAAGGGTGTTCCTTGAGCTTGGCGCAAATGATGCGATGATCGTTTGCGAGGACGGCGATCTGGATGCAGCCGTCGATCATGCGATATTCGGAAGGCTGTTGGCGAACGGTCAAGTCTGCTGCGCAAACAAACGATTGCTGGTGCAGCAATCCGTCTATGAGGAATTTAAAACCAAGTTGGTTGAAAAACTGGCTGCGAAGCGGATCGGCCATCAGCTTGAAGAAGGAACGGATGTCGGACCGCTTATTAACGAAGCCGCAGCAGTAAAAGTGGAACGACAAATTCAATATACGATCGGCCAAGGCGCCACGCTGGCACTGGGAGGAAAACGGGTTCGGCAAACGTTCATCGAGCCTACCGTTCTCGAAGCAACGAAGGATATGGACATTGCCAAGGATCTGGAGATCTTCGGTCCCGTATTTGCTCTGATCGCGTTTGAAGATCTGCAGGAAGCGATCGACATCGCAAACGCCAGTCAATATGGCTTGAACTCTTCCATTTTCACCAGGGATATTTACAAGGCGATGGAGGGGGGAAATCAAATCGAGGCCGGGATTGTTTCCGTCAATGGCGGAACCTGCTACCGTCCGGTATGCAGCGCCTTCGGCGGATATAAGAAAAGCGGGATCGGCAGAGAGGGAACGCTGTATACGCTTGAAGAGCTGACGCAAATCAAAAGCATCGTTCTTCGCGGTGTCATGTAAGTCCGCGAAAGCTGGAGGAGAACTTGAAACAGAATAGGGGGATGTCTATGAAACATTTAAGAAAAAGAAGCTTTGCCGCATTGATTGCCGTATTCCTGCTGTCGCTTGCCATATCCGCCTGCGGAGGAGGGCAGCAGCAAACCGCCGGAGGCTCAACGCCTCCACAGCAGAATGAACAAGGAGGCGGTACGTCGCCGAGCGGCTCCAATGGCAAAGGGCTGATTGCTTTATCCCACAAAAGCTTGAACTATTATGCCTTTGTCGCGATGCAGGAAGCGGCCAAGCGGAAAGCAGAAGAGCTCGGCTACCAATTCGAAGCGAGCGTGGCCGACTTTGATTCCGCCAAACAAACGAACCAATTTATCAACTTTATTTCCAAGAAGCCGGCAGCCATTATTTCCGATCCCAATGACAGCGAAGGACTGGTTACGGCCATCGATAAAGCGGAGCAGGCCGGCATTCCGGTTGCGATTTTCGATACGCCGACGACAGGCGGCAATGTATCGTTTACAGTGGCTTTCGACAATTATAAAGCCGGTGAAATGGCGGCCATGGAAATCGTAAAACGGCTGGAGCAAAAGTACGGAGAAGCCAAAGGCAACGTTCTGAATGCATACGGGGCCATGTCCAGCTCGGCATGGAGAGCGCGTAAGGAAGGCTTCGATGCGGTCATGAAGAAATATCCGAACATCAATTATCTGGCCATGCCTGCCGAAGGAGATATGAGAAAGACGCAGGATGTGGCGTTGAATGCGATCGCGAAGTACAAAACCCTCGACGCTGTCCACGCGCCAAGCGACAACCCTGCAATGGGACTTTATGAAGCGTTGAAGCAGACCAATCAATTGAAAAAGGTGGGCGAAGAAGGACACGTCATCTTTGTCACGATTGATGCGGAGCCGATTGCGCTGCAGCGGATTCAAGAGGGCTGGTACGATGCCTCGATTAATCAGGATTGCGTAGCTTACGGTGAGCTGGTGATTGAAATGCTGGACAAATATACGCTAAAGGGACAGAAGGTTCCGATCGAAACCTATAAGAACGACAGCTATTTCTGGAAAGAAGCGCCGATCAAGGAAGGTCAGACCGGCCCGCACATGGTCATCGATCCTTATGTCATTGACAGCACCAATGTAGACAATGATGCGCACTGGGGCAATGTAGCCTGGAACAAGTACGGATTACGATATTAAGGAGATATTAAGGCTTCATACACGGTATAAGATGGGGTAGAGCTCCGCTCTCTCCATCTTATGCGCATAAAGATTAGTAGTAGGAGGGGATCCGTTTGCTGCTTCAAATCTCCAATGTGTACAAAAGCTTCGGCGGGAAGGAAGTATTGAAAAATGTCGAATTTGCCGTAGACTATGGTGAAATTCATGGATTGGTCGGCAAAAACGGTGCAGGTAAATCCACGCTGGTCAATATCATCTCGGGCGTTCTCTCCTGCGACAGCGGAGCGGTTGAACTGGATTCACAGCCGATCGACCGGCTTTCCGTTCTCGAAAGACAA
Organism: Paenibacillus sp. JMULE4; assembly: GCF_013337105.1. Lineage (NCBI taxonomy): Bacteria > Bacillati > Bacillota > Bacilli > Caryophanales > Paenibacillaceae > Paenibacillus > Paenibacillus sp. JMULE4. Next base: position 123,210 of record NZ_SGWF01000010.1, read on the forward strand.
GATTTGGGCATCTATGTCGTCCCCCAGCATGCCACCATCATTCCCGAATTCAGCGTCGCCGAGAATCTGTTTCTGGGCGTATGGCTGCGGAAAAAAGCAGGGCTCGTGGATTGGAAGCCTATGTTTGAGAAGGCGGAGCAGGAGCTGCGTGAATACGGACTTCCCATCGATCCCAGGATGAAGGCCAAGGATCTGTCTCTTGTCAATCAAAGAAAGCTCAATATTGTCAGAGCTTTGTTCAGCAAGGCCAAATTAATCATATTGGACGAACCGACGACGGCACTTTCGGCGGATGAGAGAAACAGCTTGTTTGAATTCGTACTCAAGCTGAAAAAGCAGGGTACCGGCATTATTTTTATATCTCACTATCTTGAAGAGGTGCTAAAGCTGTGCGACCGGATCACCGTCATCCGCGACGGTCTGTCTTTTACCGGTTATGCGGCGGATTCGGTTGACGAGCGCTCGCTGACGAATTTGATCGTGGGCGAAGATGTTGAGCTGTGTACCCGTACCCGGGAGCCGGGAGCGGAGAAGGAACCGATTCTGGAATGCAGGAACATCAAGGGAAAGGACCTGAAGGACGTATCCTTCCGTTTGCACCGTGGAGAAATTTTGGGCTTGATCGGGTTTCCCGGATCAGGCGCAAGGGAAATATGCAGGGGCCTGTTCGGGCTGTATCCGGTGGAGAGCGGGGAAATTCATTTGAACGGCCGGGAGATCGGCATACCCAAAGAACCGGCTGAAGCCTTGAAGCATAATATCGTCTATGTATCTTACGATCGTCATAAAGAAGGGATTGTACAGCAGCTTCCGATTCAAGAAAATATCAGTTTGTCCATCCTGGGGTCCAAGCTCAAAAAGCTGATGGGATTGGTGGATAAGGAAAGAGAGATCGACAATTCTACCGGCTATTTTAAACAGCTGAACATTAAAGCCGGCTCTATTTATGAATTGGTAGGGAATTTGAGCGGGGGGAATCAGCAGAAAGTGGTGATTTCCAAGGCGCTAAGCGTGGAACCGTCCGTATTGATTATCGATGAGCCGACAATCGGGATCGATGTCAAAAGCCGGGAGGAGATTTTGTTTCTGATCGATGAGCTTACCCGGTCGGGTTTAAGCGTTCTGTACCTGACGAACGATTACAATGAGCTGCTCAGGGTAGCGGACCGCTTAATCTTTTTCTCCGACGGAAAGGTCGTCCGTGAAGCGGAAAATGACGGGTTCACGGCTGAGCAGGTGATTCAAATGCGAGATTCAGTAAAGGGTGGTGCAGCATGAGCGTCAAAGAAAGCAATGTTGCCGTTTCGCAGCCTCCGCTGCCGTTGGCACAGAACGATCAAAGGCTGGTCCGGCTGTTTGCCAATCATATTGTCTGGTTTCTCCTTGTATTCGGGATTATTACTATGGGGTTAATCGACTCCACGTTTTTTTCCAAATCGATTTTGCAAAATATTCTGGTCCAAACGGCTGTGCTCGGCGTGCTGACCGCCGGGATGTCTTTTGTCCTGATTATCGGGGAGATCGATTTATCGGTTGTCGGTGTTCTGGCGTTTAGCGCCGGATTGGGCACCACCTTGATGAACGGCGGGCTTCCCTGGTTTCTTGCCGTTGTGGTCATTGTTTTGTTCGGGGTTGGCGTCGGATTCGCAAACGGTTGGCTGATCGCCAAATTGAAGGCTGCGGCCTTGATTGAAACGCTGGCCATGGGGCTTATTCTGCAGGGAGCGCTTATGGCCTTGACCCAGGGCCGTTCCATTATTAATTTTCCTGCGGCCTATACATGGATCGGACAAGGAACCGTCGCCGGTCTTCCCGTACTCCCCATCCCGTTCCTTCTTATCTATTTGTTGGTCTATTTTATATGGAAGCAGACCGTGTTCGGCAGAAGCCTGTTCGCAACGGGCGGTAACAGCCGGAGCGCCTATGTGAGCGGGATCCGGACAGATCGGATCAAGATTTATGCTTTTGCCATTTCGGGCGGATTGGCGGGTTTTTCGGGATATTTGCTCTCCGCATATATGGGTGCCGTTACGATGACGTTCGGCTCCGATTTGCTCATGTACACGCTGGCTGCAGCCGTCATCGGAGGCGTCAGTCTCACGGGAGGGAGGGGAAGCATCTCCGGAGTATTAGGAGGCGTGCTGCTGCTTACCGTCATTCAAACCGGCCTGCAAATACTGGGAATTTCTTCCTATTATGTGACGATGGTCGGGGGCTTGATGATTTTTATTGCCGTTGTGGTCGATGCGTTAAAAACAAAATATTTACAATGAAACAAACCGGTCCAGGGCGGTTCCTCTTCATATAAACGGCATATGTTCTTTTTAAAATCCCAATCACATGGGATTTTTTTGTTGCTATGAATGTACTGTCTGGTTTGGCGCTGCATATGGAAGTGAGATGAAAAAATTGACTTCGGTGATTTTTTTATACTACAATTCTGTAAGTACAGTAGGCCGATAGGCATCGTTTGACATGAAAGCGCAGGCAAAATACATAACATATCCATTTCGTAGGGGGATTCCGGTGTGGAAGGCAATGTTGTAAACGTTTCACTTATTTTACTTAATATAGTCATCTTCATTCTGATCATGAGATACAGAAGACGAAGACTGGCCAAACAGGCTGAAAAGGCACGAAGACTGCAAAGCTTGATCGGTCAAATCTCGGTCGAAGCCAATAATGAGAATGTGCAGGAATTGATTAACGAGCTTCAGGAAACCTATGCATTATTCAGAAACCCGAAGAATGGCGGAATTGTCCGTTCTACCTTTGAATCCATATTAGCAAGCGATAAAGTGGATCTGGAATTAAAGCACGAATTACGCAGGATTCTAACCAAATCGGGAGTCAAGGATCTTAAAGAGGTACAGGCATAGAAAATTAAACCAACAAGCTGACAAGCTGGCGTCCGCATTCCGTGGATGTCAGCTTGTTTTTTGTTTAGGACCTGAGACGAAACTGATTTTCTTTTGGCATTGTTCATTATACAAGAACCGCCCCTGTTTTTATCGTTTGCGGAGAGGTATTTTATTGAAGAGGGCGATCATGAATAGTGTGGGGACCGGGCCCTCCGACACCTGAAAGGGGAGCGAGTGGGATGAAGAGGTGGATTCGACATTCGTTAAGCAGGACTGGAAAGCATACGCTGAGGCTGCTTGCCTGTACCTCGATGTTACTGGCAGCTGCCGGATGCGGGAGCCAGACGGCTGATTCGCCCGCACCAGAGGGCAAGAATGGAAACCCGGGAGCTGCAGCGGCCATGAAGACCATGCCGGATCAGCTGACCACGGTGAAACTGGGGCTTCCGTCGAAAAACATGAGCTATCTTCCGATTTTTGTAGCTCAACAGAAAGGATTTTATAAGAACGTCAATTTGGAAGTCAATCTCGAGTATGTCAAAGGCGGTGTTCTTGCGCTAAGAGGACTTCAAACCGGAGAATATCCGATCATCTCCACGCTTCCGGAATCGGTTATTACCGGGGTGGCGGAAGGCGCAAACGTCAAAATGATCGGTACGCTCGACGATCAGTCGATGTATTCGATCTTTGTATCCAAGGATATCAAAAGCCCCGGCGATCTGAAGGGAAAGTCGGCGGCGAGCAACGTACCGGGTAACGGAACAGACATTCAGCTGCAATATTGGTTGAAGAAAAACGGGCTGACGCCCAACGAGGACGTACGGCTTATCAACGCAGGGGAGAACGCGGGCCGCTTGCAGGCACTGCAGACCGGTCAGGCGTCCGTCACTATTTTAAGCCAGCCTACCGATTTGAAGGCCGAGGAGCTCGGTTTCACCAGGTTGGCCTTAATGCGCGACGAGCTTAAAACGTACAATCACAATATGATCGCCGCCAATGGGGACCTGATTAAAAATACGCCGGAGGTGGTCTACGCCTTTATGTCGGCGCACGCCGAGGCCGTGAAGTTCATAAAGGATGGCGCCAACCGCGAAGAAGCTTTGCAAATCGCCATGGCAGAGTTGGGAATGAATAGAGCCGATGCGGAAAAATCGTTCGATTTCGTACTGCCGGCACTCGCAGACAAGGGAAAAATAAACATCGAAGGCATGAAATGGGCTATCGATACGGTAAAGGAAACCGGTGCGCTTGTGAAAGAAATGAGTGTCGATCAAGTGGTGGATGAACGCTTTTATGCGAAGTAGCAGGTGATAAGAGCGGCCCGGGCCATTTGGTCGACCCTGTCGAAGAAATCAAAGTCCAGCGGTAAGATGTCAAGTTCCTGATTCGCGGTAATTGGAAATTCTTTTGATGGAAAATCGCTTTGAGTCAGGAAAAATGGCATCACGAAATAAACCCTGAGTAAAATCGAGCGATTTTTCCAGGATATACCTCGATTTTACTGGGAATTCCCAATGGGCTTCGCAGAAAGTAGGTGAGAAGCTTTAGGCGTTAGTCACCTTCCTCCGCGGCGTGTAGACTTGGTCGTTGCGTAGCAGCACATCGACCAGCCGCACAAGTTTTCTTGCGGTTAAGACGAGGGCGCGTTTGTGTTGGTGCTTCGTGACTTCGTTGTATTTTTTCCGGTAGTACTCTCCGAATTCTGCGTCGCGGTTCTTTACCAAGTTGGCAGCTTCAACCAGGTAATAACGCAGAAACCGGTTGCCGGATTTAATACGGGACGTTTCTTCGGCTTCAAACTTGCCAGACTGATTCTTTCGCCAAGTAAGCCCAGCGTACTTCGCCAGAGCGGCTTGATCGTCAAAGCGATGGATGTCACCGATTTCGGCGATAATACCAGCGCTGTAGATCGGGCCGATACCGGGGATCGTCTTCAGGACGTTTTCACCGGGTAAGCCGGCGATAATGCGTTCAATCGCCTTGTCGAGCTCCTTGATTTGCTTCTGCGTACTTCGAATGGCTTCGATAGAAGTGCCCAGGATGATATCGATGGAGTCCTCGACGACTTTTGAGAGACGATAGGAAGCACGCGCGGCTTTCTGGATGCACCTCGCTACACCCTCCGGATCAGGGAATCGATTACGGCCCTTATCCTTGAGGTAGTCGGCTAAATCCGCCACATCCATCGAGCTGACCTCATCCAGGCTGTATTTCTCAAGGAGCAATTCAGTGATGGCATGGCCGAAGGCGGAGCTCTCCACCTCCGCGGAGAACGCACTGCACTTGTAGAACAGGTGCTGGAGAAAGTACTGCTTCTCTCGTGTCAGGTTGTGGACGAGGTGAAACCGCATGCGGGTCAGTCTTTGAAGAGCGATGTACTGCTCTTGGGCGACAACGGTCATCGGCAGCCTTCCAAAACGCAGCCTGTCTGCAATAATCCAGGCATCGATGCGGTCGTTCTTATCGAGGTCCACATAGGCTTCCTTGAACTTGCTAATGAGCTTCGGATTAATGGTAAATACCTTCGTATGCCGCTCGCTGAGAAGCTTGTCCCCATGCAGGAACATGGCGGGGTGCCAACTGTAAACCGATGTTGATTCCAGACCGATGTGAATCTCCGATGGCTTGATGCGGTCAGCGTGGGCAAGGATCTGATCCCGCAGGTGGCAGGCACCGTGGTAGTTGTTGAGCACCGTGAACGCTTGGAGGGTATCGCCGCCAGCATCCATGATGCACACCTTTAAATCTTGCGAACTCACGTCAATCCCGACAAACAACTTCACGTGGGATTCCTCCTTTCTTTATGGGATTCAGGGACTGGACCTTTCGGGATGCCCCCAGCGCACTCGCCGTTCAATCACCCTCGCATATGAGAACTCACTTCGGTCCATGAGCTGCCTCGAAGCTGCTATCTTCGAGCATGGGTTGCCGAAGGGGACAGCCAGCGGGTTAGAAGTTCAAGCGAGAGCCGAGGAAGCAGACTTTAAGAGTAGTCGATGCTACAGGAGAGAGAAGGATTTCCCCGAATAACCCTAAGAATTATTGTCTGGAAGCATCTCGAAAAGTCCAGTCCCAATTCAATTTTCAAAGAGCCAACGCTGGAAATTTTGAAAGCGGTCGCCAGTTCCCTGGGGAACTGGAAATTGGCCTTCAAAGCTTTACAACAAATATGATACGAGGGAGAGATGGCTATGTTAAAAAGAGAAGACAACGAAAGGCTGTGCAGGGTAGGTCCCGGAACACCGATGGGAGAGTTGTTCCGCCGTTATTGGATTCCTGCCGTCTTGAGCGAAGAGCTGCCGGCAGCGGATTGCCCGCCGGTTCGCGTCCGGCTGCTGGGGGAGGATCTGGTTGCCTTTCGCGATACGAACGGCAAAGTTGGACTGCTCGATGCGTACTGCCCTCATCGCCGGGCCCATTTGTTCTGGGGGCGCAATGAAGAATGCGGACTCCGCTGTGTATATCACGGCTGGAAGTTCGATACAAACGGTCAATGCCTGGACACGCCGAACGAGCCGCCAACCAGCGATTTCAAGCATAGCGTCAAATTGAAAGCCTATCCTGTCTATGAAAAAGCAGGCGTCATCTGGACCTACATGGGGCCGAAAGAGCAGCAGCCGGGTTACCCGGATTACGAATGGATGAGAGCTCCGGAAAACTGCCGCAACGTATCGAAAACCTTCGAAGCGTGCAACTGGCTGCAAGCCCTGGAAGGAGGCATTGACACTTCCCATTCCTCGTTTGCCCATAACAATAACATAGCGGATAAAAACGCGCTGCGGACAAGGGCTACCGCGCCAAAGCTCGAGGTGGTCAAAACCGATTACGGCTTCAAATACGCAGGAATTCGCGACTTGAAGGAAGATAACCATTATGTCAGGGCTTATCAATTTCTTATGCCCGCACAGCAAATGAGAGGTGCCATGATCCGCTGGACCGACGGTAAAATGGAGCAATTTCCGTCCATCGCAGGCCATGTGTGGGTGCCTATCGATGACGCTAACGTATGGGTGTATAACATTTTATACTCATCGGATGTCCATATTCCATTCACTCCTGAATTTGTGAAGAAGCACGAAAAGGACTTCGGTCGCGGAGAAGAAGATATGCTGCCGGGGTATAAACTGGTGCGCAATCCTTCCAACGATTATCTCATTGACCGAGAGGTGCAGCGAACCGAAACCTTTACCGGCATCTCCGGAATCAACACCCAGGACTACGCGCTTCAGGAAACGATGGAACAGCCATTCTGCGATCGCACCAAGGAAAAGCTGGGTACCGCGGATACCGCCATTATTGCGGCGCGCCAGCTGCTTTTGGAGGCCACCAGAGACGTGGAGGCGGGTAAAACGCCGCGCGGGGCGGATCCGGAAACACACAGCAGGGTTAGAGGCTGCGATCAATTTCTGCCCAAGGGTGTGGATTGGAAAGAGGCGCTGCTCGAAGAAATGACAGCCAAGTTCTAGGCGGCCCATTAGCAAAGGGGAGGAACGAATATGGTACTCGCTGCTGGTTTGGAATCATTAAAAATGAGCTTGGTACAATGTATTCTGATGCTGGAACGGGCAGAGATCATCGACTTTAACGGCCACTGCAGCGTGCGTATTCCCGGTACGGAGCATATCCTGATCAATTCGGGACCGAGTGCCCGGAACGATTTGAGCGCCGGGGATATCGTCATTATGGATGTACACGGCACGCCGTTGGAAGGGAGCGAAGTCCCGCCGATGGAATATCACATCCACACGGAAATCTATAAAAAACGGCCCGACGTACAGGCTGTGATCCATGCCCATCCCCGCTGGTCGACCTTGTTCAGTATAACGGGAACACCGCTTAAGCCTGTTTTTCCTCAAGCAGCTCTTTTGGGGGAGATTTCGACGTTTGACCGTGTGGATTCCATAAACACTTCGGAGCTGGGCGGCCGGTTGGCCGAGGCGCTCGGGGGCAGCCGCACGATGCTGTTAAAATCTCACGGAAGCGTCATCACCGGCTCCACGCTCGAGGAGGCGTTCGCCTTGTGCATTTACTTGGAAGAGAACGCTCAGCGCCAGTACAGGGCTCAAGCTTTGGGCATGCCCTATGAGCTGAACGATCAGGAAATCGAGGCCTGTGCCCGTCATTTAGGGAAGCCTGCTCTCTACCGCAAGGTATGGGATTATTATGAAGTAAAACTACGGCAATAACTTCCGATTGGCTTGGCAGAGAGGGGAGACGCCATGGCGATGCCTAATAAATTTGCAGGAAAAACAATTGCCGTACTTGGCTACAGCGAGGACGGGGCCGAATATGCAAAGCGGCTGCGCGAGCAAGGCTATGAGGTCGTGATCGGCTTGCGTGAAAGGGATGTTATGTGGCCTCGTGCCGAGCAGGACGGCTTTAAGGTGATGAACCTGTGGAATGCGGTCGGAGCTTCCGACATCATACAAGTGTGGTAAACCAAAGGAGGGATTTCATCGTTTGAGCGAATCGACTGAACCCGTCGCAGCATCGCCGTCGCCTTCCTTGAAGGACATGTGGCTGATCACGATCGGTCACGGATTAACCCATTGGTATCCGGCCACCTTTTATATGCTGCTTCCGGTGATTGGCCAAGAGCTGGGACTCAGCTATACCGAAACCGGCATGCTCATTACGTTTCAATATATGGCGAGCACGATTTCCAATGTGCCGGGAGGCATGCTGGTCGATACGGTCGGCAAAAAAGGTCTTCTGATGGCACTATCGCTCTTCTGGGTCGGATTTCCCTACTTGTTCATGAATTTCACGAGTACCTACTGGATGCTGCTTCTTTGCATCTCGCTGGTCGGCATAGGCAACAACCTGTGGCATCCGACGGCGATCCCTGCATTATCGCAGCGCTATCCGGAGCGGAGAGGCTTTGTCCTCTCAGTTCACGGCATGGGAGCCCATGCAGGCGATGCGCTCGCCCCGCTTGCGATAGGTGCGATGCTGGCTCTATTTACATGGAGGCAAATCGTTGTGCTCAATATCGTTCCCGGCGTGATCATCGCGCTGCTTATTGTGATCATGCTGCGGAATTCACCATTGGACCTCAAAAAACAAAAGGCGAGGGCTGGCGAGGAGAAGCAGGGACAAACCGTAAAGGAATATTTCAACGGACTGAAGGGACTGGTACAAAACCGCAGCCTGGTGCTCATTTCAACGAGCTCCGCCTTCCGTTCCATGACGCAAAACGCGCTGCTTACCTTTCTTCCGTTGTATTTGGCGCATGAGCTGGATTTTTTCCCTTTGTGGGTCGGATCAGGCATATTCCTGCTCCAGATGGGAGGCTTTATCGCCGCTCCGATATCCGGTCATTTGTCCGATAAATGGGGACGCAAAAAGGTATTGACGACAAGCATGACGGTATCCGCCGTTATTTTGATTGCTATGGCGGCTTTTGGCAAATCGCCGTTGTTCATCGTATTTATCGCGGTTCTCGGATTTTTTCTCTATGCGGTCCGTCCCGTGATGCAGGCTTGGCTAATGGAATCGTCTCCCCAAAAAATGGCCGGGACCAGCATAGGCATCCTGTTCGGCATGCAGTCCCTGGGCCAATCGGTATCCCCCTTGCTTGGAGGCATCATTTCCGACAAGTTCGGTTTATTTGCGGCATTTTATTTTGTGGCCGGTACGATTATCATTGCGAACCTGCTCATTTGGTTTGCGCCACAAGAGGAGTCATCAACCGGTAATCACCATTCCATATCTACATAAGGAGGATTTCCATGGCTAAACTGAATTTAAGCTTCGCCTGCTGGGACTACGATCGTGTTCATGCGTTAATGGACGGTTCCGTCCGTCCCAAGGGCATTGAACTGAACTTTCTCAGCATGCCGGTGGAAGAAACGTTTTTCCGCATGATGCGCCACCAGGAATTCGATGTTGCCGAGCTGTCTGCTTCTTCCTATCTTCTTGCGAGGGACCGCGGATTTCCCCATTTTACGGCCATTCCGGTATTTCCGTCGCGGTATTTCCGTCATTCGGGGATTTATGTGAATGTTGAAGCGGGAATCCGTCGACCGGAGGAGTTAAAAGGCAAGCGCATCGGTATTCCCGAGTATCAGTTGACCGCTTGCGTCTGGATTCGCGGATTTTTGCAGCATGAATACGGTGTTCATCCGACCGAGGTGGAGTGGTTCTATGGAGGGCAGGAGACGCCCGGTCGTGTCGAAAAGTTCAAGCTGGAGCTGCCCGCGGACATTCGCCTGCAGCCGATCGGTCCGGAGCAGACACTAAACCAAATGCTGGAGAACGGCGATCTGGGCGCGTTTATTGCTCCTCGGGCGCCGTCCTGCTTCTTGAAGGGGTCGCCGCGCGTAGAACGTCTGTTCGAAGATTACGTATCCGTTGAAAAAGATTATTTCCGCAAAACCGGCATTTTCCCGATTATGCATGTTGTGGCTATTCGCAACGAAATTCTGGAACGGTACCCGTGGGCCGCGCAAAACCTGTATCAGGCGTTCGTCGAAGCCAAGAACAAGGTGTACGAGGGCTTCAATCAAACCGCGGCCTTAAAAGTGACGCTGCCTTGGCTGGTGCCGGAAGTCGAACGGACGAAGCAACTGATGGGCGATGATTTCTGGCCTTACGGATTAGAGAAAAACCGCGCTGCCTTGGAAGCGTTGGTCCACTATTCTCATGAACAGGGGCTTATCAAAACCAAGCTTTCAGTGGAAGATTTATTTGTGAAGTCGACCTTGGAGCAGTACACCATCTAATGGTACAAGGTCCAAAGAAAACGCCGACCATTTCCGAGCAGCACTTATCTAAGGCGGGGTAAACCATGAGGATGAAGGAAAGGAGGCTGATTTCATGAAGCGAACCTCATTGGCCGCAGTTGCGGCCGGAGTTCAAAGGACGGAGCTGCAGGAATTTGACCTGCCGGAGGCAACGGAGGATTCCGGACTGCTTCGCATCGAAACCGTAGGCGTGTGCGGAACGGATGTGTCCTACTATAAGAAATCGCAATCTCCCCGCATACTGGGTCACCATATCGTCGGCTTTATTGAGCGGGTAGGGGAAAAGGCGGCTGCGCGTTGGGGGGTGAAGGAGGGGGATCGGGTGGCACTCGAGGAATATATCCCTTGCGGCCAATGCTCTTTCTGCCGGATAGGCATGTATCGCTCCTGCCCGTCGACGGATCCGAGAACCGGCGGCATCCGATACGGTGCTACGCCTGTGGATCGGCAGCCGTCCTTATGGGGCGGCTTCAGCGAGTTTATGTATCTTCATCCGAACTCGGTGCTGCATGCCATGCCTGAGCATGTTCTTCCGGAAGAAGCCGCCCTCACCTTGCCTCTGGCCAACGGGTTTGAATGGATGCTGCTGCAGGGCGGTGTAGGCCCGGGGAAAACGGTGGTCATTCAGGGGCCCGGCCAGCAAGGGTTGGCTTGTACCCTTGCAGCCAAGGCGGCCGGGGCTGAATGCGTGATCGTCACCGGACGATCTACCAGTATGAAGCGGCTTGAATTGTCCAGACGCCTCGGTGCAGATCATATCGTGAATATTCAAGCCGAAAGTTTAGAAGATCGGGTCCATGAAATCACAGGCGGCCGGATGGCCGATGTGGTTATCGATGTAACCTCCGGCGGGTCAGAGCCGGTCATCTCCTCCGTGGCTGCGGCCGGCCGTGGCGGTATGGTCATGTTTGGAGCTTACAAATATACGAAGATCCCCGAATTCGATATCGACTCGGTCATCACGAAAACACTTCAGCTTAAAGGCGTAAGGGGACACAGCTATACATCGGTACAAATGGCCGTCGATTTTATCGCATCGGGCAAATTTCCGCTGCGGATCATGAATTCTCACGATTTCGCTTTGGAGGAAACGGACTTGGCTTTAAAAACGGCGGGGGGAGAAGGCGAACCCGGTCCGCTTCTTGTCACCGTATCGCCCGGGAAGAAAAGATAATGGAACAATAAATAACGGGATGGATCGAATCCATCCCGTAAATCGGCAACAATATCACGTATCGGATCAGGCATATCTTAACTTAGCCGCTCGGTGATTAGTCTGCTGCAGGTTTTCAGATCTTTGACATAGTTTTGTACCTGTACGGGATACAAATACGATTTGGTTACGGCAAAGCTAACGGCTGCAATGACCAGACCGGTGCTGCTGTGCACCGGAACGGCTATGGAGCAAATACCGTCCTTATACTCGGACATTCCGGTAGAATAGCCGCTTTTGCGCACTTCGCGCAGTTGTTCGAGGAGCGCTTCGCCGCTAGTAATGGTTTTGTGTGTATGCCGGTCAAGTCCTTGTTCAATGACGCGGCTGATTTCCTGCTCAGCCTGGACGGCAAGAAGCACTTTGCCTGAAGCGGTGCAGTGGCTTGGTATGCGTTTTCCTATTTTCGATACGGTTCCATGATGATCGTCAGGAACCATTTTGCACAAAAATACGACTTCTCCGCGATCATAGACACCTAAATGAACCGCCTCACGGTAGGTTGTCATCAGCTTGTTTAGAAGGGGCGCAGCGATCGAGCGCAGCTCATTGCCATGGTATACGGCAAAACCAAGCTCGAAGGAGCCGATCCCCAAATGATATTTATGCGTGTACTTGTTTTTCTCTACAAGATTGTTGCCGTGGAGTGTGCTGACTAACCGGAAAATGGTACTTTTCGCCAATCCCAAACGCTTGCTCAATTCCGTGATGCCGAGCTCCTTATCCGCTAAAGTAAATTCCCGCAAGATACGGATCGCATTGTTAACGGAAGAAAGAGGTTCTTTTTGCGCCAAAGAAAACACCACCTTGAACAGAATTTTCCGGCCGGCATGTATTCGTTTTCACGATCATTATGACATACCCTTTGGGTCGGTAAAACCTATTTGTGCCGTATAGAGAAACGGAATGCGGCAGCAGCCGCTGCGATCTTCAGAAGTCTCATTGAAAATCTCATACTCCAATTTCGATTAGAGGGTTTTCTTATTTTTCTAACGTGTGGACAGGAGCATATTTTGCAGTGCTTTTCCATATAAATTACGGGGCACACGGTCTTCGCTAATATAGTAAAATATAGCCAACCCATTTTCTAACGAAAGAATCGTCCAAGCCAGTTCATTCGTAGACAGAGTAGACTTATGATTTTCTTTCGACTTCAATTTCTCAATGGCCTTGGAAATTTGCTCCACCGATTCTGTTATCAGGTTAGACCATTTATGACGTACCGATTCTTCACGCATCGCATAAAGAAAAAATTCCATGTTAAGCATGCTCCATGTTCGATTTTCCTGCCTAACTGAAAGGAAATATTCATCCATGTTTTCGATAAAATGTGAAAATGAATGCTGTTGGTCTATTACTTGATGGATGTTGTTCACATGTAATTTCATTTGTTGTTCCAATATGGCTAGAAAGAGCTCTTCTTTGGAATTAAAATGAGCATAAACCGCCCCTTTGCTAAATCCGGCATGTTCTGCAATTTTATCAACAGAAGCTCCGTGAAAGCCTAATTGAGCAAAGGTCTCGACAGCTGATTCTAAAAGTAATTGCCGAGTCTCCTTTTTTCGCTCCTCATGGGTTAATCTTCGTCTGATCATTTCTCTTCCCTCCCTCTTTCTCTTGACAATCATACCATATAACATTAACATACCATATAGTATATAAATACTAAACAGTATGAAAATTATAATAGATAATTATTATTGGAAGTAACCATCAACAATAAAGGGGAAGAGGGGAATCATGCGGAGGGAAGAAAACCTTGCAACGCAGAAACAGACTTTGTCCAAAATTTTGGCACAAACGATGAAAACAGGGATTATTAAATCAAACTTGATTCCGATGTTTGCTGGATTAACATTGGCATTATATACATATCAAATCCGTCTTTTAGAGAAATTCCCGGAAATGATATTTGCTTTGATTGGTTCGATTTTAGTCATGGGGGCAGCCGGAGCTTTTAATAACTTATACGACCGAGATATAGATTCTATTATGGAGAGAACGAAAAACAGGCCGACTGTAACAGGAGAAATAAAGCCCAAAGCAGTATTATGGCTGGGTATCTTCATGTCTGTCTTCGGAATAGTGACTCTTGCATTAACAACTCTCCTTGCAGCATTCCTAGGTTTTCTAGGTTTGTTTTTTTATGTTGTCCCATATACGATGTGGAGCAAGAGAAGAACCATTTATAATACGGAGGTTGGCAGTATTTCCGGGGCGATGCCGCCACTCATAGGATGGGCCGCAATTTATCCGGACATCACACATCCAGCCATTCTTGGTCTTTTTGTGATTACAGTGATTTGGCAAATGCCGCATTTCTATGCTATAGCTATTCGGAAGCACGATGAGTACAAGGCCGCGAAGGTTCCTATGCTTCCCGTAGTCAAAGGCATAAAAAGAACATATATACAAACGAATATTTATTTAATTGTTTTAATTGCAGCAAGTTTTCTTTTTGGGTCTTTAAGCCTCGGTCTTATGTTAGTAGCTCTTCTTTTAAGTGTTCTATGGCTTATTTTAAGTATTTTCGGTTATAAAAAGATGGATTCAGAGAGATGGGCAAAATCAATGTTTGTTTATTCCCTTCTTCATATGACGATCTTATTTTCAACGGTAATCATCTATTCTCTGATGGGAATTCTTTTGAATTTATAAAAATGAAAACAAGGACGAATGGATTAAGTTTTTGCAAGAAAATGAAGACGATTATCGGTTCTTTAGTAGAGACTTTATCCGATTATCCGATTTTAAATACATGTATTTACAAATTCAGACTGGAACATTATGATAAGACTATAATTGAGAAAACGATTACGCCAGAGGGGTGAATATGTCCCATATCACCATGAAAGAAATAGCCGGTTTAGCCGGCGTGTCCGCTGCAACCGTTTCAAGAGGCTTGAGCCATTATATTTTGCCTTGATATCTTGGGACTCGCACACGTCTCTATGTGAACAAGAAATAAAACGTAGTTTTATAATATAAAACAAAGAAAGCGATTACCCAACATCTGTTGTGGAAGCCCAGGAGGAATTTTATACATGAGCAGAAGCAGACCAAAAGTATTTGTCCCCAACCAAATCCCGGAACAAGCGCTCCGCTACCTTCAAGAATATTGCGAGGTAGACTACCGGGATGCAGAAGAGAAGCTTTCTGACGCAGAACTCATCGCGGGGCTTCAAGATGCGGAAGGGCTTATGATTTATTCCCGCCAGAAGATTGAAGCCTCCATACTCGAGCATGCGCCTCGCTTAAAGGTGATAAGCAATATTGCCGTCGGGTACGACAATTTGGATCTGGCAGAACTGACCAAACGGGGCATTATGGGGACCAATACCCCCGGGGTGTTGACCGAAACGACGGCCGATCTTGCCTTCAGCATCCTTATGGCCGCGGCCAGACGGATTGCAGAAGCGGATCATTTTGTAAAAAGCGGGCAGTGGGAAGGGTGGAAGCCCAGTTTATTGCTAGGGAAAAACGTCTACGGCTCCACGCTCGGCATCATCGGGATGGGTAGGATCGGAGAAGCGGTAGCCCGCCGGGCTAAGGGCTTCGATATGAATATTTTATATTACAACCGTTCCAGGAAGCCTGCCGCCGAGGCCGGATTAGGGGTCATTTATACTTCTATGGATGAGCTTCTGCAAAAATCCGATTATGTGGTTGTATTGGTTCCGCTGGGCCCGAGTTCAACCCGCTTGATCGGCGAGCGTGAGTTTCACCTCATGAAGCGCGATGCTATATTTATTAATGTATCAAGAGGAGCAACCGTAGATGAGCAGGCCTTGATCCGCGCACTGCAGGAAGGCCGGATCGCAGGCGCCGCGCTGGATGTTTTTGAAAAAGAACCGGTAGATAAAAACAATCCATTGCTCCAAATGCGAAATGTCGTGACCGTGCCTCACATTGGAAGCGCTACATTGGAAACCCGTTCCAAAATGGCCGAGAAGGCCGCCAGGAACCTTGTAGCCGGTTTGTCAGGACAAATACCGGTTGACTTGATTAATCCGGAGGTTATTCCATCGGCATCAAGTCAGAAGAAGTGGGGATGACATCCGGGACCATCGTATAGGCGATTACTTCGTGACTCTGCAGGAGGGTATCCCTCTGGGACATGAAATGTTAAGGAAACGCATACTTTCGGGAGAGCTTATGTTAAAATTTGGGTATCCGATGGCGCGGAACCCCAGTCAGCTGAGTGAAGTTATAAAGGAGGACGAAAACTGTGCAATCGCTGGATTTGAGCTTATACCCTAAAATTGAACTGCCCCGGTTTGTTAAAGTCAAACAACATTTTGACCGTCAGAAGCTGGACGATATTCCCGGAGAGATTCAAAAAAATATGGCCCCTTATCTGGAGAATCTTTCGGGCAAACGGATCGCTGTAGGTGTAGGAAGCAGGGGAATCCATAACATCGACCTGATTACCAAATGCGTAGTCGATCAGTTGAAGCAGGCGGGTGCGCACCCGTTTATTATCCCGGCCATGGGGAGTCATGGCGGAGCGACGCCGGAGGGACAAGCCGAAATCCTGGAGGCTTATGGCATTTCCGAGAAGACCATGGGCGTGGAGATCGATGCGTCGATGGATGTGGAATCGATTGGCGAGATTGAGCCGGGACTTGAGGTCTATGTCGCCAAAAGCGCGCTGGAAGCCGACGGCATCGTTATCATTCCGAGAATTAAAGCACATACGGCGTTCCGTGGCGAAGTCGAGAGCGGGATTTGCAAAATGCTCGTCATCGGGCTTGGAAAACAAGCGGGCACCGATCTTGTACACCGTCAGGGATTTGGGCGTTTTGCAGAGCTGATTCCATCCATCGGCCGCATGATTGCCGAAAAAACCAGATTTCTTTTTTCCGTATCCATCGTCGAGAATGCGTATGAAGAAACCTATAAAATTGAAGTCATACCCAAGCAGGATGCGATTGCGTTGGAAAGAGAAAAAGCCCTGCTGGAAGAAAGCAAGAATAAAATGGGAAAGATCCTGTTTCCCAAATTTGATGTATTGGTTATTGAGCAGATCGGCAAAAACATCAGCGGCGACGGACAGGACCCGAACGTCACGGGACTTTATATCACCAAGTTTGCCAGCGGTGGTCCCGAGTTTCAGAATTGCGTCATTTTTGATTTAACGGAAGAAACGCATGGCAACGCGAATGGTGTGGGAACGGCAGACGTCATTACCCGCAAGCTGTTCGATAAGATTGACTTCATTTCGATGTATACGAATGCGTTCACCAGTACGGAATCCGCCCCGGTCAAAATTCCGATGGTGGCGTCCACGCCGGAGGACGCTCTGCGCATCGCGGTCAAGATGTGTAATGGCATTGAACCTTACCGGCATAAGATTGTATGGATCAAAAACACCCTGGAGCTGGGCGAGATAATCATTAGCGAGCCCTTATTGGAAGAAGCCAGGGCCAACCCGAACATTGAGATTAGTTCGGAGCCGGTGGAGCTTACTTTTGCCAATGGGGAGCCGCTGTTTCATTGCTGAATTCGGCTGGCTCACTGCAACTGGAGGTGTAAAGGAATAATGAAGCTTCGTTGTACAATTCTGGATGATTACCAGCAAGCCGCACTAACGATGGCCGACTGGTCGACCATTTCGGAGTCGGTAGAAGTCCGGTCGATCGTTCGGCATGTGGATCGGGAGGAGGAGCTCGTCAGTCTGCTCGGCGATGAAGACATCGTCGTGATCATGCGCGAACGCACTCCCTTTCCGGCATCGCTGTTTGCACGTTTGCCCAAGCTAAAGCTGCTCATCACCTCCGGCATGCGGAATGCATCCATAGACCTTGCGGCTGCGGCTTCGCACGGTGTGGTCGTTTGCGGGACGGGGAGCAAATCCGAGCCTCCCGTAGAGCTGACTTGGGCATTGATCCTTGGGCTTGCACGTCATATTGTGCAAGAAAACAGCGCCCTTCGGACAAACGGTCCATGGCAGAGCACCATCGGAACGGATCTTCATGGCAAGCAGCTTGGCGTGCTTGGTCTCGGCAAGATCGGAAGCAAGGTGGCTCGCATCGGCAAAGCGTTCGGGATGGAGGTGGCTGCCTGGAGCCAACATTTGACCCGAGAGCAGGCCGATGCTGCAGGAGTACGGTTAGCAGCCTCCAAAGAAGAACTGCTGGAAAGCAGCGACATTGTCTCTATCCATCTTGTGCTCAGCGATCGGACGAGAGGCCTGCTCGGCAGAGAAGAGCTTCGGCGGATGCGTCCTTCCGCATATTTGATCAATACCTCACGGGCGGCGATTGTGGATCAGCAGGCGCTCATCGAGGCCTTGCAGAACCGGTGGATCGCCGGCGCGGGTATCGATGTATTTGACATCGAGCCTTTGCCGGAAGACAGCCTGTTTCGAAAGCTGCCCAATGTTCTGGCGACACCCCATCTCGGATACGTGTCTCAGGGAAATTATCATACCTACTTTCGGGAAGCCGTGGAAGATATCCAGGCCTTTTTATCCGGCTCGCCTATCCGTAAACTCAACTGAACCAAACATCCGCAGAATATTGCGGATGTTTTTCTCTAATCTGCCAGTCCTGATCAAGCTCGGAGGAGGAAAGAAGATGAAAATCAACATCAATGCATTATTCGATCTCACTGGCAAGACCGCAGTGGTGACCGGGGCCAGTCAAGGCATAGGCAGCGAGATAGCTAAACTGCGCTCGATTTAAATTTGAAAAGCGCATTTTTTTGCAGTCAGGCCGCCGAATGGGCATCTGATCGAATTAATGTAAATGCGATCGCACCCACCTTCATTAAAACCCCATTGACCGAACCGATGTTCGAAGATCCGGCATTCAAGGAAGAGGTTCTGAATCGTATTCCGCTGGGGCGTCTGGCAAACCCGAGGATCTGAACTGCCGTCTGCAGCAGGCTATCCTTTTTCAAGTTATCCATTTGTAATGTCTGCCAGAAACGCCCCGGACGCGGCCGCCAAATCTTTCCCGTCCAAAAAGATTTGAAGTCCCCGCTTACCTGCACTAATACTGACAGGATTCACGCCGGTTACGGTTTTATCCAGATATAAAGGGTATTTTTTCTTCATTCCGAGCGGCGAGACGCCGCCGCGGATATACCCTGTAAGCCTTTGAATTTCTTTCACCGGAACCATCTCCACCTTTTTGTTCCCGCTTGCCTTGGCTAATGTTTTTAAGTCCAATTCTTTATCCCCTGGAATGCAGGCCGCGATAATCCCTGTTTTATCCCCGCGGAGTATTAGCGTTTTGTACATTTGACGGGGCATGACACCGACTTTTTCTGCAACAATGACCGCATCGAGTTGATTTTCATCCCATTCGTATTCATGTAAAGTATAAGAAATGTGAAGGGAATCCAAGATTCGGCAAGCATTGGTTTTCGTTGACATTTTCTCCGTCGGACCTCCGGAACTGTATTTCACTTATCATATCATGGGATGGTTGGCCGGTATAGATGCAGGGATTACGCAAATGGTTTGATCATTGAAGTGTTTTCATTTATGATTACGTCATAGGATGTAACGTTCAGATTACGCCATGAAAAAAAACGCTGAATGAACTGCTGTGCCTATGTTGGCAATAAATACACCCGCCTCGTCATGAACTCATCGATGTTCAGTCACAAAAAGCCTCCTGATTTCAATTCATTTCCTTTAGGCCGATACCCATCAAACCAAAACGATTGAGAAGTTCCGAAATTTCCGATTTCCGTTAAATTACCGTTAAGGGGGATGTTCCATTACAAAGCCGCCGCTATAAATCGATATCCAACATAAAGGGGGTCTTTATGAACAACATGAACAAGCGTGAACGACTGAAACAGAAAATTGAATCCCATCTTCGGCACACGGCAAGACAGCTGGTGAAGTTCGATACCTTGGAGGAAACGCTGAATTACTTGATGGATTCGTTTTGGATGGAGTTTACATGCGACTTTGTAGCGATTCTCTTGAAATCAGACAACCTTCTTGTGCCGAAAGCCTGGAAAGGGGAGACACGGCAGGTGGAGACGGCGCTTTATTTTCAAGTCCCTTCGGAATCGAAGCTGTTGCAGGAAGCCTTATGGGGGCCCAACGGCAGTATCGGGGAGGGGGAAGAAGAATTTCACATGGCGCTGGAGGCGGAAAATCTCTCCACCTGGTTTACGGTACCGCTGAAAGAGCGGGAAAAAACGTTTGGACTCTGTATCATCGGTTTTCGCAATTTTGTTCCGCTGATTCTGGAAGCTGAAACGTATTTCGTGGAATTCGGCAGGGACGTGGCGGTTGCGATCGGTTTGGCTAAAGAGAAAGAACGGCAAAAACGGAAAATCAAAGGGATGGAATGGCTGAGGGAAAATATTTTCCCCGGTTCATCGATTGAGCAAATGGTTGAAAAAATTGTGGACCGCGCCGTAAAGGGGACGATGGCTCAATCCGCCTGCGTTTATTTATATGACGATCAACATTTCCGTTTTACTTATCAGCCTCCAAGCTTTGGTTTGGAAACCTTCCGGGAACATCTCATAATGGACGAAAACAGCACGATCATGACCCTTTTCCCTTATCTCGAACTGGCAGGCGGCACCGAACTGACCGTGCCCCTGGTCGTGAATTTGAAAACGATCGGCGTGCTGCACGTCAGCGGCAAAGAGAACGGATATTTTACGGAAGAAGATTTGGATCTGCTGGAGTTTTTGTCTTTACACGTATCGACCTTGATTGAGAACGCCCGGCTTTATCAAAATGAGATCGAAAGCCGATCCAGGCTGCAGCGCATTATGTACCATCAGCAAGAGCTGATGAAAAAAGCGATTGAAGAGGAATCGTTAGGCCAGATGACCAAAACCGTGAACTCCCTGTTCGGCTGCTCCATCCTGCTGCTGGATCGCTTTATCCGCCCGATTTCACACTGTTTCCTTCACGGGGAAGAAGACATGCTGAATCCCATCCTGCAAGCAGTGAAAGAACATGAAATGAAGATTGCTGCACTGCGTTCGAAAGAGCTCTGGCTTGCTCTGCCGGGAAATGAGGAGCCGACTTTGGGAATTTGGCCGGTTACAGGCGTCGGACAATCGCTTGGCTATTTCGTTGTGATTTCCCGGCCGGAATTGTGGGATTCCGTGAATCGGTTGACCATTAACAACGCGATAAGCCTGTTTGCCAATGAATTCATTAAACAAAAGCTGGTCCTGGACGCTAAGGAACAGGTGAAAGAGAGCTTCATCAACCAATTGTTTTCACATCAGATCGAGGACCTGAATCAGATCGTTCAATATGCAAGTCTCACCCATTGGAATATTATGGATCCCCACAGAGTCGCCGTGCTGTCCATGACTTTGCCAGAGAAGCAGGGGGATCATCTGCACCTGATTGACCGCGAAGAGACCAAATCAAAGCTTTGGGACCAAATCAAATTCAAAATCAGTTCGGAATATACGAATATGATGACGTCTCGCAAAGGGGATGAATTTATCCTCATCAGTCCTCTTACGAACGAAACAAAGGGAACCGAGCCTTATTGGAAGAGGGTATTCGGCAGCCTGAAAAAGATCACCCATTCGGTCAATCCGTCCATTCAAATCTATATCGGCGTCGGAGGCAAAACCAACCGAATTGAAGATTATAACGATTCATACAAACAGGCGGTGCAAACGAATAACTTGGTTCGACATCGCTTTGTCAAGACAGGGGTTGCCCTGTTCGAGGAGCTTGAGTCCTATACCATGCTTCACCAGATCAACGATATGTCATCCATTCGGTTGTTTGTAAAGAAAAAATTGTCACCCTTGCTGCATTTTGACGGAAACGGGGCAGACCTCTTTCATACCCTGCGCGTCTATTTGGAACGTAACGGAAATATCAAAGAAACGTCGGACGCTCTGTTTATCCACCGAAGTACACTGCTCTACAGACTTGATAAAATCCGGGATTTGCTGCAGATCGATTTAAACGATTCGGATCAGCGTTTCAATCTCATGCTGGCCTATAAGCTATTCGACCTTCATCGATTCACTCTTCCGCAAATTCGATGAAAATGACGCTCGGTTTTCCTACAAAATGAAGATACACAATGAGCCTCCATACCCTTATGATTTCAGTAAGCGGTTACATTAGATTTCAAGCAGACTCAGGAGGCTGATAGGATGAACATTCAACGGATCGGTGTAGTGGGATCGGGGACGATGGGAGGCGCCATTGCCCATTTGGCCGCGCTTTCCGGTTTCCAAGTCATTTTATGCGACGTGGCGGACGCGTTCTTGAACAAAGCGAGGCAACGCATGGAGACGCTGATGGATAAATCCGTCGAGAAAGGGAAGATGACAGCAGACCAAAAAGCGGAGGTGCTGTCCCGTATCGTATTTACGACGCGATTGGAAGAGTTGAAACCGGTACAAGTCGTTATCGAGGCGATTATTGAAAACCTGGAGGCAAAGAAGGAATTGTTTCACCAACTCGACGAGCTGCTGCCGCCAGACGTGCTTATCGCTTCCAACACCTCTTCGATGTCCGTCACGGTCCTGGCCGAAGCGACCAAACGCCAGCACCTTGTGGCGGGGATGCACTTTTTCAATCCCCCTCAGGTGATGAAGCTGGTAGAGGTGGTACGCGGCTTCAAGACGGGCGACGATACCGTTCGGCAATTGAAGGAATTAGCGATTCGATTCGGGAAGGACCCGATCGAGGTCAAGAAAGACAGCCCGGGCTTTATCGTCAACCGGGTCATGATTCCTCAGTTTATCGAGGCCATTCGTCTAGTGGAAGAAGGGGT
Source organism: Paenibacillus sp. JMULE4 (assembly GCF_013337105.1). NCBI lineage: Bacteria > Bacillati > Bacillota > Bacilli > Caryophanales > Paenibacillaceae > Paenibacillus > Paenibacillus sp. JMULE4. The sequence goes on from NZ_SGWF01000010.1 coordinate 145,771, forward strand.
GGCGTCGCCCGAAGACGTGGATAAAGCGATTGTGCTCGGCTTGAACTATCCCATGGGGCCATTTACGCTCCAGGATTTCGCAGGCGTCGATATCGGCCTGAACGTCATGGATTATTTTTATGAGGAATTTAAGGATGACCGTTTTGCAGCGCCTTTATCCTTACGCCGATTGGTGCGCGCCGGACGGTTAGGAAAGAAGACGGGGGCGGGATGGTATGATTACAACAAATAAGCAGGGACGTGAACCGGACATGACCTATGAAACGATAGAACTGGCTGTAAAAGAAAACATCGCGATCGTTTACTTGAATCGCCCTCCGTACAACCCTCTAAACGGACAATTATTTCGTGAGCTGTCGCATCTGTTCGATCGTCTGGAGCAGGATGCGGACATCAAAGCCGTTATTATTACCGGTACAGGAGACAGGGCATTCGCTGCCGGCGCGGACATTAAGGATATGATGGACCTGAACGCCAACGAAGTGCTGCAATTTTGCCAGATGTCCCGGCTCACATTCTTCAAGATAGAATCCCTGTCCAAACCGGTCATTGCGGCGATCAACGGTCTGGCGCTCGGCGGCGGCTGCGAATTGGCACTCACCTGTGATATAAGACTGGTTTCGGAGCATTCCAAATTCGGATTGCCGGAGATTAATCTCGGCATAATTCCCGGCGGGGGCGGAACACAAAGGCTCCAAAGGCTGATTGGTCAGGCAAAAGCCAAAGAACTGCTCTATTTCGGCGAGATGATCGATGCGGCTAAAGCGTTGGAGATCGGACTGGCGAATCGGGTAGTTCCACTTGCGGAATTGCTCCCGGAAGCCGTGGCGCTTGCGAAAAAGCTTGCGGAAAAGCCTGTGGTGGCGATGCGGATGATGAAAACGGCGGTGAACGCGGGATATCATGCGGACCTCCAGACGGCACTGGATTTGGAAATGGCATGCTTCGGGAACGCATACGCCAGTGAGGACCGCAGGGAAGGCATGCAATCCTTTGTAGAGAAACGCAAAGCTCAATTCTCAGGACGTTAGGAGGAGAAGTGATGGCAAAACGCGAGGTTTATCTCATCGACGGCGCGCGAACCGCCTTCGGTGAATTCGGGGGTTCCTTCAAGGACGTCACGGCTATTGATCTGGCCGCGGCATGCGCCTGTAAAGCGATGGAAAAATCCAATGTATCGCCGGAGGAAATCGATCAGGTCGTGATCGGCAATGTCATTCAATCCAGCCCGGATGCCGTTTATACGGGAAGACATGTCGGCTTAAAGTCGGGTGTCCCCAAGCATGTTCCGGGGCTTACGGTGAACCGCCTCTGCGGTTCCGGCCTGCAGGCGATCATCAGTGCGGCCCAATCGATTCTGTTGGGAGAGGCCGATTTGGCGCTTGCCGGCGGCGCGGAAAATATGAGCCAGGTGCCGCATGTGATCCGGGGCGCCAGATGGGGTATTCCGCTTGGCAAAGCTCCCATGGAGGATTATTTGTGGGAGACGCTTTACGATCCTTATGGAGATTGCACGATGGCGACCACTGCAGAAAACCTGGCCGTTAAATACGGGATTACCAGAGAGCAAGCGGACGCTTTCTCCGTCCGGAGTCAGAAGCGAGCGCTGAAGGCTATAGAAACAGGCATTTTTTCGGAAGAAATCGTTCCTTATACGGTAAAAGGGAGAAAAGGCGATATCCTTGTTGACCGGGATGAGCATCCTCGATCGACAACGATGGAAGCCCTCTCCAGGCTTCCCTCCCGATTTACGATAGACGGCGTCGTCACGGCCGGCAACGCAAGCGGCATGAATGATGGCGCGGCCGTAACGGTCATCGCTTCGGAGGAGTCGGTGATCCGGCGCGGCTTAAAACCTCTCGCGCGATTGGTGGCGTGGGGCATTGTAGGCGTGGAGCCGGCCATGATGGGCATCGGACCCGCCGACGCCATTCGCCAGGCATTGCAAAGAGCGGGAATGACCCTTCAGCAGTTGGATTTGATTGAAATTAACGAAGCGTTCGCAGCTCAATATCTCGCCTGCCGGCAGGAGCTCGATTTTGATCCCGAGAAAGGCAACGTGAATGGCGGCGCCGTTGCGTTAGGCCATCCGCTCGGAGCCAGCGGTGCCCGAATCACGCTGTCCTTACTGTACGAACTGCGCCGCAGAAACCAAAGATTCGGCATTTCCTCCTTATGCATCGGCGGCGGCCAAGGGATCGCAGCGATCTGGGAGCGAGTCTGAACCGGATGCAGGGATGGGATCATAAAAAGTCTCAAGGGGTGAATCATCAATGTATCAAGACTGCTATGGACTTACCGTTACAGAGTTATTTGAAAGGGCTTACAAGTTAAATCCTTCCAAAGAAGTGATTTATGATCGCAGCCGAAGGCTGACCTATCAAGAGCTTCGTGAAGAATCGATACAGCTGGCTGCTTCGCTGCAGGATCTTCAAGTGGAGAAGGGGGACCGGGTGGCGGTTTGTTTGCCGAACTGGCACGAGTTTGTCGTGATCTACCTGGCTCTTTCACATCTTGGTGCGATCCTGATTCCATTCAATACACGGTATCGGCAGGAAGAAGTGGAATATATCTTGTCCAATAGCGGCGCGAAGCTGGTTTTCTGTACCGATGAGTTCGGCGGCGTCCCTCATTATGAGCAATTCTCCACCTTGTTGAAGTCATCGAAGACGCTTCAGCAGATGGTATCGGTCAGGTTCGAACGGCCTGGAATGCTTTCTTATCATCAGCTGCTGGAACGAGGAAAGCATCTGCCTCTTACTTTTGCAGCGATCGACCGGCGTGAGGATGTCTTCGGGATTCTATATACCTCCGGAACCACCGGCAGGCCGAAGGGTGTCATGCTTACTCATGCGAACGTTGTGCATACGGCCGCCATCACCGCGGAATCGATGCGCTGTACACCGGATGACGTTATGCTGGTGGCGGTTCCCGTCTTTCATGTGTTCGGTATTACGCCAAGCATTCTTACCAATTTCGCCTGCGGCGGAAAGATGGTGCTTGTGGACGTATTCAAGCCGAAAGATGTGCTGGAATTGATACAAAACGAGGGAATTACCATACACCACGGCGTTCCGACGATGTTTATCCTCGAACTGAACCATCCGGCGTTTTCCGTTTATGACCTTTCCTCCCTGCGCACAGGCATTATTGCCGCAGCCCCATGCCCGGTAGAAGTCGTCAAACGGATTCGATCGGACATGGGATGCGATATCGTGGTGGCATACGGGCTGACGGAAACCTCGCCGACGCTGACCATCACGGATTTCAACGATGATGATCGGATCAGGTCCGAGACGGTCGGAAAAGTGCTGCCGGGAGCGGAGGTGAAAATCGTCAATGGACAAAGGGAACCGGTTGCCTTCGGAGAGGTCGGTGAATTAGCCTGCCGTGGATTCGGGGTGATGAAAGGGTATTATCAAATGCCTCAGGAAACCAAGGCGGTGATTGACGATGAGGGGTGGTTATACACGGGAGATTTGGCCACGCTCGATAAGGACGGGTACATCCGCATTGTAGGCCGAAGCAAGGAAATGATCATTCGAGGAGGATACAACATTTATCCAAGGGAGATCGAGGAGGTGCTATACAAGCACCCGGAAATTCTGGAAGCGGCGGTCGTCGGACTTCCCGATTCGGTCCTGGGGGAGATCACCTGCTCCGCAGTCCGGTTGAAAAGCGGCGCGAAGGTAGAAGCCGAAGAATTGAAGCAATTTATTCGTGAGCGGCTGGCGGATTATAAAACGCCCGACAAAATCGTTTTTATGCATGAGTTTCCCATGACGCCAAGCGGAAAAATCAAAAAAATGGATTTGCAACAGCAATTGAAAATCGAATTGGAGGGTCAGTTGAGATGAAGAAGATGAAAAGATGGCTGTGGACTTCACTCATGGCTTTGACTCTATGGATTGCAACGGTCGGCTGCTCCTCTGCATCTTCGATTCCGGAGAATACGGCTGCTCCAGCAACCCCATCGGAGGGATCGGCGCAAACCATCAAAATCGGTGTCATCGTTTCCGAGACGGGACCTGCTTCCTCTTTGGGCAAACCTGAAGCTGAAACGGCAAGACTGCTTAAGAAACAGATCGAAGGGCAGTTGTTCAACGGTAAAAAAGTGGAATTGATCATCAGCGATAATGAAACGAACGATACCAACGCGGTCGTTATCGCAAAAAAAATGGTATCGCAGGATAAAGTCGTCGCCATCGTCGGAGGGACGCAAACCAGCACGAGCGTAGCCATCAGCGAAGTGGCGAAGGAAAACAAATTGCCGCTGATTGCCTTGGCGCCTTTATCCAAGGAGGTGCTTGGCGAGTATGTATTCCAGGTCACGCAAAGCAACGCCACCGTGCTGCAAACGATCATTGATTATTTAAAATCCAACAACATCACTAGCGTTGCTTGGACGAATGCGCGCGATGCCTTCGGCCAAAGCGGTCTGCCGATTTTCAAGGAGCTGGCGAAGGCGAATCACATCGAGATTGTCGCGGTGGAGGATTTCGACGGGGCAGCCACCGATATGACCGTACAGCTGACCAAAATTAAACCGAAAAAACCCGGCGCCGTCATCGTATGGTCTCGTCCACCGGGGGCGGGCATCATCGCCAAAAATTTCAACCAGCTCGGGTTTGACGTGCCGATGATTCAAAGCCACGCGGTAAGCAATGAAGGCTTCCTGAAGCAGGTCGGAGCCGAGGGGGAAGGGGTGTTGGCGATCGGAAGCAAAATGAATATTCTGGATGCCCTTCCGGATTCGGAACAAAAACAACTGTTAATGAAGTTTAATGATGAATTCCAAAAAGAATACGGTACCTCCCCGGGGCCGTTCGGAGGGTATATGTACGATGGAATCCAACTGGTGCTCAAGGCCATCTCCAATGGCCATGAAAGTCCGCAGGCCATTCGCGATTACATTGAGAGCGGTCTTGGAAAGCACCTAGGTGTCACGGGAACGTTCGAATTCAGCGCGGATGTTCATGACGCGGCGGCAGGCGACGGGCTGGCGCTGCTGCGGGTAGCGAAGCAGGGCTGGGAACCGGCCAGATAATGTTACGGTTTACCCGGAGGGATAAAGACACATAGGATATCGTTTCCGGTCGGTGCGATGTGTCTATATCTCATATAGAAGAGAGGGGACAAAATGGATACGATCAGCCAAGTTCTGCAATATCTCATTACGGGCCTCACGACGGGGAGCATCTATGCGCTTATCGCCGTCGGTTACGTCACCATCTATAATGTAACCGGCGTGATTAACTTTGCGCAAGGAGAGTTTACGATGCTTGGAGCTCTTCTATGCGTATCCTTCGTTCAATCGGGGGTTCCGCTGGTTTTCAGTATCATACTGGCCATTGTTCTTACGGCCTGTTTCGGTTTCTTCATGGAGAGAACGACGGTCTATCCGGTCAGAAATGCGAATTTTGTAACGTTGATCATTATTACGATTGGCGTATCGATCGTGCTCAGGGGGGCAGGTCTGCTGATTTGGGGAAACACGCCGTTAAGCCTTCCGCCGTTTTCCGACAGCTCGCCGGTTATGATCCTGGGCGCCGTCCTGATTCCGCAAAGCATCTGGGTGTTTGCGACACTGATGCTGCTGCTGGGTATGCTGTATTTATTTTTTGAAAAAACGGTGCTCGGCACGGCGTTGAAGGCATGCGTCATCAACCCCAAGGCCGCGCAGCTAATGGGAATCAATACCCGATCGATGTCAGCTTTTGCGTTTACGGTCAGCGCTGCGGTCGGCGCTGTGGCCGGCATCGTGGTGACTCCGATCACAGGAGCCATTTACGATATGGGCCTCTTGCTCGGCCTAAAGGGCTTTATGGCCATGGTCATCGGCGGGATGAACAACATATCCGGCGCCGTCTTTGCCGGTTTTTTGATTGGCGTGATCGAGGCGTTCAGCGGAGGGTACATTTCCACTTCCTACAGCGATGCGATCAGCTTTGCTTTCCTGCTGCTGGTCTTGTTCATTTCACCGAACGGCATGATGAGTAAAGCAACCGGAAAACGGGTCTAAAGAAAGGGGGAGTCTTGTGAAGAAGCAAACGCTGTATGCCAGCCGGCTCAAGCCGCTTTTCATCCTGATGGCGCTCATCGTGCTTGCGCCGGTCCTTTTTCATTCTCCTTATTATTTGACGGTATTGGTGCTGATCGGGATTTACAGCATCATTACGCTGGGATTAAGTCTGCTGATGGGATATGCGGGTCAAATCTCGCTTGGGCATGCGGCCTTCTTTGGAATCGGAGCGTATACCTCGGGCATCCTGACCGCGAAGTACGGGATTGCGCCGCTTGCGGCGATGCTGGCCGGGATTCTGTTGACGGGTTTGATTGCTTTTATAGTCGGCATTCCAACGCTGAAGCTGAAGGAGCATTTTCTGGCGCTGGCGACCATCGGTTTTAACATTATCGTATACATCGTCATTTTAGGCATGTACGACCTGACCGGCGGGGCATCGGGTTTAACCGGGATTCCGAAATTTTCGGTATTCGGCTTCGACATTCGCGGGGAATGGAATTATTACTTTCTCGTATGGGGGATTGTGCTTCTCCTGGCATCGTTTTGCATTAATCTAGTGCAATCCCATATCGGCAGGGTGCTTCGGGGGATTCACGACAGCGAGATCGCGACGCTCACGCAGGGAATAGATGTATTGAAATATAAGCTGCAAATTTTTGTGTTAAGCGCGGTTTTTGCTTCTGCAGCCGGAAGCTTGTACGCCCATTTTATGAATTTTCTCGCACCGGGAACATTTTACGTGCTGGCATCGATCCAACTGCTGATCATGGTCGTTGTCGGAGGGGCTCAACCGATTTGGGGCGCGATCCTTGGCGCTTTCGTGATGACGGTGCTGGCGGAAGGCGTGCGCCATTATGTCCCGATGGTAATGGATGTCGGCGGAGAAATTGAAATTATCATTTACGGTCTTCTGTTGGTTCTCGTCATGATGTTTATGCCCAAAGGCTTGCTGCCGATGATCGGCGCAATACAGGAACGCTTCCGACGCAGGAAGCTCCCGGAAGGAGGCGGGCCGCATGGACAGCGCACTGTTGGAAGTTAAGCAATTAACCAAACGTTTCGGCGGCATTGTAGCGGTGGACGGTGTTTCTTTCAACGTTCGAAAAGGAGAGATCGTAGCGGTTATCGGTCCGAACGGAGCGGGCAAAACGACGCTGTTTAACATGATTTCCTCTATTTTGGAGCCAAGCGAGGGCGAGGTCTGGTTCAAGGGAGAGAAATTAACCGGAACGCAGGTTCACCGGCTGGCTGCGAAGGGGATCACGAGGACCTTCCAAAATCTGCAAATTTTCGAGTCCATGACGGTGCTGGAAAATGTCATGCTCGGTACGCATACAAAGCTCAAAACGACGATCTTCAATGCCGGCTTTCGGCTGCCGGTGGTGAAAGAAGACGACGAAACCGCGGCTTCTTTAGCGCTTCAGGCATTGGAATCGGTTGGCTTACAGGACAAACAGGCGGAGATTGCCGGCAACCTGCCTTACGGTTTGCGCAAGCTGCTGGAGTTGGCCAGGGCGATTGTGCTGAAGGCGGATCTGATCCTGCTCGACGAACCGATGGCGGGCTTAAATGACGGGGAAAGCCACCGGCTCGCTTCGTTCCTGCTGGAGATGAAAAATAAGGGGCACTCTTTTCTTTTTGTCGAGCACGACATGGCCGCCGTCATGAAAATTGCGGATCGCATCGTCGTTATCGATTTCGGGGTCAAGATTGCCGAGGGGTCCCCCGAGCAAATAAGAAACCATCCTAAGGTGATCGACGCCTACTTAGGGAAGGAGTTGGAATGATGCTGCAGGCCAACGGCATTACCGCTTACCACGGCCGCATCCGCGCGCTGCATCAGGTCAGCCTGTCCGTCCATCCGGGCGAGATGGTATCCATCATCGGAGCGAATGGCGCAGGGAAGAGCACGCTGCTTGGGGTTCTCGCGGGCTTATATAAGCCGGCGCAAGGAGAGATTCTCCTGGGGAAAGATCGGATCGAGCATCTGCCGGCGCATCAGGTCGTCCGCAAAGGGATCAGCCTTGTGCCCGAAGGAAGGCAGGTGTTTACGAGCTTGAGCGTCAGAGAAAATCTGATTCTTGGCATGTATCACAAATATAAGCGAGAGAAGCACACGGTGGAGTCGAAGCTGGAAGCGATGCTGGAGATGTTCCCCGGTTTGAAGAAGCACTATAAGTCAGCGGCCGGCAATATGAGCGGTGGGGAGCAGCAAATGCTGGCCATCGCCCGAGGGCTGATGGCGGATCCGAAAATTATTTTGCTCGATGAGCCTTCTATGGGACTTGCGCCTTTCATTGTGAAGGAGATCCTTGTCATTTTGCAGCGCATCAGGGACGACCTCGGGACGATGGTCATTTTGGTGGAGCAGAATGTAAAAGCCGCCTTGAAGGTGGCAGACCGGGTGTATGTGATGGATCGGGGAACCTTCGTACTGGAAGGCAAACCGTCTGATCTGTTGTACGATCCGATGGTTCAAAAGACATATCTTGGTACAGTTCACGAAACCAAAGGAGCGGTGAATGCATGAGTGATGTACAGACGAAGGTGAAAGGGATGTTCTTCCTATCCGATGAACAGGAAGCGATTCAATCGCTTGCGCGAGAGTTCGCTTCGCAGGAGATTGCGCCTCACGCAAGACACTATGATGAAACGGAAAGCTTCCCTGCGGAAATCATGAAGAAGCTTTACGAGACCGGCCTGTCTAATCTGGCGATCCCCGAAGCGTATGGCGGTGCGGGGATCGATAAGATATCCCATGCGTTAATCATGGAGGAAATCGCGAAAGCATGTGCCGGTGTTGCGACCAGCCTGGATGCGAATTCGTTGGCCTCCTATCCGATTCTGGTGGGAGGAACGGAGGAGCAAAAGCGCGTTTATTTGCGTCGTCTGACGGAAGAAGGACAGTATGCGGCTTTCGCGCTGACGGAGCCTGCCGCCGGCAGCGATGTAAGCTCGCTGCGAACGACAGCAGAACGAATCGGCGACGATTACGTGTTGAATGGGGAAAAGTGCTTTATCACCAACGCCAGCGTAGCGAATTTTTATGTCGTGCTCGCCAAGCTGAAAGGCGAAACTGGATCAAGAGCGTTTACCGCGTTTATCGTCGAACGGGACGCTGAAGGTGTTTCTGTGGGAGAGAAAGAGAAAAAGCTTGGACTTCGTGCATCCGACACGGCATCCGTTCTATTCGAGGACGTGAAGATTCCGTCGGCCCAACGTCTGGGCGCTGAAGGGGAGGGCTTTAAAATATTCATGAAGGCTCTGATGTATGCCAGACCGATGGTCGGCTCGCAGGCGGTCGGAATCGCCCAAGGCGCTTATGAAGCCGCTGTGCAATATGCAAAAGAGCGAAAGCAGTTCGGGAAGCCGATCGCCGATCTGCAAGCCATTCAATTTATGCTGGCTGACATGGCGATGAATATTGAAGCGTCCCGTTTGCTGGTACAAAAAGCGGTGTTTCTGCTGCAGGAAGGCCGTCCTTCCGTCAGGCACGCCTCATTCGCCAAGTGCTTCGCTGCGGATACGGCCATGAAGGTAGCAACGGACGCCGTACAAATCTATGGTGGTTATGGCTTTATCCGCGAGTACCCGGTCGAGAAATATTTTCGGGATGCGAAGATTATGCAAATTTATGAAGGGACGAACCAAATTCAGCGTGTCGTTATCGCCAAAGAAATTTTATCCTGACAAGCGGAGAACGTTTGTCATTTCGGAGGGAGAAGTCCATGGACATGATTGTGATCATGAAGCAAACGATGGATACGGAAGAAAATGTGGTGCTGGTCGAAGGACGCATTCAGGAAGATGGAGTGCGTTTTATTATGAATCCCTACGACGAATATGCCGTGGAGGAAGCCGTACGATTGCGGGAGGCATTCGGAGGTACGGTTACCATCGTCTCTATCGGGCCGGATCGTGTGGAAGCTTCGATGAGAACGGCATTGGCGATGGGTGCGGATCAAGGTGTCCTTGTCGATGACGAGTCGCTGTTCGGCGACGAATGGACAACCTCGAAAGTCCTGGCGTCGGTGATCCGCAGCCGCCCGTTCGATCTCATTCTGACCGGGAATATGTCTGTCGACAACGGATCCGGTCAGACGGGACCCAGGGTCGCAGAAGAGCTCGACATCCCGCATGTCTCGTCTGTTACGAAGCTGACGGTGGAAGGCAGCCGGCTCACGGTGGAGCGGGATGCGGAAGGGGATACGGAGACCGTCGAGCTCCGCCTTCCGGCGCTTGTCACCGCGCAGCAGGGGCTGAATGAGCCGCGCTATCCTTCCTTGCCGGGGATTATGAAGGCGAAGAAGAAACCGATCAATCGGATCGGTGCGGCGGAACTTGGAGTGAACGTCGGGGAAGTCCAACCGAAAACAAGGGTAATCCATCAATACGTCCCCCCGAAGAGGGGCGCCTGTCAACTGCTAGCAGGCGATGCGCAGACCCAGGCGTCAGACTTGGTGCAGCTGCTTCGAAACGCTGCCAAAGTGATATAGGAGGAGGAAACGCGATGAGCAGAAACGTACTTGTTTTGGCGGAAATTCGGGACGGCGGCATTCGCAGCGTGACCTTCGAGGCGCTGGGCGCAGCAAGGCTGGCTGCGGAGGGCGGAACGGTAAACGTTGCTTTATTGGGAGCAGGAGTATCCGTGCACGAATCTGCATTGAGAGAACAGGGCGCTGACCGTATATATAAGGTGGAGCACGAGGCATTGCGGCATTATACTCCGGATGCGTACACCCAGGCGTTCGCGGCGTTATTAAAAGAGACGGCACCGGATTGCGTCTTTATGGGGCATACGGCGATCGGCAAAGATTTGGCTCCCCGTGTTGCCGCTAAATTTGGATGGGGATTGATCTCCGACGTCACAGATATTGCGCTCGTGGACGGCGAATTGGTCTTTACCCGTCCGATCTACGCAGGTAAAGCGTTCCAGAAGAAAAAAACGACGGAGGCCGTCGTCTTCGCCACTATTCGTCCAAACAACATTCAGGTCGGCAAACCGGATGCATCCCGTATTTCGGAAACGGTGGATTTCAAGGTGGAATTCACGGATCTTCGCTCTACCGTGCGGCATGTGGTTCGTCAATCGCTCGGGAGGGTGGATCTGGCCGAGGCCAAAATTATCGTCTCCGGAGGAAGAGGAGTGAAGAGTGTCGACGGATTCAAGCCGCTGGAGGAATTGGCCGACGTGCTCGGCGCTGCCGTAGGGGCCTCGCGCGGGGCGTGCGATGCGGGTTATTGCGATTATGCTTTGCAAATCGGGCAAACGGGTAAAGTGGTTACGCCGGATTTATATATCGCTTGCGGCATATCGGGTGCGATCCAGCATGTTGCCGGTATGTCCAACGCCAAGATCATTGTCGCCATTAATAAGGATCCGGAAGCGCCGATTTTTAAAATTGCCGATTACGGCATCGTCGGAGATCTTTTCGAGATCGTACCTTTATTGTCGAACGAATTTAGAAGCGCATTGATAACGTCGTAACAGGAGGTTTCCACATGTGGCCGCTGCTGAATTTCGCTGCTTTTATCGCCGTTTCGGGGTTTGCGGTCTATTGGTTCGCAGCCGTGGTGTACAGCCGCATAACTTATATTCGACTGGGCAAGCCCCACGAATTAAAGCAGGACCTGGACGTACGCATTCGTGAATTTTTAATCCAAGTATTCGGTCAGAAGAAATTGCTGAAAGACAAAAAGAGCGGCATGATGCATATGGTGATGTTTTACGGGTTCATTATTTTGCAGTTCGGCGCAGTTGAGCTGATCGTAAAAGGGTTTATCAAAGGGTTCGAGCTGCCGCTTGGAGCGGCACACCCTTATTTCAGTTTAACTCAAGAGGTGACAACCTTCTTGGTTTTATTGGCCGTGGCATATGCCTTCTACCGGAGATATGTCGAGAAGCTTTCCCGGCTTAAACGAGGGCTGAAGTCGGGGGTCGTCATTTTATTCCTTGCCGTGCTGATGAGCTCGATCTTGCTGTCGCTGGCGTTTGAGCGGCTTTGGTTAGGGGCAGACAGCAGCTTGTATGCCCCTTTCTCTTTTTTATTGGCCGCTTTGTTTACAGGACTGTCGGAAAGTCAGGCTGCCGCAGCTTTTTATATATTCTGGTGGGTTCATTTGCTTACGCTGCTGGCCTTCTTGGTCTATGTGCCGCAATCGAAGCACGCACATCTTTTGTTTGCGCCCGTAAACATTGCGCTGCGTGAAACGAAACCTTACGGGAAACTGAGCTCGCTCCATTTGGAGGACGAGACCCAGGAATCCTTCGGTGCAGGCAAAGTGGAAGATTTCCGGCGCAATCAATTGATCGATTTGTATGCGTGCGTTGAATGCGGTCGCTGCACCCAGATGTGTCCGGCTTCGAACACGGGCAAGACGCTGTCTCCCATGGATCTCATTGTCAAGCTGCGCGATCACTTAACGGAGAAAGGGGCCGTAACCTCCCGTACTCCCTGGATGCCTTCGTTATCCTTTGCATCCGGCGCTGCGGCCGGGACCAGGCAAGCTGCGGATCAGCGTCCCAAAGAGAAAAGGTTAATCGGCGACGTGATTACGGAGGAGGAGCTGTGGGCGTGCACCACATGCCGCAATTGCGAGGACCAATGTCCTGTTTCTAACGAGCATGTGGAGAAAATCATCGACATGCGCCGTTATCTGGTATTGACTCAGGGAGACATGCCTCACGAAGCGGCACGGTACTTTCAACATATCGAGCGGCAAAGCAATCCGTGGGGGATCAGCCGCAAGAACCGGATCAAATGGCGTGAAGGGCGCGAGGATCTCGTGATCCCGACAGTGGAGGAAACAGACGATTTCGAGTACTTGTTCTTTGTCGGTTCGATGGGCTCGTTTGATATCCGCAGCCAAAACATCGCCCGATCCTTCGCCAAAATCTTGAACACGGCGGGCGTGAAGTTTGCGATACTCGGCAATGAAGAGAAAAATTCGGGCGATTCCGCGCGAAGAATGGGTAACGAAATGCTGTTCCAACAGCTTTGTCAAGAAAACATCGCAGCGTTTCAAGACTATGGAGTAAAGAAAATCGTAACGATATGTCCGCATACGTACAACACGTTTAAAAACGAATATCCGGAGTTTGGTTTGGAGGCGGAGGTTTTCCATCATACGGAGCTGATCTGGAAACTCATCCAAGAAGGCCGCATAAGACCGGAGAAGGAAATGGAAGAGGCGGTGGCTTATCACGATTCATGCTACTTGGGCCGTTACAATGGAATCTTCGACATCCCGCGCCATATTCTCCAGGCGGTTCCCGGCGTGAAGCTTCTGGAGCTGGAACGGAACCGGGAAGACGCGATGTGCTGCGGCGCAGGGGAGGAATGATGTGGCTGGAGGAATCGCAGGGCAAGCGCGTAAACGTCGAACGAACGGAGCAAGCGCTTCAGGCGCGTCCGACCGTCATAGGGAGCAATTGCCCCTATTGTTTAACCATGATAAGTGACGGCGTGAAAAGTAAAGGATTGGAAATCCAGGTTCAAACCTTGGATATCGCAGAAATTGTAGAACGAGCGTTATTGTGAGTCTGTGATCGTCTGGTTATGCACGATTTTTATATTATGTTTTTAAGACGAACAGAAAAATAAAATGGAATCATTCGAAGTTTTGCATTACAATAGGAAATAGGGGTGGCAGAAAACCCAAAGGTGGTGGTAGAATGAGACGAAACCAGTTTCGTTTGCGTGTGAACTGGGGAGATACCGACAAGGCGGGCATTGTATATTATCCGAATTATTTTAAGTGGTTTGATATTGCAGCACACGAGTTTTTCCGGAGTATCGGTCTTTCTCCTTCGACTTTATCGGAGCGGGATGGCGTCATCCTGCCTCTGCTGGATGTCCGCTGCTCGTTTGAGAAACCGCTTTATTACGACGATATCATCACGGTGATGACCGAAGCAGCGGAGGTCCAACCCAAAACCATAAAGCTGACGCATCAAGTGTTTGCCCGCGGCGTTCGCACAGGTCATGGGTATGAATTGCGAGGATGGGTAAAGGAAGCAAATGGCAGCATCAAAGCAGTGGAAATTCCCGTAGCCTACCGTGCGGTTCTGGAAGAGGACCGGCCTTTTCCGCCGCTGAATGCGGATCCGTGGTTGTGCTCTTGAGGTGACAAGGATGATGGATGAATTGCTAAACCGGCAGCAGCGCTTGCAGCAGCTCATGAAGCAGCGCGGAGTGGATGCCTTTGTGATTACCCATAATGTAGGACTCTATTATTTCGCAGGCTCCATGCAAACGGGATATTTGCTGATCCCTTCCGAGGGGGAAGCCACATTCTTTGTACGGAAAAGCGTATCCCGCGCCCGCAGCGAATATGCGGGAAGGGTGGAGCCGCTGGAATCGTTGACCGAACTTCAATCCCGGTTGGAACAGGAGCGGTCCGACCTGTATCGCGGCAAGGAGCTTGTGTTTGCGACGGAGTTTGATGTGCTTCCCGTATCGTATTATCAGCGTTTGCAAAAAGCGCTGCCCGGCGTCAGATGGGTGGACGGCACAATGCTGACCCGCGAGACCAGAATGATCAAGACGCCTTACGAAATCCGCAAAATCAAGGAGTCTGCCATGGTGCTCCACACTGCGCTTGAGCGCTCCTTATCGTACATTCATGTCGGTATGTCGGAGCTTGAGATGATCAGCCGCATAGAGCATGATATGAGACAGCTGGGGCATATCGGCCTTATGCGGATGAGAGCGTATAATCAGCAGAATTCCTCCGGAATTATCGTGTCGGGAGCTTCTGCGGCATTTCCTACATCCTTTGACGGGCCTGCGGGAGGAGAAGGGCTAAGTGCAGCCTTTCCCTTCGGAGCAAGCCGCAGAGCATTTGAAAAGAATGTTCCCATATTGATCGATGTTGGCTGCTGTATAGACGGGTATCATATTGACCAATCGAGAACCATAGTGTTCGGGGAATTGCCTGACGATTTGCAGTATGCTTATGATGCCGCCGAGCGAATCGCCAAACAGACTGAAACCAATATGCGGGCCGGAACCGTCTGCGAGCGGCTTTACCTGGATGCGGTAACGATGGCTGAAGCGGAAGGGCTGGTCGATCACTTCATGGGATTCAAGGCGGACAGGGCTAAATTTTTGGGACATGGCATCGGGCTTGAGCTTGATGAATTTCCCGTGCTGGCCGAGAAATTCACGTACCCGCTTCAACCCGGAATGGTGATTGCCGTTGAACCGAAATTTACTTTTCCCGGCCGTGGAGTCGTCGGCACCGAAGATACCTATCTGATTACGGAAACGGGATGCGAGCGAATCTCAATGACACCTCCCGGATTGATTAGAATGTAAACATTTCATATGTCAAAAGCAAAGTATAACGAAAAACGATGAGATCATGAGGATAATACCAGGGACTTGCTTGAAACCCACGATCATCGTCCAATTCTTGGAATATCCCGTTTTGTCAAAAGAGATCGAAGGGGTATAATTAAAGCTGGATTTCATATCAACCTTCTGTACGTAGACGGGTTAAATCATGAGGAGACAATGATCATGGGGAAACTTTCCCGGACGCAAACCGTTTTATTCATTATTTTTTTAGTTACTGTCTGGGGAGTGAATTGGCCGTTATCCAAATTTGCGTTGTTGTACACACCGCCGGTATTGTTCTCGGGACTCAGAACGTTGTTAGCGGGTCTTATTCTGCTGCTGATTGCTTTGCCAAGATATAAAAAACTCCATTTCAAAGAAACCTGGCCGGTCTATTTGCTGTCCGCTTTGTTTAATGTCGTTTTGTATTACGGGCTGCAAACGATCGGGCTGAATTATCTGCCTGCCGGCCTATTCTCTGCGCTTGTGTTCCTTCAACCTGTCCTTGTCGGCCTATTCTCATGGATGTGGTTGGGGGAAGCGATGTACGGCCTGAAAATGGCGGGCCTTGTTCTCGGTTTTTCCGGAGTGGGACTCATCAGTACGGGCGGTATATCCGGCCATATCTCCTTCACAGGCATTATGTTTGCCCTGGGTTCTGCGCTCAGCTGGGCGATAGGGACCGTTTATGTGAAGAAAAAAGCTTCGGCCGTGGACCCGATCTGGCTGGTGACGCTTCAATTCGTCACAGGCGGGCTCTTCATGACGGCTGCGGGCTTAAGTGTAGAGCGTTGGACCGATATTGTCTGGACACCTGCTTTTATTCTGACGCTTCTGTTTATTTCGCTTTTTGTCATCGCGATAGGCTGGCTCGTATTCTTTAGACTCATTGACTCCGGTGAGGCAAGCAAAGTGTCTTCGTACACGTTTATGATACCTATCGTGGCCATTCTGGCCGGAAGCCTGTTTCTTCGCGAGCCGATAACCTTGTCTCTTTTGGGCGGGGTAGTGCTGATTCTCGTCAGCATCTATTTTGTGAACAAGACACCGGGCAGGGTCAGGTTAAAGACCAAAAGCTGATAACCGTAGCCGGAAGGGGCTGTCCCCAAGCATTGGCATGGCATGGCATGGAACATCCCGAATAGGAAAACGAAAGGACCTCAAATCCCGCTGAAGGCGGGGATGAGGTTCTTTTTATATAACGTTAAGCAGGGCATAGGTGTGAGATGCTCCAATGTGCCTCGAATGTTTCAATTCGTTGAAAGATGGGTAAAAAATTAGAAAGGGGGGAATAGGGATGATTCGTTTTGAGAAAGTGAGAAAGGTCTATGAAGACGGATTTGTGGCTCTGAAAAACATTAATCTTGAATTCAAAGAGGGCGAATTAACCGTACTGATCGGTCCAAGCGGCTGCGGAAAGACCACATTGATGAAGCTGATCAACAGGCTGAATCATCCGAGTCAGGGAAAAGTATTGATCCGCAACAAGGACATTTCCGGCATTGACCCGATCCAATTGAGGCGAAGTATAGGCTATGTCATCCAAAGTATCGGTTTATTTCCACATATGACGATTGCGGCTAATGTGGGCGTCGTTCCCCGATTGCTTCATTGGGATAAAGACCGCATTGATCAGCGGGTGGATGAGCTTTTGCGCCTTGTTCATCTTGACCCTGATACCTACCGTAACCGGTATCCTGCAGAGCTTAGCGGCGGACAGCAGCAGCGCATCGGAATCATTCGGGCGCTCGCCGCAAACCCCGAAATTATATTGCTCGATGAACCGTTCAGCGCGCTGGACCCGATCAGCCGTGAGCAGCTTCAGGATGAGCTCATCAGACTTCAGCAGGATTTCAAACATACCATCGTCTTTGTGACTCATGATATGGATGAAGCGCTTAAAATAGCCGACACCATTGTTCTGATGAAAGAGGGCGAGGTTGTGCAGACGGGACGGCCCGAACAAATTCTGCGGCATCCGGCCGATGATTTTGTCAGAAATTTCATCGGCAAGAAAAGGCTGCAAACCGGAACGGCCGATCAATTGCTTAAAGTAGACGATGTCATGACGGAGAATGCTGTAACCGCATATCCGACGCGCGGCTTGGCCGAAGCCATCAAGCTGATGGAAAAGCGGAAAGTCGATTCTTTGATTGTGGTAGACCGGAACAACGATTTACTCGGTTATGCTTCGATCTTCAGTGTGCTGGACATGTATCGGGAAGAATTCGCCACGTTGGCCGACGTCATGAGCCCTTTTGAGCATGTGGTGGAATCGGGTATGCCGGTAACAGCCGCCATTTCTCTTATGAACGAACACGGGCTGCCCTATGTGCCGGTGATCCGCAACGGACGTTTTGCCGGTCTTATTACCAAGGGAAGCCTTGTCCGGCATCTGGCCGAAGTGTACGCGCCGGCTGAATCAATGGAATCGGAGTTGCCTGAGGCTGCGATATCCGATATGCATTGGGAGCAATCCACTCAGGAGATGAGGGGCGGCGAGACGCTATGATCGCTCAATATTTTGAATTTGTCCTTAACCGTCAGGAAGATATTTTGCGGGCACTGCAGGAACACCTGGTGATCTCGGCTGTATCGGTGGCGCTCGGGGCTGCGGTGGCGATTCCCATTGGAATTTGGCTGGCCGCAAACAAGATTTCCTGGATAAACGGGATCATCTTCTCCATAGCCAATATATTGCAAACGATACCCAGTCTGGCCCTGCTGGCCATACTTATTCCACTGTTGGGAGTTGGCCGCACACCCGCCGTTTTTGCGCTGTTCCTGTATTCACTCATGCCGATTCTGCGTAATACCTATTCCGGTTTTCAATCTGTCGATCCGAATCTTCTGGAGGCTGCCAAAGGAATGGGTTACAACCGAAGGCAGATGTTAATCCAGATTCAACTGCCGCTTGCTTTTCCTTATATTATGTCAGGGATTCGGGTAACGACGGTCTACATTATCAGTTGGGCTACATTGGCGACACTGATCGGCGCCGGAGGGCTGGGGCAATTAATATTTGCCGGCATGGGGACCAACAAGAAAGAGCTTATTTTTACAGGTGCTGTTCTGGCGGTTATTTTAGCGTTGGTTGCGGACTTTTTCCTGAGCCTTGCAGAAAAGCGGGTTACAGCCAACACCCATACCGCAGCCCAGGGGGAAAACCAATGATCCGGCAGAAATTTGCTTCTTCGTTATGCCTAACCATCCTTGCCGTCTTCCTCATTTTTCCGCTTTCGGGATGCGGGAACGAAGACAGGATTATCATCGGCACTCAGACCTATTCGGAGCCCAAGATATTAGCGCAAATGCATAAGCTTATGATCGAGGACAGGACTGGCCTCAAGGTCGATGTATTACCCGATCTGGCATCCAGCGGCGTTGTCACCCAGGCGTTAATAAACAACGATATCCAAATGGCCGTGCTGTATACGGGCATGATCTTTGATCAATATTTTCCGGTTGAGCCCGACAAGGACCGCGAACGCGTGTTCCGGCAGGCCAAAGAAGGCTTTGACAAGTATTACGGCTTACATTGGTTTGATCCGTACGGCTTTGAGAACACGTATGCCTTTACCGTAAGGGAGGACGTAGCGGAACAAAACCGACTCGACACGATTTCCGACGTAGCGCCTATAGCCGCCAATATGTCCCTTGGCGTAGATACGACCTGGCTGGAGCGGGAAAGCGACGGTTATCCCGCATTTCGCAAGCATTACGGGATCACCTTCGGCAGAACGATTCCTATGGAAGTGGCGCTGGTTTACAAGGCGGTGGCGAATAAGAATGTGGATATCGTGCTGGCATATTCCACCGATCCCCGCATCAAGGAATACCATCTGAAATCACTTCAAGACGACAAGCAGTTTTTCCCTCCTTACGATGCGGCGCCGGTGATCCGTAACGATGTTCTCGCCAGGCATCCGGAGTTGAATGAAATCATGAGTCTGCTGGCGGGTAAGATAGATGTGCAAACGATGATCGAGTTGAATTATGAGGTCGACATCAATAAAAGAAACGAAAGAAAAGTAGCCGAAGAATATCTGAAAAAAGTCGGACTGCTGGACTAAAGACAAGAGGTGGTTGTATGGAGTTGTTTTTTCGCTATGTGGGGGAAAACTGGCTTTACCTCGTTGAACTCACTTATCAGCATATTCTGATGGTTGTATCGGGCTTGCTGTTAGCTTTGATGGTAGGAGTTCCTCTCGGTATACTTGCTGCAAGAGTCCCCAAGCTGGCCGGTGTCATTTTAGCCTCGGCTAATGTCGTGCAGGTTTTTCCA
This sequence comes from Paenibacillus sp. JMULE4, assembly GCF_013337105.1. Taxonomy (NCBI): domain Bacteria; kingdom Bacillati; phylum Bacillota; class Bacilli; order Caryophanales; family Paenibacillaceae; genus Paenibacillus; species Paenibacillus sp. JMULE4. The sequence continues at coordinate 165,422 of NZ_SGWF01000010.1, forward strand.
AGCCTGGCTATGCTGGTGCTGCTGATGATTGTATTCGGGCTCGGATTCAATACCGTGGTCATCGGATTGTTCCTGTACTCGCTGCTGCCGGTAATCCGCAATACGTATGTTGGACTGACCCAGGTGGACCCGGCGATTACCGAAGCCGGGCGGGGGGTAGGCATGAATCCCTTGCAGCTGCTGGTTCTTGTGCAGTTTCCCCTTGCTCTGCCATTTGTGTTTACGGGCATAAGGGTGGCAGCCGTCATCGCGATCGGCGTCGCAACGATCGCCCCGTTGATCGGGGGAGAAGGTCTTGGACGTGAAATTTATTCCGGCATCAATATGGATAATTCAGCCCGTCTCTACGCAGGAGCTATTCCGGCGGCCGCGCTTGCCCTGTTGGCCGATTTTCTTCTGGGTTACCTGCAGCGGCGGGTGGGCCGGCAAAGGAAGGCTGCTTCAAAGACGACCGCTTAATAAACCTATATATTTCTGTTTTAGCAAGTATCCCGGCGGCGATCCTGATCATTGCCGGCATTGCCTATATTCCCGGCTATATGAACAGTTTCTTGGTTTCAAGTCTTCTTTTGGATAGACAACCGCCTTTTAAACATCAGTATCCGGCAAACGATATTACGGTTCTGATTGCAGCACACAATGAAGAGAAAGGAATACGAGATACGTTAAGGCAGATTAGTTGCCAGGATTATGAGGGAAGCATCCACGTTCTTCTTGTCGAGTTGGGATATCAAATGCTGACAAGTCCCATTGCAGTCTGGGGGTATTTGCAAGAAGCCTTTCAGCTGAAACGGGTTTGGAAATAAGAAGCTCATGCGGGATGCAAGAGCTTCTTTCTTTATCACAAAATAAAACCTGCTTTGTCGGTTATCCATGAATGGCCTCGTTAGAGGGTTTCTTATTGAGCGTGCAGGAGATATGCAGGAGTGCCGGGGGGATACTTAAAGAGTAAACACGTGCTGGTCGATACGGACTTTTATCGGACGGCTCTTGCTCCAGGCCGATGTTGCAATCTTGGGATTGTAGTAAAAGAGAGCTCCGTTCGTCGGATCCGATCCGTTTAAAGCGGCCCTGGCCGCCTGGTAGGCGGAAGGTCCCGGCGTCAGGTTGTACTGTCCGTCCAGAATGGCGGAGAATTGACCCGGTTGAAAAATGACCTCCGTAATGGAATCGGGAAATGCATTGGACTGCACCCGATTGAGGACGACCGCGCCTACGGCAATTTGGCCCTGGAGCGATTCGCCTCTGGCCTCGGCATGGATCAATCGTGCCAATTGCTCCAATACATTTTGCTTTGGAGCGGCCGATTGTTTCAATAGCGATAAGGTCTTGGAATCGGCCGTACCGCTAACAGGCAAGCCGGACTGTTTTTGAAATTTTTTTACCGCTTCGTATGTAATCGATCCATAGTAGCCGGTTGCGCCGGCCTGAAAGTAGCCAAGCGTACTAAGCCGCAGCTGCAAGTCGAGGACATGCTCGCTTTGCGTGCCCCTCTCCAGCGCTGCTGCACCGGCCGGCATCGCCATGGCCGTAAGGCCAAGGAAACCACCGATTAATGCGGCAATGACGGAACTTTTCTTCATCGTATTCAAACAACCTCCTATTCCTTTTTGGGATCGCCTGCTGTGACGGCATGGCGTGTTCAGGGATGTTCATCCGACCGGGGAAGTCACCGTACACGCTCAAAACAATAAGGCCGGAACAGCTCCCGACGGTCCTCAAAGGGTTCGAAGCCGTTGTCTGATTTTAGCCCGGGTTCTATGTTTTTTAATAATTATTAGAAAATGTGGATCGATTTTTTAACCCGGTCCCTGATGTTTTTCCATTCTGCCAGATGCTTCTCAAGGTTGTCGATCAGCTGATCGACGTCCTTCAAAAAAACGTCCTTATGGTTTGTATTGATGTCCATGTTGTCTGCGGGCACCGGAGTATGGGCTAGAAGGGAGGCGAGTAATCGCTGCAGCTGATCCTCTATCGGTGCTGCCGACCGTTGTTCTTGTTGTTCATTCTTATCCGGCTTCGTATCCTTTTTCCGGGGCGCGTTCTTCGTCGCCTTCGGTACGGCGCTCTTTTCCCTTTCCGCTTTATTTTGTTCATATATAGACCAGGTTTCAAGCAATGCGGGCCCTGTTTTGTACAATAGCTTGTCTTTCGTTGCTGAAGAGATACTTTTATCCTTAAATAATCGGGCGATCTTTTTGACATCACTCACAGGCATCTCGTCTCTGGCGATAATCAAGGCGAGCGGATCCCGGTACTCGATCGGCAAATCTTTAATGGGCAGCAGCTGATCTTCCGTCAGTTTGTCTTTTCGGATTTCCGTTCCGCTCACGATGAGCTTTTTTACGGCCATGCCGAACTTCAGCAGATCACACTTGTTTTTGATGTAGGCTTCCGGCTTGCCAAGCTTGCTGGACAGATATTTGATCGAGCTGCTGAACTTAGGATCGTGAAGAAGCTTGTTGAACGCCTCGGCTTCTTCAATGGGGGAGAAACCTTCTCTCGTCAAATTTTCCGCAATTTGTTCCAGATAAATTTCCGTTTCATCCGTTACGGTAGAGACAAGACAAGGGATCGTAGGGCGCCCCAGCATTTTGCAGGCTTTGTATCTACGGTTCCCGTATATGATTTTATAGCGGCCGTTACCCGTGGCTCTGACTTTAATGGGTGACAGCAGGCCAAGCTCTTCAATGCTTTTCATTAATTCCTGCAGTGCTTCTTCGTCAAATTGATATCTGGGCTGATCGGTATCCTCATCAATCAGGTCGGTTAAAATGTCGGTTATTTCCATTAGGCATTCGATCTCCTATCATTCGATTTCATCCCGGAGAGAAGTCCCGGGCGGGGGACATGCGCATATCAATATTATATAACATGGTCCCTTCGGAGGAAATGCGTGCTATGTATACTATATCTTTCATTTACAAAGGCGAGGGCGTTACCTGGGTGCCTCCTGGTTATATTGACTTTTCATAAAATCAACAAAAGCCTTCACCACGGACAGCTCCAAAGCCGCATGACGATGGGTCATCCAGGTTTTCCGGGAGATGGGCTGGTTCTCTTCGGAGTATAGGTCAATGGTATGCAAGGAATCGATTTCGCTGAGACTGATGCTGGGAATGATAGCATAACCCAATCCATTCTTGACGAGCTCGACACAGGTATCGATTCGGTCGACATCCATGGTGATCAGAGGGGGGTGATGAAAGGTTTTGTGCCACCAATGATCGATGGTTTGCTTGAGATGGCTGTCCGTTTTGTAGTTGATTCTTGCTAAAGTCGGCAGGTCCTCCAGATGGATAGGCTCTTTTGAAGCTATGGTAACGGGTTCTTCGTATAAAAAATAATGGTGCTCATGCCAATGATGATCCCCGCGCACAATGCCGATGTGGACTTCATCCTTATACAAATAATTCATGACTTCCGTGCTCCATCCGGTTTTTACTATAATTTCAACATCCGGGTAAAGCTTTACAAATCGTTTGAGCAAAGCGGGCAGGCGATATCGTGCGAAATTGCTTGAAACACCCAGCCTCAGCGTACCTTGAACCTGATGGCCCATGTTTTTTTTTTTTTTTTTTTTTCCGGATTTCATACAAAATTTGATCGGCCAGCTTGACAAGACATTCCCCCTCGGCAGTAAATTCAACACCTTTCTTTCCTCTGGAGATGATGGGGGTATTAAAATATTTTTCTAGATTTTGAATCCGATACGTAATGGCCGGCTGGGAAATATACAGGATTTCAGCGGTTCTGCTGATATTTTTTTCCGTATACAGCGTTTTTAGCAGTAAAAAGTCTTTTTCATCCATTTGAGGGCTCCTTTTTAAATAAAACTTATGGATAATGATAAGAATTAAATATTTTTGTTATCAATGGGATTATATTACAATACCCTTACGCGGAAAAGCAACCAGCTGCATGGGGGAGGTAACATTTCCTGATGATTGAAACGGGATCAGGTTGCGTTCGGCCGCAGTTTCACAAGCACAAAAAAAATGATGTAAGGAGGGTATTCTTACAATGTTATTGAAAGCGCTGTCAAATAAGGTTTGGAAGGTCATGCTGTCGGGATTGCTTACTCTTGGTTTAGCCGCATGCGGCAATTCATCGGAACCGAAAGTGCAGATTGTACATTCGGGACCGGTACAGGCGAGCAAAGCATCCAGCTATCCCGATAAGCCGATAACCATGATTGCTCCTTCCGGACCGGGAGGCGGTTGGGACAGAACGGCAAGGGTGACGGCCAAAGTATTAACCGAAACCAAATTAATCAGCAAGTCCATGACGGTGGAGAACAAGCCGGGCGGTGGCGGAGTTGTGTTTTTGGCGGACTATGCGACGAAGGATAAAAAGAACAATTACAAGCTTTTTATCAGCTCGCCTCCAATCCTGCTCAATCATCTGAAGAAAGAAGGAAATAGTCCTTTCGGTTACAGGGATACGACGCCTCTGGCGCAGTTGATTAAAGACTACGGGGCGATCGTGGTGAACGCCGATTCCAAATTCAAGGATTTGAAATCGCTGATCGATGTGTTAAAGGCTGATCCATCCCAAGTCACGTTTGCAGGAGGTTCCGCTCCGGGGTCCATGTACCATATGGTGTCTGTGCTTCCCGCATTGAAAAGCGGCATCGATGCGAAGAAAATCAAGTACGTTTCTTACGATGGCACGGGTGAATCGATGACGGCTCTATTGGGCGGCCATGCGGATGTGCTTAGTACGGACGCTTCCAGTCTGGGGGATTACCTGAAAGCGGGTAAAATCCGGGTGTTGGCGGTAGCCTCGCCGTCCCGTTTAGGCGGAGAGTTGAAGGACGCACCGACAATGAAAGAGCAGGGGGTAGATGCTGAATTTAACATATGGAGAGGCGTGTTCGGTCCCAAGGAGATGGATAAGGACGCCTTTGACTATTGGGAAGCGAAGCTCAAAGAGATGGTCCAATCGGAAGCTTGGCAAAGAGAGCTTAAAGCCAACAATTGGGAGGGCGATTATAAGAACCCGGCTGATTTTAAAGCATTCCTGGAAAAACAGGAAGCGCAAATTAAGGAGTTATTAACAGCGATAGGTATGGAAAAATAATGCCTATTCGCCATAAAAGTATAAATAAAACTTATTACATTTCATAAAATATGAATATTATATTTATGATGACGATTGATATAGACTATTAACAAGGTGATTATCACCTTGCACATCTTTACCCCAAAAAAGTCCCCGGAGGTAGGAATCATGTCGAATGAATATCCTTTACAGTATGATGTGGTTGTTGTAGGTGCAGGCAATGCGGCACTCTGTGCCGGGATATCCGCTAAAGAGGAAGGCGCCAATGTCTTAATCCTGGAAAGAGGGCCGCAGCATAAGCGCGGCGGAAATTCCTTTTTTACGGACGGCGCTATAAGGACTGCCTTTCAAAATCTGGATGATATCCGGGAAATTATCCCGGAAATGACGGATGAAGAAGCCGCTAGAATTCAGATCCCTATCTATCATGCAGAAGATTTTTACAATGATCTGATGAGGGTAACCGGCGGCAAAAGCGATCCTCAATTAGCGAAATACATGACGGGACAATCCACTCAGGTGGTCAAATGGATGCAGCGCAATGGAGTGATCTTTGAGCTCAATGAGAACCAATCCTTTGAGAAGGATGGGATACTGACCTTCTGGGGCAACCTTCCTCTTAAAACGCAAAATAAAGGGGTCGGGCTCATTGAACAATTGAATAAACGTGCAGAAGAACTGGGAATTGATATCTGGTATCAGTCTCGAGCCGTCAAGCTGGTGGAGGAAAACAATCAAATTACGGCGATTCAAATTGAACAGCCGGACGGGGTCGTGACCGTACGTACGGGAAGCGTTATTTTGGCTTGCGGCGGTTTTGAGGCGAATAAAACAATGCGCGCCAGGCATCTTGGTTCCGAATGGAACGCTGCGATTGTAAGAGGTACCGAGTATAACACCGGGGATGGGCTTATGATGGCGTTGGATATCGGAGCACAGCCTTACGGCGATTGGGCTGGATGCCATTCCATCGGAACAGACTGCAAAGCACCGGAGGTAGGCGATTTTTCCAAGCCGGGGGACATTTACAAAAAGTCCTCTTTTCCGCTTGGCCTCCTGATCAACAAAGAGGGAAAGAGATTTGTCGACGAGGGTGCCGATTTCCGGAATTATACGTACGCCAAATATGGACGGGAAGTTTTAAAGCAGCCGGGCGGCATGGCTTATCAAATTTTCGATGCCCAGGTGTATCCTCTGCTCCGCAAGGAGTATCTGATCGAGGAAGCCACGTTTGTAAAAGCGGACACGATCGAAGAATTAGCGGACATGCTTGAGGTAGATAAGACGCAATTCTTACAAACGATCCGGGAGTTCAATCAAGCTGTGCAGGAAGGCGCCTACAATCCTACCGTGAAAGATGGGAAAGGTACGGCCGGAATTACACCGCCTAAATCGAACTGGGCGCTGCGGCTGGAAGAAGGACCCTTCTATGCTTATCCGGTTACTTGCGGGATTACGTTTACCTTTGGCGGTATCCATGTGAATACGCATGGAGAAGTTCTCGGCAAAGAGGGTACGCCTATTCCGGGTCTCTATGCCGCAGGTGAAATGGTGGGCGGATTATTCTATGAAAATTATCCCGGAGGATCAGGATTAATGTCAGGCGCCGTTTTTGGTAAAGCAGCCGGAGCCTCCGCTAGCCGCTATGTAAGAGAGAAAACGCAATCAGCGGCAAGTCAATAAAAACAATCGTTTGAACAACAGCTTGTCACTTTCGTTATCAGCCCTTGAATCTCCCAAGCAGGAGAGTTCTAGGGCTTATTCATATGTGGACGAAAGTGCCAAATAGTGCTAAAATTCTACGGATATAGGGGGCTTGGATGTGAGATCACGCTTCCGGTTTCATTGGTAGTCCGGCGTACATGCGGCGGAAAGCCGAAGGATCAATAAATGGATGATTTAGGGGGGAATCATCGGTGACATCACTCCATGGAAAAACAGCCTTCGTCACTGGAGCTGCTTCAGGTATCGGTCGTGCATCGGCTATCCAATTAGCCCGTCATGGAGCTAACGTTTGTCTGGTTGATATTCAGGAAGAGGGATTGAACCAGGTAAAAGAAGAGCTGGAAAGGTTAAAATGCAATGTGATCACCGTAACGGCTGATGTTACAGACCGTGTCAGCATGAAGTCGGCGTTCCATCAATTTCAGCAGTGGGGAAAACAACTTGACATTTTGTTTTCCAATGCCGGCGTTGTAGGTCTGCTTACTCCGATAGAAGATATGCCCGAGGAAGAATGGGATCGAATTATGACGGTCAATGTAAAGGGAGCTTTTTTGACAGTGAAATACGCGATCCCCTTCATGAAAGACAATGGGGGATGCATTATTGTAACGAGCTCCATACACGGCAACCGTATTTTTAACAGCTACGGGATGTCGGTCTATTCCACTTCCAAGGCCGCATTGACGGCTTTCGCCAAAACGGCCGCATTGGAATTGGCACGCTACAAAATTCGTGTGAATGTCATTAGCCCGGGTGCTGTTGAGACCGGTTTGAATGATCATTTGGTTCGATCAGACGAGCTTTCGAAAGTCATTATCCCCGTGGAGTACCCTGAGGGTAAATACCCTTTTGGCATAGGCCATGCCGTTCAAATTGCTGATCTGGTTACCTTTCTGGCTTCGGAGCAAGCGGCTTATATCTCCGGTACAGAAATTTATATTGATGGAGCAAGATCTCTAATATAAACAATCAGAATGGGAGAGAAGCAGACATGAGTTATTTAGAAATCGCTTGCAAGGCGGCAAAAGAAGCAGGCAGAATGATTCGTTCCCGAGCGGGAGGTGAACTGGCCGCAGAAGAGAAAAGCTCAAGCTTTGATGTGGTGACCGAATTTGATAAAAAAGCGGAGCAGCTGATCCGTGCTTCTATATTGGAGGCCTATCCCGATCACGCTTTTCTTGGCGAAGAAGAGACCTACCATTCCTCCCGTCCTCTGCACGAAGTTCTTGAAGCGGCGGTTGACGTTCCATTCTTATGGATTGTAGATCCGATCGACGGAACGACAAATTTTGTACATGGGATTCCGGGGTTTACAGTTTCCATTGGGCTGGCTTGCAAAGGGGAGCTTGTACTCGGTGTCGTATATGATCCAAGCCGGGATGAATTGTTCTGGGCAGAACAAGGCAAAGGGGCCTATCTTAACGGTAATCCGATAAAGGTATCGGCAGCGGAACATGCCGCTGAATGCGTAATCGCCACCGGGTTTATGCCGGCGTACAGGGAGCTGAATATTCCTAGCTTAGCCTCCTTCGGCAAGCAATTCCGGGGAATTCGGGTGCTTGGCTCGGCCGCTTTACATATGGCTTATGTGGCCTGCGGCAGACTCGGGGCATTCTGGCAGTACGGCTTAAATGCCTGGGATTTGGCTGGAGGTGTCGTGCTTGTGAGGGAGGCCGGCGGCATGGTGACCGACATCGGAGGAGGCGAGTTTGGCCTGTCTGTTCAACATATCATCTGCAGCAACGGGAAGGTGCATCCTGCCATGATCAGCTGCTTAAAGCAGAACGTACAATAAGGGTCGAATCAAAACTTAAAAAGACAAATGGACAGTCGGTATTTGACTGTCTTTTGTTTGTATTTTTTTCACAAACCGGTATCGCTTACCCCCATTTACAAAGTAAGGCTCATCGGCATGGCTATGATCCGATCGCTTCAAGGACGCCTGTTATGGGTCTTTTTTGCTCTTGTGAACCATAGAATATAGTAAACATGATTGGTGTGATTCATGGTCAATAGAAAAGGGCCGAGGCCGCTTTGGTTTGTCCCGGCCGCTTTACTTTGACTTATCCAAGCAAAAGAACCAGTTTATGCAAAGGTGAGGGATCGGATGACGAATTTCGATGTACAGCAGTTGATAGAATCGTGCAGGTTGACCAAGTGTACGGATCAAATGATCAAGAGTCTGGGACAGCCGGAGAATGCGGACATCCCGGTTGCTGAGCCCTGTAGTGAAGACGAGGCAGCCGGGATTTTGCTCCACGCCAGCGGCAGGGGGCTTGCCGTGATTCCCATGGGCAGCGGGAACCAGCTGCACATTGGAGAGAATCCGCGGAGAGTGGATTTTTTGCTATCCTCCAGGCAGCTTACAGGGATTGTGGAGCATTCGGCGGGGGATCTTACGATCACCGTACGGGCAGGGACTCCTTATTCCGAAATTCAGACTTATCTTAGAGAGCACAGCCAATTCATTCCCATCCAGCCGCCTACCGCAGATGATTCAACGGTTGGAGGGCTCGTGGCGACGGCCGCGAGCGGTCCGGAAAGAATATTATACGGATCCTGGAGGGACAATGTGCTTGGTCTCCGAGTGGTATACCCGAACGGAAACGTGATTCGCACGGGCGGCAAGGTGGTGAAGAATGTCGCGGGTTATGACATGAACAAATTGTTTGTCGGCTCATATGGATCTTTAGGCTTCATCAGTGAAATTACCTTGAGGGTACGCCCCTATCCGAAGCACAAGGAGATACTCATAGCACAAAGTGAGCGTCTGAAAGAGCTGACTGAACTTGCCGCTTTGGTGCTCGCTTCGGAATGTATTCCAAGCCGGCTGGAGCTGTCATCCAATTCTGCGGCAGGAGGGTATGAGCTCGCGATCGGCTGTGATGAAGTGGGAAGCGCTGCCAGTTATCAGGCGGAGCGGATTCGCGCTCTTGCCGGCACCCTGGGAGCTGCCGTTGAATTTACCCGTCTCATGAATGAACCGGTAGAGCCATATGAGCTTCAATACCGGACCCGATGGAAGGGGCTGGAGCCCGATTCTTTGCTGTTAAGAGCGGCTTGTCCGATCCCGGACATGACGGACCGGCTCTCTTTGTTCGAGAAGGAGGCGTCTGCACGGAACGTTTCAATGGAATATGCCGCAAGTCTGGGTGTCGGAACGCTCCGCATCCGCCTTCGTTCAACGGTTCCTTCTGCGTTGGTTGAGACTGCACTGCGGTTAAGAGAGCTGTCGGAAGAGCGAGGGGGCTACCTGGTCGTGGAATACGGGGAGGCCCCGCTTAAAAAGGAAATTGGAGTATGGGGTACGATCCAAAACGGATTTTCGATCATGAAAGGCATCAAACAAACCGTCGATCCGGCTTGCATTCTAAGTCCGGGACGGTATGCAGGAGGGCTGTAGCGTGAACAACCATTTCAAGTGGCCGGATCCGCCCGGTGCAGATAAATATTCCGTGTGTGTACATTGCGGGTTGTGCTTGCAGGCATGCCCCACTTATCTGGAAACAGGCAATGAGGCGCAATCACCCAGAGGACGCGTGGATTTAATTAAAGCGGTCTCCGAGGGGCGCATGGCGATCAATGAATCTTTTATCGATCCTGTATTTCGCTGTCTGGATTGCCGGGCTTGCGAAACGGCGTGTCCATCGGGGGTGCAGGTGGGGATCTTGATCGAGGAGGCACGGGGCCAAATCCGCCAGGCTGAGCCTCTGACAGGCTTGAAAGGGATGGTGAGCGGCGTTTTTCTGAAGGGCATATTCCCGAAACCCGGCCGATTGAAAGCCTTGGGCAAGCTGACCCGATTTTATCAAAAATCCGGAATGCGGAAGCTGGTCCGCGGTACCGGAGCCATCAAGCTGTTCCCCAAGCATTTGCAGGACATGGAAAGGGTCATGCCGGAGGTGTCCGCCCGCACTTCACGGGAAGCGCTTCCTGCGCTTCTTCCGGCGGTCGGAGTCAAACGGGGCACCGTCGGGCTGATCCTCGGCTGTGTGATGGATGTCCTTTATTCCGATATTAATCTGGCCACGGCTCGTGTGCTGGCGCGCAACGGATTTGATGTCATGGTCCCCCAGGACCAGACCTGCTGCGGAGCCCTTCAGGTACACGCGGGGGAACGGCCTACGGCCAAGATGATGGCTAAGCAGAACATCGACGCTTTCCTGAAAGCCGGAGTGGATTATATCATTATTAATGCGGCCGGCTGCGGCGCGATGTTGAAAGAGTATGAAGAATTGATGCACAGCGATCAGGAGTATGCCAGCAAAGCCGGGCAGTTTGTAAGCAAAGTCCGGGACATCGCCGAATTTCTGGTAGAGGTCGGTTTTGAACCACCAAAGGGTAAAATAGACGCAAAGGTTACCTATCATGACGCATGCCATCTCGCCCATGCCCAAAAGGTTCGAACCCAACCGCGCCAGCTGCTGCGTTCTATTCCGGGAGTGGAGCTGATCGAAATGCGGGATTCCGATGTGTGCTGCGGGTCTGCGGGGATTTACAACCTGACCCATCCAGACATGGCTGAACCTATCCTGGAGAAAAAAATGGCCAATGTCCCTCCGGAGGCCGCGTGCCTTGTCATGGGCAACCCGGGCTGTATGATGCAGATGTCCGTAGGTGTTCACCGGAAGGCCATGGATCAGGAAGTTGTGCATACGATTACCCTTATGGATCGGGCATATGAGGCGGAAAAGAGGACGGGAACATGAACCAGGAACAATTGGTTGCCGAACTGCAGAGAATCGTAGGTCCCAAGGAAGTGATCCATAAACCGGATGATCTTATTGCTTATGAATGTGACGGATTTACGATTGTTCGCTCCCGTCCGCGGGCCGTCGTTTTTCCTAATAATACCCAACAGGTTGCTGCCGTAGTGAAATTGCTTCACGATAACGGGATTCCGTTTATTCCCCGCGGTGCCGGAACAGGGCTCTCCGGAGGGGCTACGCCCATAAACGGCGAGGTATTGATCAGCCTCGTTAAGATGAACCGGCTGTTGAGCGTGGATTTCAAGAACCGGACGGCGGTGGTGGAGCCGGGACATGTCAATTTGAAGCTGACGAATGCCATAGCGCATGAAGGCTATTATTATGCTCCGGATCCCTCAAGCGGCATGTCCTGTACGATTGGCGGAAACGTAGGGGAGAATGCCGGCGGGCCGCATTGTCTGAAATACGGGGTCACCAGCAACCATGTCCTCGGTGTTGAAATGGTCATGCCCGACGGTGAAATTGTAACGTTAGGCGGCGCAGTACCCGACATGCCCGGCTATGATCTCACGGGCTTAATCGTAGGCTCGGAAGGCACAATGGGCATTGTCACCAAGATCGTCGTCCGGATTCTCAAGAAGCCGCAGGGCGTCAAAACCGTGGTTGCCCTGTATGATTCGGTGGACGATGCGAGCCAGACGGTCTCCGCTGTCATTGCAAGCGGTATCATCCCCGGAGCGCTCGAAATGATGGACCGCGTCGCCATTGAAGGGGTGGAAGCGGGAAATTACCCTGTCGGCTACCCGAAGGATCTGGCGGCCGTGCTCCTGATTGAATTGGATGGCCTTACCGCCGGTATGGAAGCGATGGCGGAGCAGATTGTCGACATTTGCAGGCAATATCACGTCCGTGAAGTGCGGGTGGCGCAATCGGACAAGGAAAGAACGCTTTGGTGGGCCAACCGCAAAACGGCATTTGGAGCGATGGGGAAAATCTCCCCGGATTACATGGTGCAGGACGGGGTCATTCCCCGCAGCCGGCTGCCAGAAGTGCTGCGGCGGATTTCGGATATCAGCAGGAGATCCGGGCTGCGTATCGCCAATGTATTCCACGCCGGAGATGGAAACCTGCACCCGCTTATTTTGTTTAATTCAGCCAACCCGGGAGAAACGGAGCTGGCCGTGAAGGTCGGCTCGGAAGTGCTGCAAGTGTGCGCCGACGTGGGAGGCACCATAACAGGCGAGCATGGGGTAGGAATCGAGAAGCAGAATGACATGCCCAAAATCTTCACGCAAGAAGAGATCGATGCCCAAGTGGAGATCATGCGGGTGTTCAATCCCCATAATCTGTGCAATCCGGATAAGCTGTTCCCCAAGCCTTCGCGCTGCGTAGAAGTGAAGAGAGCGGCGCATACGCATTGAAGCTGAGCGAGACGTCCGACGCTTCTGGTTGACGAGTTTACTCTATTTAAAGCGGGTGCTGAGGCAAGCGCCCGCTTTAAACATGAGAACGGCTTTTTTTTATATGAAGGGTGATTGACGTTTTGGCTTCCATCGGTTTAAAGTGATTCTGAAAGGCGTCTGCGTTTGAAGTCCTAATCTATGGAAATAATAAAAGAATTGGAAGATGCCGATGCACGATTAAACCAAGGGAAAAGGAAGCTTGAACATGAAAAACACAGCCTTACTTCGAGATCCGAAACAACGCAAATTGCTGTTCAGCGCCGGTCTAAGCTGGCTGTTCGATGCGATGGACGTGGGAATCATCTCGTTTATCGTGGCTGCATTGGCTGTCGAATGGAATCTGGCCGCACAGCAGATTGGACTGCTAACGGCCCTGAATTCGATCGGAATGGCTGTAGGAGCGGCCGTTGCGGGTTCTCTTGCGGACCGTTATGGACGCCGGTCCATTTTGATTTGGACGCTTCTTATTTTCTCTGCAGCCAGCGGGTTGTCCGCTTTGGCCACCAGCTTTGCCGTTTTATGTGTCCTGCGTTTTGTGACCGGATTCGGTCTTGGGGGCGAGCTTCCGGTTGCCTCGACGCTCGTTTCCGAGTCCGTACCAGCTCATGAGAGAGGCCGTGCGGTTGTGCTTCTCGAAAGCTTCTGGGCGGGCGGTTGGATCGTCGCGGCGCTGATTGCCTATTTTGTCATTCCGCATTACGGCTGGAGGACGGCCTTTATTATCGGTGCATTACCGGCTTTGTATGCTTTGTACCTCAGACGGGCTATTCAGGATTCTCCCCGCTATATCGGGCAGCGGAGCCGGAAGCTCTCGTTTATGGAACGGGCGGCATCCGTATGGTCGCCCAAACACCGCAGGTCAACCGTCACACTCTGGATTGTGTGGTTCACCGTGGTATTTTCCTATTACGGCATGTTTCTGTGGCTTCCGACGGTTATGGTCATGAAGGGCTTCGAGCTGGTGAAGAGCTTTCAATACGTCTTGATCATGACCCTCGCACAGCTGCCGGGATACTTTACCGCCGCTTACTTTATTGAAACTTTAGGCCGCAAGTTTGTGCTTGTTGCCTATTTGCTGCTGACGGCAGCAAGCGCCGCATGGTTCGGCAGCGCCGAAACGGAAGGCATGCTGATGGCGGCCGGAATTTGTCTTTCCTTCTTTAATCTTGGCGCGTGGGGAGGACTCTATGCCTACACGCCGGAATTGTACCCGACCTCGGTTCGCTCTACCGGTGTCGGACTTGCCTCCTCCTTCGGCCGGATCGGAGGCATCATCGGCCCATTCCTTGTAGGTATGCTATTGGCGCGAGGGCTTCCGATGACCTTTATATTTATGGTGTTTTTTGTTTCGATTGTCATCGGAGCATTAGTCGTACTGTTCTTAGGTAAAGAAACCAAAGGAACAGATCCGGATCAAGACACCGATGTTCGCATGGCCTAATGAAACGGTTGTCGCTATAAGCTTACATAACATTGGGGGCTCTTTATGCTTCATTGTGAAGAGGTCGCGATCCCCGCACATGACGGCTCTTGGAAATAGGGATTGTGCTCTTGACAGGATCGCTGTAGTATTACTTATCAGAAGGACTTTTTCCATATGCCGTAAATTAATGATGACGAGAGGTGATTTCAATGGGAAAATGCAGTATTGATCATTCTCATGAAGATGTGGCACAAAAGCTCGAAAGCCAAAAAGAGTTTTTACCCGAATCCTTAACTGCGGATCTGCAGCAGTTTTTGCTGAGAGAACATTCGCAGCAAACCTTAAACGAACTATTTCACCTGCTGAAAAAATATGATCTTGCGTCTAAAGAAGAGCGGGAAGAGAGAAACGTAAAATTAAAACAGCTTACGGGCTAAGAAAAGAACGAGAGCGCAGCATAGGCTCTCGTTTTTTATTCATGCTGCAGGTTTATTTAGAACATTAATGCAATGCTATGCTAAAGTGTGATCGGGTCCGCCTGTGATCTAAAAAAAGGGTTGACTTTGACGCTGCGTAAAGGTTTACCGTTATTTATGTCAGGGGGTGAACAGATGGAATATACCGTGCAAAAGCTTGGACAATTGGCAGGGATCAGCACCAGAGCGCTTCGCTATTATGATGAAATCGGCATCCTTAAGCCGGCAAGAATCAACTCATCAGGGTACCGGATCTATGGTCAGGCGGAAGTTGACAGACTGCAGCAGATTTTGTTTTACAGAGCATTGGGGTTCGGTTTGGAACAAATTAAAGAAATCATGACCGCCCCTTCCTTTAACAGAGCTAAAGCACTAAAAGAACATCGTGAAAAGCTCCTTGACAAAAGAAAGCAGTTGGATCTGTTGATCGCTAATGTTGAAAAAACCATTGCCTCAACCGAAGGGAGAATGATCATGACCGATAAAGAAAAGTTCGAAGGCTTTAAACAATCGATGATTGATGAGAATGAAAAAAAGTACGGTAAAGAAATTCGTGAAAATATGGAGAAGATTCCGTAAACCAATCCAATGAAATGCTTAAAAATATGACACAAGAAGAGTATGAAGAAGCAATGCGTCTGGCCAATGAAGTGACTGCAGTGTTAGCCGAGGCTTATAAACAAGGCGATCCTGCCGGCGAGCTGGCGCAAAAAGCGGCTGATTTGCATAAACAGTGGTTGACATATTATTGGAGCGAGTACAGTAAAGAAGCGCATGCGTCCCTTGCCCGGATGTATGTGGATGACGAGAGGTTTAGGGCTTATTATGATGAAAAACAACCAGGTACGGCAAAATTTTTGAGAGACGCCATTCACATTTATACAGGCTTTAAGAAATAAGGCGGCTGCCCCAGAGGGTTATACCACATTCGACTGCGGTATGGTAAACTTTAGATTCCGAATACAATCTGTCGAAGGGGGGAAATGATGAACTGGATTGCCAAACAGCTCTATTATAAGGTTCAAAGGCAGATGACAGGCATCTCACAAATAACGGAAGCGCAAGAGCGGTGGATGTATTTGTATGAAGACAAAGTTGTGACACACTATCGGGAATTTCCCATTCATGAAGTATTTGATATATCTTATCGAAAGTTGGGCGGTACGGAAGGGATTTTGTATTTGCATACTAAGCAGGGCGTTTATTCCTACATGGTCAAAGCAGATCCTTCTGAATTTGTCGAGGCTTTCAAGCAGCTGGAGTCCAGTTCCTGAAGCCCTCCGGAAAATGCAAAAATCCCCCGGGTTCTCCGGGGATTTGCGCTTTCCGCTTCGCAGCATATGCTTATGCTACTTATGCTACGGCAATCATTAGAATGATCCAACCCGCCAAGAAGGCAAGCCCTCCAAGCGGTGTTATCGCACCCAGCTTTCTAACGCCGGATAAACTTAAAGCATACAGGCTGCCGGAGAACAGAAATATCCCGGCGAACAGGACATAACCGGCCATGATGACGAGAGAAGAATTCTCTACGCTTTCCGAGATCGGTCCGAGCAAAAGCAGACCGAGCGCATGGGCGATATGGTATTGGATTCCCGTCTGGTACACCTTCATCATGTCTTCGGACAACCTTTTCTTTAAGGCATGCGCCCCAAAAGCGCCTAAAGCAACCGCGATGAACATATTCAAGCTTCCGAGCATAATTAACGTCTTCATGAACAACGCCTCCATACAAGATAGTACCGAACCGGAGGCTATTTCGTCAAATCCGCCCGTCCGCTAGAGGAGTCCGGATTTGCCGGTTAAACCCTATGAACCCTAGTAAAAAGGAGAAATGAAACATGTCTGTAATGAACATATTAAAAAGCCGCAGAGCAGTAAGAAACTATGAGCCGAAAGAAGTCGAAACCGAGAAAATCACCAGGCTGCTGGAAGCGGCTGTTTGGGCGCCCAATGATCGTTTGCGCGAGCCGTGGCATTTTTATGTGATCCGTGGGGAAGCCAAGACGCGATATGAGCAAATTGCCCGCGAATTTCTGGAAGAACGATTCCCGACAAAGCCTCATTTGGTCAAGGAATCGATCGCCGTGCTGGAATCAACGCCGCTTGTCATTGTAGTCACCTCGGATATCATTCCTGGTGATGAGGCGTCCTCGGAGGATAACGAATACGCCGTTGCATGTGCCATTCATTCCATGTGGCTTGCTGCACAGGAGCTTGGGCTGGGACTGGTGTGGCGGACAAGAGGAATCGGCCTTGCCAGAGACGAACGATTACATAAGCTGATCGGATCACCCGAGAATCGCAAAATTGTCGGCTCCGTCTTTGTGGGCTATCCGACCGCAGACAGTCCGGAAACCAAGCGGACGGCAATCGAAGACAAAACTACCTGGTTGTAAGACGGTCAGGCAACCCCGGTTCGGCACTCTTCCGAATTTATCCCAAATTTTCACTCCGGCCCGCGTGTTAACGCGGGTTCGACTGTTGAGCAGGGCTCAACAGTCTTTTTTTCAATATGAGTTTCTCGACTCCGCGGCAACTATCATTCCTGGAAATCGATGGAAAGTCTGAAAGAAGGGGGGATTTATTTGCGAGAGTTCATTTTTATAGATTACTAATTGATCTGTCTATACATATCAAAACTGAAGTGAATATAGTAATAGTCAATAGCTATTATTGAAAGGAGGGTCGGGATGTTATTTCAAAGAATCAAGGGACTGGTGAGAAACTATTTTCGCAGCTAGAAAGAGTGCTATATTATCGGGAATAATCCGAAAGTACTTGAATATTACCGCCTGCATCCAGGTTAAACGTCAGTACTTGAAAGGAGGCCGTATTTTGTTTAGATTCCGGTTTATTTTGGACTATTTTCAACTACCGTTTGCTACAGGACCCACTCTTGAAGCAAATATGAGAGCAAAATGGTTATCGCAATTGTGCCCGAAGGATTTGGAAATCGGATTTTCCCCATTTGCCGGACAAAAACCGATGTATCATTCAGACAAATTCCGGATCGTTCCCAAGGATGAGTCCGGCTGGTGGAATCATTATTATTTTAATTCCTGGCAAATGGAGCAGGAGACCCGCAACTGGAGCCTGGGACCCAACATCAATCCCCAAAAAAAAGCAACGCAGCACGTTCCGATTGTCGTCTATTCGCAATATCAGAAAAACCAGCTTTTGAAAAGCTGGACGGATTATCCGGATGACTTGATCAACATTATCCCCAATATGGTCGATCACGGGCTTTTTAAGCCGGGGAAGAAAAACAAGCGATTTACTGTTGGCTGGATCGGTTATGACTACCCGAGCCGGTCTACCAAAGGAGTGGAAGTCATTCCCTATCTTGCCCGGAGATTCCCGGATATTCAATTTCAGATGATTCATGCCAAACCCCCGGCGTATCGCCATCTTTGGCTGCCGGTCCCGCTCAAAAACCTCACCATCTACGAGCAGGTTCCTCACCACCAGATGAGGGATATGATCAGTCAATGGCATCTGCTAATATGCGGCAGCAAATGGGAGACCGGCGCAACGCACGTCAAGGAGGCGATGGCTTGCGGAGTACCCGTTATCGGGTGCGATGTAGGTGCGCTGCCGGAGGTGGCCGGAAGCCAAATTTTATTGAAACATATGAAATGGGAACCGGTCGAACCGGAGTGGGTTGTGTGGACGCAGGAGTCGCTGGAGCGCTTTGCGGCCGCTTTGGAAGAGGTATTGCTCGACTCCCGCCGCTATAAAAAGCTGGTTAAAGACGCTATTGCGGAAAGCCGGAAGTCCAATCCCAAAATTATAGCTTCGCACTGGTTTGATTTTATGTACAAATGCAGAGACTTTCAGCAATAAGCGGTTCATTTTAAGTTATAACATTTAAGGAGGTCCGATTCATGAGTAAAGTTACGGTATTGATTCCATTCTACAACCCGGGAAAATATTTGAAGGAAGCTGTCGAAAGCGTATTGATGCAGACGTATGAGAACTGGAAGCTCATTTTGATAGACGATGGTTCGACGCAGGAATATTTCTCCCAAATTCAATCCTATGTAACAGATAAGCGCATAACCTTAATACGCAACCCCAGAAATCTCGGTCAATCCAAAAGCCTGAATGAAGGCCTGAAATTAGTGGATACACCGTATACCGTCCAATTGGACAGTGACGATTGGTTCTATCCGCATACGCTCGAAGTGCTGGTGAGAGAAGCGGAAAAACAACCTGCTGATGTGGCCGTCGTAAGTGGCAATATCAACATCGTATTTGAGGATGCGTACGGAAATCGCATAGCCAATGACGTAATGAAGGGCAGGTCGTTTCAGGACCGATATGATTTTTTGCTGGCCAACCTTTCTTTATGGCCGCGGTTTTATCGCACCTCGTGCTTGCGGCATATCGGCGGCTGGCCGACGGATGATCCTTATGAAGGCAGACATTTGGAGGACAAGCGTGTATTGTACCGGTTGATTGAGCATTTCCGTTTTCACTGGGTCGATCACATGCTGTACAATTGCCGCCGGCACAACAATAACCAGACGAATCAGACTGCGGTCTATTCGGAAATGACAAAATGGGCCGTAAATGATGCTTTACGCAGGTGGGGAAGCCGGTATAAACCCGTTTTTTTAACTTACGGAGCAGGATGGACCAAGTTGGATCGACTCATTGAACAAGAAACAATTCCTAAGAAAACAAAATCACCTGTGAAAAAAACTGCAGCCAACGTACTCCCCAGTCCGGTTCTCCAGGTCCAAAATCAATCAACTCATCCCACATCCGCCACCGCCAGTACAAAACCAAATACCGGTTTCGGCACAGGCCCCAACACCGTTTCGGGAACAGCCTCCAACACCGGACTCGGCACGGGTCCCAACACGGGACCGGGAACAGCCCCCAACACCGGTCCAGGGACAGCCCCCAACACGGGACCGGGAACGGGTCCGGGAACCGGTCCGGGGACGTGATGACCTATTAACGATCTGGTAACGATCATCGTGCCGACATTCAATAAAGCCAGCTTTATTCAACAAACGCTTCTTTCCATTTATCAGCAATCGTATACCCAATGGCGCTTGCTCGTCATCGACGATGCTTCGACGGACCGGACGCCCGAATTGGTAAAATCCCTTTTGACCACACCCCGGGCCAAACTTGTTCAAAACAAAGTAAATCGGGGAATAGGCCACATTTTGAACCAGGCGTTGTCTATGGTGAATACGAAATATTTCATTCAGGTTGACGGAGACGACTGGATCGCTCCCGATACGCTCGAACGCCTTATTCACCGGATGGAGAAGGAGCCGGACTCGGTAGCCTTGGCCTATGCCAATACCATCCATTGGCATCAAATCGGCGGTGTGGACTATTACCATAAACTGGTTCGCCACCGTCCGTTTCGGGACCGCTATGATTTTGCCGCTTACGATCCGATGGTGCAGCCGCGATTTTATCGCACGGCATGCGTGCGACAGGTTGGAGGGTGGGAGGTGGATGATCCTACCCAAGGCCGGATGATGGAGGATCGAAGAATGCTCTTGCGGTTGCTTGACCGGTTTACATTCGCTTATGTAGACCGTCCCTTATACCATTTCCGCTACCATCATTCGAATTTAAGTTTGGACAGCAACGCCCATGTGTATAATCGTCTTCGAAAACTGTACACGGATCGAGCGCTTATTCGGTGGGGCGATCTTTATACGGCGGATTATGTCGGACCCGAACATCTGTGGCAATCCGTAAGGCTTGTTCCGAAGAGGAAGGGGGGATCCGCAATATGAAGGTTACCGTGGTAATTACATTGTACAATAAAGAAAAATTTATAGATCGGGCGATTCAAAGCGTACTGCATCAAACCCATTCGGACTGGACATTGATCATCATCAACGACGCTTCCACCGATCATTCGTTGGCTAAGATTGAGCCTTATTTGAAGGACCGACGGATTAAATGCATAACGCTGAAAAGAAATCTGGGCCAGGCGCATGCGCTAAACTATGCCCTGACCCTGATTGAAACTTCTCATTTTATTCAACTTGACGCGGATGATTGGCTGGATCAGGCAGCGCTCGGGCAAATGGTCGCTGCTGTGGGAGCTTTTGCCCATGCAGGATTAATCTATGCAAACAATATTGTATATTGGGAAAACGAGGCCGGTAAGGTCATAAAACAGGAACCTATTGTGCTCAGGCAGTATACAGACCGTTACGATTTATTAAAACATATGAATCATACCCTGCTGCCGAGATTTTACCTGACTCAAGCCGTGCGGGATATCGGAGGATGGTTGTCGCAGAAAAAAGAGGATATCTACTCGGAAGACGTCCAAATCTTATTGAGATTGTCCGCCAAGTATCCGATGGTATGGCTTAACCAGTTTTTATACCATAGACGCAAGTATGCCCAAAATATAAGAGCTTTTGAAACTAGCCGTCCGATGAGATGGAAATACCGCTATGATTTGTACAATCAGATGTTAAGAGAATGGGGAAATGAGTATCGGGCGATTTGGAAAAAGGATGGGGACGCTTATATTTTAGTTGACCTGGTTCCGAACAAATAAAGAAAGGATGAGCTCTAAAATGGACTATACCATTGTAATTCCGGTTTATAATATGGAGAATCAATTGCAGCATGCGATTACAAGTGCGATCAACCAGACTCATCCCCCTGCCGACATTCTAATATATGACGATGCTTCCTCTGATAATTCCATGACTGTGATCAACCGCTACGCCAACGATAAACGGATTCAGGTGGTCAGGATGAAGCAAAATTCGGGGATTTCCGTTGTCCTCAATGCCGCTCTGGCAAAGGTACGCACTTCTTATATGATCCAGCTGGACGGGGATGACTGGTTGGAACCGAATGCGGCCATATCATTAATCGAAGCTTTGGAACATCGGCCGGGTGCTGCTTTTTCCTATGGAAATCATCGTTTGTGGAGCATCAATGAACACAAACAATCCGTGCTATGGGATCAAGTGATACAGCCTTCTTTTAACTCCAAATACGACTTTCTCCTAAATCTGGGATATATGTTAAATCCAAGGTGCTACAGGGTTTCTTGTGTACGCAAAGTGGGCGGATGGATTACAGACGATCCCGATGACCCTTGGAAGGGCCGATATTATGAGGATGCCCGGATGATCCTGCGGCTGGTTGGGAAATTTGAATGGGTGCATGTACCGAAGTTTTTGCACAATGTCAGGTATGATCTGAATAAATCGGCAAGCAAGATCAAGATTTATAATCATCTGAGGAAAATGTTTTATGAGAAAATGTTGATCAGCTGGGGTAATGAATACAGGCCCGTATGGGAGATGAATGCAGCCGGCAGGATTGTACTCAAAAAGTTGGTTTAGAACAACGCCAACCAATCGATATCATACAGCCCACAAAACCTTATGGCGTTTTGAAGTGAGCCCTTAGCCATTTAGCGGCATGAAGCGTTTTTCAATGTCCGTTCCAAGGGGGATACGTCAGAGGTTGATGTGGGCTTTTTCTATATTCGCAATCCGATTTAAGTTATAATCAAAAAAAGGAGGCGTCTTGATGATCAGTGACATCTTCACATTCCATGATGCGGAAGGTGTGTCGATTACGGTTCACCGTTGGCTTCCGGAGGAAGGGACGCCGGTAAAGGCCGTTCTGCAAATTGCCCATGGCCTGGCGGAAAGAGCACAGCGATACGAACGGCTGGCGGTGCAGCTGACGCAATCGGGCTTTGCCGTTTATGCGAATGATCATCGCGGGCACGGTTTGACGGCGGGGACGTCCGAGCGGATTACGCATATTGGCCATGCCGGATTCGACAGGATGGTGGAGGCGCTGGCCCTGCTGACGGATCGCATCCGCTCCGAATACCCCGGGGTCCCTGTTTTCGTGTTGGGGCACAGTATGGGGTCGTTTTTGACGTTATTGTACATGGAGCGTTATCCCCATAAAGCGGACGGGATGATATTATCCGGGACGAAAGGGCGGCAAACCTTGCTGCACAGTCTTGGCTTCCTGCTTGGCAAGCTGTTCTCAACCCTGCAAGGAGAAAAGCACTGCAGCCGGTTGTTGAACTGGCTGGTAACAGGTCAGTACAACTTGTTTTTTCGTCCGAACCGCACCAGGTACGACTGGTTAAGCCGGGACGAAGCGGAGGTTGATGCCTATATGAAAGACCCCCTGTGCAATGCAGGGATCACGAACGAGTTCATTATGTATATGACCAAAGGTTTGTTGGAGGCCTACCGTTCCGATCGACTGGGGCGCATTCCGAAATCGCTGCCGGTTTACTTGTTTGCCGGGGATAAGGATCCGGTAGGCGGTATGGGAAAATCGTTCTTATGGCTTGTATACGAGCTTCAAAGACAAGGGGTGCACGATGTAACCTACAGGCTCTATTCCGGAGGGAGGCATGAGATGCTGAACGAAACGAATCGCGATGAAGTGACCGGGGATTTGCTGCAATGGCTTGAAGCCCGCGTGAACGCGACTGATGCTGTCAAAACGGAAATGTAATTCCATTCATGCATACATTGGTAAAGGGACTGGTTTGAAAGGGGGATAGAGCAATCGGTAAGAAGCCTCGACCCCTGCTGCATGTTAGAATAGAGAAGATATAAAATCAATCCTGACGTATAAAGAGTTCAGTCGGCGGCATTAGACATGAGAGGAGAAAGACTGTGGAAAATCAGTACGAATCAAATGCTGACGGAGGGACATTTGGGAGCAAAAGCAACTTTTTAGTGGTCATGGTTATGATCCTTGGCGTGTTCGCAGCCATATTGAATGAAACGCTCCTAAGTGTAGCTTTGTCCAAAATCATGGGAGACCTCGCGATTTCGCCTGGCTCCGCGCAATGGTTGACAACCGGTTATCTGTTGGTAATCGGTATGCTCATACCGGTCACCGCTTTTTTGATTCAGCGGTTTACAACAAGAAGCTTGTTCCTTTCAGCCATGTGCGTGTTTACAGCAGGTACATTCGTAGCGGCTATCGCACCGGGGTTCGCCCTGCTTTTCATCGGAAGGGTGCTTCAAGCCGCGGGAACCGGGGTGCTTTTTCCTTTATTGACCAATGTGGTATTCGCCACGGTGTCTATTGAAAAAAGAGGCTCGGCCATGGGGATGATCGGCATTGTGATCACATTTGCTCCCGCGATCGGCCCCACTTTATCCGGTATCATTGTCGAGCATTTCAGCTGGCGGGTTCTCTTTTACAGCGTTTTGCCGGTCGCTCTGTTTGTCATTGTTTTTGCATTTTTGAAGCTTAAAAATGTGACGGAGACGTCAAAGCCGAAGATTGACGCGGTGTCGCTTCTTCTTTCAACCGTAGGATTCGGGGGGATTGTGTACGGCTTCAGCAGTGCCGGTGAAGGACACGGGGGTGGTCAAGCAACGGGGTCCTTATTCCCATTGCCACCGGGATCGTTTCTTTAGGCCTGTTTATATGGAGGCAATTGACGATGTCAGAGCCCTTGCTGGATCTAAGAACATTTAAATACAGCATATTCAGGATGTCGACTCTGATTATGATCATCGTTATGATGGCGATGTTCTCCGCCATGCTGCTGCTGCCGATTTTTTTGCAGAACGCGTTGGCCTACAGTCCGTTGAAGGCAGGTCTGGTTATGCTGCCCGGAGGTATTGTCATGGGGATGATGTCGCCGATTACGGGCCGGTTATTTGATAAATTCGGCGCCAAGTGGCTTGCGGTCATCGGATTGGCGCTGATAGGCCATTCGCTGTGGCAGTTTGCCTTTATCACCTTGTCCACCTCATACAGCATGATCATGGTATGGAACACGCTGTTGATGCTGGGGATCTCGATGTTAATGATGCCGGTCATGACCAACGCTTTGAACGAGCTTCCGCCCCCGCTATATCCTCACGGTACGGCCATTATCAGCACGCTTCAGCAGGTGGCGGGCGCGATCGGTACCGCACTGCTGGTCACCGTGATGACCAATAGCTCCGAACGCTTTCTGGAACGTGCGGCGGCTGCGAAAGAAGCGGCCGGACTGCAAATTCCAGCCATGATGGCCGGAATGAAAAGCGCGTTCTTGCTTGCATTTGGGCTGGTCGCCATCGCTTGGACAATATCATTTTTTCTTAAACGAGCCGCGTCGCCGGAAGGGGATACGGAAGGCAAGCGAGTGTCTGCACACTAGGGCATGCGGATTCAATCGGATCGAAATACCTTAAAACAGAGCGGCTGCTCTGTTTTTTTGCTGCGGGATAGGCTGGACCCAACCAAGGGCATCCATCGAAGTTCACGTCGGATGGATTCACTTTGCAGGATTTAAGGGTTATTTGTAGAATAATCTACGATGCTGCATGAATTTAAACAGCTAGTTTGGGATAGCGGTATTCGCTAACCAGGGGAAGGGAAGAGTGCGTTGTGGCAGTAGCAAAGGACAATAAAGAAACTTATCTGTTCACAAGAGTGGACAAAAATACGAAATCACTTCCGGTCTCGTTTGAAGATTGGGCATTGAAGGCAAGAGAGATTCTGCCTGACGGTCCATTTGATTATATCATCGGCGGGTCGGGTGTGGAAGAGACGTTGGCAGCCAACATTAAAGCGTTTTCCCGGTGGGCGATTGTCCCGCGGATGTTGAGGGATGTCACCCATCGTTCGGCTCACATCACGCTCTTTGGCCAACAGCTGCGTACTCCGGTTCTATTGGCGCCGGTCGGCATGCAGGCCATTGCTCATCCGGATGGCGAGCTTGCGACGGCCAGAGCTGCAGCGGCGGCTGGAATTCCTTTTGTGGTCAGCACCGTTTCCTCTTATTCGTTGGAGCAGATCGCACAAACGATGGGAGATGCTCCCCGCTGGTTCCAGCTCTACTGGTCCAACGACCGCGAAGTGTCCGCAAGCATGGTAAGGCGGGCGGAAGCAGCGGGTTATTCTGCGATTGTACTGACGGTAGATACCATCATGCAAGGATGGAAACGCCGTGATTTACGCAACGGGTATTCTCCGCTTCGGGAAGGGAAGGGGCTGGCCAACTATATTCAGGACCCTGTGTTCCGCTCTCGTTTGACGGAAGTCACCCCGGAGAATGCAGTAGAAGAAATTATCCGTGGGATCTACCATCCGGCATTGAGCTGGGGCGACATTGCTTTTTTACGCGAGCATACCAGCCTGCCGATTTTGTTAAAAGGCATACTTCATCCGGAGGATGCGAAGCTTGCCTTGGAGCATGGAGCAGACGGCATCGTTGTGTCCAATCACGGCGGGCGCCAGCTCGACGGGGCTGTCTCCGCATTGGACGCACTGCCCGGGATTGCGGAAGCGGTGAACGGGCGGCTTCCCGTACTTCTGGATAGCGGCGTTCGCACGGGCTCGGACGTTGTCAAAGCGATGGCTTTAGGGGCCAATGCGGTCATGATCGGGCGTCCGTTTATGCTGGGCTTGGCTGTCGCGGGGGAACAAGGCGTTGCAAGCGTACTGGATACCTTGTTAGGCGAACTGGATGTGGCGATGGCTCTTTCAGGAAGCAATACCGTTGCTGACTTGAATCCAAGCATCCTTGTCCGTGTGTAAAAAAGATTGTCGCGGGGCCTCATCGCAATGGAGGATGGAGTCCTTCACATCAAGCAGTCCGAGACTTTGTTTTCAGGTCTTGGACTGCTTTTGTATGGAGGCAAATCGACATACTTCTGTTGTAAAAAAAGCATATCCGACCTAGCGCGGTTGGATATGCTTGGGAAACATCGTTTAAAACACTTTGGTCGTCCAGGATTCACAGTTCCATGTATCGGTAACGATATCGCGATAAAATTCCGGTTCGTGAGAAATCATCAGGATGCTGCCTTTGTAAGCCTTGAGGGCGCGCTTGAGCTCGTCCTTGGCATCCACATCCAGGTGGTTGGTCGGCTCGTCGAGAACAAGCAGGTTTGTTTCGCGGTTGATCAGCTTGCATAGCCGCACTTTTGCCTTTTCCCCGCCGCTAAGCACGGCAATTTTGCTTTCAATATGCTTGGTTGTGAGTCCGCACTTGGCCAGCGCCGCACGCACCTCGAACTGTGTAAAGGAAGGGAATTCGTTCCACACTTCCTCGATGCATGTATTGTAATTGGCCTCCTTCATTTCCTGCTCGAAGTAGCCGATGCTCAAGCTTTCTCCGAGCTGGACGGAACCGGACAGAGCCTGAATCTCCCCTAAAATACTGCGCATCAGCGTCGTCTTGCCGATCTCGTTCGCACCCACAAGCGCGATCTTCTGGCCGCGTTCCATGCGCAGGTTAAGGGGATTCGATAAAGGATGGTCATAACCGATGACAAGCTCCGCCGTTTCAAAAATCAGCTTACCGGAGGTTCTCGCTTCCTTGAAGTTGAACTGCGGCTTCGGTTTTTCCTTTGCCAGCTCGATGATTTCCATCTTGTCGAGCTTCTTTTGTCTGGACATCGCCATGTTTCTCGTCGCAACACTTGCTTTATTACGGGCTACGAAGTCTTTCAAGTCCGCAATTTCCTGCTGCTGGCGCTTATAGGCTGCTTCAAGCTGCTGCTTTTTCATTTCATAGACCTGCAGGAAATGGTTGTAATCGCCGACATAACGGGTCAATGCTTGATTTTCCATATGATAGATCAGGTTAACGACGCTGTTCAGGAACGGAATGTCGTGAGAAATTAAAATGAAGGCATTCTCGTAATCCTGCAGGTAGCGTTTCAACCAGTCGATATGCTGCTCATCGAGATAGTTCGTCGGCTCGTCGAGAAGCAGGATGTCCGGCTTTTCGAGCAGCAGCTTCGCGAGTAATACCTTTGTTCGCTGTCCGCCGCTAAGGTCATTGACGTCCTTATCCAGTCCGATATCCGTAAGTCCCAGTCCGCGGGCGGTTTCCTCGATCTTGGCATCGATCATGTAAAAATCCTGATTCGTCAATGTATCTTGAATCGTTCCGACATCCTCGAGCAGCTGCTCAAGCTCTTCCGGTGAAACATCGCCCATTTTCGCGTACATGTCGTTCATCTCCTGTTCCATGTCGAACAGGTATTGGAAGGCTCCCTTCAGGACATCGCGGATCGTCAAGCCCTTGCTAAGCACCGCATGCTGATCAAGATACCCGACGCGCATGCGTTTGGACCATTCGATCTTGCCGTTATCCGGCTGGAGTTTGCCCGTAATGATGTTCATGAAGGTAGATTTTCCTTCACCGTTGGCGCCAATGAGTCCGATGTGCTCGCCTTTGAGCAGCCGGAAGGATACGTCGTTGAAGATAGCGCGGTCTCCGAAGCCGTGACTTAGCCGTTCTACATTTAATATGCTCATAAATAACACCTTTTCTTTTAACTTTTTCTCGTCCTATTATAAGCTTTGAAGGGCGCATAACTCAATGCGGGAGACCATGCAAATAAATTTTGTACTACGGAAGGAAATGATTTACAACAGAACATATGTTTGATATAATTATTTTTGTAAAGCGCTTTAATCGTGTGGGGTATCCAAGTTGACTGGTCATCACCTAAAATACGGACGGAAGGAAGATGCAGGAATGCGGATTGACCGATATGCAGAAATAGACGAGGTAATCGCTTATATTCATCAGCATATGGACGAACCGCTTTCGCTCTCCCGACTGGCCGCTCATATCGCCTACAGTCCATACCATTTCACGCGCATTTTCAAAGAAAGAACGGGCATTCCGCCTTTATATTATGTTTCATCCCTCCGGCTGCAAAAGGCAAAAGAGCTGCTGCTGCGCACGAATTTGAGCGTTCGCGATATTGTATTGGAGATCGGACAGCAGAGTCTGGGAACCTTCACCACCCGATTTACCGAACGGGTAGGCATGACGCCGTCGGATTTTCGGAATTCCTCCTTGCTGCAAGCGGAGAGCCACTTCCATACACTGCGGACGCTTAAGCATTGGTACGAATCTCCTCCTGCTTCCAATCAACACGCCAGAATACAAGGGACCGTCCAAGCCGAGCAGCCTTTTGAAGGCGTCATTCTGATCGGCTTGTTTGCCAAACCGATTCCGGAAGGACTTCCCCTTTATGGCACACTGCTTTCTTCTTTAGGACATTTTTGTTTTACGGGTGTCAAACCGGGCACCTATTATCTGATGGCTACATCCATCTCCTGGGGGATGCAAACCATGGATGTTCTGCTTCCGCATACAACCTTACGCTTCCGGTCAAAACAGCCGATCGTAGTCGCACCCTATGGCTCCGTACCCCATCAGCATGTTATGCTTCACGTTCCCCGTCCGGATGATCCTCCTATCCTGATTTCGCTACCCTTGTTGATGAATAATTTCCTCACTCGGCTTTTTCAATACAGTCATCGTTAAGAAACGGATTAACCTTCTAAAAGGCTCAAAACGCCGTCCTTCCGCAAGGGAAGGGACGGCGTCCTGATCTGATCGGCTTCTAATTAAAAATCAAAGTTGTCCGGATCCGGGCCGACACGGCGATTTTGGTTTAACGCATCGATTTGATCCATTTCATCCTTCGTCAGCTCAAAATCGAAGATCGATGCATTTTCGATGATCCGGTGTTCTTTTGTTGTCTTCGGTATGGTGATAACCTCATGCTGCAGATCCCAGCGCAGAATGACTTGAGCGACAGATTTGCCGTGCTTGTCGGCAATTTCCTTGAGAACCGGATGATCCAGCAGCTGTCCTTGCATTAACGGCGACCAGGCTTCCAGCTGTATGTTATGCTTTTTCGTAAAGCTGAGCAGCTCTTTTTGCGTCAGGAACGGGTGGAATTCCACCTGGTTCACCATGGGTTTAATTTCCGCACCCTTCATTAGATCCTCCAGATGATGAATCTGGAAGTTGCTGACCCCGATCGCTTTAACCCGACCCTGTTGATAAAGGGTCTCCAAAGCTCTCCAAGCATCTTTATATTTGCCAGCCACCGGCCAGTGGATGAGGTAAAGATCCAAATATGCCAAGCCCAGCTTATTCAGGCTCGTCTCGTAAGCGGCTAGTGTGGATTCATAACCCAGGTCGACCGTCCATACTTTAGAAGTGACAAAGAGCTCTTCTCTGGCAAGATTGTTCTCGTGAAGAGCTTCGCGGATTCCTTGTCCGACACTGCTTTCATTGCCGTAAATCGCCGCTGTATCGATACTTCGGTAGCCGTGTCTTACCGCTGATGTAATGGCTTCGACGAGCTCCGAGCCTTCTTCTACTTTAAAAACGCCGATGCCCAGCCAGGGCATTTGAACTCCATTGTTCAGTGCAATTTTGCTTTGTAAATGTTGGGTCATAAGGACTGCCTCCAGATTTTATTATTTTATTTATGTCAGTATTTCATGCGGTTCAATGGTTCAATGTATTGATAAGCAGGTTCCCGCAGCTGCGGTTTTCTGTCTTCTTTCCAGAACCATGCTCCAGATTGTGAGGACCACGGCTGCCAATACCATGACTGCGCCGATCCAAGCCGTATGAATAAGCCCGATGGCATCCGTAACGATACCGCCCAGATAGGCTCCAATGGCAATGCCTGCGTTAAAGGCGGCAATATTAACGGCAGATGCGACATCGACGGCCCTGGGGGCGTAACGCTCTGCCAGCGTGACGACATAAACCTGAAGTCCGGGTACGTTCATAAAAGCCAGCAATCCCATGCCGAAGATGGTGATTAATCCCGGAATTTTATACGGGGCGGTGAATGTAAGAAGAAAGAGTATAAGAGCTTGTAAAACAAACATCCACAGCAAGGCCGTAAGCGGCTTTCGGTTCGCCGCCTTGCCCCCGATGACATTGCCGATGGCGATGGCGATTCCGTACAGCAGGAGAATGAAGGCTACCGTCGTTTCCTTAAATCCGGTGATGTCATGCAGTAACGGGGATAAATAAGTGAAAACGACAAAGGTTCCTCCATACCCGAGGGCGGTAATCATAAACGCAAGCAGCAGCCGTCCGTTAGTGACAAGTTTCATTTGATCGCGAATCTGTATCTTGCCGCCTTTGCGCAAATGGGAAGGGACAAGGATCATGTTGGCGATGAAAGCAACAATGCCAATGACGACAATTGAAATAAAGGCTGCGCGCCAGCCCAGCTGCTGGCCGATAAAGGTGCCAAGCGGCACACCGGTAACGGTGGCGACCGTCAGCCCGGAGAACATGATCGCAATAGCGCTGGCCCTTCGGTTCTCAGGTACGAGGTCGGCCGCGATGGTCGAACCGATCGACATGAAAACACCGTGAGAGAGCGCGGAGATGACGCGGGCTGTAAGCAGCATTACAATTCCGCTGGAAAGAGCGGCAAGGCTGTTGCCTATAATAAAAACAAGCATGATCCACACCAGCAGCGTTTTGCGGGGAATGCCCGATGTCACAGCTGTTAATACCGGCGCTCCGAAAGTAACGCCCAGGGCATATAACGTAACGGTTAACCCGGTTAAGGTAACGGAGATGTTTAAATCTTCAGCGATCAGGGGAAGGAGCCCCACACTGATAAACTCGGTTGTTCCAATCGCAAAGGCGCTTATGGCCAA
This sequence comes from Paenibacillus sp. JMULE4, assembly GCF_013337105.1. Taxonomy (NCBI): domain Bacteria; kingdom Bacillati; phylum Bacillota; class Bacilli; order Caryophanales; family Paenibacillaceae; genus Paenibacillus; species Paenibacillus sp. JMULE4. The sequence goes on from NZ_SGWF01000010.1 coordinate 196,731, forward strand.
GGCTAGAAGCGCCAACGTACTTCTATTTTTATCCAAAGACATTCGTTCCACTCCTATCTGGTAATTACCGGCCGGTAAATGTTATTATGTATCCAGCGGACAAAAATGAACAGTACGTACTTTAAAGTACCATAGGTACTCAAAAGTTCCTTTACACCAAGGAGGCAGATGAACGATGACTAAAAAGAAATACAACATCTCGGTTGAGGCTACCCTTGAGGTCATCGGGGGAAAATGGAAATGCGTCATCCTGTGCCATTTAACGCGCGGTAAAAAACGGACAAGCGATTTAAAACGCCTGATGCCCGGAATAACACAAAAAATGTTGACTCAGCAGCTCAGAGAATTGGAAGAGGATGGCATCGTGAACCGAATCGTCTATAACCAGGTCCCGCCCAAGGTAGAATATGAGCTCAGTGAATACGGATGGAGTCTCAAATCAATATTGGATGCCTTATGTGATTGGGGAGAAAAACATATCATCAAAGAATATGGCGATAAATATGCGGTGCTGGAGGATAATATATTAAATCAAAGTGATGCCGATCTGCAGAGCCTTACGAATAAGTAAGGCAGCCGGAAAATGTAAAAATGAAAGAAATGACCGCCAACTCCGGAAAGAAGGGGTATGAATGTTCACCTTATCTGAATTTCAAGAGGCAATAGACCAACAAATTGTTCACAATTACCAACAAATTGTTTACAATTGAAATAAAAGTCTTTTTATGAGTCGGCTAACGGTCAATTGGCATTAAATCCTTCTAAAAAAACTCCGGTTTAGTCCGTTACCTGAGGCGGAATAACGTTCAGGCCTATGGAATGGACAGAAACTTGGAGAAGACTTCAAATTTCTTATTTCAAATCAATTGGCTTGAATCTACTTTTCCTTCAAACACTTGGGGGACTGTCATTTCCCATATGGCTTTTTCAAACCATTTTACCCATCATCATTTAAAAACCGACGGGAAGTTCGAAGCCTACGCTCGAAAATATATGGAAATTCTAAACGCGTTAAAGGTTGGCGGAAGCTTTATTTATACACCGGGTCTTTCTTTTATTGAAGAATTATTAATCGCATCCAACGATTCGTTTGCAGTGGAAGCCGGAAAATATACGACAAAAGTAATTCTAAAGAAACGTTAGAGAGGACGACGATTCCTGTGAGAAAGAAGATGTTTTTATGGGCCGGTTCATTGACGCTTTGTTTGAGTTTGCTTCTGCCTTCCGGTAGAGGTCTCGCTGCGGAGCATCGTGTAAGCGTTACATTGCCAACATTTGAGGTAAAGCTTAACGGAAATAAAGTCGAAAATGAATACCGGGAATATCCGTTACTCGTGTATAGGGATATCACCTATGTTCCGATGACATGGTATGATTCCAGACTTTTGGGCTTGGAAACGGAATGGACGCAACAGGCCGGGCTTAACATTGCTAAAGGAAAAGTGACTTCATCTTATGTTCCTTACAAAACCGATCATAAACATTCGGGCGGCTACAAGGCAGCCATCCCTGCATTTAAGATTACTATCAACGGCAGGACGGTGGACAATTCCAAAGAAGAATATCCCCTTTTAAGCTTCAACAACGTGATCTATTTCCCTCTGACCTGGAAATTTGCACATGATGAATGGGGTTGGGAATATGTGTGGGACGATAACGAAGGTCTGAATATAAATTCCGGCAACCCTCAGGTGAAAACCGTGGATCTCCCAACCTTTGCAGGTGAGAATGATGTTGCCGTGTTTAAAGGATATTATTACTTTGCAGAAACCATAGGAAACACGAACCATGTATACAGAGCGCCTGTTCATAACACGTCAAATAAAGAACCGGTATATTCTTATGATGTGGATGCCTCATACAGCTTTAATAAGCGTTTGAATTTTGAGATCAGAGATGACGAACTCTGGTTCTCTTATCATGTTGGCGGAGCAATCATGGGCTACGATGTCTATTGCAAGGTAAACGACAATGGAAAGGCTGCCATAGAGCAACAAGGGTATCTCGATTTTAAACAGACTCCGAATGGAACCTTAACTATCCATCAATTCGTGCCGCCAGGAGGGAATAATCTATTGCTGGCTGCGGCCGGGCAAGAGAATCAACATGGCAAACGGATAGGGAATCCGAATCTGATCTACGGATGGCATGTAACGAATGACGGTACGTCCACAAGCTTTGGCTCAGATCGCTCCACTACCGTTCTCGGAGACGATGTCTATGTGCTGGCATCATCGTATCCTGTTGAACATGGGGATTTAAACAAGATTTACAAGATCAATATCAAGACAAATGAAACGGAAAAGATCATCCATGCGGAAGTGAGCCATTTTAAAATATTGAATCACAAGCTGTACTATGTAAAAGATGCGGATCATTCTTTATATTCAGCGAACCTGGATGGAACGGATGAGCAAAAATTATCCGATCTTCCCGTTGCCAATTGGTATGACGAAATCGACGGTCAGGTGTACTACACCGCTGCCAATGTAAAAGGGCAATTCCATCTTTACAGGGTGGAACCGTCCAAAGAAGATGCGCTTGTAATCAAAGAGCCGGTGGAAAGCGTCCAATTTGTGAATGATAAAATCATATGCAAGCTTGCAGCGGGAGAAGAATATGGCGTTAAGGTATTGGATCAATCCGGGGATCTTCATCTGGCCATTACGGATCAGGCGTCAGATGTTTTTGCATATCATGATTTCATTCTCATGGTGTCTGCAAAAGATCAATCGATAAAGGTGATTCAGTAGAAATGGCAAATGCGGTAAACGGATGACCCTCCATATAGCCAGCTTCAAGACCATTTTTTACTAGTGATATGAATACCCAGTTCGGATTTTGTTTCTCAACATATACTAAATTTACAATAAAATAATATTTTGATAAAATACGCAGCTCCCGAAGTGATGATTCAACATAGGGTTGGAAAGGAGGGAGTCGACCTTGATTAAATTGGACAGGTACATGAAAAAGAAAATAAAAGGAAAGAAATTCATTGGGGCCGGCAGAACGCGAATCGTATACGATTTAGGCAAACGCCGTGTGTTTAAAGTAGCCAAATCCAAAAAGGGAATCCGGTCTAATCAAACGGAAGTCATCATGTATAAGTCATCCGAGAGACCGATAAAAAAACACCTTGCCCGAATTATCGATTACGACACGTCATATCGCTGGGTAACCATGAAAAAGTATAATAAAAAATTCCCCAATATTCCTAAATATAGAAAAAAACTTAAGAAATTTCATAAAAATGGAATCCTTCCCTCAAGGAGTGTACGCGATTATCATACACCCTATACGCCTAACCTGCGTTTAAAACGGAATAATCGGGTCGTGGTTATCGATTATGGGAACTTTAAATATAAACGATAAATAAAAACAAAAGAAATATGGAGCGCATTGCCGTGAAGGATTATAGGGAATGATGCATTTTCGAGGAAAATGAAGGATGTAAATGGAGCTATCGGCAGCGCGGCTCCTTTGTTGTTTATGGCGATCATGAAGACCTGTAACCTTAGGAGAAATCTGGAGAAAAGTGAATTACATAGAAGAAGTGCAGTTGGGAGCACAACCGTAACACTCTTTCATGTAAGCAAGCCCCGGGATGAGGCTTGCTTATTTTTTTCCAAATTAATGCCAATAATTGCGGGTTGTGACCCGATACCGTCACCCGGTACAATGAAAAAGGATGAAAGGAGAGATCATACCATGAAAAAATGGACGATGGCCATCCTTTTCTCATTCCTTTTATTTTTTTCATTTGCGGTATATGCGGATCACGCAAACGCCGCACCAACGCTCAAGATGGGCAGTTCCAATGGGGATGTATGGGATGTGCAGTACCGGCTGAAGGTTTTGGGTTACTACCAGCAGCCCCTAGACGGTAAATACGGAGCACACACAGCCTCCGCCGTACGCAGCTTTCAAAAAAATTACGGCCTCACGGCGGACGGCATTGTTGGGGACCGCACGTGGGCTATGCTTAAAAATACAGCTTAAATCAGGCGGAAATCGATATCCTGGCCCGCGTTATACACAGCGAAGCACGCGGTGAGCCTTACATGGGCAAGGTGGCCGTAGGAGCTGTCGTCATGAATCGGATACAGTCGCCTTTATTCCCGAATACAATTCAAGGCGTAGTTTTCCAGCCAAGAGCCTTTACTGCAGTAGATGACGGACAGTATTGGTTAACACCCGACCGCAGCGCCTATCTGGCAGCCTTCGACGCCGTACGCGGTTGGGATCCGACGAAAAACTCGCTTTATTACTTTAATCCCGACACGGCAACGAGCGCATGGATTTGGACGCGTCCGCAAGTGTTGAAAATCGGTAAGCATATTTTTGCGCGTTAATCCGTTGGAGGATGCATAATCACAACCTTTAACCAGTACCCTTATGAGGGTGCTGGTTTTTATTTTAACTTTTATTGGCACCTTTTATAACTTTTATAAAGACAAATTTTGAAAACAGTTTGTCGTCTTTTACATATATTTAGTCACTTTAAATTAGCGGTTTGTCCTGAAAATAGGCCGCTGCCTCTTTCATCAAGTATGATGGCATTACAGAACAAATTAGAGAAGCTGACTATTATGCATTGAGGGAGGGCATGAATGATGCCGAACATGGTGAAACAGAAATTGAAAAACGGACAGTGTGCCACGGGCTGCTTTATCGGGTTTCATTCTCCATCAGTAGTAGAAATACTCGGACATACAGGTTTTGATTTTGTCGTTATTGACAACGAGCATGGCCCGTTTAGCTGGGGAGAAGTCGAAGAGATGATACGCGCCGCGGAATTGGCCGGAACCGTTCCGATTGTACGGGTGGCTTACGATAAATCCGATATTCAAAAAGCGCTTGACCGCGGTGCGATGGGACTTCATGTTCCGATGGTCAATACGAAGGAAGAAGCGGAAGAAGTTGTGCAAAAAGCAAAATATCCTCCGGTTGGCAGAAGAGGCACGGCCTATTCATGCAGGTCGGCTCAATACGGTAAAGGAGGCGGCGCTGCCTATTTGCAGCAGTCCAATGAAGAAATCCTGATCGCCGTGCATATTGAAACGCCGGAAGCCGTCGACCATATTGATGAGATTATGAGTGTGCCGGGAATTGACATTTGCTATATCGGTCCAACGGATTTGTCGGTCACAATGGGGTACAGTGCTGAAGGACCGGAGCACCCGGAGGTGCAACAAGCGATGGACCGCGTGATGGCGGCAGGACGGAAGCATGGGGTTACGGTGGGGATTCAGGTGGCGAGCGCGCCGGCTGTGACCCAAAAACAGCAGTGGGGAGCTCCTTATATCGGTATTGCGATTACACCCGTGCTGTATAATGCACTCGGAGAAGTCGTAAAAGCCGGTAATCCGTTAAGCCGATCAAAATAATCCGGAAGGAGATGAGGATGATTGAAATATTTTGCTGTCTTTTTACCGATGCTTAGTCCGGAAAAGAGCCAGGAATACCGTCCGCAGCACCTTGATTATCTGGCGATCAGGCGCAAGGAAGGAAAAATTTTTGCCAATGGCAGATTCTTGGACGGAGCCGGAGGTCTGGTCATTTATAAAGCCGATTCGGAAGAGGAAGTCAGGCATATCGTCCAACAGGACCCTTATGTGATTCACCAGGCAAGAGGTTATGAGATCCATGAATGGGAAATGGTAACGGAGGCGATTCTTCCCGAATCGTAAAAGCTTCTCGCAAGGTCCTATGAACTCCGGTTTATAGGACCCTTTACGTAAGCGTATTCTGAACAAACCACAGGAGGGAAACATATGAAGGTTGCTTTCATCGGGCTCGGGAATATGGGATTGCCCATGTCCAAAAACTTGGTTAAGGCTAATTATGAAGTGTATGGGCTGAATCGCAGCAAGGGCCGCGAGCAGCTCTTTGCCGAGGCCGGGGGGAAGACGGGCTATTCGCTTCCCGAGTTAGCGCGAATTGCTGATGTGATGATGACCTGTTTGCCTTTTCCCGCTGATGTGGAGGAGGTTTTCCTCGGCTCCGACGGGATCGTAGCCAACGGACATGCCGGACAAATCCTGATCGATTTCAGCACGGTATCTCCGGACCTGAACCATAAAATAGAGAAGGAAGCCGCGAAGAAGGGGATAGAGTTTTTGGACGCGCCTGTAAGCGGAGGGAATTTCGGAGCAGAGAGCGGAACATTAAGCATAATGGTCGGCGGGAAAAAGGAAGTATTCCATAAGGTATATCCTTTGTTTGAAGTGCTGGGGAAACAAATTTATCATACCGGACCTGTAGGCAGCGGAACGATTATCAAATTGATCATTCAATACATGGTCGGCGTTCATACGCAAGCAGCCAGCGAAGCGTTCATCATTGGAGAAAAAATGGGCATCGACGGGCCATTGATGTTCGACATCTTAAATGCAAGCTATGCGCAGAGCCGGATTTTTGAGAGACACTACACGAATTTCATTGCCCAAAATCAATTTCAAGCGGGGTTTGCTTTGAAGCTGCTGTTTAAAGATTTGACGCTGGTACAAAAAATGGCCGAAGACAATGATATAAACCTGCCTGTAGGGAAGCCAATCACATCTTTGTTTCAACAGGCAAAAGAAAGCTCACATGGAGATAAGGATATGTCGGCAATGGTTTTATATGTCAAGGAACTCCAGAAGTAATGGAGCATATGGCATTCACTTAACGGATTCTTGTGTTGTTGATGAAGTGCAAGAAAATATCCCCTGAACAGCCCACGTGCCATCGTGGGTTATTTGTTTATTATAAAATCGTTATTGACATCGCACGATCATTAGAATTAATATGAATTCAGATATATCAGTTAAATATCTGATTGACATCTATAAATTTGTAAATTATAGTTCCTCGTAAAGGGACGATCGTTTCCGGAGTTACCTCCACCGTAAATGAGAAATGCTTAGCAGGTTTTATGGAAGCGCTTTATAGAATTCCGATTGGTTACTAGCTAAGGAGGTGATTCATCATGTGGGAATTACTGCGTCAGCTAGCGGAAAACATGGCGATGATTGTAACCATTGCCTTTCTGTTGACCCGGATCAAATCCTTTCACCTTATTTTTCAAAAGGGTTTAAATCAACAAAGTAAACTGATCATTTTTTTGGTATTTTCCTTATTTGGAATTGTAAGCCATTACATAGGAATCCATATCATGACGGATCATCTCGCGCTTACCGCATGGAATTGGGGAACCAGCAATGGTCACTCTTCCATCGCCAACACCAGCCCCGTAGCCACGATCATGGGGGGGCTATTAGGAGGTCCCGTGATCGGTTTGGGAATTGCCCTGGTCATTGGAGGATATCGTTTTCTATATGGCGGATTCGCCGATTGGGCTACGCTGGGTTCATTCCTTATATTAGGGTTACTGGCTGGTTGGGCCGGCGCATATTTGAAGAGAAAAGGTAAAGTGACTCCTTTATCGGCCTTATGGGTGGCGTTGTTCTTAGAGCTGATTCATATGGCCATCCTTTTGTTTCTCCCCGAGCCGGATATATTAGCGTTTCAATTGGTACGTTTAATCGCCATTCCCATGATCGTCATTAATTCACTAGGGGTTTGGATTTTTGCGCAAATATTGGAGACCGTTCTAAAGGAAGATGCGAAAGCACGCGCTTTTGAAACGCATAAAGCCTTGTTTATTGCAGACAAAACGCTTCCCTATTTCCGTCAGGGACTTCATGCTTCCTCATGTAGAGAAGCGGCGAAAATCATCCATAGGCAAAGCGGCGCCGACGCTATTGGTATTACGAACCGGTTGGAAATCATTGCCTATGTTGGCGGCGGCGAGGAAGAACTATACGTGTCCCAGCGGATGCATCAATCCTTAATTCGAAACGCGTTGGTGTCCGGCCAGAGGGTCGTTTTTAAGCGCCGGAACAAACAGGAGGAGCAGACATTCCCCTTTGCCATGGTCATCGTTTTGCCTCTTGTGGTCAGCGGAGAACCGATCGCCGCCCTCTTGCTGTACTACAGAAAGGCGCATTCCATGAGTGCTGCGGAGGAAGAGCTGGCTGAAGGATTGAGTAAGCTGTTCTCTACCCAGTTGGAACTGGGTGAGGTAGAGCGGCAGAAAAAGCTGCTTGCCGATGCGGAGATCAAGGCTCTTCAGGCACAGGTTAATCCGCATTTTCTCTTTAATTCCATTAATACGTTAGTTTCCATATGCAGAACCGATGCCATGCTGGCAAGAAAACTGTTGTTGGATTTGGGGACGTTTTTTCGCAGTAATTTACAGGGCGCCAGGCAGTTATTCATTCCGCTGTCGAAAGAACTGGAGCATGTCCAGGCCTATTTAGCCTTAGAACAGGCCCGTTTTCCGGGACGCTATCGTTTAAATATACAAGTTGAACCCGGACTCGAGGAAACCTTAATTCCTCCTTTCACTCTGCAGCCGCTGGTGGAAAATTCAATCAGCCATGGATTTGCAGGCAGAAGGAAAGGAGGAATGGTGAATATTCAAGTTTACAATGACCAAGGTCATGTAGTGATTGAGGTCAAAGACAACGGAAAAGGAATGGATAAGGAAAGACTGAACCTATTGGGGAAAAAAGCGGTTGATTCTCATAAAGGCACAGGCACTGCATTACATAATATCCATGAACGCCTGCATGGGCTCTACGGAGCCAATGTTTCCATGAAGATTAGCAGTGAGAAGGATAAAGGAACTCAAATTGAACTGCGGTTTCTACGAACAGATGGAGGGGAGTATGGGGATGCTGAGAGCCTACTTGATAGAGGACGAGCCATTTGCTAGGGATGAACTTAAATATTTGCTTGCCAGATTGAGAGAAGTCAAGGTCATAGGAGAATCGGATACGATGGAGGAAGCCGTTTCCGATATTAAACAATTAGAGCCGGATGTGATTTTTTTGGATATATGCCTTGCGGATGGAAGCGGCCTGGAGGTTGCAAAGCAAATTAACAGGCTAAAACGTCCTCCATGGGTTGTGTTTGCTACGGCTTTTCATCAGCATGCATTGGAAGCATTTGAATTGAATGCGATTGATTATATCACCAAGCCATTTATGGAGGATCGGATCGAGCAAACCATTGAGAAAGTCAAAAAGCTGACGGAGCAGCAGAAAGCGGAGGGATCTCTAACCCATTCTAAACCATCTGAAAAGCGTAAAAACAAGCTTGCCGTCTCGCAAGGAGAGCGAATCATTATGGTTGACATGGACAAAATCGTATATATTGGAACAGAAGACCGACAGGTTGTACTGAAATCGGTGGACGCCAGGTTCAAGATTGATGCTCCGTTATATGAGATGACCCATAAGCTGGGAAGCTTCCCTTTTTTGCGTACCCATAGGGGGTATATCGTGAATGCGGACTTTGTAGAAGAAGTGGAACCTTGGTTTAACGGGACGTATAACCTTTTATTGAGTGACGGTTCCAAAGTTCCGGTCAGTCGTTCCTATATCAAGGAAATACGTGAATACTTAGACTTCTAAGCCGGCTATCCCAAAAAAGTTGCACATTGGAGATAGCCTTTTTTCTTAACATTCAGGGATTTCACATAGCAAATATGCGGGAGGGATGTACATCGTGCAAATGGGTAAAAGCTTTCGATCATCTTTGCTTATTCCTGTACTGCTATTAGGGACAACGGCCTGCTCACAAGCTCCGAAGCCTGTGAATGAAATGGTTAAACCGGTTTATCCGCTTAAAAATATAGAAATGGTTGTCGGATATACCGCGGGCGGAGGCACGGATGTCGTGGCTCGTATCGTGGCGAAGACTGCAGAAAAGTATATGCCAAACGGTAAAACCATAAGAGTAACCAATAAACCGGGCGATAGCGGAACGAATGCCCTTGTCGACATTATGCAAGCGAATCCAGATGGATATAAGTTAGGGTCTGTATCCGCAGGCAGCTTGGCGATCCAGCCGAACTACGGTAAAACCCCGTTTGCATCCGACAGCTTTATTCCGATCGCACAGTTTAACTCCGCGCCAAATATCCTTGTAGTTAGTTTCCCCTGAAAAAGTCAGGGTGTTTTGAGCATAATTAAAAGGAATTCAGCACCTCAAAATGGAAATTGTTATTGTCGAGATAACAAAGTTCCACACCCCGAGGGAAGAATTCCTTTGCTATAGGAGTTCAACAGAAGCCCTCGGGAATCCTTCCAAGAGGTGAAGAAAATGTTGAAACTTCGAGACGAGCAATTGACCATCTGGGATGCCATTCTCCCGGAATCTGTTAGAAAGTTGCCGGTCGAGCTTGCAATCATAGATCAATTACTGGACGACGACCGTTTTCTTCAACCGTTTACTGAGTTGCACCCGAAAGGCAAGAAAAGCGGCCGTCCTACGCTTGCAATTGAAAAGTACATCCGTCTTATGGTCCTGAAGCATAAATACAATTTGGGCTACGAGTCACTCGTGAAGGAAGTCGGTGACAGCATCACATGGCGAATGTTCTGCCGGTTTGCCATCGACGAACCGATGCCCGACCCGTCTACGCTCATCTATGCCCGCAAACGCTACGGCGACAAGATCGTCGAAGACATCAATGCCGCACTCGTAAAGCAGTGTGAGGAAAAAGCCGTTCTGAAAACCCGCAAATTGCGCACGGATACGACGGTTGTGGAATCCGATATCCATCACCCGACAGACGCTACGCTGTTGCAAGATGGCGTAAAAGTCATCACTCGAACGATTCAGAAAATCCGGAAAGTCGCCTCCCACACTGTTCAAGGCTTTGAAGATCGTACGGCAGAAATCAAGGAAAAGATTCTGTCCATCGCGAAAGTTCTACGTCGCCGCACCCGTGAATCTTGGGAAGAAGTTGACCGGATCACTGGGAGCGTAATCGAAGTAGCCGAGAACGTTGTGAACAAGGCGCAAACCGTTATCGAGAAACTGCAAGACAAGGGCAAAGCTGCTCTTCGACAAAGTAAAACCAAACTGACCGAGGCGGTCACGCTAACCGGCAAGTTGTTGGAACAAGCCAAACAGGTCGTTTCCGGCAATCGAATCATCGCAGATCGGATCGTCAGTTTCTTTGACCCGGAAGCAAGACCGATTAAGAAAGGTAAGCTGGCCAAAGGAACTGAGTTCGGCTACAAGGTGCGAATCGACGAGACGGAAAGCGGCTTTGTGACCGGCTACGCTGTCTACGAGGGGAACCCCTCGGATGATGAACTGCTCGTTCCCGCTGTACAGGCGCATATCAAGCAATTCGGCAAAGCGCCGCAAGCTGTAGCGACCGACCGCGGTTTCTCAAGCAAGAAGAACGAAACGGCCATTACCGAACTTGGTGTGAAGCGAGCTAGCTTGCCGCGAAAGGGCAAAAAAGGCATTGCCCGATCCGAGTACGAAAACGAATTATGGTTCAAAGACTTGCAGCGTTACCGTGCAGCTGGAGAAGCGAAGATTAGTCTTCTCAAGCGGAAGTACGGTTTGAACCGCAGCAGGTATCGGGGCTTTGTCGGCTCAAAATGCTGGGTCGGCTTCGGGATTCTGACCCACAACCTGCAAAGAGCGGCAAAAATGCTCCAAAACTAACATGGAAACCGATCATTAGGGAAAGTTCCCCCTCACAACCCAGCCAGCAACCCGAAACTATTTTTGAAAATCGACTTTTTCAGGAGCAACTAGTTAGGGCCGATGCCCCGTGGAAAAGCTACGATGAATGGTTAGCCTGGGTAATGAAGCATCCCGGCCAGTTTACCTATGGATCAAGCGGAGCAGGCAATACCCAGCACCTGGCGATGGAAGCTGTTAACATCCTGGAAAGCATCCAAACCAAGCATGTACCCTATGACGGCGCAGCGCTTTCGATCAAAGCTTTGTTGGACGGATATGTGCAGGGAGTGATCGTTCTGTCGCAAGAAGCCAAGCCGCATGTGGATGCCGGCTCGCTGCGCGTACTGGCGAACTTGGGGACGTCCCCGACGAAAGCCTACCCGGATGCCGTGTTTTTGAGGGAAAGAGGATTTATCGGCCTGGACACCTGGTCGGGCGTGGTTGTGGCGAAAGGCACCCCGCAAGAGATCGTGGATACGCTTCGGGATGTGTTTAGGAAAGCGATGAATGATCCGCTGCTCAAAGAAGAATTCAATAACATCGGCCTCGAACCGGCTTATGCGGACAGCAAAGAATTTGCTGAAATCATTGCCCGAACAAGCAAGTTAACCAGAGACGTAGCTAAAGTCATCGGTTTAGTCAAATAGTGGTGATTTTGTCGCCATAATGAATCGTTTAGTTATTTCATATCAACAGTTCGTCTTGAAAATGTGTTGTTACCGCTTTCATTAAGTATGATAAGCCTATAGAGTCTACTACACCATTGAGGAGGGTTTATATGCAAATCGGGAAAAGCTTTTTATTCACGCTGCTCACAGGCGCGCTGGTTTTGGGGTCTGCAGGCTGTTCCAATGCTCCTGAAACAAAACCAACGGGTGCTGAGCAAGCTGCGGAAACACAGAACAAAGAGACCAAAACCGATTTTCCGAAAAAGGATATCGAACTCGTGGTTGGCTTTGCCGCAGGCGGCGGCACAGACGCCGTTGCGCGAATCGTTGCAAACGTTGCCAACAAATACATGCCGGGTGGCAGATCGATTGTCGTATCCAATAAAACGGGAGGCAGCGGAACGATAGCTCTGGCCGATATCCTGCAGTCGAATGCTGACGGGTATAAGATCGGTTCCGTAACGACCGGTAACCTGGCGATTCAACCCAATTACGGCAAAACTCCATTTCAAATAGACGACTTCATTCCTGTTGCGCGATTTAATTCCGCACAAAACCTGTTGGTGGTCAAGGCTGACGCTCCTTGGAAAACGTATGACGAGTGGCTGGATTGGGTGAAGAAAAATCCGGGCAAATTTACCTACGGGACGCCAGGGGCAGGCAATACTCAGCATTTAACGATGGAAGGCATCAATATTCTGGAAGGCATCCAAACCAAGCATGTACCTTTTGACGGTGCGGCGCCTGCACTTACGGCTTTGTTAGGCGGTCATGTGCAGGGGGCGGTCGTTCTGACACAGGAAGCCAAACCGCATGTGGACTCCGGTACGGTGCGCGTACTCGCTAACGCCGGCACAAGCAAAATTGAGGCCTTCAAGGATGCGGTATTCTTAAAGGATAAAGGATTTGTAGGTTTGGACACCTGGTCCGGCGTCGTTGTTCACAAAGACACACCGAAAGAAGTCGTCGATATTCTTCGTGAGGTGTTCAAGAAGGCGATGGCAGATCCATCGATCAAAGAGGAATTCAACCGGATTGGTCTTGAACCAGCCTACGCGGATAGCAAAGAATTTGCCGACATCATTGCTCAAACGAACAAGACGACCGGCGATGTGGCAAAGTCCATTGGTCTAATCAAGTAATTTTCTTAAAGGGCATGTCTGTGCTGCGTGCTGATATGCCCTTATCATCGGCAAAGGAGGTGGTTGATTTTGATGAGACAAAATGCCGGTGTTTGGGCGGCGATCTTCATTTTTCTGTTCGGCTTGATGTTCTTTTGGATGTCTCTTTCGTTTGATTATATGGGGCCGGAGGGGCCTGGACCGGGCCTTCTTCCTTTGTGGCTAAGCGGGCTTCTCATCATTCTCTCGGTGGTTTACATGATGAATTCCATAAAGCATATTACCAGGTTCAAGGATATTTTGCCGAGAGGGAAGGGTTTCATCAATATCGTAACCATCATCGGGTCATTTCTTCTCTTTCTACTAACCGTTAAATCGATTGGCTTTGTGATGGCCGGGACCCTTTTTCTTTTCATTCTGCTGGCAAGAGAGTACCAATGGTACGCCGGCCTTGGGATTTCCATTGGAATTTCGATTATTCTGTTCTGGGTGTTCTGTAAACTGCTGTCTGTGCCGATACCGGTTAATGCCTGGGGGTGGTGATGCCGTGGAACTATTTTCGAATTTGTTCGTTGGTTTTGAACATGCGATTTCCGGATGGAATTTGTTATATTGCTTGGTCGGCGTCACGATAGGGATGCTTGTCGGAGTTATGCCGGGCTTAGGCCCGACGGCAGGTACGGCCATCCTGATTCCGCTTACCTTCGGGTTGGACCCGATGTCGGCGATTATCATGCTTTCCGGAATTTTTTACGGCGCGATGTACGGGGGGACTATCACCTCCGTATTAATTAACACCCCCGGGGAAGCGGCGTCGGTGATTACCTGTCTTGATGGTCATCAAATGGCTAAACAGGGAAGAGCAGGCGTTGCGCTCGGAGTGGCCGGCATAGGCTCCTTTATCGGGGGGACGGCGGCGATTCTGGGACTTGCTTTTGTCGGTCCGCCACTTGCTCATTTCGCGCTGCGTTTCGGTCCGCCTGAATTTTTTGCTTTGATGATGGCAGGATTGTTAATGCTCATCGGTTTGATGGGAAGATCGCTGGTCAAAGGTATGATTGCGGCGATTATTGGACTTCTCCTCTCCCTGATCGGAATGGATCCTGTCTCCGCATCGATTCGCTTTACCTTTGACCAAATGGAATTGTTGAATGGTTTTGATTTTGTTGCCATTGCGATGGGGCTTTTTGGGATTTCGGAGATTTTGCTAAACGCCGAAAACGCCATGAAAGTGGATAAGCCGCCGAAGGTCAAGGGACTGTTCCCAAATAAAGAGGAATGGGCGCCGACGATGAAAGCGATCGGGCGCGGTACAGGGTTAGGTTTTATATTGGGCTTGATCCCGGGCGCTAATGCGGTCATAGCGTCACTGATGTCGTATTCCCTGGAGAAGAAAATGGCGAAAGACCCCACCCGTTTTGGAAAAGGAGCCATTGAGGGTGTGGCAGGACCGGAAACCGCGAACAATGCCTATAGCGGTGCGGCCCTGATTCCGCTCTTTACGCTGGGGATCCCAAGCTCGCCAACAGTTGCCGTCATTTTAGGCGCTTTTATCCTCCACGGCTTGACGCCGGGTCCCCAATTATTCCAGAACAACCCGGATTTCGTCTGGGGAGTCATCGCGAGTATGTTTATAGGTAACCTGATCCTGCTATTTATGAATCTTCCGATGGCCGGAATGTGGGCCAAAATCGCTTTGGTTCCTTATAAGTTATTGTTCCCGATCATTTTGATCATTTCTATTCTGGGTGTGTACAGCGTTAACAACAGCTTATGGGATGTCGGGGTCATGTTTATGTTCGGAATCATCGGCTACTTTATGAAAAAGCTGGATATTCCCATCGCGGCAACCGTATTGACCTTCGTACTCGGAGCGCTGATCGAAACCTCCTTACTTCAATCCCTGGCGATGTCGGAAGGTTCGTTAATGATTTTCTTTGAACGACCGATATCCGCGGTTCTTATGATCGTGGCCCTGGTCGTTCTGGCTGGAAGTATCATCAGTGTGGTGAAGAAGAAAAGGGGAATGCTTGCCAGCGATGTAGAGATGTAAATGAGCAGAGAGGATTTGATAACCCATGAAACGTTATAAAGTGATGGTGGCCCAACCGATCGCCAAGGAAGGATTGGAAAGATTGGAGCAAGCGGGTCTGGAAGTGATTTATCCGGAGCAGCCTATCGATGACCGCTTGTTGGAGGTTCCGGAAGACTGCGATGCGATTCTCATAAGGACTGCGCAAATTGGCCGTCAGGTGATCGAGCAATGTCCTCAGCTGAAGGTGATTGCCAGACACGGGATCGGGGTGGATAACATCGATATGGCGGCTGCCTCGGAGAAAGGGATATTTGTTACGAACGTTCCCAGGTCTAATACCAACTCTGTAGCCGAGCATGTGGTCGGAATGATGATTGCCCTTGCCCACCATATCGTTAAAGCCGATAAAGAGCTTAGAAAAGGGCGTTTTGAGGTTCGTAACCTTTTTATCGGATCCGAGCTTGCGGGAAAGACGTTAGGATTGATTGGTTACGGCAATATCGGAAGGCTGGTCGTGAACAAATGCACCTCAGGTTTAGGCATGAACGCCATCGTTTATGATCCGTATGTAAAAGAGGTTCATTTGGATGGCGTTCGTCTGGTCGATTCCATTGAGACGATTTTAACGGAATCGGATTTTGTCTCACTTCACCTTCCTTACTTGCCGGAGATGCACCATTTTATTAATGCGGAAGCGTTGAAGAAAATGAAGAATTCAGCTTATCTCATTAACTGTGCAAGAGGCGGACTGGTGGATGAGGAAGCCCTCTATCATGCCATCCAATCGGGTGACATCGCGGGCGCCGGGCTGGATGTATTCGAAGACGAACCTGCGCCGAAGCAGCACCTGTTATGGGAATTGGAGCAAGTGATCGTCACTCCTCATATGGCCGCTCATACGAAAGACGCTTTAATTCGAATGGCTGTAGGAGCCGCAGACGAAATCATTGCCGTATTAAACGGCAAAGAACCGGCCCATTGTGTGAACCGGCATCAACTCAATAGAACAGGTGCTATAAACCAATAAATGACAATACGGCCCGGACGCAGCAAATGATTTAGTAGAATGAGAGGGGAAAACGGGTAGTTATGTCGAAGGATAGATATCTAACTTTTTTAGTGTTATAATACATAACGTAAAATGCACTAAAAAGGGGCGGTTCTATGCGTTTGCTTCTGCTGAAACATTTTTCTTTTGACGATGAGTCATGTTTTGTGACATGGTCATCGACTTATCACGGTTACGTTGAAACTTTTGTGCCCTCTGAAGGCCGCCGTTTCCCCGATGTTTCTTCGTTTGATTTATTAGTTATCCTTGGCGGTCCGATGAGTGCTTATCATGAGCAAAGACATCCCTGGATATCCGCGGAAAAAGCTTTTATCCAAAAAGCTGTTCATCTGAAAAAAATGGTACTGGGTATATGCCTTGGAGCCCAGCTGTTAGCGGAGGTTCTGGGGGGCAAAGTATATAAAAACGAACAAAAAGAAATTGGTTGGCATCCGGTTTTTCGGACAGGTCAATCCCACTTTCTGATGAAGGACTTGCCCGATCGCTTCTATTCCTTTCAATGGCATGGCGATACATTTGAGCTTTCTTCTGAATTACTGCACCTCGCTTATTCGGAGGCATGTCAGAACCAGGCATTTGCTTACGGCGACCGTGTACTTGGTTTACAGTTTCATCTTGAATCCACGCCGAAATGTATTGAAACCATGGTATCGGAATGGTCTTCTGAATTAATAGACGCTCAGTATATTCAAAATAAGGAGCAGATCAGTCTGCAAACGTACCGGCATAAAGACTCCGAGGCTATGCTTCACAGCATATTGGATAATTTTCATAAGCTTTACTTATTGGAAATGCCGGTTTCAACGACATTATAGTCGCGTGAAGTTTGGGGTGATCGTAAACGGCAGCAGGATGACCGGGTGGCCAAGCCGGAGTCTTTCGGCATCAAAACATACGGGAAGCGAGAGTGGAGCAGTATGCCCCGGCAGCTGCTCCGCTTTTTAAACATAAAAGGGACGGTGTGCGGGAGAAGCCTGGCATTGTGATTATATCAGCTCCTATCCCAACATCGTTTAGTATATTGACAAAAAAGATAAGAACCCGCATGCTCTTTATGCGTAATAATTACTATTAATTGAGATTTCAGTCTCTTCATAAAATGAAGTATAGGAGGTGTCCGATATGCATAATTATTACGTTTTATAATCGTAATAATTACATAAATATCTTTGTGTTAAAGGTAGCGGCTTTACATCAAGTTTCCCTGCAAATAGGAGAAGGGGAGTGTCTTGGCGTGGTCGGCGAAAGCGGCAGCGGTAAAAGTACACTGGGAAGGCTGCTGCTTGCTTTGGACAAACCCGACCGCGGAGATATCCGATTCCAGGGGGTATCCCTTGCCGGTCTTCAAGGAAAAGCCATGCGCAGGATGAGAAAGCATATTCAAGTCGTGTTTCAGGACCCGACGGCTTCGCTGAACCCGCGGCTTCCCGTCTGGCGTTCCATCATGGAGCCGCTTGATAATTTCCCTGAGGTGATCCCGCCGTTTCTGGCCGATGTAAGGCACTCCGGACCAGAAACGGCGGCCAAGCTGTTGGAGATGGTCGGTCAGCCTGGATGTATCTGTACAAGCCCAAAAATCTTGAAGCTGCTGAAAAGCTTGCAAACCAGGCTCGGCATGTCCATTTTGTTTATTTCCCACGATCTCACGGCCGTCCGCATGATCAGTAACACGAAGAGCGGCATGAATACACGAAGCTGTTCATTCGCGCTGCGGGTTAGCAGAAAAAACCGTCGTCGTCGTCGGCAGATGAAAAACGGCGTTTTCGTTTCCTCTTCTGGGCGGAGATGCCGGATAGGATGGCCGCAGCTGGAGGAGTATGAATTGTCCCGGTTGTAACGCAAACCAATTTTAGAAAAACTCAGCCGCTATCTATAGCATGTCTTCACCTGCAATCATAGTCTGTTCTATGAGGCCAATTCTATTCTATGTCGATGCGCGCTAGATCGTAATGCCGGAAAGATCAGGAAACGGAAAGAAACGTTTGGATTGCCTAGATGGCAAAAATCACTCCGCCAACGGTACGGCGAGGGGAGAAACTGTGATATGAAAATATTAATCGCGACATACTGGCATCTGCCGCATGTCGGCGGAGTATCCACATATGTGACCATCCTTGCCAAATGTCTTGAACAAGCCGGTCATGAAGTGGACATCCTTGCCCAGCATCCTGATATGACTCATTACTATTTTTTGAACAATAGTCTAACCTTCAAAAAAAGCTCTCTCATCCGGCAGGCTCAGCCTATCGTTTTGAGCCATTACGAGGAAAGCCCGGCGATGCTTACCCCATGGATGTTTCGGCGGGAATGCGAGAAATATGCGTTCCAGCTGGCGTGCCTGCAAACCCGGCTTGACCATTATGACGTGATTCATACGCAGGATATTTATTCGACGCTTGTCCTGAGCAGAGTAAAGCCGGCCAACATCCCTCTGGTCGCGACGATTCACGGCTGCCTGGCGACCGAGTGGGTAGAAAATAACGAGGCCCGTTATCTTTCGATGATCGAGCGGGAGTATTTGGCTTTAGAAGAGTATTTTGGCTGCATGTCTCCGGATTCCTTGATCTTGCCGAGCCGCTGGCTTGTTGACCGACTGTCCTCGTTCCACATTTCCCATGCGAATACGCATATCATCCCTTATGGTATTGATCAACATGCCTTTCAACGTTCTCAGCCTGCCCGTTTGAAAATAAATGTCACATCCAGGGAACCTCAACCCATCATTATCGCCTGTCCCGCCCGCTTAGTTGCCATTAAAGGTCAAACATATCTCCTCGAGGCGATGGCCTTGCTTGTGCGCAAACGGAAAGGCGTCGTCTGCTGGCTCATTGGAGACGGCCTCATGAAGGAGGATTTGGAGAAACAGATCCATCAACTCGGCATTCATGAACATGTAAAGCTCCTGGGCAAGCGTTCCGATGTGCCGGAGCTCCTGGCATCCGCCGACATTGTCGTGCTTCCTTCATTGCAGGATAATCTCCCGTTTTCCATTATAGAGGCGCAAAGTGCAGGGAAGCCGGTGGTGGCCTCCAGAGTAGGCGGCATCGCAGAAATGATTGAAGACGGCAATAACGGATTTTTCGTGAGCCCCCGGAATGCGCAAGAACTGTATGAAAAGCTTCTTCTTCTGGTAGAAGACGGCGCTTTACGTGAGCGATTGTCGAACGCAGCCAAAGCATTTGCTCATAAGGTATGGAATGATCAGGTGATGACCGAACGTACGTTCCAAGTGTATCAAGAAGCGATCGGTAACCAGAAAGCAATGGAATGGAAAGAGGATTTTGTCAACCGATTAACCGTCCGTTTCTGGGAGTTATTCGATACGGAGCGGGAGCTACCGGTTCCATCCGTTACGGCCGTGAAAGGAAACGTTGTTGTTCAAACCGATCCTCTCCGCGGAGTTCCTGGCGCCCATGTCCATTTGATCGATATGTCCGGGGTTGTTCTCTGCAGCGCTCAAACCAATCACAACGGACATTTTTGGTTTCCTGACGTACAACCGGGCAATTATGCATTGGTTTGCTCTGCGGCAAATCTTGGCAGCAGAACGGTAAAAACAGCCGTTTCGGCCGAGGAGCCGATTTCGGTCGAAATCGTACTTCCGGGTAAACCATAACTACATTTGGAGGGATAGGGGTTGAGCAATCAGAAGCCATTTTATTTATGGAAGCAGTTAGAAGGTGAAAGAGAGCATGACCGATTCGGACATCGGATCGTTTCGGGAGATATTAACGGAGACGGCCACGATGAATGGATCATTGCGGCAAGCACGGCGACACATATCGAAGATGAATACGGAGTGAATCCGATCCCCCATTATTATACGGGAAAGCTGTACGTGTACTCGCAGGAATTAAGGCTTTTGTTTATTTTAAAAGGGGAGAAGTACGGGGAGTGCTTCGGCTCTTCTGTTGCGTTGGCGGACATGAATGGCGACGGCATATGCGAGATTATTGTCGGCGCGCCGCGGTCAAGCTCCGGTTCCCGGATCGAGTGCGGTACGGTATCGGTTTTTTCCGGCAGAACGGGAGAATTGCTTGACCGATGGGATGGCCAAGAAGATTACGCCAGGCTCGGAACGGCCATCACGATTCTGGATTGGAACGGCGATGGGGTGCCGGATATCGCAGTCTCGTCCCATTACATGGATCCCGACGGCTTGGAACGAAACGGGAGGGTTACGATATTTTCAGGTGCCGACAAGAGCGTTCTGGCGCAATTTACAGGAGTGGAGCGGGAGGGCTTGGGCTTTGCGCTCGCATCAGGAGACGTTAACGGAGATGGGAGGGACGAGATCGTGATCGGCGCCCCCCGCTTTTCAAAAGCCGGAGCGGAGCGAACGGGAAGAGTTCTTATCTATTCCCAGGACAAGGGTTTACTGTACGAGTCCGCGGGGCGACGCTTCTATGATGAATTCGGATACTACGTTTCCGTATACGATATGGATGGAGACGGAGCGCAAGAGGTGATCGTGGGTTCGCCCAAGGCAAGCGGTGAAGAAGTAAGATGCGGAACGATCACGATAATTTCCGTCTATCAAAACAAAATACTTTTGGAAAAGGAAGGCTGGTTCGGGCTTCAGGAACTGGGATCAAGCGTTTTTCCTCTAGTCGATCGAACAACCGGCACTCCGATGGTACTGGCCGGAGCCCGAGCCGGGAGTAGCTATGTATTGAATATGGGCGGAGAGGTCGTTCATGAGTTTAACGGCAGCGAAGCCGAAGTATTTGGTTATTCGGTTTCGAGCACACGCAATCATGAAGGGGCTTGGATCGCAATCGGCGCCATTTCCGGTATGAATCAAAAAAAATTTATGTCAGGCTGCGTTTATTTCATGTCTTCCGTACCTCCCATTGAACCGAGCCGGGAAGCTCCAATCCTCGTTCCGGTGACTCCGACATCCAATAGCTCCGGGGATCAAGCCGGGAAAAAAATATTATTGGCCACGTACTGGTATCTGCCCCATGTGGGGGGAGTAGACGTGTACGTTCGACTATTGAAGGAACAATTAGAGCGGGCAGGTCATCAGGTGGACGTGCTGGCGCATCATCCGGATATGGCGCATTATTACCTGGTGAATGGAGGGGAAATGGTTGAAAAATGGCCGATTAAATCGGTCATTTACGATAAGGTGATGCGATTCTTCCAACGTTTCCTGTCCCATGTAGACCCCTGGATCCGCTATCGTGAAATTGAGCGTTACTGCTTCGAGGTGGCGGCATCGCTGTTTGATTTAAAGCAGTATGACGTGATTCATACGCAGGATATCATTTCAACTCGTGCGTTATCCAGAGTTAAACCGCCCTCAACCGCTTTGGTGGCTACGATTCACGGTCTGCTGGCCAAGGAGCATTTGATATCGGGTGAAATCAGAAGTAAAGAAAGTTTAGCCTGGAAATATGCATCGGATGAAGAGTATTACGGGTGCATCTCTGCGGATTCCACGATTGTACCTACACATTGGCTGCGCAGGGAATTGGCTCAATTCGGCGTACCGCCGCAAATGCTGACGGTCATCCCCTACGGGATGGATACTCAAGCGTTCGAAGACCGGCTCAAGCAGCCTTTTACCGGGCAGGCGGACAAGAAGGGGGCGTTTACGATCAGCTGTATAGCAAGGCTTGTTCCTGTGAAAGGGCACCGTATACTGCTGGGCGCTTTGCGCAGATTAACTTCGGATCCGTCCTGGCATTGCTGGCTCATCGGAGACGGACCATTGCACAATGATATTCAACAGTTGATTATAGACTACGCATTGACGGAGCGGGTAACGCTGCTTGGAGATCAGACCAACGTACCTTATCTCCTGAACCAATCGGACCTTATGGTGCTGCCTTCCCTTCAGGATAATTTGCCGTTTTCCATAATGGAGGCGCAGTTGTCAGGCGTTCCCATCGTGGCTTCCAATGCCGGCGGTATTCCGGAAATGATCCAACATGAAAAAACAGGACTGTTATTCGAGGTGGATCAAGAAGAGGAGCTGGCCCACCGGTTGGTAAGCATGATGAACGATCCGCTATTGAGGGAGAGTCTTGCTGCGCAAGCAAAAGAATGGGCGCTGAAGCAATGGTCTTCCGTTACCTTAATCGAACGGACAATGGCGGTATACGATGAAGCCCTGAAGAAGGTGAAGAAATCATGATTTTTTCTTTTGACTTCTATGATCATGATAACCCGCAGCTATGGTCGAAGTTGGAAGAAACACTGCCTGCAGATTATACTTTGCTGGATCCCTCGTTCCTCCAATCGCTCGAACCGACGATGCCGGTCGAATCTTTCATCGAAAACTGCGGCATTCCCGGGCCGTGGGACGGGGAGGAGACTTTCTGGATATCTGTTTTGGAGAGGCTCCCGCAAACCTACTCCATTCCCGACCTGACCCTTTTAAAAAGGTTGTTTGAAAGTTAGCGGAAATCAAGCCGGATATGTTCACAGAATATCCGGCTTGATTTCTGTTTTGGGCAAATAATGCCGATCTTGCTGAACCCTCTTTGCCTCGTAAACCGTTATTTGTCTGCATCATTTTTTGTTCATTTGCTCCGCCGGCGGCAGCGGAGGGTAGATCCACTGCGGTCGATATTGGCCCCTCTGAAAGTAAGTCAATTAAAGGAGGTTCCACCATTCCTTCCACAGAGACATCATTTTCTATCGCTGTCGTTCGTAAGGAAGACTGCTTCTCCGCAGAACTGATCTGCTCCGCCGGCAGGGACAATCTTTTAACAAAATCAGAATCCGGAATCGAATAGTTGCTAGGCATGTTTGCGACGATCGAATCCCACAATTCGTGGTTTACCTGGATATTGTTCGAGGTGTCTACCTCAAACGAAAACAGGGAGCTGTATTGATCCGCGGGTGCGAGCGCACCGGATGAAAACTCTTCGGCCGGCCAGACCGGAGAAACGGGGATGCTTACCGTGTCTCCTGCAACTAACTGAAGATCTTTGCCCGGCTGCCTGCTGAATAATTTCCTTTTCTTCATCTGTCTTTTTCTCGCCGCTTTTCGGAGCAATCTCATTTTCGTCGTCCATTTTCTTTGTTTAACACGTTTGGAGCCCAACTTTTTTCTGGCCGCTAATTTTTTCTTGAGCCGCAAGATTTTACGTTTATTTCGTATTTTCTTGTTTTCTGCTGCCGAACTTTTCCTCAATTTTGTCACCGTGTTCAGCTTACGTTTTCTTAGTAATATCTTTTTCACATCTGCTATTTTTTTCCTCGATAGGAGTTTGGCTTTGCGTCTTTTTGAGACGGATACTTTATACACCGAGGCTTTATTTTTCAGTTCCTTCAAAATTTTCATCAGCCTGTTTTGACTGATGATGGCTTTGAGCTTTCTGCTTAACAGATTCCGGTGACTTACTCTCACTTTATCGCCCAATATGAGTACCTCCTCGCCGTACAATTCTTTTGGATACTATGGATTCGTAAGCATCGAATGTCTGCTCCATCATCTTTTCTATAGACCAGTGATACAACGCCCATTGTTTGGCCTGTTCGCCCAACCGCCTCCGGATCAGATCATCCTCAAGAACGCGTAAAAGGTTTCGATACATAGCTTGGCTTTGGCCTGCGGGGGAAACTAAACCGGTTTTACCGTGTTCGACCATTTCCGGAATGCCGCCGGCATCGGAAACAACAACGGCTTTTCCTGCAACCTGAGCTTCCATGACCGAGAAAGGCAGGTTATCCTGCAAGCTGGGAAGAACAAAAATTTGCGACTGTTTAAGCAGAGCAGGCACATCGGATCTTGCTCCCAAAAACAGAACGTGCTCCTGCAAATTCAAGTTTAGGCACTGCTGCATCAAATCGCCGCGCAGCTCTCCATCCCCCACAAGCCAGCATACCCAATCGCTTCTTTTCTGTTTCAGTAGGGACAGTGCTTCGAGCAAATGCTTGTGCCCTTTCACGGGAACGAGTCGGGCGGGGCATATGAGCACTTTTTTATCCGGCGGGTTTTTTAAGGTTGTTCCTTCTTCCATCTTTCCCTGAAATGCGCGAATATCCATACCGTACGGGATGACCTTCATATGATTTTTCGGAACCTTGAACTCCGAAATGTTCAAATTTCTGAGCCATCTGGTTGGAACGATCGTCATATCGCTCGAGACGGCTCCATAATATTCCTCAGCGGATGCGTATTTCCATGGCAGCGTGTTTTTTCCGGTAACTTCCCCGGAATAAATAAACTCTTTAGCGAGGCACCCGTGAATCGTTGCAATCAAAGGAGTGCCTTTGGGTTTGACTCGCCACAGCGCTTTGGTCGATACGATATCCTGCGTATGGATCAGATCGTATTTTTTTAGACCAAAGGAAACGGCTGCCGTTTCAAAGCAATATCTCTCGATTTCTCTCCAGCGGATCCAGGGATCGACGTGGGCCATGTTTTGCTCATAATAGGTGTACACTTTTTCGTAAACAAACTCTTTAATTTTAAATTTCTCCAGCGTTCGGCCATTATTCGGCATATAATACTTTTCCATGTCAGGATAGTGAGCGAATACGTCCACTTCGTGCCCCATCTTTTCCAGCTCATTCTTTAAAATATCCACATAAGTGGAAACACCACCTACGTGAGGTAAATAAAAATAGGTGCTTAACAGTATTTTCATATCCTCATCCCTTCCTTATCGGCCCTCGGATTCATTGTATGCTCCGTCTCGCAATGCTGTAAGGTATAAACAACCATTTTAATAGGCTATCAACCTCATGCATGATCTGCTTTTAGGTAGATTGGAAGCCTATAACAGGCGGTTTTAGGGGTATTCTACTATATTTCGGCAATCTGGATATTAATCTATGACACATCAAAGATCCTAAACTCACGATAGGGCAACCAGCGGGAAAAGGGGATTGGACAATAAAAAAAGCGGGAGTTCATTCGGTCCATGGTCATTCTACTATTTTTCTCCTTATGGGGTATCAATCTATGACGCATAAAAGATCTCCAGCGTATGATATGGTAACTTAGCAGAAAAGGAGGGAGGACAATGAAAAAAACAGGAAACCATCCGATCCATAGTCATTCTACTATTTTTCCTCATATGGGATATCACTCTATAACGTTTAAAAAATCTCAAGCGTACAATAAAATTATTCACGATTTACGATAAAAGGGGGTGGAGAGAGTGAATGCAGCGGGAAAGCATACCATTGCGATTCTTGGTTTGGGATATGTCGGACTTCCGCTCGCCCAATTATTTCTTCAGAATGGACATGTTGTCTATGGAATTGATGTGGATGCGAGAAAGGTTCATAAGCTTGTCAACAGGCAGAGCTACTTATCCGATTTTACAACAAAAGATATTAGAACCATGTTTTCTGCCAATAAATTCCATGTCAGCACTTCCTTTAGCGAGGTAAGTCATGCCGATGCCATTATTATTTGTGTCCCTACTCCTTTGGATAAAGACTTCAATCCGGATTTGACCTATGTCAGGGAGGCCATCAATGGAATACTGCCGCATTTGCATGAAGGACAGCTGATCGTATTGGAAAGCTCGACCTTTCCGGGGACTACGGAAGAAGAACTTCAACCGTTAATTGAATCAACGGGGCTGAAGGTCGGAAAGCATGTGTATCTGGCCTATTCTCCCGAACGTATCGATCCGGGCGCCCAAAGGATGCAGATGCGTGAAATACCGAAGGTTCTCGGAGGGGTTTCCGAGAAATGCACGGCTTTGGGCAAAGCGGTGTATGAGAGCATATTCGACCGTGTCGTGATCGTTTCCTCGCCCAAGGTAGCCGAATTAACCAAAATACTCGAAAACTGTCAGCGTTTGATTAATATTTCTTTTATGAACGAATTGGCCATGATGTCCGAGAAGCTGGGGATCAATCTCTGGGAGGCCATCGAAGCCGCAAGCACGAAGCCGTACGGCTTTACCCCGTATTATCCGGGTCCGGGGATTGGCGGACACTGTATACCCGTAGACCCGCTTTATTTGAAATGGAGAGCGAAGCAATTCGATGTCGATTTGAGATTTATTGATTTGGCCCATCAGATTAACGAACACATGCCGGCGTATGTCGTACAGCGAGTGCAGCAATGTTTGTCTGCCAAGAAGCCCCTTCACGAAAATAAAGTTCTTGTTCTCGGCGTCACGTATAAAAAAGACGTTAATGATCTTCGCGAGTCTACTGCGATTCCCATCATACAGCAGCTTTTGGAGCTTGGGATAAAAGTAAACTTCCATGATCCGTATATCGATGAAATTCAAGCAGGCGACCACAGGCTCAAACGGGTTTCGCTTACGAAGAGAAACATTCAGCAGCATGACTGCGTGCTCATCCTTACGGATCACTCCCGCATTCCTTACGAGACGTTGGCGGCCAATGCGTGGCTTGTGATCGATACGCGCAACGCTACCAAACAGGTAAAGGATCGCGACAATATCGTTTTAATCTAAGGTCCAAGGAGGTACCAAATGAACATTCTTGTAACAGGAGGAGCCGGTTTTATCGGATCCCATCTGGTGGAGCGGCTTATTGCATCGGGGCACCGCTTGTGGACCTTGGATGATATGTCCGCCGGTCAGAGCGGATTTCTGGATAAGGCTGCGGAGAGCGGCCAACATACGATGGTGCACGGTTCAGTGACGGATAAAGACCTGCTTCGGGAGCTCATGCGGCATTGCGATACGGTGTTCCATCTGGCGGCCGTCCTCGGTGTGAAAAATACGGTCGAAAATCCGCTCAAGGTCATCGAAGGCAATATCGACGGAACCCGCAACGTCCTGGAGCTTGCTCATGAAAAAAAAATGAAGGTGGTGTTTGCGTCCACCTCGGAAATTTACGGCAAAAACGATAACCTCCCTTTCCGGGAAGATTCGGATCGTGTCCTCGGATCTCCGTCGATTCACCGTTGGTGTTATGCGACCGCTAAAGCGATCGACGAGCATCTGTGCTTTGCTTATGCGGAAATGGGACTTCCGGTTGCGGTGGTAAGGTATTTTAACGCGTATGGACCCAGGCAGGTCTCCTCGCAATATGGCGGGGTCGTACCGCGTTTTATCAAGGCGGCGTTAACCAACAGCCCCATCAAGGTGTACGGTGACGGAAAGCAAACGCGCTGCTTCACCTACGTCGGGGATACGGTTGCCGGAACGATCGCAGCTATGGATTCCAAGGCCGACGGGTTGGCATTTAATCTCGGCTCCGCAAATCCCATTTCCATTCTGGACTTGGCGCACAAAATCCGCGATCTGGCGGGTTCATCCTCGCCGATACTATTCGAGTCCTATGAGAAGGCGTACGGCGTCGGCTATGAAGATATGCGGGCACGGATTCCCGATCTGACTCGCTCCAAACGCATTCTCCGGTATGAGCCAACGGTTACGCTGGATGAAGGGCTGCGGCTTACCATCGATTGGTATAGACAACAACAAGACAAAGCCGTGAACGGGACATGAAGGCTCTCGTCACCGGCGGTGCCGGATTCATCGGATCTCATCTGGCTGAAGCTCTTGCAGCGAAAGGAATCACCGTGCATGTGATCGACAACTTGTCCACGGGAAACTCGCAATATGTCCCGGACGGAGCGATATGGCATCAGGTGGATATCATAAGCAAGGAAGCCGAACAACTCATCCTTAGAGAGCGTCCGGATATCGTGTTCCATCAAGCCGCTCAGGTTGATGTGCAGCGTTCCGTAGCCGATCCCGGCTACGATGCCTCCATCAATATTGCAGGAACGGCCAATATCCTGCAGGCCTGCGCGAAAGCATCGGTGAAGAAAGTCGTCTATGCTTCATCCTGTGCGGTGTACGGAGATTTGAATGTATCCTTGATCGATGAGAATCACCCTGCGCAGCCCATTTCCTTCTACGGCATTTCCAAATGGGCACCCGAATTGTATCTTCAAGTATTTCATCAGCTGTACGGATTAAAGTACACGATTTTAAGATACGCGAACGTCTACGGTCCCAGGCAAACCCCCAAAGGGGAAGGAGGCGTAGTAGCGATATTTTTGATCGGATTAAACGGGGATTGCCCCTGAACATTTTTGGGGATGGAGAGCAGACGCGCGACTTTGTTTATGTGAAGGATGTTGTCAGTGCCAATCTTGCAGCCATAGAAAGAGGCGACCGGCAAATCATTCATGTCGGCACCTCTGTCCCCACCTCAATAAACGAGCTGGTCTTCATGCTGCGTAAAATCCACCACGAGAAGTTTTCGGTCGTTTATACGCACGAGAGGGCGGGGGATATCAAGCACAGCTGCCTGAACCATGCGAAGGCGGGAAGCCTGCTGAATTGGAAGCCCCTCTACGATCTTTTTCAAGGACTTTATGAGACTTATCAACTGAGTAAGGATGAATCGGTCTGAGGAAAAGCCCGGCAAACCTCTTATTGTAATGGCCAGGCGACAGCAAACTAAATAAGAACATTTGTTCTTGTTATCAGATTCACCAATCCATCAAACACCTCTATCAGCAGAGGTGTTATTTTTTTACCTGCGATAGGGGTTGCCCAAAAAGAGCTTTTCTAAACAAAAGCCCTTCTCACGATGGAAGAAAATTCATAGGATATGGAAAGTACAGGTTATCCTTTAGCACAAAGGAGCTGAAACCTAGTGATGAAGCAGACGACTGCGAACAAACCGAAATCAAAGCGGCCGGTGAAAACATTCTTTCATAACAGCGAGGCGCCCAAGGTTTCCGTTATCATTCCCGTGATGAACGAAATCAAGACGCTCGGCCATGTTATCCGGGCAGCCAGCCGGGTTCACTCCAAAACGGAAGTTATCGTGGTAGCTAATGGATCGACGGACGGCTCTGAAGAGCTGGCAGAGCTGTCAGGGGCAAGAGTCATCAGTTTCAAGCAGCCGTTAGGGCATGATGTCGGCAGAGCGATCGGGGCGATGGAAGCGAAGGGGGATATTTTAGTATTTACGGACGGCGATATCAAGGTTTCAACGTCAATGCTCACTCCTTTGGTGGCGGCGATTAAGAATGGGGCGGATATCGCCCTGAATAACCATTCAGGTCCAATATATAAAAAAGAGGTACACAGTGTTGTACTTGCTAAATACGCATTGAACGTCATGTTGTCCCGTTCCGATCTCAAAGGAGCGTCCATGACGACGATTCCTCATGCCATGGCAAGAAAAGCGCTTGCGATGATTGGAGCCGGAGCGTTAGCCGTTCCGCCTTTAGCCATGGCCATAGCCGTGCAGAAAGGGCTTAAAATCAGGCGGGTGAATCGTGTGCCGGTAGGGAAGATGAACCGGAAACGGAACAGGATCAAAAACGGTTTTGATCCATTGGCGGAATTGATCATTGGCGACCATCTGGAAGCTATGGAAAGGGTGATTCAAGCCACAGACGCCAGGGGCGGCATACCTGATCTACCCAATAAGAGGCATTTGGTGAGGTGAGATGATGATGCGTAAGGTAACGGCAAAAAGAAAGAGGGTATTCAAAAAAACGCTCGGCCGCTCGGCCCAAACCCGGCCAACCACCTTGGCGAAATGGAGGGTACGCTGCTTTAAAGTCGGTTGGGGGGATGCCATAACCCAACCGATAAACGGAGAGGCCTATCCTCAAAAAGCCTTGAATGAGCTGTGGATTCGTCACTGCGAAAGACTTTTTCCCGGAAAAATCAATTGGAAAAAATACAAGGCAGCGGTACAAGGTTATATGGACGGATATTGTCAAAGCTCCGGCTTATCCTTAAAAGAAGGACTGTTGATACCCGTCCAAGGTTCCGTATCCGCCGTTATTATGGCCATGAATGAGGAAGACACCGTCGTTAACTGGATTGAGCAATTAAACCGGCTTCCGTTAGATGAAATTATTGTGATGGTCCATGATGTAAACCAATCCTTGCTGAGCAAGGTTGGCAAACACTCCAAAGCGATTATTGTCCATGATAAGAAGCAGTCGGGAGATGATGCGGGACGGGCTCTGGGCTCCCAAATGACCGATTCGGATATTGTGCTGTTTCTGGACGGGGATATCCCCATGAAAGCTGAACAATTGCTTCCCTTTATTCATGCGGTAGGCGAAGGGATGGATATAGCTTTAAACGATATTACTCCCTATCTCCCCGTATTTGCTCATTGGGACCAACCTACGATCATGAAATATTTTCTGAATTGCTGCCTGAAAAGACAGGAACTGGGGGCCAATTCGCTGAACACGTTTCCCCACGCCTTGTCGCGAAGAGCCCTGGAAGCGGTAGGTCGGGCATTATCTGTCCCGCCGAAGGCTCAAGCCATGGCCATCCTGCAGGGGCTTCGAGTAGGAACGGCGGCAAGCATTAATGTGATTGCCAAAACGAACAAGGCAATGGATCATCAAGTGCGGCAATTGATCATAGGCGACCATATTGAAGCCGTCAATTTGGCTATAAGCATGGGAGGCAGCCGGCTTTCATTTTCCGATAATTACCGGAAGCGAAATCTCCTCAACGCCTGAAACTTCAGCCGGAGAAAGAGGTGATGACGATCAAGATGCCGAAAGTAGTACTGCTTGGGGTGCCCGACAGCGGTATTCACATTTTAAATGAACTGGTTTCGGGGATGCCTCCGTTACGTCCGGGCGGTTGGATCAACCAATGGGAGGAAGATGTATATGCAAGACTGAAAACCATAAGGGATGGAGAGGTGTGGGCCGGTTATCTCGATTACAGCCGGGAAATGAAGCAATGGCTGGACGACCATCGGATTCGCAGAATCTTTATTTATCGCGATCCCAGAGATGTCCTATTAGACCAGCTTTCTTTTATTCTCAACGAAGACAACAAACATCTGTATTATCCATATTTCACAAGACATATGAAATCCTTGGATGAACGGCTAATGAAGATGATTACCGGGTTTTACGATACGAGAGCTAACGCCCGGCGTTACGGTCTTCAACATATAGGATATAGTAATATAAACCATGTATTTATCCCTTATTTGCGCTGGCTGCAAGATCCGAACCTATGTACGATCCCGTATGAAAATTTGGTAAATGCCCCATCCGGTTATTTGGCTGAGATGCATCGGATAGCGGACTATTTATGGAAAGATACCCGGCTCTCGGAACGTTCAAAGACGGAATATCTTCAGCGTTTGCAGGACGCTCCGGTGTCTCAGGCGCTTCAGCATGCCACAACGGGGGAGTGGAAACGGTATTTTACGGATGAAATTAAACGTGTATTCAAACAGACGGCCGGAGAACTGTTAATTTATTTGGGATATGAATCGGATGACCATTGGTAACACGAGACGACTTAAAGCAGGTGAGCCCTTTGAAAATCTTGTTGGCCACATTTTGGCCGTTTCCACATTCCGGCGGAATCATTACGTACGTTTCAGTGGTAAGGAACACTCTTGAGAGCCAAGGTCATCAAGTGGATATTTTAGCCTCCCATCCCGATTCCCATCACCTGTACTTCATTAGTAAAGATCCGAAATGGAATGGAAAGTCAGTGAACAAAACAAAAATCCGGGATTTTATTGATCATGTCTTGAACCGGTATTTTAATAAGCATTTTCCGCATGTTGATCCATGGGTGATTTGGCAGGAAGCGGAACGGTATACATTTGAATTGGCTGCATCTTTATTCGATTTTGCTTCATATGATCTGATTCATACGCAGGATGTGATCAGCACACGCGCATTATCCAGAATTAAACCGCGGCACGTTCCCATCGTTACCACCGTTCACGGTTTTTATTCTAAAGAATTGCTGCAGGATGAAGATATTTACAATGAAAATCGCAGATTGGCCAAAAAATGGTGGAAGTATCTTTGTGTAAAAGAATCTCTTGGAGCGGCTGCGGCAGAACAGATCATTATTCCCTCACAATGGCTCGCTAAGGAATTAAGCAAAGAAATTGCCATCCCTTATCCAAGAATGAATATTATCCCTTATGGCATCGATATGTCTTCTTTGCAACATAATCAACCTTTAGCCAACGATCATTCCGGGAAAATCGTGATCTCATGTATTGGTCGGCTCGTGCTTTTGAAAGGGCATGAAATACTGATCAATGCTTTAGGGCTATTGAAAGAACAACGTCATGATTTCATTTGTTGGATGATAGGAGACGGCATGCTCAAGACTGAGCTTGAGGTGTATGCAGGGCAAAAAGGATTGTCCGACCATATCATTTTCATGGGAGAGCGTAATGATGTTTCCACCCTGTTAAAAGAGACCGATATTGTTGTCGTCCCGTCTTTACATGATAATTTGCCGTTTGTTGTGATAGAAGCACAGTTGGCCGGTAAACCCGTTATTGCATCTCATGTCGGAGGCATACCTGAAATGATCAGGCATACCTGAATCCGTGATAGTTCTTCTGTGAAAAAGAAGAAAAAGAAAGGAAATCGCATCTCCGATGGTGAATTTTAAAGGAACCATGAATGATCCACTTTCACCTGCGAGGTGCTACATATGAGAATCCAATTCACCCAATCTAAGGAAATTCTGTTGACTACGCATGCTGGCCTGGCCACCGTCGGCGCCTTGCTTTCCCATACCCGATTGCCGCAGCGTCTCAATCGCTCCACCGTGAAAGGAATGGAGAACCCGATTCACAGTCATGGCGATGTCATGACCAGCTATCTTGGCTTGCTTTGCCAAGGCAAAAGCGACTTCGACCACATCGAACCTTTCCGAAAAGATCCCGTATTCCAAACCTGCCTCGGTGTCCGCAAGGTGCCGTCAAGCCCGACGCTCCGTCAGCGTCTGGATGCCGCAGCTCAAACGATGAATGCCAACTGGAACGAGATCCTGCTTCAAGAATCCGCCGATCTGATTCGAAACGTAAAAGCACCTGTAACCGGACTGACAGCAGGCGAGCATACGGTGATTCCGCTGGATATCGATGTCTCTCCGTTCGATAACTCCGGTACGAAAAAAGAGGGTGTTTCGTTGACCTACAAAGGCACGTTCGGCTACGCCCCCATTTTCGCCTACCTCGGACAGGAGGGGTATAGCGTGAATGTGCAGCTTCGGGAAGGCAGCACGCACAGTCAGAAGGATGGCGCTGATTTTCTGCGCGAAAGCATCCAGTATGCCCGGCGCATCACGAAAGAGCGCCTTCTCGTGCGGATGGATTCCGCTCACGACAGTCTGGAAAATCTGCAGGTGTGTCATGCTGAGCCAGAGGTCGATTATATCATCAAGGTCAATCTGCGCAATACATCCAAGGAAAGTTGGCTACGGATCGCCGAAGACAAGGGCATGGCCTGTGAGCAGCGCCCCGGCAAGACGGAATACATGGGCGTGATCGCCTTTCCCGAAAAAGGCTTCGATCAAGCCCTTCGTCAAGTGTTTCAAGTGATCGTACGGACGATCGACCGTGAAGGTCAGATGCTCCTGTTCCCGGAAATTGAAGTGAACGTCTATTGGACTTCTCTTACCTGCTCGCCGTGGCGTGTCATCGAGTTGTATCGCGATCACGGCACGAGCGAACAATTTCATAGTGAGCTGAAGACGGATCTGGATTTGGAGCGACTGCCCGCCGGCAAATTCGATACCAACGATCTGGTTTTGCACGCGGGGGTGTTCGCTTACAACCTGCTCCGCATCATGGGGCAGGAAAGCTTGCGCCAAGACGATGCTCCGATTCGGGGAGGCGTACAACGTCGCCGCATCCGCACCGTGATTCAAAACATCGTGTACATCGCGGCTAGAGTCAGCCGACACGCTCGTCAAACGATTTTCAATTTTGGGCGATACAGTCCCTGGTTTCAGACCGTACGACGAGTGTACCAAGCGTTTGCCTGAATCCATTTTTCGCCATCCAGACCAACCCAAACTGCTCTTCCCTGTTCCGGCCTTACCGTAAACAGCAAGGCTTATTGAGCATGCCTTGCTTGATGGATTCTGTCATTTGTAGATTTGTTTTCATCACGAATCTTTAGCTGATGGGGGGATTTCCGATTACTTTTTTCCATATACTGCCCTCTCTGGCGGAGTGGACTTAAGTTTGTCACGGATTCAGGGCATAGAGAAACGGGGCTTCTTTTTGAAAAAGGAAGCAGCGTAGAGCTGGCGGAGCAATTGCTTGAATTAATGAACAATCCATCGCTGCGCCAACAATTGGGAGGTCATGCGCAAACATGGGGGATGACGCAATGGAACAACCGCAATATACTAACGAAAACGATCGACATCTATCATCGCGCGTTAGAGCAAATCCAAACCATACAGCCAACGACGGACACGATTCCAGAAGGGGAATATGGTCTGATCCGCCAACCGGGTATTCACCGGGATGATGTGGAAAGCATATTCAGGTTTGAGGTCGATATCCTTTTTTATACCCGGATTTGGAAAGAGCTCTTGCTGTATTTGCCCCGCGATTACTCGATACCGGATACCGCCGTCATGAAAACATTAGCCAACACTGGTTTGCCCGAATGACAGTACATCGTATCGCAATATGCCATCAGCATCAAAAATGACCCGGTTCAACCCCGGGTCATTTCCTATTTTTTAAAGCTTTCGCAGAACTAATAAGCTGTCATATATCATTACATACTCAAAATGTTCAGGCTTACAAAGTTCATTCACTGCATGGAGGACGCCTGGCCAATAATCGCAATAATCATGGAAAACGACCAATCCGCCCTGTACAACTCTGGGGGTATAATGAATAATGTCTTTTTTCACAGCAGCATATTCGTGGTCCCCATCAATAAATATCGCCGCTATGGATTTGGGGCAATCATCTAAAGCATGTTCACTATGCTTCTTTATGGGAATAATGACATGTTCAAGCCCATGATGCTTAACATTATCCCAAAAATACTGAAAAGGGGGGACAACAAACGGGTCAATCGCATAGATCGGGCGTTTCTTAGAACTGATGAACGAACTTCCGAGAGCTAATGCAATGGTACTCTTTCCTTTAAATGATCCGATCTCGACGATATCTCCGGACAGATGGTCAACGGACGGAGGCAAGTGTAATAATGCAAGCTGCTCATATGCTGTCAGCCACCCCTCGATACTGTCTACGATGGATAAAAGCTCTTTGATGCTTTTGATGGATTTCATATTTCATTGAGCCTCCTTATTGCAAACCGGCAGCCAAAGGATCGGTTATAAAGAATCGATTTGCTCCTTCAGCTTTTTCGCAATTCCTTCCCAGCTGTATGTTTGGTTTACATAGCTCTGCCCATGGAGGGCGATTTTTTCCAGTAAAGCTTTATTTCCTGATATTCGGTTTAAAGTCATTGCAAAATTCTCCTTTTCAGCATGGAGATAATGTGTTCCCTGGACGAGATGTAAACCTCTTACACCCACTTGGGTAGAAACCAATGGAATTCCGGCAGACAAAAATTCCAATGTTTTTATATTTGTCCCAGTACCAAAAGATGCGGGATTAATAGCGATATTCACTTCGGAAAATAGCTGTAATTTTTCTTTTTCATCAATTTGACCCAATAGGTTTATATTTTTCTTATCCACATGGGAAAAATCATCACCACATGGACCGGCGATGATAAAATCCATATGTCCGCACAGGTCTGCCAATTGAGAAATAATAAAATGTACAATCTCAATATTCGGTTGATGCATACTCCCGATAAAAAAGGCTGTTACCCTTGCATTGCCGGTCCGCTTCTTTTTCTTGGCTTCCATGCTCCGGGATGAATTCCATTTGGCGCAATTTTGATTTTGGAAGGATCGGATGAAAAGGCCTTGATAAAGCCGTCTCTTTCCTGTTCCGACGTTGCGAAAACCAGCGTGGCCTGCCGAACCAGTGTTTCTTCCAGCCGGGTTACGAGTTTAATATAGTCATGAGAACGCGCTCTATACCAAACATGCTTTGCAAATTCGGATTCGAGGTTATGGCTGTTGTATATCCTCGGTTTGTGATCCGAACCGAAATGAACGTCATGTTTCAGTAAGAAAGGGGAGTCATGAATGATGATA
This sequence comes from Paenibacillus sp. JMULE4, assembly GCF_013337105.1. Classification (NCBI taxonomy): domain Bacteria; kingdom Bacillati; phylum Bacillota; class Bacilli; order Caryophanales; family Paenibacillaceae; genus Paenibacillus; species Paenibacillus sp. JMULE4. Next base: position 233,042 of record NZ_SGWF01000010.1, read on the forward strand.
TCCGCGGTTGGATAAAGGCGATGATAGTAGTGGAGGAATGTACGTGCAGGTTCGTCGATGAGGGCACAACACAGAGCGGCATGAGTAGAGAATTCCGGTCCTGTACCTTCAGACTTCAATTGTTCGGTAATCCGATAATGAGCATCTTCCACAGGCATTCTGAACTCTCTAAACGTATCGGAGTAATGGATAACCTCCACCTTGGGTGTAAATTTCTGGGATAATAATGTAATATCTATGATCTATGCAGTTCGTGTCATTAACTGGTAAACGGTGGTTTTTGCTGCACAAATGTCACTAATTTCTCGAAATTAGGACGAAAAACCACTTGACATTTTGGAAACACCCCCATAATCGCGAAGGATACCTCTATTTGCAGGGTATATCTTCTAGATTATAGGTGGTTTGCCAATGTCAGCGTTACAAAAACTGAGATTTACTGAGCTCAATCATAGTGAATGCGCGGGAGCCCCCGTCCTAAAAAGTTTGTGGGATCGTTTTGACTTCTCTCTGCTGCTCTCCCAATCCGGCATGATGAAGCGTAGTGGAACACCGTCTTGGCTCCTTTGCTTCCTTTATGTCGTCGGTCTCGTTTCCAATTGTTCATCCGTTGTTCAAATGGCACAGTTAGCCGACAAGGATGCCTTGCTGAAAGTCATGTTCCAGCCCTGGAAGCTCACTCAGTATACGTTGAGCCGCTTCTTCACGACTAGCTTTGCCTGGATGACCTTTGGAAAAAAGCGTGTCGAGCGATTGCAGCAAGATACCCTGACCCGACTCTCCGATGGGGATGTGGTCAATCTCGATGATACGCATAGTGCGCATCCCTACGCCAAACAACTTCCGTTTCTCAGCTGGCTCTACGACCATTCCACAAAAACATATGCATGGGCGATGAATCTTGTGGTCCTGCAAGCTGTCCTAAAAAGCGGATTGGAATATCCGTTGTTTTACCGCGTGTGGCATAAGCCGGAAACGAAGGGTGAGGGTCTTACGAAGCTGGATCTGGCCAGACAGATGCTTTTGATGCTGCGTGAATCCGTCACATGCCGACTGTGGGTGGCGATGGACCGGTGGTATCTGTGCAAGAAATTTTTCGTATTCCTAGAAGAAAACAACTTTGATTGGGTAACCAAGGCCAAGCGCAACACCGCTTTATTCCGTAAAGTCATTGAACCCGGTACCCGTCGAGAACGCTTCGTGCCGCTGACTCCGGTCATGCTCATCCGCGAAGTGTTCAAGGATTTGACTCGTCAAGCGACATCCGGATTGAGTTCCATTTCCATTCCGGGTATTTACATGAAGCGCCCTTACACCACTATAAATCGAAAAGGAAAGCAAGTGACCAAACAACGATTTGTACCGATCGCCGCTGTTGTCGCCATGCGATTAAAGGAAGATGAACAACCCGATTCGAATCCCGTCCAGACAGAAGAGGAAGAGTCCCCTGCCACTTACAGAGGCGCGTACTTGCTCATCAGTAACCGCTTTGATGCGCCGGAGCAAGCATTGCAGACCTACGTAAAACGCTGGCGGATCGAAGTGTTCTTTCGTGCAGCCAAGCAGGAACTGGCTTTTGAAAAGTGCCATGCCCAATCCGAAGCGCATCACCATGCTCATTTCGAGCTATTGTTCGCCGCTGAGACATTATTAGCCGTTGCGCTTTTCGAACTGAACAAAGAAAAAACGAGTGATGAAGGCTACACCCACGGCGAAATGGTTCGTGGCCTCTTCCACACTCGTTGTCAGGTTCGCGTGAAAAACCACAAGGGCATTCAGCGAATCTCTATTGATTGTGACATACAAGTGCGGCAATTTGCAAGACTAATTGAATTGTTTTGGCCAGAGCATTATTTAATGCTTCTTTGGGTTACACCCAGACCAGAACTTTACCAGGTCTTACCACGAACTGCATAGGTCATGTAATATCATAGCATTGGCTTAATTGATGGTAAATGTGAAAATATCGAAGCACGCCGCCGGTATCCGGAGGGAAAATGGTGGGGAAATGATTCATCACCAACAGGTTTCTCAATGAGCACACCTCGCAATGCATGTCGTTTATTCCTTGTTTAAGGCTGGCATACCAGGCATGGTTAATGGAATTAGGCATCGATTGGCGGGTTGTTACGTCTCCTTCCACTCATTTATTTCATATCATATTACACATCAAAGAAAAGGTGAGGATGGCATGGGTCCAACAACACAATCCATCGAACGGTTATTCAAAAGTATAGTTGCCATTAAATCTGCTGAGGATGAAAAAAAGAGTATATCAGAGCTTTTGGATATTCCGGATTACGGCAAATGTTTCTTGATGGGGTTAAGAGACAGATTTTCAAAAGGCCCTATGGAAGGTGTTACGATGATCACTTGTACGAATAAACCGGATTTTATAGGTAATATATTTCAGAATTATCAAAATCAATGTTGGAGCATCAAAGAGCTCATTATCATCTTAAACCGGGATGATATGGACGTCCATAGGTGGAAGAGAAGGGCCAAGAGATATGATCATGTATCCGTTTACCAATTGCCTCAAGAAGCCTCTTTGGGATATTGTTACAATTTTGCCGTAGAAAAGGCCCGTTATGATTATATTGCCACCTTTGATGACGATGATTTTTATGCTCCGCATTATTTGACCGATCTGATGCATGCCTTTCAATACACGGATGCCGATATTGTCGGGAAGCTCACCTATTATTTATATCTGGAAACCAAACAAATCCTTGCCATCCGGAACAGATTTCAAGAATATAAATATTTGGATGCCGATTCATTCTTAGATGGCGGGAAAAAAATCGTAAAAAGAAAAGTGTATGATCACGTTCGGAATCGGGATGTTTCCATTAACGAGGATGTATATTTTTGTCAAGACAGCATGGAAAAAGGGTTTAAAATCTTTTCGGCAGATAAGTATAATCTGGTTTATCTGAGAAGAAGCAATAAAGATAGCCATACATGGAAAGAAGATGACGATACCCTTTTAGGCTGGTGTTCCGTTGCCGCACGCACCAAACGCTATAAATCCAGAGTCATTATATAAACGCCGGTTCAACTTGAATCCCGATATGACAGGCCGCCGAGGGGAGCCCTTATACAGTCTGTCATATTGGGATTTTTATCGTAAAAACGATCCCTGGTTTATCTGAAGACTAAGGCCGCTTCAGCATGATTGCGAATGATTTCCCAAGATCTCATTCACCTTGCTTATATATTGATCCGGCACGGTCATCCCCGTCGTTTTCAGCTTCCCATCCTCGGTTACATTGTGGTGGTAACTGAGAATATATGGATGAAGCTGATCAGCCCAGCCTTGATAAGCCCCATTAATATGAATGTTAAATTCAGCAGGCAGCAATTGTACGTCTGCTTTTAGATCTGCCAAAGCCATGGAGAGCGCGAATTGATCCGTGTAGTATTTGTGTTGGGCAAACCTGGACCATTGCTCGTTAGAATGAAACGTGTCGGTAATCAAGTTGGCATAATGCAGCCATGCATTTCTTAGATTGCGTACATCCTTTCTTGGGATGAAAAGGACCGCGCTGTTGGCATGAACGGCCATTTCATCATTTGGCATGGCCAGACCAAAATAACCATACATATATTTCCATTCATTGATATCGAGCGGATCGAGTAACGAATCGCAGCGACGGATCGTATCTGCAGAAATTTCTGCAGAAAAATCCCGGGTTACGGCAGTATCACAGTCCAGCGCCACCATAACATCATAGTCGTCCTCGATTTCAAGCATTCTAATTTTGTTGCAGTGCCGTTGTAAATTGCTGTGGTAGGGTTTCACGATATGGATATGAACGCCCATCTTGTCCAGCTCATGAGAAATGGACTGATCCGCCTCATCAACGAAACAGGCTGCTAATTTTGCTTTTGCTAATTCTCCTCCAAAGGTTTTAATCGTTTTAAATAACGTGAGCATTCTAAAGTGAAATAGGCGATTATTTTCTCCGACACAAGCAATTAACCATTTTGGCAATGTTATTCCTCCCCGTTTGCCTCCAAAGGGAAGCAGGTCTTTGATTTCTTTCGGATGTGTTTAATCCAATGTATTGGCTTTACCACCATCATATGCGATAGTGGCTCGAAATCATTGGGTGTGTTCGATTTTTAAAGCGAAAATTTCTCCATCGTTCATATGACCATGTAAATTTTAACAAATATATTGCACAAAGGCAAAAATATTGTGTATACTCTATATTGTCGACTTAGGGCAATTTAATTGCCTGAATAAAAAAGTTTGTCCTACATAAACATTTGAGGGAGTGGATGAAACATGAATTCGGTACGAAGATTTCGCAAATCATTGGCGAAGCTGGCTTTTGTAGTGACCGTGCTTGCGGCAGTGGTCGTTCTGAATGCTTGCGGAGCCAAAGAGACCACGACAGACGAAGCCTCTTCCGGGGGAAAAGTGAAGGCGACGACTACGATCGGCATGATTACGGACATCGTTAAAAACGTCGGAGGAGAACATGTGGAAGTTACGGGAATCATGAAGGCGGGTGTGGATCCCCATCTGTACAAGGCATCCGAAGGAGACATTGGCAAGCTGGATCAAGCACAAATCATTTTCTATAACGGCCTGCATCTGGAAGGGAAAATGGTTGAGATTTTCGAAAAGATGGCCAAGGATAAGCCGACGGTTGCGGTGTCGAAAAACATCCCGGTTTCAAAGCTCAGAGCGGGCGACCCGGAGCAAGGAACCGAGCACGATCCGCACATCTGGTTCAATGTCCGGCATTGGATGACCGCTGCAGAGACGGTTCGTGACGAACTGGTCAAGTTCGATCCGGCCCATGCTGACGCATACAAGAAAAACACAGAAGAATATTTGGCGAAGCTTAAGGAGCTGGATGCCTATGCCAAGGAACAAATCGCGTCCATTCCCGAGGGGCAGCGTGTGCTCGTGACGGCTCACGATGCGTTCGGTTATTTCGGCGATGCCTATTCGATCAAAGTGATGGGCCTGCAGGGGATCAGCACCGCTTCGGAAGCCGGAACCAAAGATGTGACCGAATTGCGGGACTATCTGGTCAATAACAAAATCAAAGCGGTCTTCATCGAATCGAGCGTACCGCGCAAAGCGATCGACGCCGTCATTCAGGGCGCGAAGGAAAAAGGCCACACGATTGTGATCGGCGGGGAACTGTTCTCCGACGCCATGGGTGAGGAGGGAACGCCGGAGGGAACCTATATCGGCATGGTTCGGCATAACGTCGATACGATCGTGAAAGCTTTGAAATAAACAAATAGGAGGAGAAGCAGCAATATGAGACATTCGCCTTTGGTGGTAAGCAACATGTCCGTCGCTTATCAGAAAAAGCCGGTTCTTCGCAATGTAACGTTCGAAGCGCCGGAAGGAAAGCTGATCGGCATCGTCGGTCCGAACGGGGCGGGGAAATCGACGCTGATCAAAGCGGCGCTCGGTCTGATTCCCCGGCTTGCCGGAGACGTGACGATTTACGGCAAACCCTATAAAGATCAAAGGATGCTGGTCGGCTATGTACCGCAGCGGGAATCGGTAGATTGGGATTTTCCGACGAATGCGCTGGATGTCGTGATGATGGGAAGATACGGGCATCTGGGGTGGTTTAAACGTCCCGGTGCGGAGGAAAAACGGATTGCGCTCGAATGTTTGGCCAAGGTTGGGATGACCGATTACGCCGACCGGCAAATCAGCCAGCTCTCCGGCGGACAGCAGCAGCGGATCTTCCTGGCGAGGGCGCTCGCGCAGGATGCGCAGCTGTACTTTATGGATGAACCGTTCGTCGGAGTGGATGCCGCTACCGAGAAAGCGATTATTACGCTGCTTGGCGAGTTGAAGCGGCAGGGGAAGACGGTTCTTGTCGTCCACCACGACCTGGCTACAGTCAAAGAATATTTCGACTGGGTCATGCTGCTTAACGTTCATATAATCGAGTTCGGTCCGACGGAAACGGTCTTCACCAAGCCTAATCTGCAGCGGACGTATGGCGGCAAGTTAACCATTTTGGATCGCGATGACGAACCGATACTGATCCAATCGAGGTGACAGGAATGAACAGTTGGTTGAACATGTTTGCCGATCCGAACACCACATGGATTCTGCTGGGGTGCATGCTTTTGGGCCTGGGCAGCGGCATCATCGGCAGTTTCGCCTATTTGCGCAAGCAATCGCTCATGGGCGACGCGCTGGCGCATGCGGCTTTGCCGGGCGTATGCATCGCCTTTATGCTGACCGGTTCGAAATCGATTTTCGGCTTCCTGATCGGGGCGGCGGTCGCCGGCGTGGTTGCCACGCTCGCGATCGGCTTCATGACCCGCTACACACGCATCAAACAGGACTCGGCCATCGCGGCGGTTTTGTCCGTATTTTTCGGTTTCGGCATCATGCTGTTGACTGAAATTCAGCACAGCGGCAGCGGCAATCAGAGCGGACTGGACAAATTCTTGTTTGGGCAGGCGGCCACGATGGTATTATCCGACGTATATACGATGACGATCATCTCTGTTCTGCTCATCGGTATGTGCACGCTTCTGTTTAAGGAGTTTAAGTTGATCAGCTTCGATCCGGGATTCGCCAGAGGACTCGGCTTGCCCGTCGGGCTGCTCGATCAGGCCATTATGGTTATGATCGTCGTAGCCGTTGTTGCCGGAATTCAAGCGGTCGGCGTCGTTCTGATGGCTGCGCTGCTCATTACTCCGGCGGTGTCGGCCCGTTATTGGACAGAAAAGCTCGGCGTAATGATGTGCTTGGCCGGCGTGTTCGGATCGGTTTCCGGTTTGGTCGGCACATGGATCAGCACGGCAGGCGCCAATTTGCCGACGGGACCGCTCAGCGTCCTTTGCGCGACCGGATTGTTTATCGTATCGGTTGTTTTTGCTCCCCGAAGAGGGATGCTTTCGAAACTGCTGACCCGTCTTGCGGTGAAACGGAGGATGATGATCGAAAGTCCGATCACAGTCCGGGAGGGGGAATCGGCGTGAATACGTTGTATGTCATTCTGACCAGCGTATTGGTGGCGAGCGCTTGCGGTGTCGTCGGCTGCTTTCTTGTGCTGCGCAAAATGGCGATGATCGGCGATGCCATCAGCCATTCGGTTTTGCCCGGCATCGTCATCGCTTTTCTCATCAGCGGAAGCCGGGATTCCGTGGCGATGATGCTCGGAGCTGCCGCACTCGGGCTGCTGACCGTATTCCTGATCCAGATGTTCCAACAGAGCGGCGTGCAATCGGACGCCTCCATCGGAGTGGTATTTACGGCATTATTTGCGGTAGGTATCATGTTGGTGAGCTTGTACACACGCAATATCGATCTGGATCTCGACTGTGTTCTCTACGGAGAAATCGCCTATGTCCCCTGGAATACGATCGAGCTGTTGGGCGTCGACATCGGACCCAAAGCCGTCTGGCTGGTCGGTTTGGCTCTGGTGCTCAATGTGGCTGTCATCGGATTGTTTTACAAGCAGTTCAAGGTGTGCTCGTTCGATCCGGGACTCGCTGCGGCAGTCGGCATTCCGGTAGCGTTGTTCCATTACTTGCTGATGGGGCTCGTCTCGGTGACGACGGTCGCCTCCTTCGAGAGCGTCGGGGCCATCCTTGTGGTCGGCATGCTCGTCGTACCGCCATTGGCCGCTTATTTGATAACGGAAGTGCTGAGCCGGATGATCGTATACAGCGTTCTGATTGGCTCGGCCAGTGCGGTTGCGGGGTACTACTTGGCCAAATGGCTGGACGCTTCCATCGCGGCCAGCATGATTACGGTAGCGGGCGCGTTCCTGCTGCTTGCGATCCTGTTTTCGCCTACCCACGGGGTGGTGCCAAGAATCCTTCGCCAAAAACACCGGCTGCAGCAAGCAAACTCTGAGATATAACACGAACCCCCGTATCGAAAGATGCGGGGGTTCGTGTTTTGCGGCGGCCATTGCATTGCTTTTATTTGATTTTGGCAATAGCAAAACCGGCAAGGACAAGAGAAAGGCCTATCCATGTTTTCCAAGTCGGTATTTCTTTCAATAAGATAAACCCGATCAATAGGGAGATGAGGATTTCGAGGCCTTTGGATGCGACAAGCACGTAAGAAAGGTTTCCTATGGCCTTGTAGCCAAATTTAATGCCATACCCGATACACAGATTAATGAACAGGAACAGAGGGAGCACAAGCAATTGATACTTTAAAGTAGCCCAAAAATGCGGATCGATATGTTTGCTTTGATAACCATAGATAAAATTGACGCTGAATAATCCAGTTAAGAGTAAAAGCCCGCTGTATAAATAATACATTGTGAACCTCCTTGATTGGGATGAAGAAGAAGCCCGGCCTCATCTTTACTGTACCCAACAAAATTGCATTTATACAAAAAACACATGTTATGTAAAATAATGCCACAATTTCTTGCCCCTTGTTAAAAAAATGTAACGATTGCCGCCGCAATAAACCAAATTCATGGTACAATCTAGTGGGACTAATACAGAGAACATGGGATGGAGGCGTATATGCGGAAAACAGATATCGTTGCGTGGACTGAACGTTGGAACGAAATGTACCGTTCGGAATCGGAAAAAATCAAACGCATATTCATAGACGAAATGATAGACATCTATCATATCGGGAGTACATCCGTTCCGCAAATAGGATATGCTAAACCGATTATTGATATATTGGTAATCGTCAGAGATATTCATAAGGTCGACTTGTACAATCATGAAATGGCTGCGATCGGATACGCCTGCAGGGGCGAGCAAGGAATTGCCGGAAGACGCTATTTTACAAAGGGAGGGGATGCCAGAACCCATCATGTACATATATACGGGAATGGAAATATACATATTGATAGACATCTGAATTTTAAAGAATACTTACTTGCACACCCGGAAGTCGCGAAAAAATACGGTGAGCTAAAAAGAACATTGGCTGAAGCGTTTCCGGATAATGTACATAAATATCAAGAAGGCAAGGAATCATGGGTTGCGCAAATCGTGGAGCAATCCATGAAATGGGTTTTGAAGCAAAACACGAAAGGAGAAATAGGTTCTTGAACAAGAAACACCTGCTATCATTGACTCTGATCTTAGCGCTTTTGGCGGCCCGGGAGCATCCGGCGTCAGCTCAAGTATCCGGCACCAAGCTGCATTTGCAGCTGCAGGATGAGCAATTATCCGCGGCGGTCAACGGTTCGGCCGTATCTTTAGAGACGGCGGCTCGGATCGTGGACGGAAGCTTCTACATCCCGGTTCGTTGGGCTGCGCAGCAGCTTGGACTGGAGTTGAAGTGGAACGAGGAGCGCAGGACGGCGGGACTTACCACGCCAAGCGCCTATTTGGAGTGGGACTTGGTGCGCCAGACGGTCCGTGTCAACGGAGCTTCGATGCCTTTGAAGGAGACAGCCTTTATAAGTGATGGAGCACTGCTGGTCAAGCTGAGCTGGATCGCGCCCTACTTGCAAGTGCAATATGCATTTCAACCGGATCCCGGCCGTGTGGACATCGTCTACGTGCAGCCGACGGATACCGCCTATCGGGAATCGGGCTACTCCGAGGACACCTTGCCGAATTCACGTCCCATCGCTGTATTTACTACCGATAAGCCGTCTTATCGGCTCGGCGAGCCGGTTTCTTATATTGATTTGAGCTATGACCCCGACGCCGAAGGGCTTCCGGAATATCGATGGACCGGCAACCAGCCGGCCTTCTTTGAACCGGGGATCTACTCCGTTACCTTGCAGGTGCGCGACGGGAACGGGAATTGGAGCGAGCCTGCAGTCCAGAGCGTGAAGGTGATCGATGAGCCCTATTTAAGCGCATCGGAATTTCCCTGGTATACCCGGCCGGCAGGCAGCGTCATCAAGGATGAAGCCGAACAATGGAATCGTGCGCTATCCGGTGCCCCTCAGCTACCGGCTATGGTGACGAAGTCCACGGAGAGAAAGCGAATTATCAGCGGGGAAAGTCAAATCATTCGAAATCCGGGACTCATTGGGAAGCAATCCGTAAACGGTAAAGCACGCCTATTTATGCACCACAGCAACGGAATGGAGGAAAAGGTGCAGTTCGCAGCGGTCATACATAATCCGGACCCAAGCCAGACTCGAACGGTACATATCACGCGTGAAGGACTGCTTCAGCCGACCCTCTTGCATCGGGCTAATACCAAAGAAGCGGCGGTCAATTATATGACCCAGCCGGCCTTGAAGGAAAGCATCGAGGTGAAACCGGGGGAAACGGCGGTATTAAAACAGGTCGCTCTTGAGCCGGGGCAGGGCTTTGCTGCGATTCAGGACATCGAGGCGGACGGTCTGGCGGAAATCAGCTTTGTCGTCATGAAGGCGGACAAAACCGAAACCATGCAACCTTATGACTCCTATTTCGGAGCAGGTGCCGTCGGGACCGTTAATGATGCAGCTGATATACGTCTTGACGCGGATATCGACGGGAAGAGCTTGCCGGTGTTGTCCAAATGGACGCCGGACACCCCTCAGACCTCCAACAGAGGTACGGTGTATTCCTTGTACTTGTACCAACCGCATCAAGCCGTCATTGCCTTTCGGGCGAAGGATGGCTATGTCGACGGCATCTTAAAAGTAAATGGCCGGGTGCTGGCTTTGCCTCAAGGCGGCCTCACGGATCAGGACGGCATTTTTGTGGTTTACCGGCCGGAGGGCAGGGAGTCCGAAGTACATATCGAATGGTTGGCCGCTCCCGGCAGCACGTCTCCGGTCGAATGGATTTTTTATCCTTTGAAAGATAATAAGTAAACATAGAAAGGAATTCATGCGCTGATGCAACCATTACGTCAACTGTGGCTGACATTTGCTGCCGCTATCGCGATAGGGGTCGTGAGCGGACAAGCCTCGGCTGCCCCGGAGGACAGTCACTTGATCCTTTATCCCGGCAGTACGGCAGTTTATATCAACGGATCGAAAACGCAGGCTCAAGCGGCAACGCTTGAACTCGACGGAAGGATTTACTTGCCTGCCGCAGAGCTGAACAACTGGTTTGGCATTCCGGTGAAGTGGGACGGAGACAGGCAGGCGGTGCAAATCACGACGCCGAAGGCTTATCTGGAGTACTCGCTTGCCGACCGGACGGTTCTTGAGAACGGTACAGGCCGCAAGTGGGGCACCGATGCCGAGCTTCAGGGAAATCGGCTGTACATTGAAATGGCCGCGCTGCAGCAATATATTGCTTTTCATGGCAAGGTCGATCATGAGCTGAAACGGGTCGAGCTGCGCTATGTCAAGCCGGAGGCGAACCGGACGCGGTTTACCAACGATGCGGCGCCGAATGTCAAGCCTGTTGCCAAATTCACCGTGGACAAGGAAGCGTACCGGATCGGCGAACCGATTCATTACAGCAATCTCAGCTATGATCCGAAGGGAACGGAACTAAGAGACATTCAATGGATCGGTAATGCGCAGGCGATTTTCACTCCGGGACTGTACAAGGTTTCTCTCACGGTAAAAGACAGCCTTGGCAATGTCAGCGATACGTATTCCCGCAATATACTCGTCAAGAACGAGCCTTACTTGGATGCGTTTGAGCACAAGGTATATTACGCGCCTGTTGGGACCTACGTCCGGGAGGAAGAAGCGGTGCTTCGCAAATATTTGCGCGGCATCCCGCAGATTCCCAAGCAGGAGCAGAAGCCTGCGGACCGTCCTCTGATTGTGAGCGACAGTCCGGAGACGTTTACGGAGAAAGGCTTTTTGTACCAGGAGAAAGTCAACGGGAAAGCCCGGTTGTATGCAACCCATGTCAACGGTACGGATCGAAAAATGAAATTTGCCATCATTGTACGAAATAGCGATCCTGTCCGCAGTGTTACGATCAAGACGACCAATCAAGGGGAGGTGTACCCTTCGATCTACGCTAACCTGATGGGCAATGAACCGACGATTGAGTTTCTGCAAGGGAAAAGGGCTGTGGAAACGATGGTGCTCAGGCCGTACGAAACGGCTTATTATAAAGTCATGCCTGATTTCTACCCTGGACAAGGGATGAATGTGCTCTATGATGTAGAGACGGACGGTGAGGTGTATTTTTCTTTCGCAGCGATGGAGCAGGAGGATGGGCTCGATACGATCGGCGTATTCCCGAGATTGGCTTATAAAGGGAATGTCCGAGGGACGTTCAGCGGTTCGGAAGTGCAATGGAACATCGATGCTTCCTCGATCCGGAGGCCTTCGAGCTTCGCGATCGGCGACGGCACGTCGGATCAATTTGTGACCGGAACGGACTTCTTCAGCCAGAAGCCTGCGCTCAATCTGGGCAACTACGGGGTGGTTTACAAAATCCATATCGATGCTCCGCCGAAAATGTCCGTGCTGATTCTTCCGCGCGGCGGCGTGTTTAGAGGTCCGTTCCTGGTGAATGGCAAAATCGTTCAAGCCCCGCCGTCGGGCGTCATGATGGATTATCAGGGATATACGATCATTGCCAGGACGAATGGGACCGAACCGTCGCTGGATCTGGAATTTTCTCCGGCCTCGGGATCGGCATTCCCGATCGACGTCATTTTTTATCCGCTTAATCGTAAATAAAACAAGGGTACCGCCTCTAAACGGTGATAAAGGAGTGCCGACCTCGGGTCAGCGCTCCTTTTTTAGTCGAATATACAGACCGCGGGAGGTCCGTGAGATTTCCGCATATCGTTTTCTTATCTCCCCTATAATCAAGCGGAAAAGGTTTTTCGTTTTGTGGGGTCAGCGTTCAGGATTTCAATGTATCGGAGGAGGAGATCGTCAAAAATAGCTTCCCACGATTGGGAAAGGGCGTAAAGCCTGCTTTCCTGGCCAAAATCCCATAACCGGTCCGGATATTCCAGCATAGATGTAATCGCATTTGCGAAAGCATCGGAATTACGGGGAGGACATAACAGGCCGGTTTTGCCGTGTTGAATGATTTCCTGTACCCCGCCAGCTTTGGCTCCGATGACGGGAGTGCCTGATGCCATAGATTCCAGTACCACATTGCCAAAGGTTTCGGTGCCGGAAGGGAATACGAACAAGTCGGCCGACGCATACAGTTCGGCTAGATTCTCTCCTTTCATATAACCGGTAAAAGTAACATTCGATGGGGCTTCCGCTTTCAAATCTTTCAACAGCGGGCCGTCGCCGACCAACAGCCAGCGGACATTGCCGCTAACATAAGCGGGTAATTTCTTCATCGTTTCAAGCAAAATGTCCAAATCCTTCTCAGGTGCCAAACGGCCAACATATAGGAAAATATAACGTTCGTCGATCTTATATTTTTCGCGGATCAATCCGGTTTTTTTATCGGGGTTGAAAAGACGGCAGTCCACTCCGCGCTTCCATAAGGCCACGTCTCGAATTCCATGTTCTTCCAATTTTTCGGCCGTTTCAACGGACGGAACAAAGGTGGCCAGACACGATTGGTGGAACCAGCGGATATAGCGCCATAACAGGGAAGAGGCGAATTGCAGGTGATAATAATTCAGATAGCGGTCAAAGTGCGTATGGTAAGAGGCAACGTGAGGAATAGCATATTTTCTCCCATAATAAAGTCCGCAAAGCCCTATATTAAAGGGCGTGGCGATATGGATCAGGTCGGGTTGAAATTGCTGGAGCTGGCTGTGGATCGTGAAATAATTGGGAAGCGCAATCCGGCATTCCGGATAGAGGATGAAGGGGAGGCTGCTAAAAGACAGGATATTGCTTGTGAAAAAATCCTCCTCCGTGCATTTGGGCACAAAAATCCGGAGTGAAATATTTCGTTTTTCCAGATGTTCGACCAGTCTTTTTAACGTCAATGCAACCCCGTTCATTTGGGGCCAAAAGGTGTCGGAGAATAAAGCAATTCGCATCATACCCCTCCTCAACAATTGGATATAGGTTTAAAATACCTCATATTTATCAATCCATTGTCAGAGGAATATTAATTCGGAGTTAAATTAGCTGCGGGATATGGCAGCCTCCAAACTGGAGGCTTATCTTTGAATGGATTTCATTTTCTCTATAGTCTCCCTGGTTGACCATGAAGCGTTGGCAATCATGCGAAAATTGGTTTTTGCAGCCTTATCCCCATCCAAGCCGTTTATTTTTGCGGAAGCTGTGGCATCGTGAACCACGGCCACTTCAAATCCTTGTTCAATGAGTTCGCGCATATGAGATTCAATGCACAGATTTCCGGACATACCTGCAAGAATGACGCGGGTTATTCCCTGTTTTCGCAGCTGCAAAACCAAGTCGTTGGCTTCGGGTCCGAAAATTTTATGCGGACTGGTGATAATGGTTTGTCCATCTTCTAGATAAGGCTTATATTTATCCAGAAAGTCGGCACCCGAACCTTGAAAGCCTTCAAGCGATAATGGACCTTTTCGCTGATACATTTTGATATCGTGCATCACATGTTCCATAGCACCCCCAAATAACCATTTTTGGTCATAGGGATAATAGTAATGAGGGGACACAAATACTTTAAACTTATTCTTTTTTGCTGTTTTTAATAATAATTCAATGTTCTCAATCGTGTGATTTTCAGCAACGCTGTCTTTCACTAAATTCCATGCTGCACCTTTCGGGCTTAAAAAGTCATTTTGCGGATCTGTGATCACCAAAGCGGTATGGCTTTGATCCACCTGCATTCCCGGCGATGAAAATGGTGCGGTTTGTGCTGCTGCAACACCATAAAGATCAACAAAGACAAGAAACGAAAACACAAAGGAACACTGCAGTATTTTTCTCATGAGGATTCCCCTTTCATGGGTATACTTGGTATACGCACCCTATTATGTGCTTTATTCCATGGCTTATTCAAATTCAGCTGGGAACAAAAAGGAATGGGAAAACAACTCCAATCCATTGGTTTTCAAGCATCCGCAACAGCCCGCAAACGCAAAAATCCTGAAATATAAAGAAAATCCATGAGATTTGAAGTAAAACAAAGAAAGCGATCTATAAAAGCGTCTCATTTACAAAGCAATTTATATCTAGCAAAGGTTTTATCCGATTTCTTGCTTTGCAATGTTGTCCTGTAAGGTGTAAGATTCAACCATTGAACATATCACCTTGCTGAATTTCCAAACAGGAAAACGGGGGAACCAATAAGGACATATATTTGGATGTCCATGGGGTGAATCGTGCAGGAACATGTTTATTCCGCACGTAGGGCTGCTCTCATAGCCCGAATCCGACAGCTAACCTCGTAAGCGTTGTATGAGAGAGGAGTTGAACGTGCTGTCTGCTGATAGGCAAACACAGAGCTCAAGCCTCTGTGTTTTTTTGTTGTCTAAAAACGGGATAGGTTGGAGGATGATTGATTAACAACACATTTGGAAACCATAAGTAAAGTTTCTTCCTGGAGATTTAAGGGTTTTTTTGTTGTGATGATCTTGTTTACAAAACTCCTTAATAACTACCTGAACATATCGGACGAACTGCGAATCGACATGGATGAGGAAAAACCAGTGATAAAAGGCAGCACGATCGTCGTTCCCGTAGCCGGCATTACCCGGGTGGTTATGAATTCGCTCAGCTATGCCAAGTCTCTAACCAATCATGTTGTCGCCGTATATGTCGGATTTGACGATGAGGATATCGCACGGATGGAGAAGAAATGGGAAACGGATCATATTACCATATTAATTCCGCAATTCATTACCAGGCATTGGTGGCATTATTTCCTCCATAATCAGACCGGGTTACTGTTAAGGGCTTACTTATTCAATCATAAAGACGTCGTGATCGCTACAGTGCCTTACCATCTCCATAAATAACCGGAAGGAGGCCGCAGATGAACTCAAGATATTTGGCCGGACTGTCATTGGCCTTTATGACCGGCGGCTTTTTAATCACTTTATTTCTTCAGGAGACTCCTTTGGTTGCTCTGTTGAAAGGCGGCTTTGAAGCCGGTTTGGTCGGCGGCATTGCGGATTGGTTTGCCGTGACCGCTCTTTTCCGTCATCCTTTCGGCATACCGGTGCCGCATACATCCTTACTCCTTAAGAATAGGGACAAAATTATCCAATCCTTGATTTTGGCGTTGGAAAATGAGCTGCTCAACAAACAAAGCATCGAAAACAAACTCCGGCAGCTCCAGCTTTTGCAGCTCGCTTCATCCTCTCTGGCTAAGCTGCTTGGCAAACGGAAGGTACGGGTAGGCCTATTGGATCTGTTGATCCGATGGGTTTACCGGTTGCCGCTCGAGAAAGCGATTCCTTATCTTCAGTCGGAAATAGCCGCTGCGATCCGAAGAGCGGATGTGGGATCTGCAGCCGATGCCATCCTGACGAAGGTGATCGAGAACAGATTCGACGAAAAGGCGTTGAATTACGTCCTGCATAAAGCATCCGACTGGGCGAAACGTCCGGATACCGGGATGATGTTGGGAAAGTTCGCAAGCGAAAAGCTCTCCGAAGTAAAAGCGGGGGGCTTAACGGGGTTTGCTTTACAGGCATTTGTCGGCTTCATGGATGAAGAAAAGCTTGGCAGCTTCCTCCAAAACTTGATGCTTTCAGGAATTCGGGGTCTCCAACATACAGATAATGCTTTCCGGAAGACCCTTGTTCAGGAAATCCGCATCCAACTGTCTCAACTAGCGGATAACGAGTTGCTTGTAGCGAATATGAAGGAATGGATCGTAAACCAATTGGAAGGAGCTCGCGGCGCTGTCTTCCTGCATGAGCGTTTGAGTGAAATCCGCAATCAATGGCTGGACAAGCTGGAGGAAGACCGTTTGAAGGGCAGCAGGGCGGTAATTACTGCTTACCGCTGGATCGTGCGCAATTTCAATCCCGAACAGGATTCGATGGCCGTTTGGGAAAATCGCTTGTTAGCTTACTTGATTGAATGGGTGGAAGCGAATCATTATCGCATCGGTCAACTCGTGAAAGAAAATTTGGATCAAATGGATGATGTAGCCTTGGTACGCATGCTGGAACACAAAGTCGGAAAGGACCTGCAGTGGATTCGGGTGAACGGAGCGCTGTGCGGTTTTGCGGTTGGCATCGTACTTTCGCTGATCCAGTTATAGAATATCTTCGGCGGCAGGCGTATTGAACGAGTCAGACTCCTGATGCGCAACTATGGTCCGATACGCCGCGCTTTTTTTGTCACCTTTTATCGATGTTAGCAATAACCGCTATCGTTAATAACGATTGAATGGATCCCAAGCATAAGCTACAGTAAATTTATTAAAGCGCTTTCATTAGGGGGTGGTGGTATGGGTAAGGTTTATCATGTGAAAAAAGGGTCCATATCGGCAGTTGCTGTTCTCTTGCTTCTAGTGACAATGTTTTTCGGTTGCGGGAACAGGGAGGAAGTCCAGGGAACCTCGACAGAACCGGCCAAACCAGAGCCGGCTAAAGCCGAACCGGTTTCTTTGAACATGGGCATGCTTAAGTTTACAAGCAATTCGCCTCTGTTTATCGCTTTGGAAAAAGGGTTCTTTAAAGAAGAGAACCTGGAAGTTCATGTGAAATGGTTCGAATCCTCCAATGCCGTCAATGTGGCTGTAGTATCGGGCGATTTGGACGTAGGCGGGGTCGGTTTTACCGCAGATTTGTACAACATGATGGCGGCCGGACAAAAAGTGACTATTGTATCCGACAAAGGAAGGGAACAGAAGGGCTACCCTTTCTCCGCAGTCATCGTGCATAAAGATTCTCCTTACCGGTCGGTGGAGGAATTGAAGGGAAAAAAAGCCGCTGTCACTACGATAGGCAGTACCAACCATTACATGCTGGGGCGTGTATTGGAGAAGTATGGATTGACCACAAAGGACGTTCAGTGGGTGCCGATGAACACCACTAGCGGTGTCATGGAAACCTTAAGGGGCAAGAACGCCGATGCCGTCATCCTTAGTGAGCCCTATGCTTCGATAGCGATCAATCAGGGCTACGGCAGGGTGCTTGCGTGGGTGGCGGATGAAATCGACTATCAATCGTCGGGAATATTCTTTTCGCCGAAATTCATGACGAACAAGGATGCGGGCATCCGTTTTTTAAAGGCATATATCAAAGGAGCGCGTTACTATTACGATGCAGTGCTGACTCAAAAAGACGGCAAAAGGGTAAAAGGAGGGAATTATGACGAAGTGATCAAGATCGTGGCCAAATATACGGGGCAGAAGGAAGATCTTATTATGGGCTCATTGTCGTTCATTGACCCTGACGGCAGGATGAACGTGGACGATATCAAGACGCAGATCGACTGGTATGCCAAGGAAAAGCTGATCACCAAAGCCGTGGATACGAAGGAAATCATTAACACTGAAATGCTGGATGAAGCATTGAAGCTGGTGGGAAATAAACCATGAGAATCGACGTCTACTCTATTGAACATTGCCGGGGACTGTTGTCCCCCGGCAATGGTGAAACTTATTTCGACGGGCCGCAGCACGCTCACCACGAATTTAAAGTCCGGCTCATTTCCTTTAGGGTAAAGTCCCGGAAGAGACTGGCAGCCAAAGGCGGCCGTGTGGATTTTGGAATGGCCAGACCGCTTTGTCGTTCAAACATTTGTCTAATAGGCACAATAGAATTGTTAGGGTTGGACATGCAGCGGGCAACGCGGTATCCCATGAGCGCCACCCCAACGCCATCTTCCGCAAAACTTCGTACGATCTCGACATCGTTGGTATCAAAAATAACATTAGGCTCGAACCCTGCATCGTTACATGCATGAATCAAGGTATTACGAAACCAGGCATTCGTTTTTATCATCAAAAACTTTTCTCGTGATAAATCGCTCAGATCGACAAACGATTCATTGGCAAGCGGATGTTGGGAGGAAATAAGCATTACAATATGATCATTCATCAAGGGAAAGAAATCGATTTCAAAATGATTGGGAAAAGGCGAGTTAATAAAAGCAACATTGACCTTTTTTTCGCGTAACCCCTTCAGCAAATCATCCGTATTGGCCGTATGTATTTCAAAATCAATACCCGGATAAGTTCTAAAAAAGCTGGTAATAATTTTGTTCAAACCCAAACACGCCATATTAGGAAACACACCAATTTTGATGCTCCCCTTATCAAAACTTATATACTTCTGAATCGTTTCCCTGGATTGTTGAATCTCCGATACGATTCGCTGCGCATGAACAAGGAAATCCTCGCCGGCAGGGGTTAGTCGCACCGAACGGGAATAGCGTATGAATAATTTGACTCCCAATTCATCCTCAAGTTTCTTGATCTGCTGCGACAAAGTTGACTGGGATACGCATATTTCCAGTGAGGCGGTAGAAAAATTGCGGTATTTTTCAACGGCCAGAAAATATTCCAACTGATGAATTTCCATCTCGGTCACCCCTTATCGCAATTTGGGATATACGATTACGAGCACAATGCGCGGCCTATCTGATAAGGCCTCCCTGGGCCGGCTCTTTTCACAATGATAAATACCATTTATGGTAGCTTATACTATGTATACTAATTGAACCTATCTGTTTTGACAATATTTTGTATAAGAAAAACAGATTGATACAAAGGGATGGTTTTTGATAAATTCTCACTATCCCTTAGGAACAAAAAGTCCAGCGGTAATATGTCAAGTCCCTGATTCGTGGAAATTGGAAATTATTTTGGCCCAAAACGCGATGACTCAGGGAAAAAGGCAACACCAAACTAAACCCAGTCGAAAATCGAGTTAATTACCAGATTTTAACTGGGAATCCGTGAAGGACTTTGGCAAAGGAGGCGTTAATCCTTCGCAGTTGTCACCTTCCTTCCAGGCGTGTAGAGTTGGCCGTTGCGTAGCAGCACATCGACCAGACGCACAAGTTTTCTTGCCGTTAAGACGAGGGCGCGTTTGTGTTGATGCTTAGGCACTTCAACGTACTTCTTCCGGTAATACTCGCCGAATTCCGGTTCGCGGTTTTTCACCGAGTTGGCAGCTTCAACAAGGTAATAACGAAGGAATCGGTTGCCGGAACGAATGCGTTTGGTATCTTCGGCCTCAAAGCCCCCGGACTGATGTTTACGCCATGTCAGGCCTGCATATTTAGCTACGGCGGCCTGATCGCTAAAGCGTTCGATGTCGCCGATCTCCGCCAGAATGCCGGCGGCGTACACCCGGTCGATGCCCGGAATGGAGCGCAGGCACTGAGCGCCGGGGATGCCAGCCAGAATGCGTTCGATCGCCTTGTCCAGCTCTTTCAGTTGGCTCTGAATACTCCGGATGGCCTGTATGGAAGTGCCGAGAACCAGATCAATGGAATCCTCTACGACCTTTGAAAGGCGGTAGGACGCTCGTGCAGCCTTCTGGATGCAGCGGGCGACATGCTCCGGGTCAGGGAAACGGTTCTTTCCCTTCTCCTTGAGATAGTCGGCCAAGTCGGCGACTTCCATGTCGGCAATCTCATCGAGGCTGAACTTTTCCGAGAGCATCTCCATGATGGCGTGGCCGAAAACGGAGCTGTCGACTTCGGAACGAAACGCATTGCATTTGTAGAACAGATTCTGCAGGAAGTACTGCTTCTCGCGTGTCAGGTTGTGAACCAGATGGTACCGCATGCGCGTCAGGCGCTGAAGCGCGATGTACTGCTCCTGCATGACGATGGTCGTCGTGAGACGGCCGAAGCGCAGGCGTTCGGCGATGATCCAGGCATCGATCCGATCGGTCTTGTCCATATCCGCGTAGGCTTCCCGGAACTTGTTGATAAGCTTCGGGTTGATCGTGAACACCTTGGTTTTCCGCTCTTGAAGCGAGGCATCCTCATGCAGGTACATAGCCGGATGCCAGCTATAGACCGAGGTTGCTTCAAGGCCGATATGGATTTCGGAAGCCGGCAGCTTGTCCGCAGCAGCCACGATGCGGTCGCGCAGATGCGAGGCACCGTGTAGATTGTTTTCTACCTTGAGCGTTTCAAGCGTATCGCCTTCCGGATTCATGAAACACGCTTCCAGTTCTTCTGAACTGACGTCAATACCGACAAATAATTTCAAGGGTGATCCCTCCCTTCTGGATTCGGGATTTAGGGAATTGGACTCTTCGGGATGCCCCCAGCGCGCTCGCCGATCAGTCACCCTCGCATATGAGAACTTCCTTCGGTCCATGAGCTGCCTCGAAGCTGCTATCTTCGAGCATGGGTTGCCGAAGGGGACAGCCAGCGGGTAAGAAGTTCAAACGAGTGCTGGGGAAACAGACTTTAGATGTAGTCGAACTACAGGAGTGAGACGAATTTCCCCAAATGACCCTAAGCTCATTGTCTGGGAACATCACGAAAAGTCCAAGACCCTAATTGTATTTTTTAAAGTTGTCAAAGAGCGGTTTTCTCTCTGGACCCCGACTTCCGCTCCTTGCCCTTCGGGCTGCGGTGCGGGTCGGCTACGTCCACCATAGTTTCACTGCAGATTAACTGGAAATTCTTCAAAAAGAAGATTCTAAACATACTATACGAGGAGTGATGATGGTGAATCATTCGGAATTTAGAACGGATACACGCGTGATTCGAAAAGGTACCGGAAGTTCTTTGCGGGAATTGAAAGCGGATACCTGTATCGTGGGAGCAGGTATCGCCGGCGTTTCAGCTGCTCTGGAGGCAGCACGTCTGGGACACCACGTTGCCTTGGTTGACAGCTTGCCTGCTCTGGGGGGCCAAGCGGTAAACTCGATCATCGGTGCCTTTTGCGGTCTGTTTGCCAACGGCCGCGACGGCTACCAATTGACCCATGGCATCGCCGACGACATTCTCCGTGATCTGGGCACCGCGGGGGCGCTGCATTATCGCAAAAACGGATTTTGGACAACAGTTGTGTATGATGAGGTAGCCTTGTCCCGTTGGATTGAAAATGCAGTATATTCTGCGGGAATCACATTGATTCTTGGCGCCGTCTTACGGGGAGTGAGCAATGAAGACAGACGCATACGTTATATTGATCTTGCCACGCGTTATGGTGACGTACGCCTGACTGCAAACGCTTTCGTTGATGCGACGGGGGATGCGGCTCTGGCTTGGCATGCGGGACTTCCATGCCGTGAGCCGGAGAAGGGTACGGTTTACGGTTCCCATATGGTGGTCGTTGAAGGAATCAACGAAGAAAAGTATCCGGAAAGAGAAGAAATTTCAAGACGGCTTAAGGAACGGGCCGGGGATTACGGGCTAATACGCAGGGATGGTTTCGCCTTTGCCTTCCCGGGACGCGGTACGGCGCTTGTGAACATGACACATGTGGAGACACCGTTGGAACCTGTGGCGGCAGCTGCGAAAGCTATCGAAGGAAAGGCTCAGGCTGATAAAACCGTGCAATTTTTAAAGCGTGAATTTCCTGAAGCTTTCGGCAATGCCCGCGTGCGCAGTTACGGGCTTCCCGGGATTCGCCAAACGCGCTGGATCGTCGGGAGGCAGCAGCTCACGATCGACGATGTGCGCACAGGCAGGCGTTTCCCGGATGCCATTGCACGAACGGGATGGGCTCTTGAGCTTCATGACCGGCTGGAAGGCTACGCTTGGGAGGCATTTTCTGAGGACCATGTTCATTACGTGCCAATGGGGAGTTTGACACCACCCGACGTTGACAATCTGGTCGCGGTTGGCCGCTGCATCGACGGGGATCTTGCCGCTTTATCCAGCGTTCGGGTAATGGGACCTTGTATTGCAATGGGTGCTGCAGCGGCACACGCGCTAGACCTTGCGGGCACAGGCAGCGTGCATCAAATCGACAACGCTGCTTTGCAAGAGCGGGTAAAGGATAACGTGATACGAACCGATTGAATAAGCGCAGCAGAACCAATGGGGCTGAGCCATTTTCTTAATATAGTAAGCAAAGGGGAAGCTATCCTATGAAAAAGAAGCTGAGGAGTACTTTTGAGCCTGGAAGTGCAAGATGGGCATTAAGGCGGGCAGAATGGGGAGTGCTCGGTGTCACAGAGGAGGACATGGAAAAGCCGAAGATTGCAATTGTGAACTCCTCTTCCGATCTGGCGGCCTGCTTTGCCCATCTTGACGGTATTGCTGCGAAGATGAAAGAAGCCATCCGCTCCGCTGGCGGAGTCCCGTTTGAGGTACGCACGGCGGCGCCCGTCGATTTCGTCACTAGCGCGGGCCACAGAGGCGGTTATATTCTTTCTGCCCGGGATTTAATCGTAAACGACATAGAGGTCGCAGTGGAAGGGGCGATGTTGGACGGCATGGTTTGCCTGGTGTCATGCGACAAAACGGTGCCGGGGCAGTTGATGGCGGCAGGACGGCTTAACATTCCAACCATCGTAGTCGCTTGCGGTTATCAGCCGAGCGGACGATATCGGGGCGAACATATGGATATTGAGGATCTTTGGATAAATGCCGTACATCGGGAAACCGGACGAAATCAGATAACAGTATCGGAGCTGAACGAGATGAGTGAGAACGCCATTCTTGGACCTGGAGTATGTGCAGGAATGGGAACTGCAAATACCATGCATATCGTTTGCGAGGCTCTAGGGATGGCTCTCCCCGGAAGCACACCTGTATTAGCCAATAGTCCGAAGATGTGGAACACGGTGCGGCAAGCTGGCGAAAGAATTGTGCAAATGGTATGGGACGACGACTTGAAGCCCCGCGATATCCTCACACCGGAAGCCTTTGCAAATGCTGTGATGGTGGTGCTGTCGGTGAGCGGTTCGATCAATTCGGTAAAGCATCTTCAGGCATTGGCCAAAGAAGCTCAGTGCGAAGTGGATGTTTACCGTTTGTTCGAACAGTATGCCGATAACATTCCGCTTCTGAGCGCCATCCGCCCCAACGGTGAGCATACGATCGAGGAGTTTGAGGCTTCCGGCGGCGCAAGAGCGGTAATGAAGCAGCTTGAACGGTTTCTTTGCAAAAACGCAATGACGGTAACGGGCCAAACCGTGGAAGAAAACCTCCGTAATGCAGTGGTGGCCAACGAGAAAATTATCCGTCCGGTGGATAGAGCGCTCGCCGAAAGGCCCTCTATTGTACTTGTACGGGGATCTCTCTCGCCGGACACCGGAATCGTCAAGCTCGCGGTTGCCGATGATCGAAAACTTCAGTTTACCGGTCCGGCGATCGTGTTCAATTCAACTCAGGAAGCTGTCGACGCCGTGAACAAAGACGAGGTCAAACCGGGTCAAGTGGTCGTACTCAGAGGGCTCGGCCCCAAAGGTACTCCTGGGATGGGAGTGGTCACCGCCCTGGTCTTCGCTCTTGATGGAAAGGGGTTAGGAGAACAGGTGGCGCTAGTGCATGACGGACAGCAATCGGGATTGTCCAACAAGGGAATCGTGGTTGCCGAAGTTTCCCCTGAGGCGGCCGATGGCGGGCCAATGTCGCTTGTGGAAAATGGAGATATGATCTCGATCGATGTGGAAAAGCGATTCGTCAATCTCGATGTGCCGGAAAGTGAGCTTGCGGTGAGGCGTTCGCGCCTGGAGAACAAACCCGTGACGGACGAACGCGGATGGCTTGCAATCTATCGGCGCTTAGTCCAGCCATTGCCCCAGAGTGGCGGCATTCTCGCAGATCATAGAATGGAGGCCATAAAATGAAACTGACCGATGACGAAAAAGCAATGCTTGATGGCAAGGAAGGCCCGGCCAAACAGAAGGCGATGGACTTACTCGTCCGTTACGGGAACGCTTTGGGAGCGGAGAGGCTGGTCGACACCAACAACGTGTGCGGTACGGTAGTGGCGACAAATCCCTTTATGCGGGAATTTGCGGCCAAAGCAGGAGGCTTTGATGCGGTATTCTCCGAGTTCAACCTGGATAGTTCAGAGGTCGTCGAAATTCCTATGGTCAAGGCCCACACCTGCCAGCTTATTCAGTCTTTTGATCAGGATCTCTGGGAAATCCAGGGAATTTCCCGAGATCGTTACGAGTTAAGTCAAAAAAATGAGGCCTTTAGCGCCGGGATCGGCGTACAACTGATGAGTACCTGTACGCCATATCAGGTTGGGAATGTGCCGGTTAAGGGCGAGCATTGCGCATGGATGGAATCCTCCGCGGTTGTGTACATTAACTCGGTGCTGGGGGCTCGCTCCAATGTGGAAGGACGAGAAAAGCACCGGAGCCGCCATGCTAACCGGAAAGATCCCGTATTGGGGCTATCATCTTGACGAAAATCGCCTGGGTACGGATTTGGTGGAAGTCGAATGGGATGTCCAAAGCATGATGGATTGGGGACTCCTGGGTTACTACATTGGCGAGGTGGTGGGGGAACGGATTCCGGTCTTAAGCGGTGTCCGGCATGTACCGAATCTTTACCGGATCAAGCATTTCGGGGCGTCGGCCGCATCATCGGGCGGAGTCGAGCTGTTCCACATCCCCGGAATAACGGCAGAAGCCAATTCGCTGGAGGAGGCTTTCGGAAAAAAGAAGCCAAAGTTCAGCTTCAAGTTTGGGAAGGCGGAAAGGCAAAAAGCATACGAACATTTAAATCACTCGGCAAAGGATAAAGAAGTAGATTTTATTATGCTTGGCTGTCCACACGCGTCGATTGAACAAATTTGGGAAATCTGCAAGCTGTTGAATGGCAAACGCGTAAACCGCGATACGATGCTATGGATTTTCACGCCGAGATCCATTAAGCAGTTGGCCGACCGAAACGGGTATACCAAAATCATAAGCGACGCCGGAGGGGTCTTGATGAGCGATTCTTGTCCGGCTGTAGGGCAACTGCTGCCCAAGGGAACAAAGGTGGTTGCCACGGATTCAGCCAAGCAGGCACACTATTTGCCGGCGATCATGGGGGTTCAAACTTGGTTCGGGTTCCTGGAAGACTGCATCAATGCTGCAATAACGGGCAAATGGAGCGGTGAATTAAGATGAAAAAATTATTTTGCGTGGAAGAAAAGTTGTAGGCGGGTGCGCGGAAGGTGAAGCCCTTGTCACCAAAGATACGATATCCGGCTGGGGTGGACTCAATCCGCTGACGGGTACGATTACCGAATTGCGGCATGAACTGTACGGCCAAAGCTTTAAAGATAAAGTGCTTGTATTTCCCGGAGCCAAAGGGTCGTCGGGATGGTCCGTCAGTTTTCATACCGCCCGGCTCGCGGGTGCGGCACCCAAGGCCATGATTTTCAACGTCGTAACGACAAAGGTAGCCTTGGGAGCGGTGGTAACCCGGGCGCCAGCGGTTACCGATCTCGATCAAGATCCGCTCACGATTATCGAAACCGGTGATTGGATCAAGGTGGATGCCGATAACGGCATTGTAGAAATAACAAAATTGGCTAATCCTTCATAACCATTATCCTGAGCTGGAGGTTTGAACCATGAAAAAGGTGTCCGTATCGCTGCTGTTTGTCGTAGTTCTTCTATCGACTGTACTGTTGGGTTGCGCGAAAAACGGGGCCGTGAAAGGGAACGCCTCAGAATCCGGGACGGATAAATCACAAACCGGCAAAGCTGAATCGGCCAATACGGCGCCTCCTAAATCGGAAACGCTTTCTTTAAGCGTGGGTATGCTGAAATATACGACGAATGCGCCGCTGTATATTGCAATGGAAAAAGGTTTTTTTAAAGACGAAAACATAAATGCGGAATTTAAATTTTTTGATGCGTCCAAGGATGTCAACGTGGGTGTGGCGTCAGGCAGTGTGGACGTAGGGGCGAGCGGTCTTTCCGCGGATTTGTACAATATGATCGCTTCGGGTCAAAGGATTGTTATCGTGGCTAATAAAGGCAGCGAACAGAAAGGATATTCTTATGGCGGTGTAGTGGTGCATAAAGATTCTACGATCCGTACGGTGGAGGATTTGAAGGGGAAGAAGATCGGCGTCACGTCGATTGGCAGCACCAATCATTACAATATGGGACGTATTCTGGAGAAGCACGGTCTGAACACCAAGGATGTTCAGTGGGTATCCATGAACTCCGTGAGCAGTCTCATGGAAACATTGAGAAGCAAGAATATGGACGTCGTTGTACTGAGCGAACCGACCGCTTCGATTACGGTGAACGAAGGCTTCGGAAAAGTGTTGACATGGGTTTCGGATGAGATAAACCCTGAATCGGCCGCGATTTTTTATTCGCCGAAATTTGCGGTTAACAAAGAGGCAGGCGTACGCTTTCTCAAAGCCTATATCAAAGGAGCGCGTTACTATTACGATGCTGTACTTACGCAAAAGGACGGCAAGTTGGTGAAGGGGGAGAATTTTGACGAAGTAACGAAGATCGTCGCCA
Source organism: Paenibacillus sp. JMULE4 (assembly GCF_013337105.1). Classification (NCBI taxonomy): domain Bacteria; kingdom Bacillati; phylum Bacillota; class Bacilli; order Caryophanales; family Paenibacillaceae; genus Paenibacillus; species Paenibacillus sp. JMULE4. The sequence goes on from NZ_SGWF01000010.1 coordinate 260,127, forward strand.
AGTATACGGATCAACAGGAGGACGTGATTAAGGGAACCTTCTCATTTATAGCTCCTGACGGTAAGCTGAACGTTGACGATATTAAGGCGCAAATCGATTGGTATGTTAAAGAGAAATTCGTGACGAAGGTCATCGATGTGAACGATTTCGTTAACACCGGAATGTTGGATGAAGCGTTGAAGTTGGTGGGGGAATAAACTATGAGAATCGTTGTCGAAAATGTGGAGAAACGCTTTGGCGATCCGCGCAAGCGGGAGTTGACCGCCCTGAAAAACATCAACTTTACCATAGCGGAGCAGGAGTTTGTGGTGCTTGTGGGCCCGAGCGGATGCGGGAAATCTACTCTATTGAACATTGTGGGGGGACTGTTGTCCCCCAGCGATGGTGAAGTATATTTCGACGGGCTGCAGGGGGATAAGGTTCCGAGAATCGGGATTGTGTTTCAGGAAATCGCTTTATTCCCCTGGAGAAGCGTATACGAAAATGTGGTGTTCGGCCTGCAGGAGCTGGGTGCAAGCAAAGAGGAGCTGCAGGAGAAAGGCAGGCATTATATTGAAATGGTAGGCCTGACCGGGTTTGAGTCTGCTTATCCGAAGCAGCTGTCCGGAGGCATGAGACAGCGTGCCGGGATTGCCAGGGCGTTGTCCGTTGAGCCGGATCTTCTGCTGATGGATGAACCTTTCTCGGCACTTGACGCGCAGACGCGGACGATTATGCAAGAAGAGCTGCTGGCCATTTGGAACCGTACCAAACTCAGCACGCTTTATGTCACCCACAACATCCCGGAGGCTGTTTATTTAGCGGATAGGGTCATTGTCATGTCAAGACATCCTGGGCAAATCAAGAGCATTATCCGCATCGATCTGCCAAAAGCCGGACGCAATCAGGAGGAATACCGCATGGAATTTGACCGTTATGTGGATCAAATCTGGCAGCTCATCCGTCATGATGCGCAAGAAGCGCTGAAGGATGGTGAATAATATGGAGCAAGCACAAGCGCAAACAAAAGCAAGCAAACCAGCAGTTCCGGCTCGACGGCAAATGATTCGCAACCGGGTAGCCTTTCTGGAGAACCGGACCCCGGCTTATGCTTCGGCGCTCGGGATCGTCGGCATTGTGCTCATGTGGGAGGCGCTTTGCCGTACGGGCGTGGTGCCGGAGTTGTTTTTGCCCTCGCCTTCGGCAATTGTTACAGTTGGATGGGGAATGCTGATGACGGGGGAAATCCTTGAAAATGTGTTGGCAAGCTTATTCCGGATTGCAGCGGGTTATGCCCTAGGGTCATTTGCCGGTATTGTCATCGGGCTATTGCTCGGTTTCTTCCGTTGGGTAGATTCGGTGTTAACGCCGGTCGTTTATTCGATATACCCGATTCCGAAGATCGCCCTGCTGCCCTTGTTTATTCTGTGGCTGGGCATCGGCGAAATGCCCAAGCTGACGATTATCGCGCTGGGCGTCTTCTTTCCCGTAGTGATCAACACGTATGCCGGCGTGAAAAACGTTGACCCGATACTAATCAAAGCGGCGGTAACGTTCGGTTCAAATCATTTAAGTGTCATCCGCAAGGTCACTCTGCCTGCGTCATTGCCCACCATTTTTGCAGGGTTAAAGCTGGCTGCGGGAAATTCCCTCCTGTTGCTCGTTGCAGCGGAAATGATCGCGGCGGATAAAGGGATAGGTTCGATGATTCTGCATTATGGCAATCTGATGATGACGACGAATTTGATGGTTGGAGTCTTGCTTCTTTCCCTGCTTGGCCTGGTGTTTAACCGATCGTTGGAACGGTTGGAGCGCAAACTGCTGCCTTGGAAATAACCTCCTGTAAAGGATAACATGTCATTGGGGAAGGTTTTCGATGAAAACTGATCGTCTGGACTAGTATTTGAAAAGGAAAAAAACGGGAGACAGGGAAAACCGGTCTCCCATTTTTGTTCAATGACCTTTGCGGGAATTTTTGTGGCAAGAACATCAAAGGGGGGGATTGTTGAGACATCATTGTTTGTGTCATTGGACTTGTATGATGTCGGGGACAAACAACATAAATACATTAAGATCCGCGCGCTGCGCGGCTTTTTCAGATTAAGGATATCTTTTTGTCCTTAGTGTCTGCATAATCCGCTTTTAGAAAAAGTTGTTGATTATTTTGGAAAGGTGTGTTAAATTGAAATCGTCAAGAGATATTGTATACAATTATATATAATTAATGTCATTAAAACAGATATTACAGTATACAATTTGAAAATGGATCGAATGATATTTCGTCAACATTGGTTAAAATGAAGAATTTAGAACATAATTGTATACATGAGTTGAAATTCAAATGGAGTGTGTAAAGTGAAGAGAGAAGCAATGGCTAACAAAGATCAGGGCAATTCGAGGTTTAGTGTGGTCTATGAAACATTAAAGAAAAAGATTGTGGAAGGCGATTTGCCTTCGAATACACCCTTGGTCGAGGAAAAACTGGCCAAGGAATATCAGGTGAGCAGGACGCCCATCAGGGAAGCGATCAGGCATCTGGTCCAGGATGGTTTGGTCGAGTTTTTTCCAAGAAGAGGGGCCTTGGTTAAAGAAATAACGGTAAAAGATCTTGAGGAAATTTTTACTGTAAGAGAAGCGCTTGAAGGGATTAGCGCCAGAATTGCGGCAAGTGTGATCAATGAACAAAAGATAGCCTTGTTGCAAGAGACGCTGGAAAAGGCCGATCAAGAACTTGAAAGCGGAAACAAGGAGCAGTCATTTGAGTTGGGAAACCAGTTGCATGAGATTGTCCTTGACGTGGCGGGCAACCAGAAGGTTTTGACGATCGTTTCCGATTTTAAAAACCAAATTCAGAGATTTCATTATTTTTCCAACCATATTCCCGGAAGATTGGAATTATCCAATAAGGAACATTGGGAAATATTTGAGGCTATTCAAGCCAGAGATGGTGAGCTTGCGGAGCGCAGAATGAGAAAACATGTGAGAGGAACCAAAGAATCCATCCTATTTGCAGTGAAAAATAATATTAAAACCATATGAAATGGAATGCCCCCCCAACTCTGTATCGTAAAAGTGGAAACGGACGATGGGCTTGTGAGGTGGGGGGAGGGATATGGTCCTCCCGAACCCGTGGTGTCGGAGGACCGAGCGGGTTACCGCGAGGTCAGATCTTCAACAAGCATTGCCATTGCGGGAGGTGAGTGCGAGTTTACTGGTGTGGATATAGCCCAACCGGATATTTGCGTTTCTGGAGGTTTTTCCGAATGGATGAAAATACAGGCACTGGCCTCCAGCTTCGGCGTAACGGTTATCCCCCATGTATGGGGGTCGGGAATCGCCCTGGCAGCGGCGCTTCATGTATTGGCATCGATCCCGCCAAGTCCGCATACGGCACATCCCGTTCCGCTGCAAAATAAACCGATCGTCGAGTACGATCGAAACCCTAATCCCCTCAGAGATGAACTTTTAACAACACCGCTCACCTTGCAAAAGAAAAACTGCCGGTTCCCCATAATCCCGGACTGGGAATTGAAGTCAATTTAGATGTGGTATCAATCGTTGTCACCTTGAAATGAAAGGGCTTACAATCCAAACTATTTTTTTTAAAGCGGATTCTTGTGAACCATGTCTGACGGTGAGAACAAGCAAACGGCCATGAAGCCCTGATCAAGGCATCCTGGCTCGCCGTCCGTCGGCGGTCCGCAAGGCGGCTGTAGAGCATCGTCCCGATGCGGAAGAATGTGAAACCGTAGAGCATTTTAAGGAGGTGGAAGTCATGTAACCGCAAGGAATGACCACGTCCATAACGGGAAGTAAGGCTCGAACTCAACTCTAAATTTCTAAAATTCAGGAGGAGGAATTCGCATGTCGTCTTTGAAATTCACGCTGGAAAATATTGATAAGGTCATTGACAGAAGTGTTATGGTTGCGCCGGAGATCGATCCGAAGCGCGCGACGTTGCTCGTAATGGATATGCAGCCCGTATGCACCGATCCCGATGGTGCGCTGGCCATTCCCAGCGTGGGGGGCGCCCCGAGCGGAAAGGACACGGTCGAACCGGTCGAGCGGGTCGTCAAGCGGTTCCGTGAAGAAGGCAGTCCGGTCATCTGGTCTCAGTGGGGCCTGAGTCCTGAGGGTCTGGATAAGGGTATCTGCGCTTTGAAATGGCCGGCCTTGAATCCGGGCACGCCGGAGTCGGCCGCAAGCTGGGGGAACCCTCAGACAGACCATTTTGCAGGCGAGCTGGAACCCCGGGAAGGCGAACCGGTCTTGCGGAGAAGCCGCTTCAGCGTCTTCGTGGGCACGCAGCTTGAAGAATACCTGCGGGAGCTGGGAACGGAGTTTCTGGTGATCGCCGGGATCACCTCGGCGAACTGCGTCCACGCCACCACGATCGACGCATGGAACAGAACTTACAAGGTTATCGTGCTGGCAGACTGCACGACCGCGGTCCCTAGTCCCCATACGCACGATGTGCCTCTGGGGTACGGGCAGCACTGGGAAGCGCTGCGGAATATCCAAATGAACTACGGCGACGTGATCACAAGCGGGGAGCTCTTCGAAAGGCTGGAAGCTGCCAAGAAGCCCGGCAAATACCAGAGAGCGTAATGCTCACCCGGACGGGGAACGGCAACGGTCTTATGGTTTGATAATGAAAGTTGATAAAATCGTCAAGTACCTGGAACGGGCGTCGATGAGCAGCAGCGTCTAAGCTGGTACGCAGGACGGCGCACGTGGCTGCGATGAACCGAGACGAGGACTGGTACCAAGCAGTGGGCGCAGCTGTGAAATAACAGTTGAAGATTGACCGAAGATGATCACCATCACCGGCGAAATCGATGGGGGCGCAGCGAGAACCATCCCTTTCGCGGGGATGGTGACACAAGTAACTCTAGCATTTGGAGGGAGGAGTTAGCGTGTCGTCTTTGTCTTTTCCCGAGGAGGAACTAGGAAATACAAATGTTGGACCAACGAAGGAGCCACAGGAACAATTCGCCCCGCTCAAGCCGCGTCTAGGCGGTTTTGTGAAGCTGATCGAGTTCACGGAGGTGCAAGTGGCGGTCCTGAATGCGGCGGCTGATCGAATCATTCCCGGCGGCGAGGGGTTTCCTTGGCCCAGCGAAGTCGGGATAGTGCGCTTTATCGCGCGCTACATCACGCCGAGCGGCGAGGAGCCTAAATGGTTTCCTTTCGCCGGGGAGGATAACTTCAAGGCAGAATTGGATAAGCTCGGCGGAGACTTTCTCCAGGCAGACGCGGCCATGCAGGTCGAAATTCTCAAACGTATCGAGCAGGAGTCGCCAACCTTCTTCTCGCAGTTCAGAGATCTGGTCTACTATGGGTACTACTCGCGGCCCGAGGTCACGAAGGCAATAAACGAGAATCTCGAGGCAGGCCGTGATTACCGGAGCTCTCCGCAGCCCTACGGCTATTTGGACGTGATCGAACCGTGGGATGAATCGTTGTTCTCGCAAGTAAAAGGCTCGTATATCCGGACAGAAGATGTCAAGTATGTGAACGTCCGGACTCCGGATCAGCCGGGAGCTGCAGGGGGCAAGCCACCATCAAGTGAGGAGCATTCCAAGCCTTCCTGTAATGAAGAAAAATAGATACCGGGTTGCATTGGCCCCTAATGAAAACAAGCATGAGACGCATGTCATCCTTGGCCGTGAGCGGATAGAACCCTTCTGGCTCCAGCCTGCCGATTTTGCCAAGGTAAAGGCCATCCCGTTTGTTGAGGTTAATCCGTCGTTATGAAATGGTGAGTAGAACGAGCATGTCGGAATAAATGACTCTGGAGGAGGGATCAAAATGGCGAAACATGTAGAAACGAACGTGCTGGTAATCGGCGCGGGCGCGGCCGGTGGCGCAGTCAGCAAACGGCTGAGCGACGCAGGGATCAAAGTCATGTGCCTGGAGCAGGGCGATTGGGTACACCCGCTCGACCACCCGCATTTCCACCACGAATGGGAGATCGAGAGGAAACGAGGTTGGGATTTCGACCCGAACAAGCGCAGGCTTCCGGAGGACTATCCGACCACGGGCAACGCAACTCCGTATGTATTTAACGCTGTTGGCGGCTCAACCAGACACTTCGCGGGCGCTTGGCCGCGTTTCAAACCGGTTGACTTTCGTAAGGGGACGGAGCACGGGCTGGAAGGAACGATCGACTGGCCAATCAGCTACGAGGAACTGGAGCCGTTCTACAATATCAATGACGCGGAGCTCGGGGTGGCGCGTGTAGTCGGCGACCTGGGGAATCCCAAAAAGCTGAAGGGATATGGTCCTCCTATCCCCCCGGGAAAGCTCGGCTTGAAGATGGCAAAGGCGTTTGGGAAACTCGGGTGGCACTGGTGGCCGGCAGACTACGCTATCCTGACCCGGCATAAAGACGGCCGTCTCCCCTGCAATGCGTGCGGACCCTGCTTAAGCGGGTGCCCGCGCGGCTCGATCGGCTCTACTGATGTCACTTACTGGCCCAAGGCCATCCGAAACGGTGTCGATCTGCGCACCAACGCGCGGGTTGAGCGGATTAACGTTGGCAAAGACGGGCGTGCTACTGGCGCGACTTACATCAACCGGATCACCGGCGAGCGGCACGAGGTTCGTGCCGACATCGTCGTGATGTGTGCGAATGCCGTCGGTACCCCCCGCTTGCTCCTGATGTCCGCCCAGAACGGACACCCGGACGGTTTGGCGAACAGCAACGGACTTGTAGGCACGCACCTCATGTTCCACAGCTGGGCTTTCGAAGATTTTTGGTTCGACGAACCCATAGAAGATTTCAAGGGCCCCGAACCAGCGTCCCTGTACAGTCAGGAGTTCTACGACACGAATCCAAATCATAACTTTGTCAACGGATTCTCATTTCAAGTCGGGCGGGCAAACGGTTCAGCCTATACGGCGATGGGAACGACGAGTGGTTATCTTGCGCCGTGGGGGGCGGATCACCGGAAATTTTTCAACGAACACTTTGGTCGGCATGTGCTTGTCTATGTGCAGGGAGAGGATCTCCCGGTAAAAACAAACAGGGTCACGCTGGACCCCAAAGTCACCGATTCAAGCGGGCTTCCCGCGCCGCACTTGCACTACAAGCTGCCCGAAAACGACGCTCGACTCATCGAGTTCGGCAGGCAAAGGGCGCGCGAGGCTGCCGAGGCCGCCGGCGGCCTAACCGATTCAAGCAGTACGGGGGTTACAGGCGTTACGAAACCACCGCCAGGATGGCACATTATGGGCACCTGCCGGATGGGAAATACGCCGGAAGATTCGGTAACCAACAAATACAATCAGACCTGGGACGTACCTAACCTGTTCATCGTCGACGCCAGTTCGCTGCCGACCAGCGCCGCCGTCAATCCGACCAGTACCTTGCAGGCGCTTGCCGTCCGCTGCGCCGAGTACATCAAGAGGCGTCATTCCCACATCCTGTCGCAGAAGGTCACACCCGGCAATGCGGATGCACCGGGTTTTTGAACTAGCGCGAGTCAGTACCGTGTTCGAAAAGGTTCGATCATAGCTTAACGTCATTGGCAACGGTGAGAGTTTAGCGGGTATAGGGAAAGCGAGGTTCTCGGCAGAGTACTTCTCGACAGTCGGTCCATGCTCACTGAATAACTCGCCCTCGCCCTCCTGCTGTCGGGTTGACACGTACGGTGACCGGGCGGGAAGAGCGGATGAAAGACCCGTGAGCACGCCTTCTGAGCGTCCGGGTTTGGTAGAGCCGGCAGCCGACGCGGAAGAGAATTTTACCGACTCGTTAGCCGAGGCCGATACTCGTAAAAGGGTCGCAAAACAGCAGAAAGGGTGAACAGAGCTCATGTACACCGTGACCATCTTGAACAACGGGGAGTGGGTCGCGCCGGGAACCGTGATCTACCTGCACGCCTTCGGTCGACACGATCCGGTCAAGATCGTGCAAAATTTCTTTCTTGTCCAAGGCAGAGGACACACGATTCTCATCGATACCGGCATAGACAATTTAGAAGGCTACCTGACCGAAGAGCAAATAAGGCGCTGCGTTTCCGCTCCAAGCCGTACGACGGAAGCGCTGCTGCGACAAGCCGGCGTGGCGCCAGAGGACGTGGATACGCTGATCCTGACGCATTTGCATTTTGACCATTACATCAATGCCCGCCTTTTCCCGAATGCTCGCATCATCCTCAACCGTCGCGAGTGGCTCTATGTTCTTATGCCCGAAAACAAGCGTTACGCTCCCCGGGTTGGTTTCCCGCGCGAGGCGTTCGGCTGGCTGGCGAACGAGGCGTGGGAGCGCCTTGAGCTAGTCGACGGCGAAGTGGAGGTACTGCCGGGCATCCGGGTGATCTGGACCGGCGGCCACAGCCCCGGCCACCAGATGGTGACCGTCGAGACCGCTCAGGGAATCGTCATCATCCCCGGCGACGAAATCTATATGTACGAGAACCTCGAAGCCGACATTCCCATCGGTTACTACTATAACTTCGAAAATGTGGTTGCCGCTATGGATCTGATACGCAGGATGGACGCGATCGTGCTGCCGGCCCACGACCCTAAGGTACACGAGCTTTATCCGTCCTCGCAGATCGGGTAAACTAATGCATTCTCATTTACTACCTATCAAATGGCTTTGATCTTTTTAATCTATAACCATAACGAAAGGATTGAAATCGATGTCCATACCGAAAAAAACGATTTTGCCGCAAGAAGTAGTGAGTAAAATGTTAAATTATGCCATGGACAAAGCGAAAGAGCTGGATATACAAATATGCGTTGCTATTCTGGATGACGGCGGGAATTTAGCAGGATACATAAAAATGGATGGAGCCCAGCTTATTCCCAGTCAACTTGCCCAAAACAAAGCTTATACAGCCGTTGGCTTTGGCATCCCTACAGCGGATTGGTACCCGATCATTAAAGACACCCCTTCATTATTGCATGGACTTGTACACGCCGACAGAATGACGATTTTTGGAGGGGGCTGCCCCATATATATCGAGGAGCAATTGGTAGGGGGGATTGGAGTTTCGGGCGGTACGGCAGATCAAGACGCCGAATGTGCGCAAGCGGCGCTCCTGGCCATCGAAGAGCTTGAAATGAGTACCCCTTAAATTTTATTTCAATATTGTTTTTGGTGCAGCAAAAAAAGAGTCTTGGCCTTATTCTTGTCCCAATAAGACTGGGACTCTTTTAGATGAAAGAAGATGAACTTTTGTTATGCTTAACAGCTTCAGCTGCCCGGGAATTTATAGGAACGGAGGATCGCAAATGGGAGTAGCAGATGATGGCGTGCTTATTTCGATGACCGGAATTACCAAGGAATTTCCCGGTGTGAAGGCGCTTGAAAACGTTTCGCTCGAAGTGCGAAAGGGCGAAGTGCTGGCGCTGGTAGGAGAAAATGGTGCCGGCAAGTCTACTTTGATAAAGATTTTATCGGGTTTATATCGCAAGGATAGCGGGGAAATCCGGGTTCGGGGGAAATCTGTAGAAATAAAGATGCCAGACATGCTCAAGAACTTGGGATTAGTACCATATTTCAAGAGCCGACGCTAGCCCCTCATTTAACTGCAGTGGAGAATGTATATCTCGGACGGGAAATTTATAACTCGTATCTCGGCGGTGCAGTGGAAATTCTAAATGAAAAAGAAATGTACCGGGAAACGGAGAAGCTTTACCGGAATTTCTTTTCTACCGTAGAGGATTTGAAAAGGCCGGTAGCCGAGCTTGGCGCTCTGAAAAATCGCGTTATCGAGATTACGAAAGCACTTTCTGTCAAGGCCTCTGTCGTCATTATGGATGAACCAACAGCTGCTCTTGCCGAACACGAACGCGAAGTTTTATTCGACTTTATTCGTGCCCTAAAGGAACAAGGCGTATCGATCATTTATGTATCCCATCATCTCAAAGAGCTGTTCTTGCTGGCCGACCGCTTTCATGTCATGCGTGACGGAAGGCACATAGCAACAGTGAATGCCGAAGAGACTGATGTTGACCGGCTCGTTTCCATGATGGTAGGGCGTGAGATATCGAATTTCATTGCAAAAGAAACCGTTCCAATCGGCAAAGAAGTTTTGCGAGTGACAGATGTAAACCAGCCAGGGGTTTTAAAAAATATCCGTTTCCATGTGAAAGAAGGAGAAATTGTAGGGATAGCCGGGCTTGCCGGTTCAGGACGAACGGAAACCGTACGGGCAGTTGCAGGTGCTGATCCAATCCGTTCAGGAACCATAGAAGTCAATGGGAAACCCATTCGAATTCAGTCTCCGCGTGATGCCATTCGTGCCGGTATCGGCTTGCTCCCGGAAAACCGGAAATTGCATGGGGCGTTAATCGAAATGTCAGTCAGCAAAAATATAACCATCGCTTCGATGAAACAAATTCTTTCAAAAAAGTTTATTTTAAAGAAAAAAGCAGAATTAGATATCGCATCGGATTATGTAAAACGTTTAGGCATTAAGACCCCTTCTGTGCATCAAAACGTAAGGTTCTTAAGTGGCGGCAACCAGCAAAAAGTCATTCTGGCTAAATGGCTCTTCACCAAGCCCAAAGTGTTGATTTTTGACGAACCGACGGTAGGAATTGATGTAGGCGCAAAGGTCGAGGTTTATCATTTAATGGCAGAGTTTGTACGTAATGGGGGAGGAATACTGATGGTTTCCTCCGACCTGCCTGAGCTTATGGGACTCTCCGACCGGATCTATGTAATGCATAAAGGAGAATTTGTACATGAATTTTCACGTGAGGAAGCTACAGAGGAGAACATAATGTACTACGCTTCAGGAGGACATAAATGATGATGAATCCTAAAATTTTAACCCATTCCTATAAAGCAGCTCATTCTAAAAATCGTTTTTTTATCCTTATGACACGCGACGGGGTTGGCGTATCCGTTATCCTCGTCCTGTTATTTCTGTTTTTGGCCGTGACGGCGCCAAACTTCCTGACGGTCGGAAATTTATTAAACGTATTGGTGCAATCGTTATTCGTTATGCTGGTTGCTTTTGGAACCGTATTTGTGCTTTCAACGGGCGGCATTGATTTATCTGTCGGGTCGGTGCTTGGACTCGCTGGCGGAGTTACCGGTTGGTTAATGATGAGTGGCTCAACCATGTGGATCGCCATCCCGGCAGGATTATTTGTAGGTTTACTCATTGGGACCATCAATGGGCTCATCATCACTAAATTGGGGGTTTCGGCCTTTTTGGTGACCTTTGCCATGCTATATATCGCACGGGGACTGTTATTCCTGCTCACGAAAGATGAACCCATTCGTAATTTTGTCACTCCGGAGTTTGCCTTTCTTGCTCAAGGAAAAGTGCTGGGAATTCCGATGCCGGTTTTGATCACATTGGTCATTTTTCTGGTATTGTATTTTATCTTCAAATCTACCAGTTACGGACGCCTTGTTATAGCCACAGGCTCCAATACAGAAGCAGCACGCTTATCCGGTGTGTCCACGGATAGAATCAAAATCAGTGTGTATGCCATTTCGGGATTGCTCGCAGCAGCAGCCGGTATCCTTCTGACTTCACGTCTAACGTCTGTGCAGCCATTAATGGGCTCAGAATATGAGCTGAATGCGATCGCTGCAGCCGTCATTGGCGGCACAAGTTTGTTTGGCGGCAAGGCAAGTGTGGTTGGGGTGGCGATTGGCGCTTTAATCCTTGGACTTGTATCCAACGGTTTGGATCTTCTTTCCGTGAACCAGTTTTATCGTTTAATCATTACCGGGCTGATCATTATTATTGCAGTAACGATTGAACGTTATTTAGCCGCCAAAAACTGATATGAGCCATACCGTCGAAAATAAAGATACGTCAAGAGGAGGGTGTGACATTGGAAAATAAGGGTTTGGAAATGATGGGCAGGCAACACGCCTTCGGGTTTTCCCTAAAAATCGACCGGCATCTCCTGGGCCTCTTCATAGTCCTGGGAGTAATCATAATAGCGATGTCGTTTTTCTCGGAAAAATTTTTAACTCATACGAATCTTTTCAACGTGCTGCAGCAGGCTTCATTCGTCATGATATTGGCTTTTGGCATGACCTTTGTCCTTTCAACGGGCGGTATTGATTTATCGGTTGGATCTATATGCGGTATATGCGGTGGAATGGCTGCATGGTTGCTTAAACAGGATGTTCATGTTGTCATAGCGGTTGCAATGGCCTTAATCCTTGGGGTATTTATTGGTGCCGTAAACGGGCTTACCATTACTAAATTAAATATATCTCCTTTTATGGCTACGTTAGCCATGATGATTATTCTGCGAGGTATCTTATACGTTTGGACTGGAGCCATTCCTTTCCGTTCATATATGACCAACGGTTTTCAATTTCTTGGCTCGGGACGCATTTTTGGCGTGCAGTTTCCTGTGATTATAGCGATTGTTCTGCTTATCGCGCTCCTAATCGTATATCGGAAAATGAAATTTGGCCGCCATATTCTGGCTCTGGGAAGCAGTGAAGAGGCGGTTCGTATATCGGGCATCAAGGTCGATAGGCTGCGCATTAAGGTCTATGCACTATCCGGGCTTACCGCCTCAATAGCAGGTGTTCTTCTGGCTTCGCGTCTTACCACGGTAAATCCTGAAATGGGCAAGGGCTACGAGTTGGAGGCTATTGCTGCTGCGATCATCGGAGGAACGGCAATAGCCGGCGGGAAAGGAACCTTAATCGGAACTGCGCTCGGGGCCATTATTTTATTTATGATCAAAAATGCCATGAATCTTAACAATGTGAATCCGTATTGGGAGACCATAGTTATAGGCTTCATTATTCTTCTTGCCGTATCCGTACCGATTTTGGCCGGTTACTTCAAAGACAAAGTGAAAGCTGAAAGGGGGTGAGACAAAGAGACAAAAAACGTTTAATCCTTGATATTTCTTAGAAGGTGAGCGGGGACGTGTGAAGCTGTACAGAAAAAATTCCATTAAAATGAAGGAGGCAGGTCTATCTTATGTCGTTCAAAAAATTGAGATGGAGTATTTTATTTTTATCTTTATTTGCCATTTTGACAGTGTCAGGTTGCGACAATTCTTCTGCGCCTCAAGAGAATTACAGTCTGCCATCTGGCAGCGTTTATCAGTGGGGAGACAGCCATTTTGAACAATTTGTGAGAGAAGCAGCAAACGGGACTACACTTAAAATCGGATTTTCACCGCCGGCCGCTTCCGAGCATTATGACATTTTTGAACATGCCGCCAATACGATGATGAATGAATTAAGTGACCGATTTGGTGTGAAATTCGAGTTTCAGATGGCAGCACCGGGTAATTTTCAGTCGGTAGAGTCGCAAGTGGCAACCATCGAAAACTGGACGTCACTAGGATTTGATGCCATATTTGTTTGTACTACCGGTGATTTTGATTCTATGAACGCCGTCTATGAGAAGGCGATGAAACAGGGAACCATGATTTATTTGTTTAATATGCCGGCTGAAATGTGGGATGAAAACGATTTGAAGGCGGTCTCGGTAATCAGTTACAACAATCATTACCAGGCAGGGTATCTTGTAGGTCAATATGCAGCTGAAAAGTTAGGCGGAAAAGGCGATATTTTGTTGGTATGGGGTTTACCCGGTTACTTTGCTACTTCACGTAAAAATGGTTTCTTGGAGGCGATTTCAAAGTATCCCGATATGAAAATCGTAGGAGAACAACGCGGTGATTACGTTCGGGACAAAGGGATGCAGGCTGCCGAGAACCTGCTGCAAGCACATTCGAATGTCGATTTAATCTATGGAGAGAATGAGGAAATGGCTCTGGGCGCCGTGCAGGCCGTCGAAGGACGCGGTCTAAAGCTGTGGGATGGCAAGGAAGGCATTATGGTTATCGGTGCGGACGGCCTGAAGTCCGGTTTTGAGTCGATCCGTCAAGGGAAGCTGACAGCTACTGTTGATGTCGGTACGGTTGATATGGGGCGTGAATTAATTAAATCTGTTTTTATGCACCAAGTTCTGGGCTTCTCTATTGATAAGATTCAGAATGTTCCGACGGTTATTGTTGATAAAGATAATGTGGATATGAGAGAAGCTTATGTAGACTGGGCGCTTGGCACAAAACGTAAATAAACGGATTGGTGGGCAGCGACTAAAATGACGTCCCAAGTGAAGAATGATTCACTTGGGATCGTTCCGCCACCAAACAAACGGCTTTTACTTCATGCCTGCCCGTAATCAGAACCCTATTGCTAAATTTTGAAAAAGATGTTGATTAATTTTAAAAGCTGTGTTAAATTGGAAGCGTTGACATGATTGTATACAATGAAATCCAATTTGAGTCATGAAAACGAATATTGCAGTATACACTTTGAATATGAACCATACGATATTCAGTAAATGTCGAATTATATAACGAATTTCAACATCATTGTATACATAATATTATGATTATGTTAAGCGCCGGAATTGCGGCAAGTGTAATGAATGATCAAACGATAGACTTGCTGCAGGAGGCACTGGAGAAGGCCGCTCAAGAACCTGAAAGCGGAAACAAGGAGCAGTCCTTTGAGTTGGGAAACCAATTGCATGAGCTAGTCCTTGACGTGGCGGGCAACCAGAAGGTTTTGGGAAATATGGAATGAACCCCCAACTTTGTGAGGAGGAACGATATGAAAATAAAAAGTATCCAAACGTATATATTGCGAACGCCGTTGGGTAATGAACGTTTTTACTCTTCCCAGTGCTCTTTTCCGGAGAGAAACAGTTTCATCGTAAAAGTAGAGACGGACGATGGGCTCGTGGGGTGGGGGGAGGGAGGGCAATACGGTCCTCCCGAACCCGTCGCAGCTGTTGTTAAACACGTCTTGGCACCCAAATTAATCAATCAAGAGCTGCAAAATCCGATGAAAATTTGGGAACAGCATTATGCAGATACGCGGGATTTCGGACAAAAAGGAACGTATATTGAAGCGTTAAGCGCAATAGATATCGCTTTATGGGATATCTATGGCCAGATGCTGCATCAACCGGTACATAACTTGATTGGAGGCCCGTTTCGGAAAAGCATAACGGCCTATGCCACAGGCTGCTACTACAGAGGCGAGGATGTTCTCAATTACAAGGCATCACTGCCCAAATTGGCTGAAGAAGCTCGTTCTTACGTGGACGCGGGATTTCAGATTTTAAAAATGAAAGTAGGCTTGTTCTCCATAGAAGAGGATATAGAGCGGGTGAGAACCATTAGAGAGGCCATCGGGCCCGACACTTGCCTATTGGTGGATTGCAACCATGCCTATAATGTTTTTACGGCAGTGAAAATGGCGAAGGAACTTGAAAAATTTAATGTCAGGTGGTTGGAAGAACCCGTGGTGCCGGAGGACCGGGCGGGTTACCGCGAGGTCAGATCTTCAACAAGCATTGCCATTGCAGGAGGTGAGTGCGAGTTTACCCGATTTGGTTTCCGGGATTTATTTGTAGGGGGCTGTGTAGATATAGCCCAACCGGATATTTGCGTTTCCGGAGGTTTTTCCGAATGGATGAAAATACAGGCACTGGCCTCCAGCTTTGGCGTAACGGTCATCCCCCATGTATGGGGGTCGGGAATCGCCCTGGCAGCGGCGCTTCATGTATTGGCATCGATCCCGCCAAGTCCGCATACGGCACATCCCGTTCCGCTGCAAAATGAACCGATCGTCGAGTATGATCGAAACCCTAATCCTCTCCGAGATGAACTTTTAACAACACCGATCACCTTGCAAAAAGGAAAACTGCCGGTTCCCCATAATCCCGGACTGGGAATTGAAGTCAATTTAGATGCGGTATCAAAATATGGCAGCGAATTTTAAAAAGAGAATGTGAAACCGTAGAGCATTTTAAGGGGGTGGAAGTCATGTAACCGCAAGGAATGACCACGTCCATAACGGGAAGTAAGGCTCGAACCAACTCTAAAATTCAGAAGGAGGAATTCGCATGTCGTCTTTGAAATTCACGCTGGAAAATATTGATAAGGTCATTGACAGGAGTGTTATGGTTGCGCCGGAGATCGATCCGAAGCGCGCGACGTTGCTCGTAATGGATATGCAGCCCGTATGCACCGATCCCGATGGTGCGCTGGCCATTCCCAGCGTGGGGGGCGCCCCGAGCGGAAAGGACACGGTCGAACCGGTCGAGCGGGTCGTCAAGCGGTTCCGTGAAGAAGGCAGTCCGGTCATCTGGTCTCAGTGGGGCCTGAGTCCTGAGGGTCTGGATAAGGGCATCTGCGCTTTGAAATGGCCGGCCTTGAATCCGGGCACGCCGGAGTCGGCCGCAAGCTGGGGGAACCCTCAGACAGACCATTTTGCAGGCGAACTGGAACCCCGGGAAGGCGAACCGGTCTTGCGGAGAAGCCGCTTCAGCGTCTTCGTGGGCACGCAGCTTGAAGAATACCTGCGGGAGCTGGGAACGGAGTTTCTGGTGATCGCCGGGATCACCTCGGCGAACTGCGTCCACGCCACCACGATCGACGCATGGAACAGAACTTACAAGGTTATCGTGCTGGCAGACTGCACGACCGCGGTCCCTAGTCCCCATACGCACGATGTGCCTCTGGGGTACGGGCAGCACTGGGAAGCGCTGCGGAATATCCAAATGAACTACGGCGACGTGATCACAAGCGGGGAGCTCTTCGAAAGGCTGGAAGCTGCCAAGAAGCCCGGCAAATACCAGAGAGCGTAATGCTCACCCGGACGGGGAACGGCAACGGCCTGCTTGGGGGCGTGCTAGATGAATTGATAATGAAAGTGAATGGAAGGGAGCGAAAGCTATGAGGTTAAACGGCAGGCGCGTTGCGCTGCTGATCGAGGATGATTACCAGGAGCTGGAGGCGTGGTATCCGGTACTCCGGCTGCAAGAGGAGGGTGCGACGGTCGTCATCGTCGGATCGGGCAGGAAATCTACTTATCACAGCAAGCTCGGCTATCCAATCACAGCGGACCGGTCCGCGGATGAGGTCAAGGCGGATGAGTTCGATGCGGTGGTGATTCCCGGCGGGTTCGCCCCGGATCACATGCGGCTCTCCCGGCCGATGGTGAATCTCGTCCGCAAGGCGTACGAGTCCGGGAAGCTGACGGCGGCGATCTGCCATGGCGGATGGATGCTCGCGTCGGCGGGTGCGGTGCGCGGGCGGCGGGTGACGGGCTATCTGCCGATTCGCGACGACGTGGTCAACGCCGGGGGCGAGTGGGTAGATGCAGAGGTCGTATGCGACGGGAACGTGATTACGTCCCGAACGCCTGAGGACCTGCCGGCCTTCGCCCGGGAAATCGTCAAGTACCTGGAACGGGCGTCGGTGAGCAGCAGCTTCTAAGCTGGTACGCAGGACGGCGCACGTGGCTGCGATGAACCGATGGACGAGGACTGGTACCGCCATCCGTCCGAGGCAGTGGGCGCAGCTGTGAAACAGTTGAATGATCACCATCACCCGCGAAATCGATGGGGGCGCAGCGAGAACCATCCCTTTCGCGGGAACGAATTCGTCTGCAAAGGGGAAGATAGGATATGACGTATGTGAAGAAGCCCGAACCGGTCGACGTGTGTATCGTGGGGGCAGGTGCAACCGGCGCCACGACCGCTAAGGTTCTGGCAGAAGCAGGATTGAAAGTCGTGGTGTTGGAGAAAGGTCCCCGGATGAAGCCGGAGAACTTCTCGGGTGACGAACTTAAGTATGTTAACCGGAACTACCTTTGGCCGGACCCGAAGATCAGCCCGAGGACCGTGCGGCCGGATGAACACACGAAAGCGAAACGGTTCCAGTTTTCTCCTACGCCGCAGATGGTCGGCGGTGGTACGGTGCATTGGGCCGGATGGGTCCCGCGTCCGTTGGAATGCGACTTTAAAATGCACACTTTGCATGGCGATATTGAAGGCGCCAGCCTTGCGGATTGGCCGATCACCTATGATGATCTCGAGCCCTACCTCACCAAGGTCGAGTGGGAGTTCGGTATCTCCGGCCTTGCTGAAGCAAACAAGTATGAACCGCGCCGGAGCAAAGGATATCCTACCCCGCCGCTGCCACCGACGAGGTTTGGGAAGAAATTCTACGAGGGGAGCAAGAAGCTCGGGATCAATGCGTTCCCGATTCCACATGCCATCATCACGAAACCCCATAAGGGGAGGACTCCGACGAACTGGACGGGATTCTGGAATCAGTACGGCGACCCGGGAACCACTCGGTCGAGCACATTGACTACCTTTATCCCCGAAGCTCTGGCGACGGGACGGTGCGATCTGCGAACCGGATGCTACATCCGTGAAATCACCCTGCATAAAGACGGTCGTGCCAAAGGGGTAATCTACTTCGATTCGGAAGGGCGCGAGGTCGAACAGGAGGCCGGCATCGTGGTTTTGTGCCCTGGTGCCATAGAATCGGCACGGCTGCTGCTGCTGTCCAAGTCCAACCTGTTTCCGGACGGCTTGGCGAACAGCAGCGGACTGGTCGGAAAGAACGCCACCTTCCACGAATACGCGTTCGCGACCGGCCTCTTCGACAAAGAAGTGCACGATCCTCTTTACGGGTTTGCCGGTCACTACATCAGCGGAGGCTCGATGCAGTTCTACGAGACCGATGAGAAGAGAGGGCACATCGGCGGTTGTATCCTCGCTGCGTCGCAAGTAGGACACCCGATCAACTGGGTTTTCCCGGGCAGGCCGGAGTGGGGGATGGCCATGAAGGATGCGGACCGCGACTTCTACAACTACTCCATGAAGATCGGGATTATCCTTCAGGATCTGCCTCAAGAATCCAACCGAGTGGACCTGGACCCCGAGGTCAAGGATGCTTGGGGAATGCCGGTTGCGCGGATTACGTACAAACCGCACTCGAACGATATTCGCATGGCAAAATGGATGATCAACAAAAACGCGGAGATCCTTGAAGCTGCAGGGGCGTCGAAAACCATCAAAGTCATTCCCGAAAACTCGTTGACCGGCAACACTTGCCACCAGCATGGTACCGCGCGGATGGGCAATGATCCCTCCAAGAGCGTGCTCAACAAGTGGTGCCAAGCCCACGATGTCGAGAACCTCTACATCCTGGACGGGAGCAGCTTCCCAACGTCCCTGGGGGTTAACCCGACGCTCACGATGATGGCTAACGCCTGGCGGTGCTCCGAGTATATCGCCGAAATCCATGCCAAAGGCCGCCAGAAACGGCAAGCCGCCGGGTTATAACATAGAGGAGGTAGGTTTCATGACAAGCAAAGCAGATTGGCCCGTCATGGGGTCTCCAGTGGATCACGAATCCAACAAGCCCTTGTTCTTCGAGCAGCATGAGTGGGAGACGATCGAAGCCGCGACTGCCCGGATCATCCCAACTGACCACGACCCCGGCGCTCGGGAGGCTGGCGTGGTCCGCTTCATCGACCATTACCTTTCGGGCATTGAATACATCTATGCAGCTGCCGACGGAAGCGGATTTCTGATGCTGGAGGGCAAAGAGGCCGATGCCTGGCGGGAGCGTATCGCCGAAATGCAGGAGAACTACCGTCAGGGGATCCGGAAACTGGACGAAATCTCCCGCGAGAAGTTCGGCGCCGCTTTCAAGGACTTGAGCGACGACCGGCAGGATGAGGTTCTGGTGGCCCTTTCTGGGAGGCCGAAGCCGCAGCCCATTTCCCTCACTACGGAAGGGGACCACAGTACCTTTCTTCAGGGCTCGTTCGACGAGGGCATGGACTTCTTCAGTGCTTTGGTGCTCCACACCCGGCAGGGGTTTTATTGCGACCCGGTCTACGGGGGCAACAAGGATCATGTCAACTGGAAGGTCATCGGGTTCCCAGGCCCTAAATCCTTGGCCGACACCAACACCTGCAAGTACAGCGTCCAGGAGTACTACGTCGAAGATTACGACTGGGCCGATCTGATCCCTTACCTGAAAGAGAGGGAGAATTCAGCAAAAGGCGAAGAAGAAAAGCAAGGAGAGCAGCAATGAAGCTTCCTGTTGAAACAGCCTTTCAGATGGGGTGGCACTAGAGTGGCCGTTGCGCGGGTATGGCAGCGAGCCGGGAAATGAGAAGCCACTCGGGAGAAGAGTGGCTTCCTCTATTTCAGTGGGACTGTAAAATATTTTGTGTAAACTCTCAAACCTAAATCTATTACAATGGAGATTAACGAAAGGTTGAGGGAGAACACATCATGAAATTACTACCAAAAGATCAACTGCGCCAATTCATCAAAGACAATAACTTGAAAACCGTCGAAGACGTACAGAAAACGTTGAAGGAACTCTTTGCGGAGACACTTCAGGAAATGTTGGAAGCCGAACTGGAAACGGAACTCGGCTACGCCAAGCATGATATAAAGAATAAGGAGACTCGCAATAGCCGCAACGGACATAGCAAGAAAACAGTAACGTCGGAGTATGGTGAGGTCGAAATTGAAGTCCCACGTGATCGACTCGGCGAATTTGAACCGATGGTTGTCAAGAAGCATCAGACACAGGTCACCGGCATCGAGGATCAGATCATATCCATGTACTCCAAAGGAATGAGCACAAGAGATATCCAGGATCATCTAAACCAGTTGTACGGCATCGACGTCTCCCCAACACTCATTTCCAATGTAACGGCTAAAATTATGCCGCTTATCAAAGAATGGCAGAATCGCCCTTTACAAAATGTCTATTCCGTCGTCTTCATGGACGCCATTCACTTCAAAGTGAAGCAGGACGGGCAAATTATCAACAAAGCCGCTTACATGGTCGTAGGCATTGATTTAGAGGGTTACAAGGATGTACTAGGCATTTGGATTGGCGAGAACGAGTCCGCGAAGTTCTGGCTGAGTGTTCTAACCGATCTGAGGAATCGCGGCGTCCAAGACATTCTCATCATCTGCGTCGATAATCTGAAAGGATTTAGCGATGCCATTGCCGCATGCTACCCGCAGACAGAGATTCAGAAGTGTATCATCCATCAAATCCGCAATTCAATCAAATACGTATCCTACAAAGATTTGAAGAAGGTTACTGCCGCGCTACGCCCGATTTATACCGCTCCAACGGAGGAAGCTGCTTTGCAGGAATTGGAACAATTTGAGGCGGTTTGGGGCAAGCAATATCCACTGATCATACGTTCATGGCGAAACAATTGGGATGAACTCGCAACGTTTTTTAAATACTCGCCAGAACTGCGTAAATTAATCTACACGACGAATATGATTGAAAGCTACCACCGCCAGCTTCGTAAAGTCACAAAAGGAAAAAGTATTTTTCCGAACGATGAATCGCTGCTCAAGATGCTGTATCTTGCGACAATGGACGTTCTTCGCAAGTGGACAGGTCGTGTTCAAAACTGGGGACAAATCTTGCTGCAACTCACGGTGCACTTCCCTGACCGCGTACATGTCCGCTAAAGGACTTTACATGGAGAGGCGGGCATGATAGGCTGGTTAGCCACGCGATACCGACTTTCCAGTATCGCCCAATCGCGAAAAGTCATGCCCGCTGGAGGCTCCATGTCAAGTCCGGCACCAAACTTTGGCATAACCGAGTTTACACAAAATTCTTGACAGACTCATTTCAGTTGTTCTAAAGTACAATTTCTCACTCTAAACACATGCTCACAAAGAAGCTCTATATCTTCGTTATGATGGCTGGTTAAGATAATGGTTTTCCCTTCTTGATTTAAACTTTTTAGCAGATTCCTAATATTTTCTACACTATCCACGTCTAACCCGTTAAATGGTTCATCCAGAAGCAAGACATCCTGGTCTTCCATGATCGCCTGTGCAATAGCTAATTTTTGCTTCATTCCAAGGGAATAATGTTTAACCTTTTGTTTTAAAGTGTATTGAAGTCCTACCATTTCCAACGTTTCTTTGATCTTCTCATCAGATATTTTATTTTGTATAGCAGCCAGATACTTCAGGTTTTCAAACCCGGTTTTATCACCTAAGTATCCAGGCTTATCAATGAGGATTCCAAAGTTCTCAGGAAACCTTTTATTTTTCCCAAGCTCTATTCCATTGACCAAAACACTTCCCTGGTCGGGGAAAACAAAACCGCACATCATTTTAAAAAGCACAGATTTCCCGGAACCATTGTGGCCCACAATTCCATATATTTTTCCTTTTTCAAAAGACACGGATACATTCTCAAATAAAGATAATCCTTTGAATGATTTGCTTACATTTCTTAATTCTATTCCATTCATCACTTTCACCTTTCTTTTTATAGGGTATAGTCTTTCTTGTTTAACAGAAATAATAAAATGAAGATTTCAGCCGCAACAAAAGCTGCTAACTGAGCTGACGTTAAATAGATTGAAGAGCTTTCAAGGAGATAACCCATGCTATTTAACCCCATCGGAATGATATTGTGGATTCGAAAGCCCGGCAGCATAAAAATCGTCAGCACTAACATAGTAATAAAGCTTTTTAAGACATCTTTTGTAACAAAAGAGATGAGGATGACTAAAAGCACATAAAAAAGCAGCTGCAAAAACCCGTTAACCATAAAATGATACAGAATTTGGTATACATTCTCCGGAACGGTAAGAGAATATCCTTTTAGCATCGCTATGAACATGGTTACAGCAAGCAGTGCCAGCAATAATAGGATGATTGATTTTAATATTTTGGGGAACCAACTTAAAAACCACTTGTTCATAAAGTGATATCTTATCATGGTATAAAAACTCATTTCCGATAGATGCTGCTGCAATAACAATTGAACAAGATAAACCGCCCCTAAGAAAACGACTACGTAATAAGTAAAGGAGAGAAGGCTAAACCTTTCATTGGTCGTTCCCATAAATGTGCCTATAAAAATGTCCCAAATGGACAAACCCTCATTTGCGTATTTGCCTGTATTCAACCATATCCCCATTAAGCAGAGTAATCCATAAATGAATATTGGCGATTTTTTTATTGCATATTGTTTTATGCTGCTGTGATTTAAATCGATCTTGTTGGCAATAAAGACTAACATCAGCAGAGTTAAGGCGATGATCCCAAAAGGCGCGATTATACTATGAAAAGAAAGTACCCCGTGAAATAAACTCAAATAGTTTACAACGGAAAACCATTTCATGGAGGATGGCAAAACTTTAAAGCCAATAATACCCCATAGGAACAGCAGTACATTCAAAATATGCAGGATGGACTGCTTCCTATATATTGTAAAAAGGATGCACAGCATAAGCTGAATCGTGATGAGTGTAAACATAAACAAAACAATTTGTAACAATGCTGCGATAAATGGTGTTGCAAAATGTAATTGCAAATGATAAAGAATGTCATTACCAGCTACATTCATTGTGCCAACATCGCTCCAATTCATTGAAAACGGCGTATTTATTGAAGTGATGAGCAAAGATCCAATGAGTATAGCCATAAAGAAAATATTAATAAAGAGCAGTTCCCATAACTTTTTAGAAATCCACTTCCTATATGAGCCCAACCGTATAAGCATCGTGTATTCAAATGTATTATTGATATAAAGCGTAGATACGAACACAATGAGTGGGAAAAAATAATACAGGATAAAGTATGGATGACTTGCCGGTATCAATACATAATCCCAAAAGTTAGCGGAAACGTTGTATTCCTGCTCGAAAAGCGGCATCGACAGTCTGTCACTTAAGGAATATAGGATAATCGGGATAGCAGCAAACAACCATTTCCATGAAATTAATTTCACTTGAACTTTCATCATTCATCAGCCCAAACGATCTGCTTCGTTTTTATCAGAGTTAGCAAAATAACGATGACTAGAATCAAAGCTGTCAAAGGAACAAATACTGTCCAGATCGGCTGAGGAGTTATTCCAAATGGAAAAACGGTATAAATCGGTGAAAATTTTTCTAATCCGGATATCCCGGTAACATAGTGCCCAACAAACCACCACAAAAATGGAATGGATAAAGCAACGAACTTGTTATTAATGTATATTGAAAGCAAATAACCCATCGTTACATAAAGTGCCCCATGGATGGCAACCCATAGTGAATACACTGCGCCATAAAGAAAAAAGGATTTTTCAGCTAAAAATTCAAACGTTCCGACCCGAACACGTTCGAAATATTCTGTTGTATACTGGATCATATTAAAAAGCGGGTCTACATATTGAATGAATAAAAAGGGAATAAATATCATCAGGAAAGCGACAACAAAAGCCACAATAGCACTTGCAAGTCCCTTTGCAACAACATAATCGGATAAATCAGTCCTTGGCTGTACATAGGAAAGGAAATGATCTTTCTTTTCCTTGGCATAGGAGCTCGCAAGCAGTGGAACTAACAATGCCGGAAATAATAACGAGATGGCCGAGGTCTCAAATAACCGGGAATGTACCTCCATAGGTCTAAAAAAGACGTATACGCCGTTGATTAAAGGTAAACCGACGAGAAGCGGCAAAAATATAAAAGCCAGGCTAATCATTACAACCTTAATCGATAACCTTTTTTTAAGTTCGATGGCTAATAAATGTTTCAACGTATTCACTTTCCTTTCTGCAGCCATGTTTGCTTTTCAAAATAGATCAAAATTGATCTACTGTAGCGCCCAATACGGCTGCTCTGATAAATGGTTGATCTTTAAGCGTAAGAAGGCTTTCTCTAGTCCCTGTCACTACGGCTCCAATAATTAAACCGTCTTTTTTGTTTTTTCTATGGCGTTATAGATCCTTTGATATTCAGAAATATAATAATCCTTTTGTTCTATAGCCATTTTGACGAATCGGATAAAATCCTCTTCGCTTTGTTTTTGTGCCGGATCATTGGCGGTTAAACCATCTCTATAACGATCAAACCCGTAACTGGTTTCCGCTCTTAACGGTTGTTGATCGTCATGAAATCCTGCCAATTCTTCAGCATCCATCGTATTAACCCAATACCAGGTCACATGAACTTCATCCGGCAATAAGCGCTCCACTTCCTCCAAGGCATACGATTTATCGAAAGATAATCCGATTTCAATGTATTTGTCATTTGGAATAGCCGGAAGTACCGTCAAATCGTTAATCATCGATGTATACGGAAGAGAGGGATGATAAAACAGCAGTTCCCGTTCTCCGGTTTCTTTGTTGAAAACCCTGCTTGTACCATTGGATTCATAGATTTGTACATCTTCATGGCTGCCGAACCTTTTCGACATCGTTCCAAAAATGGAGTATTCCATATTCACGGTACCCCAGGGGATGATCCGGTCTTCCATTTTTTTAACTAACATGTATTCCATCTCACCTTTAAACAAACGTGGCTGAAATTGCGCACTTATAATATAGGTGTTCGGTCCTGAAATTTTTTTCAAATGTTCTCTGCTTGCCAGCGCATGATAGCCTTGTTCATTTAAAGTATTTCGAATGATAATGTACCCAATGAACAGGAGAATGGCCGCTGCAAAAAAAACTACCGTTGAAGTTATAGCCGTTCGAAGCAGGCTTTTTCGCTGCGCTTTCTTCACGATCGTTTGCAGTTTCTGTGTATCGAACGGTTCGTCCGCTGCGTCAGAGTGATCGTTGTAATGTTCGTTACTCATGGTAGTACCTCCCAAATCTTTTTTTAAAGTGCTGTCTGGCTCTTGCCAAATACGTCTTCACCTTTTCTTCTTTCATATCCAATAAACTTGCGATTTCCTTGTACGATAAATCCAAATCATATTTGAGCAGCAGAAGGTGCTTGTATATATCGCTCATTTGCTGCAGTACTTCATAAATCTTTTTCTTTTCTTCTTGAGCAAGCAGCATGTCCT
Organism: Paenibacillus sp. JMULE4; assembly: GCF_013337105.1. Classification (NCBI taxonomy): domain Bacteria; kingdom Bacillati; phylum Bacillota; class Bacilli; order Caryophanales; family Paenibacillaceae; genus Paenibacillus; species Paenibacillus sp. JMULE4. The sequence continues at coordinate 285,743 of NZ_SGWF01000010.1, forward strand.
CAATCAGTTTTTGGTTGGCCGTTAAATTTTCTTCCAATTCGATATGGCTTATTTTTTTCGTTTTCCTTCTCAGATCGTAAAATTGATTCGTCGCGACTTTAAACATCCATGAAGAAAATTTATCCGGTGGAATGGTTTCGATATAAAGGATTGCTTTGTAAAAAGAATCTTGAACGATGTCTTTTGCATCCTCCGGGTTCGCTCCGATTTTCACAAGATAATGATATATCTTGTTCATGACCATTTTGATGACTTCTTCATTGAATCCTTGAACCACCATCCTCATCCTTTCGTTATTACAACGAATCAGAGCTTAAAATGTAAACAAGGGGAGCAAAAAAATAAATTTCATGTCCTATCCAGTATTTCCAACGGGCATTTTCTTTACAACTATAAATCTATAAGAGGGAAGGATGGAGGTTAAATAAATGGGGAAGGTCTGTGGAATGTGGGAAGCGAAGACGTGACTGTCCTAAAGGTACAAATGAGTTGTCAGTTAGTGTAAAATCTCCGTGGGTGTAGGAATTGGAAAAAGCGAACATAGAAAAAGAGCTTCTCCCTTGGTAAAGTGAGTTTGCCGAAACACGCACCAAGAAGGAGGAAGCTCCTGTGAGCCACTTTACCACAATAATGCCGACGATGAAAGAGCTTGAGCAATGGATATTTCGGAAAATGCAGGAGGAGTTCGCCAGTGCCATGAAAAAGGTGCTGGAGATGCTGGATCAGCAGATCCTGGAGCAACGAGATCGTGAGCGTTACCGAGTGAAAGATGAGCGAGAAGCAAGTGTCAATACCGTGTTTGGGAACATACGCTTCAAGCGGAGATTGTACCATGACCGACAGAGCGGCAAGTATGTGTATTTGATGGATCGAATGCTTCAATTCGAAGGGCGCGGGAAAGTAAGTCCGCATTTGGAAGAGACGGCTATTGTATTCGCAAGCCAAGGTCCGTCCTACCGCGACAGCGCGAAACGGCTGGAGCAACTGTTAGGGTACAGCGTGCTAAGCCATCAGGCCATTCGAGAGATGTTACTGGTTCATGCAGAGCGGGAAATGCACGCTGTAGAACGACGCGCGGCGCGCGTGTTGTTTGTGGAAGTGGATGGCCTGTACACGAAACTGCAGCGGAGCAAGAGGCGTGGAATGGAAAACGCGATTGCCGTTGTACACGAAGGCTGGGAGAAAAACGGCAAGCGTGTGGAACTGAAGAACAAGCAATATTATTTGCATACGACCAGCGGTGACTTTTGGGAAGGATTCGGGGACTTTTTGGTGGAGCGATACGAGATTGATGAAAATACATGGCTTGTCGTCAATGGAGACGGAGCGGCGTGGATAGGGGAAAGCGAATCGTATTTTCATCAATGCTTGTACATGCTGGATCGATTCCACGTAGCCCGCGATTTGAAACGATTTGTCGGTCATCTGCCGAGCGTATGGGAGGCCGTAAGACAATCCCTTGCCAAGCAAGATGCAGCCGCATTGATGACGGCTGTGGAAGGCGTGACGGAGCAAGAGATTGCGGCAGAATACCGAAAGGATTGGAAGCAGTACAAGAGCTATCTGAAGCGGCACCAGAAACATTTGGATGACTACCGAAAAACGCTTCAAGCCAAAGGAATCGACACGAGCGCCATGCGTCCCATGGGAAGCGCAGAGTCCCAGATGAGGGTATTTGCCAAGCGAACGAAGCGAGGCGGCTACAGCTGGAGTGAGCGGGGTGTCAGGGCGATGTTGCGAACCATGATGAGAAGCAGGGAAGCCCATGTCGTCCAGATTTCGAAGCAAAGGCATGAGAAAAAGCAGCTAGCGAAGCAAGTTAACATGCGGCAATTGATGAGAAATGTAACGCGGCAGGTGAAAGGCTGCGTAACGGGGATGATCCGGCTTTTACAAGGGCCAAAGCAAAGCAGCACAACTGGAATGGCCCTCAAAGGGCTTAGAGGATAAACATACAAATTTTGTAAAATACAAACGGATTAAAGGATGAAGAAGGCAAAACGCTTTCAAGACAAGGGGGGCTTTTAGAAATCGTAATTCAATGCCTAAGTTGGGTGCCCACACTAGCTTGACACTGACAGGTCGACGGGAGTAACGAAAAATTGGGCTACAAAATCCGCGAGGCTCAGTTGGAGAAAATTCCTATTATGCTGATACTCGGTGAAAACACAGATCTGCAAAGAAATTCGCGAAAAAAAGTGACGGCTGGCGCGCTGTTTCACACGAAAATAGGATGAGCAGGGAACAAGGTTATTATCAAAATATAAGCGAATGGAAAGAATTGTTGGAAGCCTACATCATTTCTTCACAAGTCAGTGGTAAAGTAATCAAAGAAACGTGTTTGGAGGATGGTCATGAAAACGATTTTGGTGGTGGATGACGAGGAGAAAATTCGCGATGTCATGGTGTCCTATCTTAACAAGGAAGGGTTTAAAACATTAGAAGCGGCAACCGGAAAAGAGGCATTGTATACTCTGCAAAACCTGCCGGTCGATCTCGTCATACTCGATCTCATGCTGCCGGATATGGAGGGGGAGCTTGTATGCCAAACCATACGTCAAAACCATTCCGTTCCAATTCTCATGCTTACCGCCAAAGTGTCGGAAAACAATCGAATCAAAGGCTTGTCCATTGGCGCCGATGATTATGTGACCAAGCCTTTCGATCCGCGCGAGGTCGTGGCCAGGGTCCGGGCGATCCTGCGCCGAACGGATGACCGTCATTTGCTTGCTGACCGCATAGCCTTCAACAATGGCCATTTGGTGATCGATTCGCTGAAACGAATCGTCCTTCGCAATGGAGAACCGGTGAATTTAACGCCGAACGAATACTCGCTGCTCCTTGCTTTGGCCAAATATCCGCAGCGGCATTTTTCACGTGAGGAATTGGCAGATAAAGTGCTCGGTTATGAATTCGAAGGCGATATTCGGACCATTGACCAGCATGTTAAAATATACGCCACAAAATGGAGCCGGATCCGAAAACCCCAAAATATACGCCACAAAATGGAGCCGGATCCGAAAAACCCCCGATATATCGTTACAGTTTATGGTTACGGTTATCGCTTTTCAGGTGGTGCCCGATGAATAAGCGATTGCACACCCGTCTGGCGATGCTGATCATTGCAATAGCGACGGGCATTTTATTGATTTCGACGGTCAGCATTATTTGGGGAACCCATTATCATATTTCCATGTATCAGGCACAGGCTGCAGGCGGGCATCATGATTTTCCGCAGCTGGGTTATCACTTGGAACAGGCGCTCATTCAATCGATCTTGTGGACGTTTGCCGGTTCCATCGTCCTTTCGGTTTTGATCGGTTTTATACAGCGAAACGTATTTCGGCCCCCCTTGTCGACATGAAACGGGTCGCGGAACGGATGTCGGACGGCCAGCTGGACGCCAGGGTGAAACTCGACGGCAAGGACGAGCTTGCGGAATTGGGCAGTTCGCTAAACAAACTGGCCGAGCAATTGCACAAACAAGAGCAACTTCGGGTCACCATGACCGAAGACATCGCGCATGAACTTCGAACGCCGCTCGCCACTTTAAAAAGCCATATGCGGGCGTTTGAAGACGGCGTTTGGGAACCGACTCCGGAACGCATCCATTCCTGCTACGAGGAGATTGAACGGTTGACGGACATGGTAGCAGAACTGGAAGACCTGACCCATATGGAATCTCAGGCATTTCATTTGGAACGAAAAGAAGAGCCTCTGGTTTCCATGATTGCCAAAGGGGTGGACTTGGTTTCCGTCGCTTATCTTGAAAAAAAGATTAAGCTTTCGTTTAGCTGCAGTCCGGACATCCGGATTGTTGCGGACCGCAAACGCATGATTCAGGTGTTGGTCAATCTGCTTGGCAATGCCCTCAAATACACTCCGGAGAGCGGGGAAGTGCGAATTGAAGCTGTAGAGGAGGAACAACACGTACTTATTGCCGTTCAGGATTCGGGCAGCGGTATTGCGCGGGAGGATTTGCCGTATATTTTCGAGCGGTTTTACCGGGGGGACAAGTCGCGAAACCGGAAAACCGGCGGCAGCGGTTTGGGGTTAACCATCGTAAAGAAGCTGGTTAACGCTCACGGGGGACAGATTTGGGCGGAAAGCAGTCAGGGGACCACGTTTTATATCCGAATTCCTAAAGTAAGCCGTTCTTTTTAACCGGCAAATCATCATTCTTCACAAGATCTTCAAAAGCGGTGGTTATTCTTATTGCAGCGGATTGGTTTGGACATTAGCGGGCACAATCTCGCAAAATGAAAAACCATAAAGACAGGAAGGTGGAGTGTAATGAACAAAACAATGAAAGTCGGAATTGTTTCCGTGGTTACGGCCTTGGCCTTAACGGGATGCTTCCATGCTACGGATTCTTCCCCGCAGCACGAGGGGCATAACATGGGGAATGCGGAGCAGCAGGCCGGTTCCGGACAAAGTCAACCGGTCTTGGCGGTTAACATGCCGTGGGTGGGATCGAAAAACACGACACGCATCAATACGAGTGATCCCGCGGAGGCGGCCGTGCTGGTTTCGCGAACGTTGTGGATGGCTACCGGCGACGAGAACAGACCGGGCGGTGTCGTGCTCGCGAATCCGGACGATTGGCAAACGGCGCTTGTCAGTGCGAATCTGATTCATCATCCGAATAACGGCCCAGTGCTTTTCGTGGATAAAGACGGGATTCCCGAAGTCACCTTGAACGAGTTGAAGCGGTTAAAGCCTGCAGGTGTGCCCATGAACAACGGTATCCAGGTCATTCTGGTCGGCGATCTCGATCCAAAGGTAGAGGAACAGGTGAAGGAGCTTGGGCTGAAAACGGACAAGATTGCAGGCGGAAATCATGCGGCGGTGGCCAAAGCGGTTGATGCCTATTATGCGAATGTCACTAAAGAGAATCCTCCTTCAGTGATCGTGGGTTCGAAGGATAGCCAGGAATATACCATGCCTGCCGTAAACTGGATCGCCCATATGCCGGAACCGCTGCTTTATGTCACAAAAGACGAAATTCCGCAGGAAACCGTCGATGCTTTAAAGACGCGGGGAGGCAAAGCAAACATCTATATCCTTGGACCGGAATCGGTGGTATCGGCCAGTGTGGAAACCCAATTGGGGCAATTCGGAAGGGTCGTCCGGATCGCCGGGAAAGATCCTTACGAAAATGCCGTTGCCTTCGCGAAATACAAAGATCCCGTTACGGATTTTGGGTGGGGAATGACAACACCGGGACACAACTTCTCTTTCGTGAGCAAGGATTCCCCGGCTTTGGCCCTGGCTGCCGCACCGTTCTCCCATTTGGGCAAACATGCGCCGATGCTTTGGACGGATAAGGACAGCATGCCGGAGGCCGTCATGTCCTATGTCATGTCGATTCAGCCGAAGTATAAGAGGACTCCTGCGGAAGGACCTTACAATCATGCCTGGTTAACAGGGGGCGAAGACGTGCTGAGCGCCGCGGCACAAGGGGAAATAGATGCCATGCTGGAGATCGTCTCCGAATCCGGAGCAGGCCATGGAGGACATGGCAGCGGCAATGCCCATGCGGGAACGCAGCCTGATACGGGTGGAGGAAACGGACACGATATGGGCAGCATGCCTGGAATGAAGCATTGAATAAAAGCAGCTTGAAACGGCGAAAATACGCAATCGATAAGAAAACATAACGCCTTTTACATGCTATGATATAAGGAGCCATTCCTGTAATGAATGAATTCGAGGTTTGAATGAAAAAAGCGCCTCCTGTATGCTGGGTCTCGGAATGATGCACATTCACTGCCCTAATTGAAGGAGGACGCTCTACATGAAGTATAAGCAATCCAAAAAGCAGAATCAACGCATTCTACAAATTACCGAATCGACCCTTGTGGTCGGAGCCGACATTGCCAAGAAAACGCATGTCGCCCGAGCCGTCGATTACCGCGGAATCGAGCTCGGAGTCTTAGCGAAATCCAATGCGGAGTTTGTGAACAGAACGAAGCGTATTGTTGCCGAATTAGGCAAGGAAATCGCAACCCCCGATGAAGCAAGAAAGATTTTGAAATTAACCAAGAATTAGTTCTTTGAATTTTCTTATGTGAGCCTTTTGCAGTAATTTGAGGCCTTGAACCGTAAGGATTTTCAGACATAAAAAAGGGACTTCACCCCAACTTGGAGAAGTTTTCAAGTGACCAAACCCGAAAACAACCAAGGGAGGAAGTCACTTTGTATATTCTCCAAGTATGCCTGTTTTCCTTCGAAGAACTATTAAAAATACAACCCAAGGAGCGATTGCCCATCTTATTCAGCTCTCTCGATCTGAGGCCGTATGCCAAGGAATTGAGGAGCCGTTCACCCCGAGGCGCTGACGGATACTGCAGACAAGGTATTCTACGAGCACTCTTGGCTGCGCCACTTGAAGGAATCGATACCTTTACGGGATTGCATCATCGTTTGGATACGGATCTCCGGTTTTGTTATCAGTGTGGTCTTCCGCTGGATCGGGAAGCTCCCTCTATATCCACATTAAGCCGAGTTTTCGCGGAACTGACGAAAAAGGGCTTGGCAAAACAGCTTTTTGAGGATTTGGTCACACGCTGTCAACAGGAAGGCATCCTGGATGGCAGTAACGTCGCCATTGACAGCGCCGCTCTCCGTGCTTACGAGAAAAAGCAACCCAAACGCAAAAGCGCGCAAACGGGCAATTGCAAACTGGGGCGCAAAATTAGATTCCTTCGGTAATAAAATCACATGGTTTGGTTACAAAATTCATCTGGCGGTCGATACGAAAAGTGAATTGCCGATCGCCTTGGAAGTAACGCCGGCGCACGTCAATGATGGAGAAATGGCGCCGAGCCTAATCGAGAAAGCAGCGTCCAGGACGAGCACGCGCTTTTTCGTACTCGATGCGGGCTACGACCAAATGAAAGTTTATGAGGCCGCCCGCAACGTCAATGCACAAGCCATCATTCCCCTTAATCTTAGGGGGGAGAAGGAACCGTCTGCTGGCATGACCTCGAACGGAACACCGTGCTGTTCCATGGGCTATGCGATGACATACTGGGGAAACGACGCGATATGCTTAAATTTCGCTGCCCGCATGCCACGGGTAAAGTCGACTGTCCGCTTGGCATGGCTGCCTGCTCGTCATCAAATTATGGAATGGTCGTCAAAGTCAATGCCAAGGATGATCTCCGGCGATACAGTGTTCCTCATCGGGATACAAAGCGTTGGAAGGAACTTTACGACGAACGCACCAGCGTAGAACGCTGCAACTCCCGATTGAAAACCTATTTGACGGCAGACGCCGCACACGTCCGGGGCATTCAGAAATTCACAACTCATCAGTATTTGAATGCTATTGTGGATCGGCTACACTAAGTTGGACAGAAAAAATAAGGGCTTGTAGAGCTTGGTGATACCATTCGCGAGAGCGAACTGAAGGTATTGAAGCAGCTCAGGCCCGGGATGCGGACAGAGCGGATTCAGGGAGTGGGACACATGATTTACAAGGAAGCTCCCGCGTTGACGGCCGAATACATCATTTCGTTTATAGAAGGGCTGGACATTGCGGCAGCACAGTAACGAAAAGGGCGAGATGGTTTCAAACAAATTGGGAGAGGTGTTTGCATTACAATTCAACGTCAAGAATCTGTTCCGATTCCTGATTTAGGCCAAGAATGTAGTCCGCTGAAGTTCAGTTATGGTAAGGGGGATTTAAACTCATTGCTGATTCGGTAGGGGGTAAATGATAAACTTCTTTACAATCTTTTTAAAATATAATCAATTGATTATATAATTGAATTATTATATATTTATTTTATCATTCTTATTGGAGGTTCTCTATGGAACAAATAAATGAAATGTCGGAAAGCTTTAAAATGCTCGGAGACAAAACACGGTTAACGATCATGGCTTTATTGAAAGAGCGGCCGCTTTGTGTATGCGACATCGTTGATTTGTTGGAAACGTCTCAACCGAATGCAAGCCAGCATTTGCGCAAACTAAAATCAGCCGGGCTTGTCAACGAAACACGTAAAGGCCAATGGGTTTATTATTCATTAAATATTGATGATAAACCATATATTCAGACAATTTTAGAATATATCCCGTCATTAAAACTAAAGATCGATCAGAAGAAAAACGACTGTTGCGAATAAGTGGGGGACAACATGGCGATCATCGCATTTCTCATTTTTTATTTACCTTGACGTTGGTCATCTGGCAGCCGCGGGGACTGAATATCGGCTGGTCGGCGAGTGCCGGAGCTATTCTCGCTTTATTGTTCGGGGTGGTCAGCTTTACGGACGTGGGCACCGTAACCGGTATCGTATGGAATGCAACATTGGCCTTTGTGGCTATCATTTTAATCTCGCTGATTCTTGATGAAATTGGTTTTTTCGAGTGGGCAGCCTTACATATGGCACGGCTAGCACGCGGAAACGGACTCCTTATGTTTGTTTTTATCATTCTGTTGGGATCGGCGGTCGCTGCCTTGTTTGCCAATGACGGTGCAGCCCTGATTATCACGCCGATTGTGCTTGCAATGGTTCGGGCATTGAAATTTGATGAAAGGATGATTTTGCCGTTTATTATGGCCAGCGGTTTTATTGCCGATACAGCATCTTTGCCGCTTGTCATCAGTAACTTAGTCAATATCGTATCCGCGGATTATTTCAACATCGGTTTTGCCGAATACGCCAGCCGTATGATCGTTCCGAATTTCTTTTCTATCATCGCAAGCCTCGTTGTGCTCTATCTGTATTTCCATAAAAGCATCCCGGTAAACTATAATCTGACCTCATTGAGAAGACCGGAGGAAGCCATTAAAGATCCGCGGCTATTTAAACTATTTTGGGTCATTTTAGCCGCACTGCTCGTCGCTTATTTCGTCAGCGAATTTTTCTCGCTCCCTGTATCCTTGATTGCAGGCATCGCTGCGATTGCGTTTTTGTTTGCTGCGAGAAAAAGCCCTGCAATCCATACATGGAAACTGGTGAAGAATGCTCCTTGGGCAGTTGTGGTCTTCTCCGTCGGTATGTATGTAGTCGTATATGGCCTTCGAAATGCCGGACTTACCGATGCGCTCGGCAGTGTCATTCAAACGGTCTCAGACCAAGGACTTTTTGCGGCTACCGTAGGTACGGGCTTTATTGCCGCAATCCTGTCCTCCATTATGAACAACATGCCAACAGTCATGATTAACGCGCTGGCGATCCAGGGCACTCAAACCGGCGGATTTATTCGTGAGGCGCTCATCTATGCGAATGTGATCGGTTCGGATTTAGGTCCGAAAATCACACCGATCGGCTCATTGGCTACGCTGCTTTGGCTGCATGTGCTTTCTACGAAAAACGTAAAAATTAGTTGGGGTTATTATTTTAAAATCGGCATTCTGCTAACCGTACCTACATTGTTCATTACGCTTACCGGTCTTTATATATGGCTGTATGTTCTGCAGCATCTGCAGATGAATGCATGAATAGTTCAATTTAAAAGGGAGATTGTTCATCATGGAGAAAAAACCGTTAGTTTACTTTTTGTGTACCGGCAATTCCTGCAGAAGCCAGATGGCGGATGGCTTTTTAAAAGCATTAGGTGGTGATAATTACGAAGTAAAAAGCGCAGGGCTTGAAGCGCATGGGGTAAATCCTCGGGCAGTACAAGTAATGAAGGAAGCCGGTGTGGATATTAGTCACAATACCTCGGACGTGATCGATCCCGATATTTTGAATCGGGCCGACTATGTCATTACCTTGTGCGGCCACGCCGATGAGCATTGCCCCGTAATCTCCAACAAGAACGTTACAAAATGGCACTGGGGGTTTGATGATCCGGCAAAAGCTGTTGGAACGGAAGATGAAATAATGAGCCAATTCCGTACTGTTCGCGATTCCATTAAAAGCCGGATTGAGCGGTTCGTCAAAGAAGGGGAATGAGCCGAATTCGAATGGAGGATATGGAGGTGGAAGGGGAACTTGATACGATAATCATTGGAGGCGGATAGGCGGCAAAGCTATATTGTTTCCGCCGTTACATAACCTGAGCGGATCGTGCAGGGAATCGGGCGAATGAGGGAATGAAGCCCAACATTTACGGTAGAGGATAGAGACAAAAATAAAAGCTGATTTCCGCATAGGAGATCAGCTTTTCTCTTTGCCCATAAGTCTTACTTGGAGAGTATTGAATCAAGATGCTTTCTTATTGCTTCCTGATCCCCGGAAACAAGCTCTTCTCGCTCTTGATCCTTTTTCAACTTATCCAAAGCTTTATGGAGAATCGTTGTTTCTATGTCCTTAGGGACAACGACAACCCCGTCCACATCCCCGACAATGATATCACCGGGTTGGATCGAAACCCCGCCGCAAGAGATAGGTACGTTAATTTCCCCTCCTCCCGCTTTGCCGCTCGCAGCAACCGTGGTCCCTTTGCAAAAGACCGGATAATTCAGCTCCCTGATCCCATGAATATCGCGGATGACTCCGTCAACAACGATACCTTTTATTCCTAAGGTTTGTGCCATGCCCACGACAAAGTCGCCGGCCACTGCACGGTACGTATCTCCTTTAGCATCGATGACAAGAATATCATCGGGTTTAGCTTCGGATATTGCCCGAAGTACAGCGTGATTGTCTCCGACAGGCATTTTAACTGTAAAAGCTCTGCCCGCAACTCTATACTGCTCCTTTAAAGGTTTAATGCCGGGATCCAGGTTATTCATTCCTTGCAAAGCATCGGATATACAAGTGGTCGGAATTTCTTGAAACAAGCTCACAATATCCTTCATCTATGTTCCTCCGTTCTTAACATGAGTAGCTGCCTATTAACATTTAATCATAGAAGTATAATGAATTAAAAATACTAATTTTGCATGGTTAGACATAACCAACTTGCATATCTGATTCGTTCAGCTATAGTATGTTATTTATAGATTGGAAGAGGGGGCTAAGACATTGGAGGAACAAGATTGGCTCATATTTCCGCCGGGAGAAAGTAAAAAGCATGGATCGCCAAGTGTCCGGAACCTTAAGGATCCGCGTCTCCAATTACTTTTCAAAATATAAACTTCCGGGCATTTTGAAGCAGTTAAATTGAAATATCCGATGGTAGAGTTTCAAGTCTTTAAAGCAGCGCTGGATAATTGGTGGATGGATAACTATTCTGAACCGCCTTTTATCGGAATAAAAGTGGATAAAGTCGACACGTGCAGAGAAATGATTATCAACGGGTTAGGATATGCCATCGTGCCGAGCTCATTGTAGCTAAGGATGCGGAGATCAATAAAGTAGACATCACAGACAAAGAGGGAAACCGCATCATAAGACAAACCTGGATGTTATACTATAATGAAGCGCTTCCATCGCAGCAATCTCGCTCTAATGGGCGTACTTCCTCTTCAGTTTAAAGAAGGGGAAACTGCTAAAGAAGAATATCAAATCCTCATTTTCGAAGACATCAAGCCGCGGCAGCTTGTTAAAGTAACGGCAGCGGACGAGGATGGAACGCAAAAAACGTTTGAAGCGGCGGTAAGATTCGATAGTGAAGTCGAGATTGATTACTATCGCCACGGTGGAGTGTTGCAGATGGTGCTGCGAAATAAACTGGCGTTGAGTCAAAAAGAAGAGAGGCAAAGATAAAGGAAATGGAGGTACAACGGTCATGAGTAAATGGGGAAAACAAATCAAAATCCCGGCAATATATATGCGTGGCGGAACAAGCAAGGGGGTGTTTTTCGTACCGGATGATTTACCGGCCGATCCAACTGAGCGTGATGGAGTATTATTACGTATTATAGGTAGTCCGGATCCGTATGGTCAGCAGATTGATGGTATGGGCGGGGCTACATCGAGTACGAGCAAGGTCGTCATTATCAGTAAAAGTAATCGGCCGGGATGTGATGTAGATTATTTATTCGGACAGGTTGCCATCGGACAACCGTTGGTGGACTGGAGCGGGAACTGTGGAAATCTTACTGCGGCTGTAGGGCCTTTTGCCATACATAGAGGCCTGGTAGACACTCCGCGGGATGGAGTGGCTGCAATAAATATCTGGCAAGCAAATATCGGCAAGAAGATTATTGCTCATGTCCCGATGAAGGATGGAGAGGTGCAAGAGTTGGGTGATTTCGAGCTGGATGGTGTCACTTTCCCCGCAGCGGAAATTAAATTGGAATTTCTAGATCCGGGTGCGGGCGATGGGGATGAGGAGGGAGGAGCCATGTTCCCTACAGGAAATCCAATAGATGTACTTCCGGTACCAGGTGTGGGAGAGGTGGAGGTCACCTTAATGAATGCCGGAAACCCTGCTATCTTTGTCTCGGCATCATCCTTGGGATTAACGGGAACGGAGCTGCAGCAGGATATCAACGGTAATGCGGAGCTTCTTGCCCGCTTTGAAGCGATTCGGGCTCATGGAGCTGTGGCCATGGGTCTGGCCGATAACGTCGAATATGTCATGACGAAGCGTCAGCACACGCCGAAAATCGCATTTTTCGGAGAACCGGCGAGCTACACGGCGTCCGACGGAAAAGAAGTGCGAGCGGAGGGGATTGATATTTTGGCACGCATTCTTTCCATGGGTAAACTTCATCATGCCATGACCGGTACGGGTGCTGTTGCGATCGCCGCTGCAGCTGCAATTCCGGGAACGATTGTCAGTAAGATTTTAGGTGACACCAAGTCAGCACTTTGTTTTGGTCACCCCTCCGGTACCTTAACGGCAGGTGCTGATGCCGCACAAGAGGAAACAGGCTGGATCGTGAAAAAAGTGGTCATGAGCCGCAGTGCTCGAAGACTCATGGAGGGATCCGTGCTGATCCCTTCTAAATAGTAAAATTGCTGGGACGATGAACGATAAGCGAAGGATACCGAATATTTGCTGGCAGCCTTCGCTTGCTTCCTTGGTTATTTGGAGCCGGTCTTCCTATCGGTTAGCGACAGGAATCCAGCCTGAGAGGATGGCTCCTCCCTCCGGGTGGTTGCTTGCAGCAAGCTCGCCTCCATGCCGGCGGATGATTCGCTGGGATATGGTCAGCCCCAATCCGGCTCCTCCCGTCGCACGATTTCTCGATTGCTCTCCCCGATAAAGAGGCTCAAAGATACGTTTGAGCTCATCCTGCGCAAAGCCCGGCCCTGAATCTTGGATCGTGAACGCTGCCCGATCTCCCTGCTGGCGGCACTGAACGAGAATGCGGCCATGAGCAGGCGTGTGCCGCACGGCATTATCCAATAAATTGCTCAACGCGCGCTCCATTAAGTGCGAATCTGCTCGAATCAAACAATCATCCGGCGCATAATGGGCGACGATCGAGATGTGCTTCTTCTGCGCTTGCGGCTCCAGGCTGTCAATCGATTTCTGAACAATTTCGTTAAAACCTGCTGTGTTCTTGCTTAACTCCGTTTCCAGGTACTCCAACTTCGTAAAGGTGAAAAGATCCTCGACCAACCGGTCCAATTGCGCCGATTTCTCCTTGCAAACATCCACATACTTTGCGATTTGTTCCGGTGTTTGCGCAATGCCTTGCTCAACCCCGTCCAAATAACCGCGCAAGGCAAATAACGGTGTCCGCAAGTCATGTGCGACAGCAGCGATAACGAATCTCCGTTCCTCCTCCAGCTCCGCTTGCTTCCGGTGCGAGCTTAGCAGACCGTTCACCATGACTTCGAATCCCTCTCGAACCTCGGCAATCTCTTTGATGGTCGATGGGGGCAGCTGAACGTCCCAATCGCCTTCGGCAATTTGCCGAGCTGCCTGGCTCATTTTCTCAAGGGGCATAAGAAGGAGCCTTCGCATGCGAATGCCTACAATAAAGAAAGCGAGCAGCAGCCCTGCAAACGCAGCCACAATGGGAACCGCATAGGAATCCGGCCGGCCCGCTCCAATATGCAGCGATTGGGTCGTGATGAAGTGAGCTGCCACAAAGAAAACCCATGGCAGCAGCAGAAGGAGCACCAAGCTGAACAAGGCATAGGTACGAATACGAAGCTTCCTCATGTTATACGCCCCTCGAAGCGATAACCAACGCCCCATACGTTGGTTAAATATTGCGGCTGATCCGGATCCAGCTCGATCTTCTCGCGAAGACGACTCAGATGGACGCGAATCGTATGCTTATCGCCGATGCCATCCCAGAATTTCGCGAGCAATTGATCATAGGTAAACACCTGTCTCGGATGCTCCGCAAACAATCGCAGCAGCTCATATTCCTTCGGCGTGAGCGAGACTCTCCTTCTATCGACGAACACTTCTCTAGTAGACAAATCGAGCTTAAGACGGCCATAATCCAACACCTTGGCCGCACTTGCTTGCTGGTTGCCGGCGCGTCGCAGAACAGCCTTTACGCGGGCAACGATCTCGCCGGGTGAAGCGGTTTTGACGATATAGTCATCGCCGCCAAGTGTCAGCCCGCGAATCTTGTCTACATCATCGCTGCGGGCACTCAAGAACAGGATCGGAACAGGGCTTTCCGTCCGAACGCGCCGGCAGAAATCAAATCCGTTTTGTCCCGGCATCATAACGTCCAGGATGATGCAATGAACCGTGTTCTGTTGAAACGCTGTCCATGCTTGCGCCGCGTCATTAGCCATTACGACCTGAAAATGATCATTCTCCAAAAAGTCTCTCAATAGTTCAACGATGCTCCGGTCATCGTCCACGACCAAGATCGTAGGTCTTTCATTCATATCGATCCCGCCTTCATTCCGAGGATTGATCCTTTCCGAATATATATAAGTGTATCATCTCTTCCGCCAAAAAAACGAGTTCCGCGCATATTGTGACGGTTTGTTTATGGTTTTGTTACCTTTTTGGTGCTACGTTTGAGAGATTCTTTTGGTATTCTACCTATCAGTGGAGTGAATAAAAGGAGGTTATATGGATGTTGACTGTACAAATCGTGCTGTTCGATGGCTTCGATCTTCTGGATGCTATTGCACCTTACGAAGTATTTTGCGCGGCCGGAATGGTTGCCGATCATGCGTTGTGTGTGGAATTCGTCACTGCAGAAGGGCCAAGGCTCGTCCCGAGTGGCGTAAACGGGTTAAAAATTGAAGCGGCCGGCAGGCTGAGCCCATACCGAAAGGGCATCATTCTCGTGCCTGGCGCGTCCGGTGAGATAGAAGGAGACAGCCCAAATTCCATTCCTGCCATTCTTGCCCGTGCCGTGAACACGGAACTGACCGGAATACTTAAGCAAGCACTCGGGCATCCGGATATCGTAGTGGCTACCGTATGCGGGGGTTCCTTGGTGCTGGCCATGGGAGGACTGCTGGAAGGAAGGCCGGCGGTAACGAATTACTTGGGAATGGATGTGCTTGGGGCGACCGGTGCGATACCTGTTCCGGCTCGCGTAGTCGATGACGGCAACCTTGTTACCGGAGGCGATGTAACCTCGGGGCTGGATATCGCGCTCCATCTCGTAGAGCGGGAGCTGGGGCCTCGGATTGCACATGCAGTAGAGCAATTGTTCGAATTTGAACGGAGAGGAACGGTCTGGCGTAACATCGGTATCCCCCCGCGTAAGGGATCGGCGGTCCGTGACCCAAACGCCGCGATGGATCTTGCACGCCTTCAAGGCACATCGGTGAATGACATTATGACCGGTATAGCCAAAACCGATGTATTGCCGGCCTCCAAATTAACAGGGAAGCGAATATAAGGGGTAAAAGCATGAACAGACGCCAAACCTTCTACAAGCTGATCGCGTGCGTTAGTATGATTTACATCCTTTATGTCTTGGTCAACAATTTCGTTGTCGATCCGGGTGCCGAGACGTTTTTAAGTCATAAAGCAGGTCTGGAGTATGAGCTTAAACCTCGGATCTGGCTAATGGTCATGTATATTCATGCAGGTTTCGCCTGTATTGCGATGGGCTCGGGTCTCATCAATTGTTCAAGGCGCAGCTATGAGAAGTACCGTGGTTTTCATCGCGTGAACGGCTGCGTCTATGTTTCGTCCGTGCTTATTGCCGTGCTGACATCCGGATACATGGCGCCCTATGCCACGGGAGGAAAAATAAGCAGTATAGGCTTTAATGTTCTCAATATTCTCTGGCTGGTCATAACGGCAACTGCTCTTGTCCACATCTTTAAAAAACGGATTCTTCAGCATCGTCGGTGGATGATTCGAAGCTATGCCTTTTGCTATACGAATATGCTGATCCATCTGCTCACCTTTGTGTTTCACCAGATCATCGGCTTCGCTTACGTGACCAGCTACACGATTGGATTATACGGCTCGATGGTGCTGCTGATGATTGCTCCGGAAGTGCTTTTTCGAGTGAAAAAACCTAAGTGCGCATAGGCCTGCTCGATTCAAAAATTCAAAAATGAAAATGGGGGCGGTCAGCCTGTGGATTTTGGTTATATCGAAACGGTTGCCGCTTTATATGTGTTCAACGGACTTGCCGCCATGCTGATCGTAGGCGGTCAAAACATTATCCATTCGCTCAAGACAGAGGTTTTCCCTACCCGAATGCGTTCGACCTTCGTCGGTTGGGGGCTTGGCGTCGGCCGCATCGGTTCTATTCTCGGACCGACAATAGGCGGTTATTTATTGGCTTTGAACTTTTGAATTCAAAACCTACTTCATTTTGTTCAGTATCCCATTGATTTTAGTTTTCCTGATCATACTTACGTTTCCCAAGCACGTGGAGGAATCAGAAGGGGACAAGCAGGAATATCTCCCCAATACAGCGGAACAAATTCATTCAAGCATCTAAGAGTCATGCCGTCAAAAAGGCAGCCTAACCCAATTTTGAGAACGTGTCTTTTTAAAATTGGCAGGTGCAGGTTGAGAGGAATGATCTGCTTAAGCTGGTCCCGCTTGTCCTTTTGACTCACGTACCAGGCCTCCATGTGTTGGCAGATCATAATGCCATAAAGTTTACATAATAATTATTATGTAAACATTGAATGTGAATGTACCACAACATTGTAGAGCGATGTCGATCGGATTCCAACATTAGACTAAGAGAATAAATATTAGACTGGCAAAGTGTATTAGGCTAACGGGCAGAAGAGCTCAATAGTAAATGGGTATAATTTGGAGTATACTATACAGTGGAAAAGTATATCTACCGGCGGACTTGAAAGGAACATTTCAGCATGGAACTATACGAAGAATCAAGAAAATTCATTATCACTTGCTATGAGGAACTCGGAAAGGGGATAGACGAAACTCACGAAAGAATATCGGAAATATGGAACATGATCAAACAGGATGGAACCTATGAGCATTCATTTGAGGAATTGGAACACGGGGCTAGAATGGCTTGGAGAAATAGCAATCGATGTATAGGACGATTATTTTGGCAGTCACTCAAAGTGTTTGACGAAAGAAGTCGACAAACCGCTGAGGAAGTTGTGACTGCTCTTTATCGCCATATTGAATATGCAACGAACGTAGGAAAAATCAGGCCAACCATCACAGTGTTCGACCCTAAGATTCGGATCTGGAATCACCAACTCATTCGCTACGCCGGTTATGAAACAGATCAAGGTATCGTGGGCGATCCACATTCAGTGCGTTTTACACGTATTTGTGAGGAGTTAGGATGGCGAGGTAAACGAACGGCATTTGATGTGTTACCATTAGTTATTCAAGTAAATGGGGAAAAGCCTGTATGGTTCCCTATTCCTGACGACTTAGTAATGGAAGTCGATATTCGTCATCCGGATTTACCTCAATTCATTGAATTAGGACTCAAGTGGTACGCTGTTCCAATGATTTCAGACATGGCATTAGAAATAGGCGGCATTACCTATTCAGCAGCACCGTTCAATGGTTGGTATATGGAAACAGAGATCGGTGCACGTAATTTCGCCGATACTCAGCGGTACAACATGTTACCCAAGGTGGCTCATTTAATGGGGCTTAATACCAAAACGGACACATCCTTGTGGAAGGACAGGGCACTGATCGAGTTAAACATCGCTGTGTTGCACTCTTTCAATGAACAAGGTGTCACCATTGTCGATCACCACACTGCAGCGAAACAATTTCAACTTTTTGAGCAGATCGAATCTGACGAAGGACGAAATCTTACTGGGGATTGGTCATGGCTAATACCTCCGGTTTCACCGGCAACGACACACATTTTCCACAGTCATTACGATGATACAATCACTAAACCCAATTTCTTTCGGCAATCCACCCTTTTTTGACAAGCAATTAGACATTCATCCTTTATTATCAGACAATTTATTTTATAGACAAAATCTACCAATTATAGATAATGGGTGAGGATACTGTTGAGCACATTAAAAGGATCAATATTCAGATCGAACATAGATTGGTTGGATTTGTCTCAGGCATTCCATTCAATATTCCTTTTTTTGTAGAATTATATATAAAACTAAGGAAAGAAGTCGTTGTCATTATCTTGTTAATGCCAAGTGCAGTAAGAAATAATAGAGGGGGTGTGGTATAAATTAGGGAGAGCAGAAGAAAGTCAGTTCGAGTTCCGGTAAATATGTGAAGGACATGAAAATATCTTACCCAAAAAAAGCTGGCCAAATTGGTCGACTTTTTTTGTTTGAGCATTTTGCATAATTCCTCTTTTTGAGAATCGACAACAGATTTTCGTAGACAGTTATGGGTTTAAGTATCGTGAGGCAACAGCATTTTCGAAAAATGGGCAGACCTGCAGAATTTTCGTCTATGCCGAAAAATTTAAGCTGCGGCTTTGCTTGAATGCTTAACCATGGCTAGTGCAGAAGCCAGCAATACAATGGCGTTAAGGTACTGGTGCGTTGTGACTTTCCGAATTCCCCAAACGTGCATCGCATCGGCAGTTAGATAGGTTTTCAAGCGGGAATTGCATCGTTCCACGCTAGTTCTTTCGTTGTACAGTTCTTTCCAACGCTTGCTCTCCCGATGCGGTGTGGAGTAGCGGCGCAGATCACTGGTTGTATCCACCTTAACGACCATCCCATAATTGGAAGACGAACAAGCGGCCATTCCGAGCGGGCAGTCTACCTTGCCTGTAGCATGGGGACAGCGGAATTTCAGAACATCGCCATCCGCTCCCCAATAGGTCATCGGAAAACCCATGGAGCAGCAAGGCGTTCCGTTTGATGTCATGCCGGCAGGCGGCTCTTTCTCATTGCGAAGATTCATCGGGATGATCGCCTGTGCTTTCAAATTCCGGGCTGCCTCATAGTTTTTTAGTTGGTCGTACCCAGCATCGAGGACAAAGAAGCTGACTTTGGTTTTTGCCGCGACTTGTTCCATCAGATCTGGCGCCATATCGCCGTCATGGACATGAGCCGGTGTCACGGCGAGCGCCATCGGCAGTTCGCTTTTGGTATCGACGGCGAGATGAAGCTTGTAGCCAAACCACTTCACCTTATTGCCGAAGGAGTCGAACTTGGCACCCCAGTTTGCATTGCCTGTGAGCTCGCTTTTACGTTTCGGCTGTTTCTTCTCGTAGGCATGGATCGCGGCACTATCGATGGCCACA
This sequence comes from Paenibacillus sp. JMULE4, assembly GCF_013337105.1. Lineage (NCBI taxonomy): Bacteria > Bacillati > Bacillota > Bacilli > Caryophanales > Paenibacillaceae > Paenibacillus > Paenibacillus sp. JMULE4. The sequence continues at coordinate 305,175 of NZ_SGWF01000010.1, forward strand.
TGACTTCCATCGACGATGCCTTCTTGCTTGCAGCGTGTGACCAGATCCTCAAAAAGTCGCTTGGCCAGGTCTTTGCTCGTAAGCTCGGCAAAGACGCGGCTCAACGTTGCCACGGAAGGAGCTTTCCGATCAAGCCGAAGTCCGCATTGATAGCGAAAACGAAGATCCATATCCAGCCGACGATGTAGGCCAGTGAACGTACTGATATTCTCAAGCGGAGCTGCAAGCAAAGCCCGAAGAATTCCTTGTCTGCAGTGACCGTCAGCGCCACGGGGTGAACGGCTTCTCAGTTCTTTGGCGTAAGGACGTAGGTCAAGAGCGCTGAAAAAGATAGGCAATCGTTCTTTGGATTCAAGTTTTTGCAGTTCCTCGAAGGAAAACAGACTTTCTTGGAGAATATACAAGGTGACTTCCTCCATTCTTGAAGTTTTGGGTTTGGTCACCGAAAAACTTCTCCAAGTTGGGGTGAAGTCCCTTTTTTATGTTCAGAAATCCTTGTGCCATAAGGGCTCAGATTTTTGCAAAATGCTCATCCAGAAATTATGGAAAACGAAACTCCGGTTTTTGCTTTTTCTTTTCCGGAAGCACCTGATCTTTCTGTATCATTTATTTCTAGACCGGATGAAGAAGAATTGAACTGGTTACTACAAGCCAGTAACATCATTTGTCCTTATCCAACAATAAGAAAACGCAGAAAAAAGCCGACAGAAATTTCACATCATCCTTTACGCCTTGCAATGGAAAAAATAAATGAAGCGGACCGAGCTTATATGGAGAAAAATAAAAAATTTAAGTCAATTTAAATGTGTCTTAAGTCTGTCTGTCAAAAAATAAGGATTCTTTGTGGTTTTCTGATAAAATAGAGCAGCGGTACGATGTCAAGCCCCTAAGATAACATAACTTTTGCCAGCTGCTTAATTTTTAGGGGTGACCCGAAAATAGGCAACACCAAGCTAGACCCACCCTACCTAGAAAATTAAAGATATTTCCATCAAAACTAGGAACTGGTGGATAAGTAAAATGAAGTTATGTCAAGCATTTTGTCGGATCACCTCTTGAGGTTCGTAGAGTCGGTTGGTTCGCATCAGATAATCGACCAACCGCACTAATTTACGAGCTGTAAGCGCAAGGGCACGTTTTTCGGCGTATTTCGCCGGCTCCGCTTTTTTGAGGTTGTAGTACTGCGCAAATACTGTGTCGTGCACCTGGACACTCTTTGCGGCTTCGGTGAAGTAGTACTTCAACTAACGGTTGCCGGACTTAATAAGCCGAGATTCAACGCCTTTAAAAATTACCGGACTGGTTTTCCGTCCATGCGAGTCCGCCGTACTTGGCTAGTTTCATATGGTTTGGAAAACGCTGAATGTCTCCGATCTCTGAAAGGATGCCAGCTGCGAAAATGGGGCCGATTCCGGGTACAGACGTGAGGGTCTGTGGAATGGTCACCAAATTTTCTTCGATCGCCTTTTGTAGCGATTTGGGCTGCTCTTGAAGAGAACGGATGATTCGAATGTTCGAAGCCATCGCAAAGTTAACGGCATCAGCCATGGCCTTAATCAAGCGGTAGGAAGAACGCGCCGCTTTCTGCAAAGCCTGAACCACTTCTTTCGGGTTCTCAAAGCGATTCTTGCCACACTCGATGATGAAGGCCGTTAGGTCTTCGACAGACATGTTAACGACGTCCTCGACGCTACGGAAATTGCTCGATGACGGCCAGACTAGTAGAACGTTCCTAAAGTATCGTTAGATTACGAAACCGACCCATCCAAACCATATTTCCAACGAAACGGAACCGGATTGGCGTTCACTTCCTGCAGGTATTGTTCAATGCGTTCCTTCAATTCTTCTTTTGATTGAACACGAATATGCCGCAGCGCCTGTTTGGTCATTTTAGCGAAGAACACTTCGATGATGTTGAGCCATGAACCATGTTTAGGCGTAAATATAAACTCGAACCGCCCAGGCACGGTCTCCAAATATGCCCTGGTTTCCTTCGAAGTATGGGAGGAGTGGTTATCCAAAATAATTTGGATTCGTAATCCCGGTTCGTAGGTGCTGTCCAACTTTTTGAGGAAGTTCACAAATTCCTTGCTGCGATGGCGATCTTCTACTGAACCGACCACTTTACCTGTAACCAGATCGATGCCTGCCAGTCAGCTAAGCGTACCGTACCGCTTGTACTCCGGGTCACGTCCGATCGTCGGGTGTTCGCTAGGAACGGGCGGCAAATCTTCTGCCGTGTTGCCGATCGCTTGAATGCCGGCCGAGGACGCATATAATGACGTGATCCAACTTTGAGGAGTGATGAATTATGTCCATCGCGGCTCAAACAAGTACAAAGAGTTTACCTCCCTTTTCCATATGGGGAGTTCATGCATCTGTCGCCGAAAGACCGGTTGTGTGGGGCAAACTCGTGATGTGTGCTTTGCCGGACCAACAAATTCAAGGCACCATCCAATTCCGCGGAACACCGATTCCGATTGAAGGAAGCTGGAATGAAAGCGCTCAGCAGATCGTGTTTCATTACTCCTACGCCGCTTACTCCGGCCATTTAACCATGTATGACGATGTCCAGATTCAACTTCGGCATCTGATTCTCACCGGACGCCTGCAGATGCTCCCCCCTCTTTACAGGCGGGCGAATATGGAACCTGAGTAGCGACAACTGATATAAGCTTGGCGGGTTATAGCGGCTATGTCCCACCGCAACCGCCTTCAACTTCTTTGCCGCCGGTTGGCGTATTTGTAACGTCGAATATACTGTATGAAATGATCGGTACCCGGATAACGGAAAGGGGTGGCATCGGTGGACGAAAATTAGATTCATCATGTAATCGAACAAGCCTATCAATTGATTGTCTAAGTACACCGCAACATGACTGACATTTGGCGCACTCACGTACTATTTACGCGGCAATGGTGGTTGGGAGTAGGTTTATCGATATGCCCCTGGCTATTTTGGATCGGATTTCGGGATAAGAGAGCTACGGGACAGTTTCTCCTATCCGGGTTTATGATGATTATCGTGTCGTCGTGGCTGGACCAGCTTGGGATTGCCATGGGACTTTGGCATTATCACTGGGAAGTCATACCATTCATGCCCGCTAATTTTCCATGGAATTTTTCACTTCTTCCCGTCACGGTTATGTTCTTACACCAGTACAAGTCTGGCATACATCCGTTGTTCAAAGCTCTCCTATTTGGGGGATTTTCCGCTTTTGTGGCCGAGCCGGTCTCACAAATGGCCGATTTATACCACCCCGTTCACTGGAAACATACATATTCGTTTCCTATCTATGTGGGGCTATATCTGCTGGCTTCGAGCATCGCCAAGCGGGGCGTTGATTGCACAGATTCATCCTCGGTAGATAAATAAAGGCCAAAACCATAAGTTTACCGATTCCAAAAATCATGCCCAGATTCATGAGCTGCATATTTACCATGTCATTGTTAAAGACTCAAGTTTGTTAATTGATGATCTACCGGACCACTATCGATTCTCGTCATAACGGCTGACAACGAGTTCCTTTTGGAATAAGCATTTTTTTTAAGCATAGAATTTAATGATTCTATTCTCTACCAGGACATGGGTGAAATATGAAGAAAAATACAAATATGATAATACAAATCGCCGCAACATATACGGGAACCGTGGTGGGAGCCGGATTTGCTTCAGGACAGTCGATTATGCAGTTTTTCACGGTATACGGAGCCTATGGGGTATTAGGCATTTTATGCAGCACCTTTCTTTTTGTGTGGATCGGCACTAAAATGATGATTCTAGCTCACCATATCAAAGCATTTTCATATCAGGAGTTTAATGTTTATCTGTTTGGCAAGATTTTCGGCAAAGTCGCAAATGCCTTGACTTTTATTATTCTATTTGGGGTAACGGCCGTGATGCTTTCAGGAACCGGTACCATTTTCGAAGAACAACTCCGTCTACCCTATCAACTGGGTATTATCATCAGCATCGTTTTGTGTTATCTGGTGATGACGAAGGAAATCAGCGGAATTATGTTCGTAAACTCGTTAGTTGTTCCCATGATGCTTTTTTTCACTATTCTCCTTGTCGTAAAGGTTGTCAGAATAGACAATATTTTTGATATAGTCGGTTGGCAGAACCAACAACTGTACAATTTGAAGTGGTTCGTGAGTCCGTTTGTGTATGCAGGATTGAATTTTGCTTTTATTCTAGCCGTTATGGTTCCTCTGGGGAGTGAGGTGGATGACGAAAGCGCATTAAAATGGGGAGGGTTTTGGGGAGGCATTGGTCTTGGTTTTATGCTTCTTGTCAGCCATTTTGCAATGAGCTCAAAGATGCCCGAGATTCTTCAATACGATATTCCGATGGCCGAGATTATTCGAGATTTCGGGCGGTTTTTTCATGTATTGTTTTTGCTCGTAATCTATGGAGAAATATTCACCACATTGATAGGCAATGTTTTCGGAATTTCTCGTCAAATCCAAAGTCTATTTAATCTTCCTAAAAGTTGGTTAGTTCTTGGCATATTACTTGCTAGTTTTTTGATTAGTCAAGCCGGTTTCACCTCCTTACTTACTTATCTTTATCCGCTATTTGGGTATATGGGTTTGATACTTCTTATTTTTTTAGCAGCTCAACGGATGCCCAGGGACTAAGTCTCCATATTTTTATAAGTTGATTCGGCACGAAATCCAACTATTGGGTAATTATGCTACTATCGGAATTAAGGCACAGGGTTCCATCGATCCAACTTCTTATTTCCAAGACTTTTGGCCTGCCGTCTTAATAGCTAACATAAATGACCTCCATAAGAATAAAGAATACAGCATAGGGTAGACAGTTGCATGTCATATAGAGTATTTCCAACGACTTCACCTAAAAAATAGCTGAAATGAAGTCAAACGGTGTTACTTGACTAAATTGGTTTTTCCCTAACATCTTTGTAATGATGGACAATCCTACAAAATCTAGCAAGAACTCAATTGAGAATTGAAGAAACAACTTTTCATTTCCTCTTTCATCAAATGATTGGTGAAAGCAAGCACGCCGTTTGATCGAGAATCCGCTGCAAATGCGTGCGTTGAGGCGGGACTTCCATCCGTAAGGGAATGGAGTCCGCAAGATCATGCTCGAATTGTTCCGCCAGTTTTCGTGCTACTTCAGAACTGTACACAACTTCGCACACTTCATAATTCAGACGGTAGCTTCTTAAATCAAAATTTGAGGAGCCTATCTCGGCAATTTCTCCGTCAATGATCATTAACTTCGCATGCAACACGCCTTTATTGTAGAGGTAGATATGAACCCCGGCTTCCAAAAGTTCTCCATAGTAGGTCCGACTTGCAGCTCCAACGATGATCGATACCACGTGGCGGGGAACTAAGCGCACTCGGACACCGCGAACCAAAGCTGCTTTAATCGCCATAATAATGTCTGCATCTGGCACAAAGTAAGGCGCGATATTCCAGTGGGCGTCGAAGACTGCTTGCAGTTCGTTTGCAGGTTAACCCACTATTCGAATATGGGTGTCGCGTCAAAAGCCGACATTCGACTTTAATCCGGTATATTCATCCCCGATATTGATGCCTCCAGTAAAAGCTTCCTGACCATCGAATACAACAATCTTACAATGATTTCGGCAACTCCAATAGGACAGCGCCCAAGGGAAGCGAATGGGGAAAAAAGATCGGCATTCAATTCCAACCTTCATCATTTGGCGGCCGTAGCCATGGGCGTGCGTTGGGCCGAGGGGGAACTTGGATACTGTCAACTTTAGCAGTGGCGATGGGGGCGGCAGTGTTTAGGTTTATCCAAGGTTAGCTGTCTAAACAAAAGAATATTAGCGAAAAGAGATCAAACCCTACTCAACTTGTAGGGTTTGATCTCTTTTCTAATCTGTTCACCGATGAAAACAGACAAGCCATGTCCTCAATATTCATGGTTTGTCTGTTTTTCTTAAAACCCCTTATATTGAGGCTCTTCATTTTCCAACTGTTGTACGCGGCTTTCTACTTGCTGCACGATTTGTTGGGTTTGTTGGGCCGCATTCGTAAAGAGCGATTTTGCTTCTTGATTTTGTGTTTCCAAAGCAAATTGTTCCAGACTCGCCTGAGCACTTTTTAAAGATGCTACGCACGTTTTCACTTGAGAAGCAACTGTCACGGAATGTCACCTCCTTTACCTTAGGATAGGATAATGTTTCACGGGTAATAGGAATAGATGCTTGCATTCTCCCAATACCGAAATTATTATTTCCGTCTCGCAACAAAAGCATACGTTAGAAAAATTTTCAGATGGAAATGCATGAAAATAATGGAATAGGGACATATTAACCTTTGTCGATTAATGTGATTGGAAAGGAATGGTAATATTATGCCGGATTGGGTAGAAATCGCTTTGCGAACGTTATTGGCTATGGGGGTTCTTTTTGTCCTAACGAAGATATTGGGTAAACGACAGGTATCACAGCTTTCATTGTTTGAGTATATCACCGGCATCACGATCGGCAACCTTGCAGCTTACGTTTCGTTGGATCTGGAGTCCAATTGGTATCTGGGCTTGGTTTCGATGACTATTTGGACCGTTGTTTCTTTAGGGATTGAACTTTTACAGCTGAAAAGCAAAACGGCAAGAGACCTATTCGACGGCAAAGCAACAGTACTCATTAAGGACGGCAAGATCATGGAGGATAACCTAAAAAAGAAAGGATTACCACGGATGAACTTATGAAACAGCTTCGAAAAAAAATGTGTTCAAAGCTGCCGATGTTGAATTCGCCATCATGGAGTCAAGCGGTGACGTTAGCGTTCTTTTAACCAAGGAAAATCAACCGTTTACGCCTAAACACCTGGGGATAAATGTCGGGCCAGAACAAGAACCTCAATCGGTCATTATGGATGGAAAAATAATGGACGAACCGCTTGCCACGATAGGTCTAAACAGGAAATGGCTGGATACGGAACTGGAGAAATTAGGTGTTTCGATTGATAACGTATTTCTTGGACAGGTGGATTCCTATGGCCAGCTATACGTTGATTTATTTGATGATCAGATCAAAGTACCGAAACCCCAGAAAAAAGCCGCGTTGCTTGCAACATTGAAAAAGTGTGAAGCGGATCTCGAAATGTTTGGCTTATCTACCAAAGAACAAAATACAAAGCAGATGTACGAGCAATGTTCAAAAGCGTTAGAAAAGATTATTGATGAAGTTAAACCATTGCTGATTCGTTAACAATTCGCCAATTATACGTCAGCTGAAATTCGAGGAGGATGTTCATGGCAAATAATATAAAGAAAAATTTAACGCGGGTACAACAGGAATATAAAGAATTGGCGCAAAGCGTCGAACCTCCGAGGCCCATACTCAAAAACTTCATTCGTGCGTTTATAGCTGGCGGGGCCATTTGTTTGGTTGGACAAGCCATCCAGGAAATGTTTGTGCATTGGGGCGGCTTTGATGAGAAAAAAGCTGGAGACCCTACCGTGGCGGTTATGATACTCCTTTCTGTCATTCTGACCAGCATGGGGGTGTACGATAAGTTTGCCCAATGGGCTGGTGCAGGTTCCGCAGTGCCTGTGACGGGATTTGCGAATTCGATGGCATCCGCTGCGATTGAACATCAGAGTGAAGGTATGGTGCTCGGTGTTGGCGGTAAAATGTTTAAACTGGCTGGACCGGTTATTGTATTTGGTACAGTCGCCGCCTTTGCGGTAGGAATTGTACATTTGCTGATCAAAGGCGGGGGAGGCTCTTAATATGTTAAAGGGACACCAGAGTTGGCTATTTGAGAACAAGCCGTTCATCCGATCAACAGCAACGGTAGTGGGTCCATTTGAAGGAAGAGGCCCGCTGGCCAAAGATTTTGACATTGTCCATGGAGAATCCATGATGGGACAAAAGAGCTGGGAGAAAGCAGAAAAGGCATTGATTGAAGAAGCGGCAAAACTGGCTATTGAAAATGCGGGGTTGACAAAGGAACAAGTACAGTTTTACATAGGCGGGGATTTGATGAATCAAATCATTAGCAGCAGTTTTGCCGCGCGAACATTATCGATCCCTTACCTCGGTGTGTTTGGCGCTTGTTCAACCTCGATGGAAAGTCTGGCATTAGCAGCTAACCTTGTAAATTCCGGTTCGGCGAAATTTGTGTTGGCGGGGACATGCAGCCATGATTCCAGTGCGGAGAAACAGTTCCGATATCCGACCGAGTACGGTTCGCAAAAACCGCCAACCGCTCAATATACGGTAACCGGGGCCGGTGCTGCCATCGTATCCATGGAAGGTGACGGACCGGTTGTTACATCTGCCACCATTGGCCGGGTTATCGATATGGGCATTAAAGATCCGTTTAATATGGGCGCAGCGATGGCTCCTGCAGCGGTAGACACCATTGAGGCGCATGTTCGAGATTTGGGAATTGAACCGGGTTATTACGATTTGATCGTTACCGGCGATCTTGCGAAAGTCGGATATGAAATCGCCTGTAAATTGTTTAAGAAACATAACTTTCCCATCGAACAAACCGAATATTCCGATTGCGGGATGATGATTTACGATTATGAAACCCAAATGGTTCAAGCCGGAGCAAGCGGCTGCGGTTGTTCGGCAGTTGTTACCTATGGACATTTGCTAAATCGGATGCGAAGAGGTGAACTGAAACGAATCCTCGTTGTCGCTACGGGGGCGCTGCTATCCCCGATTTCATTTCAACAAGGGGAAAGCATTCCTTGTATCGCTCATGCCGTATCCATAGAGGCAAGGAGGGAGATATTATGATTTTTCTTTGGGCTTTTTTGGTGGGAGGTGCAATCTGTGTTTTCGGACAATTTTGTTTTGATGTCTTGAAACTTACACCGGCCCACACCATGACCCTGCTTGTTGTATTGGGCGCGATTGTCGACGGAATTGGATGGTATGATCCGCTGATTGAATTTGCCGGGGCAGGAGCATCGGTCCCGATTACAAGCTTTGGTAACGCGCTTGTCCATGGTGCGCTTCAAGAACTAAAGAGCAATGGCTGGATTGGGATCATCACCGGAATTTTCGAAGTGACCAGTGCCGGAATATCCGCAGCGATTATTTTTTCGTTTCTCGCTGCATTGTTCGTAAAACCCAAAGGATAATACGGGGCCCAATCCGAATTTCGTTGGCTAAAATACACTGTAACGGTCGGTCAGGGCGATCCCTAACCGGCCGGTTTTGATTATGAGAAACATTTACTTGTTCCAATCTGTACGGAATGTCCCCATCGATAATCTCAAAGGTTACGTTGACCAAGCTATAAAAGCCATATACTGTCAGACGCTATTTATTTCGGTTCCTATATTCTCCATCACTTCTTTGGTTCGCTCCATTAAACTCGGCTCGGTTGGAACATTTTCACTTGCTTTTCCATCCAAGATTATTGGAGATTTGTTACTTGTCGTTTTGATTCGCTGTTTAAATTGTGATTTAAGTTCGCTTTTTTCCATACTTTCTCCTTTTCATTCGCCATTTTCAGAATATGCAACTGATATTATTCCGATTTTCATATCCTTTATGCATCATAGGAGTCAGGTCCCCAAAAGGCTGTGTTTCCGCCTGCATATAGACAACCAACCCGATAAAATGACCGGAAACCGGGCGGATGCCGTTGTCGCTTCTATGCGTCTGCCATAGACTAATGCTGTAAGTTCAACTTTACCTAACCCAAGGAGGAATGTTTTCAAATGCAGTTTATCAAACAGGCAATGCCCATGTATACGCATGACCAGGCCGCTTATGTCAGGCAAATGTACGATTGGCACATGAAAATGGCTCAGTATCACGAACAATTACGTACCTTTCATCTGGAAAGGGCGAAACAATTTCAAAAGCTCTCCGAAGAAAAAGCGAAAACGTCAGAAATATCCAGCGACACCAGCGCCGCTTAAAGGCGAACCGACATGGAGCGATGTGATGAATTGGCAGCATTCCGAATCAAAATCTGGGACCGCTATGTAACCCTTCGTTCCCAATATGGAACCCGGATGCCCTTGTCTTTCGACCAGTTCTGGTATGACTTTTTGGTCAGGCACATGCTATCCGACTGTGGCGTAGAGCAAGTATATGAGGACTTCTGCAACAACTGGGAGAATCGGTGTGTGAAAAATGTTTGCGATTCGAGCCATCGGTAGAATGCCTGCGAAATAGGACCAAATGGCCGGCAGTTGCCCAAAATGGGTTGCTCCGGCCTTTGATATTTGTATGCAGGGGACAAGGGTAGATGGGATCAAATCCAAGCGGACTTTCACGATGCGGATAACTGCATAGGATGATTCGTTTCTGGACAACTTAAATGCTTTTTGCATAAATTTGGAAAGGCGGTTGCCTGCATGTTACCAACATTCAGTACAAGCATTAAAAACTGGACTACCTCTGCCCCAAGACAACCAAATCGATGTAAAAATTGCATCTGGGGCAACTGGGATGGGTTGAAACAATTTTGTTCGAAACCTGTCTGCATTAAGAAACAACCAGTATATCTGCATTAAGAAACAACCAGTATAAGAGAAAGTCCATCTTCTTTTACTTGATCATGTTCGGTTATCTGCAAAGAATTCTTGCCCAGTGACTGGCATTTTTTCCGAGGACGCATATAATGACGTGATCTAACTTTGAGGAGTGATGAATCATGTCCGTTGCGGCTCAAACAAGTACAAAGAGTTTACCTCCCTTTTCCATATGGGGAGTTCATGCATCTGTCGCCGGAAGACCGGTTGTGTGGGGCAAACTAGTGATGCGTGTTTTGCAGGACCAGCAAATTCAAGGCACCATCCAATTTCGCGGAACGCCGATTCCGATTGAAGGAAGTTGGAATGAAAGCACGCAGCAGATCATGTTTCATTCCCCCTACGCCGCCTACTCCGGCCAATTAACCATCTATGACGATGTCAAGATTCAACTTCGGCATTTGGTTCTCACCGGACGTCTGCGGATGCTACCCTCTTCTTTACAGGCGGGCGAATATGGAACCTGGGTAGCGACAACTGATATAAGCTTGGCGGGGTATAGCGGCTATATCCCACCGCAACCGCCTTCAACTTCGCTGCCGCCGGTCGGCGTATTTGTAACGTCGAATATACTGTATGGAAACTCGCGTATATAAAACAGGCACATATCGGATGAAAAATGATCGGTAAGCGGATAACGGAAAGGGGTGGCATATCGGTGGACGAAAATCAGATTCATCATGCAATCGAACAAGCCTATCAATTGATTGTTGAAGCACACCGCAACATGACTGACATTTGGCGCACTCACGTACTGTTTACGCGGCAATGGTGGTTTGGAGTAGGTTTATCGATATGCCCCTGGCTATTTTGGATCGGATTTCGGGATAAGAGAGCTACGGGACAGTTTCTCCTATCCGGGCTTACGATGATTATCGTGTCATCGTGGCTGGACCAGCTTGGGATTGCCATGGGACTTTTGCATTATCACTGGGAAGGCATACCGTTCATGCCGGCCAATTTTCCATGGAATTTTTCACTTCTTCCCGTCACGGTTATGTTCTTACACCAGTACAAGTCTGGCATACATCCGTTGTTCAAAGCTCTCCTATTTGGGGGATTTTCCGCTTTTGTGGCCGAGCCGGTCTCACAAATGGCCGATTTATACCACCCGTTCACTGGAAACATACCTATTCTTTTCCTATCTATGTTGGGCTGTACTTGCTGGCTTCAAGCATTGCCAAGAAGGGCATAGATTTCGGTAAGTCTTTTCAGAAAGACTCTAACCCCTGACAATAGCCAATCATCAAATTTTACCATTCATTATTTTTCTGACGGGTTGACATATTACATATGGATGCCATTTCAGGAGGTGATTCAACATGACGGTAGCTTCTCAAGTGAAAACAGCTGTAGCTTCATTAAAAAGCGCACAGGCCAGCTTTGAACAGTTTGCGTTAAATACACAAAACCAGCAGGCCAAAACCACGTTCACAAATGCAGCGCAACAGACACAAAACATCATTGACCAGGTCACTCCACGGTTACAACAAATTGAACAGGAAGAACCGCAGTATAAAGGGTTCTAAAAAAGGCCATGCCGATCTTTTCTCGGCATGGCTGTCCCTTTATTCCCTCGTAGATGACTGGATTGGGAGGCTGATTTTCTTGGCATGGATAGCAGGATTATGGCTAGTAAATACGGCACTGTTGATCATTATTGCGGTTCGGGAGGTGCGCCGCCCCGCCAAAGCGTTGACTTGGATATCAGTCGGACTTGTATTACCGATTATCGGATTCGTTTGTTACCTGTTCGTCACGAATCCTGTGAAAATGCAGAGGGACAAGCTCGTTTCTTCGCACAATAGCCCGATATCATTACCCCCAGAATATGGTCACTCCGCATTTGTTATCGCTCGGGCTTTGCAACCTTTGTCTGTCAGTGGCCTTCGTACCGGTTACGTCCAAATCCTCACGAACGGGATGGAAACCTACGGAAAACTCCTTCAATCAATTCAGGCCGCACAAAAGTCAATCGATCTGGAATATTACATATACCGGAATGACCATATCGGTAAACGTATCACAGATGTGCTGATTGACCGGGCTTTATCCGGTGTGAACATTCGTTTTATAAGGGATGGCTGGGGAAGCCGGTCGTTTCTCAAACATGTGATTCGCCGGATGATAGAAGCAGGCATTGAATGCAGGACCATCTTTCCCTTGCGATTCCCCTGGGTACTATCCAACTTGACATACCGGGATCATTGCAAGATCGTCATCGTCGACGGAAAGGAAGCCTTCATGGGAGGAATCAACGTTGGGGACGAGTATACCGGAATGAAGCCGGATGTCGGTTTTTGGCGCGACACTCATATGCGGTTAACCGGCGAAACAGCGGATGATGTGAAAGCCGTTTTTGAGGCTCACTGGAAAATGGCGTCACCGGACATGCTCCATTCAACGAGAAAGGCAAAATTTATCCCTGAATCGGCTCAACTTTCTGACGATAAAGCCATTCATCCATTTCCATCCGGCAAAACAGAACGAGGATACGGATGGGAATGGGGATCGGAGCTGGGAACGATGGAAGGCACCCACATGGGAAAAGCTTCCCCATCCAAGGATTCGCATAACGTCTATATACAGATATTCGAAGGCAATCCCGGGCTGCCTACTCCGGTCATTCGGGAAATGCATTTCATCTGCCTGACGCAGGCGACCCGAACCATCGACGTGACCAACCCTTATTTTATACCCGATGCGGATATCATTATGGCCATCAAAACAGCCGCAGCGCGTGGCGTTCGAGTGAGATTACTGGTGCCGCGCCAAGTGATTCCTAAAGTTGCAGGAGCTGCAAGCCGTACGTATTATGGCGAACTCGTGGAAGCAGGGATCGATGTGTATCAGTACAACAAAGGGGTGCTGCACGCGAAAGTCATGATTATCGATGGCGAGATTGCCGAAGTGGGTTCTTCCAACTACGATCTCCGTAGTTACCGTTTAAACTACGAAGTGTGTGCAGTGATGTATCATACCGATGTGGCCCGGGAGCTTACGGAACAATTCGAACGGGATCTCGCCGAGGCGACTCCTTATCGTTTGGAAGATCATGTGCATCGTTCTTCTTCCAAGCGCATGCTTGATCAAGCAGCGCGTTTGTTATCTCCTTTGTTATAAATTTCAAAAATTACATGGAATTGAATCGAAGTCCAATTACACATGTATATGGCGAAAGGGGAGAAGGCTTCCAACGAATACAAGTAATATCGAATTTGGGCAACAGTCTATGGTGCAAATATCACGCCCGGCATATAGTGTAAAAAAAGGAGCTGCATCATAGATGATCATGATGAAACCGATTGAAGTGGAAGGTCATCAAGTTATAAGTATCGAGGTCGCCCTGCCCCAAACAACACTTCTTGCCATCACAACCGATCACGGATATATCATGTGCGGCGCGCTGGATATCCGTTTGTTAAATGAGAAATTAAAAGATCGCCGAATTGTCGCAGGACGCGCAACCGGGGTACGAACAATAGAGCAACTGTTGGATGCCCCGCTCGATATGGTAACCATAGAGGCAGAATTACGCGGAATTTGCCCTGGAATGAAAGGAGCAGATGCGCTTTTAAAGATGGTAAACGAGGTCAGGTAATTGTTGAGTCCATACTTAAGGAAAGTAGGGGGATTTTTTGTTAACGGGTCTGCATATTGTCTTCCTTGGAGGCGATGCCCGGCATCTTGAAATCATTCGGTCATTTACTGACCTGGATGCAAATGTTGCGGTAATCGGTTATGAAGATTTGCACGAACAACTTCATGAAGTTCAGCATTCCAAGCTTACGAGGGAGGTGCTTCGCAAAGCTGACGTATTGATATTACCGGTTGTCGGTACAGACGACCATGGCCGAGTAGAGTCTTCATTTTCATCTGAAACGTTATTGCTGAACAAGGAATATATGTCTTGCTTGCCGAAACACGCAAAAGTCTGTACTGGCATAGCCAAGTCTTACTTGAGGAACCTTTGCGCGGAACTAGAGATCGATCTGATAGAATTATTTAGCAGGGACGATGTTGCCATATACAATTCCATTCCCACTGCGGAGGGCGCCTTAATGATGGCCATTCAACAGACGGAAATTACCATACATGGTTCGCGTTGTATGGTGCTGGGTTTGGGGAGAATCGGTCTTACGTTAGCCGGTATGCTTCAGCGCCTGGGTGCACACGTCAAAGCGGGGGTGCAGAAACCGGAGCAGTTTGCACGTGCATGGGAGATGGGGATTGAGCCGTTTCATACGAAAGATTTGTACGATGAAGGCGTAAATGTGGATATTATTTTTAACACGGTTCCGGAGCAAATCCTTACTTCTCGTGTGTTGACCCGTATTCCGCATCACGCTATTATTATTGATTTGGCTTCCAAACCAGGTGGAACCGATTTTCGTTTTGCCGAAAAACGTGGAATCAAGGCCTTGTTGGCACCAAGTTTACCGGGATTGGTCGCGCCAAGAACGGCTGGACGTATATTGGCGAGAACGTTATGTCAATTGATCCTGGACGAACGGAGTCAAAATCGAGAGCAATTGGATATACTTGCTTTTTCTTCCGGGTTATGAGATCGCGAACGCTGTAAAACGAATTATTTAGAGAGACATCATTACTTGTTTATACCGGCACTTTGCCGGTCTCCGTCTATTTCCGTACGAATCGGATAATGAAGCGCGTGGTGGAACGGCTCTTTCGTAGATCAGAAGTCGGTTTCCAAGGCTAGAGTTCGGAGAACTCCAAGTTAAGCTGGTCTCAGTAGCCCCCGGAGAAGAATTCCCTGAACACTCGGCATTACAATCGATCGTAGGGGAAGTTTGGCAGGATAAAAAGAATTACTCGGGAGTACTCGTGCAAGAGAGGTTAGATGGCAAATTGCGATCCATGAATGATCACCTATGTATACCCGCAGCTAAAAGGGGAATGTTTTGTTCTAATGGCCGATATCCAAGATTTTCAACAGTACGTGCAAATTCAATGTGAGAAAGAAAGAAGGGAAACCATTAGGCATATGGCGGCGGGCACAGCCAATATCATCCTGAATCCTTTAACGGTAATCAAAGGAACGCCTCAACTTCTGGAAAAAGTTTGAAGGAGCATGTTTTCATTTTGCAATTTGCGGCATCTCCAAAGAAAAATGACAAGATAGTGTTATCATAAATTCGATCTAATGAGACTTCTTTTTGTCAAAGAAAACAATGATATATATCGTCACGAATGATAACAGTTTAATGTCATTAGACACCATACGATAAATCCGCACAAGCCAACTCCAAAAGTAAGAGAAAAACAAATATACTTCACAAAATAACCGTTTCGTGAAGTATTAAATTAATGTTATAATTTGGACGAAGAGGGGAGGGCGATGCGATTATGACAAAGCGCTGCATCGATGATTTAATAGATTCGTTTACGGTTTACCTTGAAATCAACAGGAACTATTCGAAGGGAACCGTTGAAAATTACAACCGCACGATGGTAAGGCTTGCTTCCTGGCTTAAAGAAACAAGAAACATTACATACATCGAAGATATAACGGCTAATGACCTTCAATTATTTTTAGGTACATTAAAACATCCCAAACACACAACGAATACGAATAAAAGGCATCCAAAATTGGGCACCGTTTTTGCAGCCACGACGAGAGCACGCATCATTTCCTCAATAAAACAGTTTTTTAAATGGGCTGTTAAACAACAATACCTTCGATATGATGTTTCCCAGTATATAGAGAACCTTAAACTCGGTGAACGGCTTCCTAAAAGCCTTTCTCTACAGGATGCCATGACATTTGAACAATACGCCGCGAAGCGCAAATTTAAAGAAAGAGACTCATTAATCACTACGCTGTTTTTATTGCTCGGACTTCGGGTCTCTGAGCTTGTAAGTATTGATCTCAAGCATTTTAACGAAGATGACGGATCGCTAACAGTCATTGGCAAGGGGAATAAAGAAAGAAAACTCGTGATGACACCGAAAATTATTCGGGCCCTGGAGAATTATAAGCCAGTTCGGCAAATGATCCTACAAAAACGCAATAGAATTGATGAACCAGCGTTGTTTATTTCGGAAAAACGAGGGCAGCGGCTAACAAGAAGAGCTGTGGGATTAATCATCGAGGAAATTGCAAAAGATGCCGGTGTTCGAGCAAATAATTATAAAGTAACGCCTCATAAGCTGCGCCATACTTGCGCAACCGTTCTATATAACGACGGTGAGGGAGCTGATTTGTTGGCAATTGCTGATCTATTGGGCCACGCGGACCCCAAAACAGCCACGATTTATACAAAAGTGAATATAGAGAAAATGCGAAAAATCGTGACATCAAACCCTTTGGAATTAACCTAAATTGGATCATGGCATGTTTGTGTCACTAGCGGCATAAAAGGAGATGTTTGTGTCACTGAGAGTATTTCCATTCAGAACTTTGTAAGGAGATGTTTGTGTCAAAAATCCATCCGAATTTGGGCTTTAAGGTGATGTTTGTGTCAAAAATAAGGGTATGTTTGTGTCATTAGACAGATATATGAAAGCATGCCATACAAGGGGCCTAATCGATTTATAGATATATGTACAAAATACGGGTTTTGTGAAAAAGTATAACTGACAATATCGACATTCCAAATAATATCTCTGATCAATATTTTTCTTCTGTAATAAATGACATGTCTGACAATCCTGTTTTTATACAGAGACCAACCCCAGCCGAAAAACTCGTTATTAGTTATTTCTGCGCGAATCGTATTCACACCGGCTCTCCAGCGAACCGGAACACTGGCAATATTAGATCGAATGCATCCATCACTTTCTGGAGGATTCCATCTCCAATCCCCTTGGTAGACTAGACTTCTTCTTCATTGACCCATTGTTTGGTCGCTATTTAGTGACACAGACATCCCCTTAAAATTAGATTCTTGCTCTTCCTTTTCATCCGATGCTTTAATCAAGAAAATGGAAAATAGATTTCGCTTGTATTTGCTTGGCAATTCATATCTCATTTATAGCGGTTTCTTTTTTGTTTTAGAAAATGATTTATTTTGGTACGTCGGAATAAAGCAAATTTGAAAGCAGCCCAATAAAAGCAAGATATGCCGGGGGCTATCCGCTGATAGAGCGAATAACCCCGGCACGCTTTTGAACCGCCGGCATGCGGATTTTATTGTAAGTGAAATTACGGCGCATCGGCTTCCTACCTGGTTTTGAACAAGCGTTGAAAAAATCCGGGCTTGCCCCGGCCGGTTCGTTTTGGTGCCTCAACGGCAACCGCCACTTCAAACTGGGAACGAAGATGTTCCGTGAGATGCCGCTCGCGCATTTTTAAGGAGTCCTCAATATACCGCTGCTGCTGTTCCATCACTTTCGATTGCTCGTCCAGCTTTTGAATCAGCATCTGAAGCAGCCCGTTTTGGTCCGTAACCTTTTCCGCAAGGTCCTCAACTTGTTTTTCGAAATTCGATTTGGCCTCCGGTGTTTTATCCATGTTTACGCTGCCCTCAAGCCATTCACGCACCTGGTTGTAGGTCCAGCCTTCGGTTTGAATTTTTTCTTTAATCGCCAGCAAATCGGAAATGTTCTTTTGCGTAAAACGACGGTGTCCGCGAGAGGTACGCTCCACTTGCAAATTAAATTCTTTTTGGTAAACACGGATTAAATCGTCCGACAGCTCCGTCATTTCAGCAACTTGTTTGGTACTGTAGAAGGCTTCAACAGAAATTTCGTTTTCAGATTCCAGCATCGATTGCACAATACTCCCTCCCTATTAAAAACTCGCAACACCTAATCCAGATTTCAACTCTACTTCTTTCATTGTAGATTCAAAGAGATGAATTTACAGTCGAAATCAGGGTGTCGGATATTCAAAAATAGTGAGGAAAAGCATTTTTGTTTTGTATTATATCCGTTGAATTTTGACGATTGTTGTTGGAGCGTTACCGATACGGTTTATACTGCTGTCCATCCTCCGTCGACCATGACCGTATGGCCTGTGACCAAATCAGATGCAGAACTGGCGAGATAAATGACCGTGCCCAGAAGATCCTCCGGTTTTCCGATCCTTTGAATAGGTTGACGCCGAAGGTAATCCTCTTTAAATGTCTCTTGTGCAAATAAAGACTCAGTTAACGGCGTTAATAAATATGTTGGACCGATAGCATTGACATTAATGCCGAATTCAGCCCATTCGGCTGCCAGGGTACGGGTCAAATTGATCACCCCTGCTTTGCTTGCGGTGTACGAGGACCGTTCGGCGGAGCCGATCATCCCGTTAATGGATGCGATGTTGATGATCTTCCCGCTTCCTTGCCGGATCATGACTTTGCCCGCGGCTTGGCAGCAAAAGAAAACGCCCTTCAGGTTGACGTCCATTACTCTGTCCCATTCTTCTTCTGTCACCTCTACAGCCTTTTTCCTGATGATCACTCCGGCATTATTCACAAGTACATCGATTCTCCCAAAATAATCACAGGCTTGCTCGATCATCTTCCCGATCCCGCCCACGTCCGTTACATCCAGTTCAACGACCAGGGCTCGCCTGCCCGCGCTGCGGATTTGCCTGGCAGTCTCATTGGCGGTTTCCAATCTCTCCGGAAGTTCAGTAATGACCAGATCAGCTCCGGCCTGGGCAAGTCCCAGAGCTATACTTCTGCCAATGCCGGAACCGCTTCCAGTAACGATGACCACTTTGTTGTCAAGGTTAAACATGGGAATGTCCTCCTGTCCAGCTAATGAATTTAGCAGTCTGAATATGGAACAAACAACAGGTGAAATATCTATATTGTCTACTAAAACCGCTTTCATGTCTAACAAAAAAAGCTGTCCCGAAAAAATAAAGTATTAGACATCCATGCCGCTGACGCGGCACCCGGTGGTTGTTGCACCAGCCCTTCAATCTAACATGCCGTAAGGAGTTTCTTGAATGGACGTCGTTTACATCCATGTGTGCGGGCTTGACGTTCACAAAAAGAACATCGTCGCCTGCATCATCACACCGGAAGGCAAAGAAATCCGAACGTTTGAAACCATGACCGACGACCTGATCCTACTCGTCGATTGGGTCAGGATGACAAAAGCTTGATTGATTTATCCTCAGCCAGTCTTAATGGTCAATCGATTAAACTTAACATAAATAATATTATGTAAACAATGAAGCGGCCATCCTTGGCAAGCTGCTGTTCAAGCGGCTGTTAATTTATTTCCAGATGACTTTGGTATTCTTGCCAATGTATAATGAAATCGTTGTACTCATTCCCAACTTTATCACGCTTTTCCACCCGGTTTTCGCAGATTGAATGATGAAGGAGGCCTTTCTAATGAATAAAAGCTTCAAAATTTTGGCGTGTTCGACAATGGCTTTTGCCATGCTGACTTCCGCAGCCCTGGCCAATCCGGTAGAAAATAAGTCGGCCGTTGCCGTTGCTAACGCAAAAGTCTCTAATGCTTTCAATGATTTATCCAATATTGATCCGGTTTTGAAAGCAAAGATAGATTCGCTGCTGTCTAAAGGGATATTTGAAGGAGTTTCGGATGATACCTTCGGGATTCATCTAAACATGACTCGTGCCCAGTTTGCGAAAGTGGCTGCACTGGTCTTCGATTTGGATGTTGATTACAGCATCACTACCTCCAGCTTTGCGGATGTGAAAGCCGACGATCCGCAACATGGCTGGGCGATCCCGTACATAGAAGCCGCTAAGAAGGCCGGGCTGATCGATGGGATGACGGATACGGAATTTGCTCCGGGAAATGATGTGACGATAGGCCAGCTGGATAAGGTTTTCGTCGCCGGTTTGGGTAAGCCGGTGAACGTGACAGGCAGTCCCTGGTATGAGGATGCTGTAAGGCAAGCTCAGGCTTTGGGCATTCACCCGCCCGGCAAAGACGGCCGTGCTGCGGCTTCCCGTGCCGATCTGGTTACAGCCGCTTATGCCGGTTATGAAGCGTTCCATAAGCAGGAGGATAACGCAACTCCGGCAGCGATTGTTTCCGTCAAATCGGTTGACAATAAGACCGTGCAAGTGATACTGAACCAGCCGGTGGATCCTTCCAAGGTCGCCTTTTTCCTTACCAAGGATACCCAGCAATTCTCTACAACAACCAAGTGGTCCAACGACCATAAATCAGCGGATTTAACCGTTAACGATGCTGAGCTAACCGCCGGCGAGTACACGATTAGAGTAACCGGTCTGGACAAACCGCTCACAGCGACGTTAACCGTTTCCGGAACGATAAGCACCAATGATCCCCATGTATCTATCATTAATCCCGGCACTATCGCCAACGTGATCGATAGCGGATTAACGAGTGCGGCTACCGGGCTCAACGGCTTTGTCACAAGGACGGTAGCCGAAGACCCGACCCTCAGCAAATTTGCCAAGGAAATCAAATTTAATGTGACCAATGCGGCTGGAGACGCCGTAGCGATTCCAGGCATCATCGAGACGATCACCTCGTCCGATCCCAATGTGGTCAAAGTCGGTCGCTCGAATGACAACCGCGGCTATGTTCTGGGCAATAAAGCGGGAACGGCGACCGTGAATATCGTTTACAAGACCAATAAAGGCGAAAGCAAAGTCGCATCGGTAACCGTAAACGTAAAAGACGAGGTCGTGGCCGCAAGTCAGGTTGAAGCCGATGCGAGAGCCTATCAAAGAATGACGGTATCGGATAACGTATATTCCGCCGAATTTAACGCGTTTACTGCGATGAACCTTAAAGTATACGACAACTACGGCATCAAGTACCAGAAAGATGAAGTTCAGAAGTATAATTTTGCCCTCGCTGTAGTGCTTATCGCGGATCATATTGTTGGAGATCTGGACAAAGGCGATACAGGCACGGTGACGGTAGATCCGGATGGGACGGTTCATGTCGTCGGAAACGTCACGCAATTTGATATAACCGCGCATTTACCGAACAACAAGAGTGCAACTACAGAAATTCGACTTCTCCCATAATAACAGCCAAAAGACGCAGCATAGCAAGTGTACAAAAAGGCCCGAATGGCTCATCCGAATGAGCTTTCGGGCCTTTCCTGTTATGGTTTTTCCGATCTGTCGTTCATCATCGAACGCAGCGCGGCGCGAAAATCGTCATCTTTCATTGCCGTATGATCCGAATCCTTTTTTGAGCTTTCGCGTTGGTCCGGCTGCCGAAATTTTTGAAGCGCCTGCCGGTAATCCCGATCGGCCATTTTCCCGTCATCCGGAGCGCGCCGCGTTTGCCCGGAATCCGTGCTTTCAAGCACCGAAGAATCGTCAGTGACGGATATTCCTTCTGATTGGGGCTCCATGCTTTCCGTTTTGGCCGCCGGCCGGGCATGCTTTGGTGCTGCCGCGGATGCGCTCGCGTCATCTGACGATTCCGGTTTCGCCAAATCTTCTTCAGGACGGACTATGGGATATTGCCGCTCGCTTCTTTTAGGGGTCGAAGAGAGCGAACGAAGATTATAAACAATGAGAATCACGATAAGGATCAGGCCGCCGGCAATGCTCAATATGGGAACAATCACCGCCTCTCCCCCTTTCCACACTGATGTCCCTCACTACACATGAATGAATTTTTTGGTCACCTGAGCGACGCGTTCTCCCAATGCTCTTCCGAGCGCTTTTCCCTGCTCGCTTATGAGCTCATCCTTATCGATCGGACAAGTGATGCCGACGCCATAATAAGAACCGTACAGGGCATTCTCGGAAATATTGCCGGGAAGACCTACGATAATCATCCCATGATGCAGCATGGGAGTCATTAAACTGACCATGGTGGACTCCAACCCGCCATGCTGTGTTGCCGTCGTACAGAATACCGCCCCGATTTTATTGATCAGCTTGCCGTTCGCCCAGAGATGCCCGAGCTTATCGATCCAGGCTTTTAACCCCGAACTAATCGTTCCGAAATGCCCGGGACACCCCCAAATGATGGCGTCCATATCGGCGAGATCGTAGACACTGGCCGAATGGACATGGTGGATATGCACCTCCGCCTGAGCCTCTCTCGAGGCCCCTTCAGCGATGGATCGGGCCAAAGCTTCCGTATGTCCGCCTTCACTATCGTATACAATGTAAATTTTCATTTAACCGCCTCCGCTTCACGAGACTTTCAAGAATTAACCATACGTTAACCTTGCCGGGTTTGACCAGGAGCCGGAAGCATAATGACCTCCGTACTCACTGCCTCTTCCCTTTCCGCAGTCTTTTTATCTTTTCGCACATCCTTCAGAAATACACACAGCAGCAGGGCGGCGGCCGAAATGATGGAGGTCCAGAAAAAGGCATCGTTGATCCCCATAACCGTGGAATGCATCTGGGCTTGTCCAGCGAGCTGGGAAATGGCTTGGACTTGTGCCTGTTCCAGCGGCAGGTGCGACGAATCGACTATCTTGTGAACCAGCGAATTAAACGAATCCATAAAGGCTGGATTGGTTGTATCCATCCGGTTCGTATACGAAGCAAAATGGAAAGTCGACCGGTTGGTGAAAATCGTCGTAATCCAGCTTGTGCCAATCGAGCCGCTAATTTGACGCAGCGTATTGGACATGGCTGTACCGTGGTTGTTCAGTACCTTCGGCAGCTGGTTCATCCCTGCGGTCATAATCGGCATCATCAACAACGACATCCCAAAGAAACGAAGCATATACAGAATCATAATAAAGTTATACGTCGATTCCATTGTCAGCTTAGTAAATTCAAATGTGGTGACGGTCGTAATGATCATGCCGATGATCGCAAGCGGCCGCGGGCCGACTTTATCGAATAAAGCTCCGGACACCGGCGACATGACCATCATGACCAGCGCACCCGGAAGCATAAGAAGTCCGGATTCCATAGGCGTAAAGCCTCTTAAGTTTTGCAAGTATATGGGAAGCAGAATCATCCCTGCGAACATGCTGGCTGTCAGAAGCACACTGATGACGGTGGATAACGAAAACATGCTGTATTTAAACACGCGCATATCCAGCATAGGCGTATCGGACTGCATTTGCTGCAGTACAAAGATGAAGATCAAAGCCAAACCGATAACAAGATAAGCCAGGACTGCGATATCCGTCCAGCCTTTCGTTCCCGCTTCCGTCAAGCCGTACAAAAGCAATCCAACTCCGGTTAAAGAGGTAAAGGTGCCGAAATAATCCAGCTTTATTTTTTTCGGTTCTTCGATATTGTTTAGCGTAAAAAAGGCAATGATAAGAACCAGCACCCCTAGAGGTATCATCCCCGAAAAAAGTAGATGCCAGTCATAATTTTGCACCACCCAACCGGATAATGTCGGGCCGACCGCCGGAGCGAACATCATAGCCAGCCCGAAAAGCCCCATGCCCTTGCCTCGCATCTCCGGAGGGAAGATATACAGGATCACACTCATGACAAGAGGGGAAAGCACTCCCCCGCCAACGGCCTGAATCAGACGACCGGCCAGCATGAGCGGAAAATTCGGGGCCAGGCTGCATATCAGAGCTCCGAGCGTAAAACAGAACATGGCGATCAAAAACAACAAACGAACTCCGAACCTTTCGATTAAGAATGCGGATAAAGGGATTAAAATCCCGTTTACCAGCATATAGCCGGTTAAAAGCCACTGAATCGTATTCGTCGTTACACCGAAATCCGCTGTCATATGTGGAAGAGCAACGTTTAATAACGTCTGGTTCAAAATCGCCAGGAACAAACCCAGCATCAACACGGTCAACAGCGGGATGTGCCGGGAAATACCGTCGCCGCTGCTCTTCACGGCTGAGTTTTGAGCAGCCATATCGCTCCTCCTTTCCAAATCATTACATTATTTTTGGTAATCTTCACTTCAGCATTCATCCCTGGAAGTACATTGTCCGAGTAGTTGCTGATCGATATCTTAATCTGCACTTTTTGTGTTACTTTCGTGTAGTTGCCGCTTGTATTGCTCACGGGAAGCAGCGAAAATACGGAATTCGTTGCCCGTCCGATCTCCTCTACCTTGCCTTTTAACGTATTGCTCGAATCACCGTCAACCGTTACCTCGACGTCCGAACCGATTTGAATATCTTTCACGTCGGTTTCGTCAATATTGGCTACGATATACAGCTTCTTCATATCGATGAGCTGGGCTAAGGTTTGGCCGGGTTGAACCATTTGGCCTTCTTTGGCCTGGTTTTTCACAATAGTGCCTTCGAGCGCCGGACTTACATTGACCGTCTTGGTTCCGTCACTCACTTGGCCCACAACTTTGGCTTTTGCGACCACGTCCCCTTCTTTCCCGTCCCAGTTAGTCAAGGTTCCTGCAGCCGGTGCGGACAGATTTATGATATCTCCTGCGACGCGCGCATCCTCTGTCTTAATATATTGTGAGCTTTGAAGATAGTAATAGAAACCTCCCATAATCAAAGCAACGATGACGATAATGCCAATCAGATTGGCTGCAAACAAACGACCTTTCATAGGTTTTCTCCCTCCATACTTTAATATATAAATTACTTTGTAACAAAGTATTTTAGAACAAAATAAATTTATCATAATAAAAAAAGAATACAAATAGTAAAGTAATCCTGTATACTTAACTTATGTCATTTCATCGGGAAAGAAATTGGGGATGAATAAGGAAAATGGGAATGCGAGATGGAAAAAAAGATATGACCGCGCAAATCGAAGCCATGGATCATTTTAATGAAACGTTCTTGAGATATAAAATGAAATTGCTGGATGCCCATCATAAAGACCCGCAGCTTCGTATGAATGGCACCAAATATCATATACTGATAACGATATACCAGCGCCAAAGCTGTATGGTAACGGATATTTCGCGGCATTTGCATTTGTCTTCGGGAGCTACTACGATTTCGCTGAATCAGTTGGAAAAGGACAATCTGATTGAGCGGCTGCGGAGCAATGAGGACCGGCGCACAGTCATGGTTACCCTCACTCCCAATGGAAAAAGGTTTATTGAAACGGTGCTGGACGTCCGAAACCGGCTGCTGGCCGAGATGATTGAGCCGCTTTCTTCGGAAGAACAAGATCAATTATTTCATATTATCGCTAAGATATCCCGACAGCTGGCCAAGAAGATCGCTTCCCATGAGGTGTAAAAGATATCCTAAACGCTTGGCCCGGGAACCAAAGTTGAAGGTGATACTATCATGCTGCAGCTTATTGCTATGACCACGATGCTGATTGACCATGTCGGGTACATTTTTTTTCCTCATACGGATCTGTTCCGCATTATCGGACGCATTGCCTTTCCGCTCTACTGCTGGTTTCTGGTCCAAGGCTATCTTCACACGAGCAGCCTGAAAAACTATATGCGGAGGCTGTTCTGGCTGGCCTGCTTGTCGCAGATTCCGTATTCCCTGGCATTCGATGATTGGGAATTAAATGTGATCTTTACTCTTTTGCTGTCGATCGTTGGCTTATATGCAGCGGATCGCATCAAGGATGAGAAATATAAAGCCCTGCTGATGGCCGGAGTACTGCTTGCCGCCCTGCTGATACCTATGGATTATGGGCTTTATGGGGTGCTGCTTGTTTTTCTTTACCGGTATTTTACCGGGTGGAAATTGATCGTCTATCATACGGCACTGAACATGATGTTTATCGCCGTATATGGAACGGGCGCCTGGATTCAATTATTTAGCCTGCTGGGGACTTTTCTGTTTGCTTATCCTATCCCTAATTACCAGATATCCATTAAAAAATGGTTGTACCGCAGCTTCTATCCGGCGCATTTGTTCCTCCTGTTTATCCTCTATCTCTGGATGGAGCAATCCTAGACTCTCTCCTGCCTAAAGCAAAAACGGGTCGAAGAGCAGCAGCTCTTTAACCCGTTTTTGTTCATCTATTCATTGCTCTTCCTTATCTTTGGATTCGTTGACCAACCGGTCATATTTGGCATATCGATCATCCACTTCCGAGGCCATTTGCCGAAACCTTCTGGTCTCTTCAAGCACCGGATCAATCTGTGCCTGAATGCGGATCTCGGTTTTGATCGGCAGCCGTTTGCGTGCGGCCTCCTTCGTATCCTCCTGCTCCATTTGGCCTTCCGTCAGTTTTTGCGCCAATTCTTCCTCCAGCTTTCTGGAATTCATGGTTCTTCATCCCCTTTCGCCTTGTGTCAGATTCATCAAAGTCTTTTTATATCCTGTCCATACGAAAGAGCTGCTATAAGGCGGAGCCTGTTGAGCGGTTCAGCAGGAACGGGTCGGACTGTTTTTCCAGCCGGTGAAGCAGGACATATACCGTTGCCAGCTCCAATGGCGCCGCGATGGCGGCAGCCAGACCGGCCAGTCCTCCGTTCAGATGAGGAATCGTAAAAACGAACAAAATCAATAAAGCGACGGAGAACAGCACAGATACCATTTTGCTCGCCATAATCGGTTTGGTTTTCCCCAGCAGCATGCATTTCCCGGCTAAAAAATCGATCCAGGGAAACAGCAAACTCTGTATGGACAATAATTTCAACAGCATCTGAATTTCCTGCAGCAACGGCCCGTGCACGCCAAGAACACCTTCCAACAGCCATCTTCCCCCTGCATCCGATGAGATCGTCAGGAGAAAAGCGGGCATTTAAAGCCGCTTGAATCGACGGATTCAATAAAACAAGAACCATCAAAGAATACAGCAAGGGCAAATAAAAAGGAAGCAAATGCCGCGCCAGCTCAATGCTTTGATGGTCCCCTCGCTCCGGAAGGCGTTTTTTGAGGGCGGATCCTTCCCAGACGGAGACCATGCATTCGATGATCACGCCGACCATAAAAATGACAGCCCCGTATCTTCCGTCATCGGTCCAGCCGTTCCGGATAAAATACCAGGACATCCCGAACATAACGGCGACCCGTACCGCCATGCCTACGGTCATCCATCCCGTGCGCAGCTGGTTGATGATCACTCCCTGATATAAACAGCGGAACGCCGTAAAGAGATACAGCAGCGCAAGCACCTGATAAACCTGCACCGTAGGGTGAATGAGATGTTCCTTTACTCCAAACACATAGCGGAACAACAGCTGCCCTGCCGGAGTACAGGCAATGATCAGGCTCAGAAGGACAAGGATCCCCGAAGTGACGGCAGTCAACCGCGCAACCGCCCGAAAAGAAGTGCGGTCTCTCGCATATTTGCTTGATACCTGCCGGATGATCGTCATAGGCAGATCGATCAGAAAAGATAAACTTAATGCGACTGCGTAGCTGCTTATCGTTACATCAGGCTGTTCGGAGCGAGCCAGGACGCCGTTGACAATGACATGCGTCAAAGCGGCCAATAACAATGAAGTGCCCAATGGAACATAAAACAAAACGATCCGAAGCACGTGTTCCCATCTCCATCCCCAATTATTATTGATCAATCAAGCTGTGGGCTGTCGTGCTCTCCTTCAGACCGGATCGCTTACCGCTGATCTGAATCGCCGTTTTTTACGGCCTGCCGTGCTGAGATCCCGCAGTATATCCTCTAAAAGCGCTTTTCCCCTCCCCTCTTCTTTCCCTTGCGCCCAGACAACGAACATCACCGAATCGCCGGATTTCAGGATTTTCTGTGCCTGCTGCAATTTGGTCTCGTAGTCGTGCTCTTCAATCCCGGGTGTAAGACGAATCTCCTTCAGCTTGGGCACGCGATCCTGCTTCCGGGCTGCTGTGCCTCCTGCCTGGCCGCTCCTGCACCGATCAGCCTGCATGGCGGAGGACTGGTCATGAATGAGGTGCATACCAAATCAACCTTGAGTTTTTGGGCCATGGCCAGAGCTTTTTTCGTCGGGACGATACCCAGGTCTTCCCCGTTTGGTCCTGTGAGGTGAACCTCGGAGGCTTTATTTTTTTCGTTCATGATCATTGTCAGCGCACCTGAACTTTCTCTATAATGAACCCATATTACCGTGTAAAAGGAGATTTTTCAATGAGTCAAAACGAACTTGAGCAACAAATCATTCGCAACTACCAGCGCGACGAGCAAATGATGATTCTTGTGTTTGCCCAGTGGTGCGTTAATCATGATCTCGATCCGGCCGCATTGTACCGCCGTGCCTATCCGCAGCAAGACGCTAATCCTTCGCTGCAGCAGGCGATCGCATTGACCGTGCCTAAAGAAGAGGCCGGCGAAATTGCCGATGAAACCCTGCTGGGCGTCTTGTCGCTTTTCGGTAATGATGAACTCGCCATGGTCGTCACTGAGGAAATTCAAAAGCGTCCGCGCGTCGCCAAAAAATAAGACCCAACCGATCGTCGGCAGAGCTTAAACGCGCCGCCCAATTCCATTTGTTCTCCTATCCGGGCTTGTCATTTCCGCATGCAAATAGCGCAAACCAAAAGTCTGTCAGGCCCGGTACCGGAACAGATTTTTGGTTTGCAAAGTGGTAAATGAAATCCATCAGATTTTCATGGCTTGTTTCTTGATCCGAATTTGAACACTCGTTCCTTCTCCCGCTTCTCCGGATGAACGAATGATCATCCGATAGGAGCAGCCATATAGCATTTTGAGGCGGGAATCCACGTTTTTCATCCCGTATCCGGAAGAGGAAATAATCTCCTCCTCCAGAACGTCGCCATTCAACAATTCTCGTTGTTTATTCAACTGCTCCACCGTCATCCCCACTCCGTTATCGGAGACATCGACGACGACCTCATCTTCTTCGAGATAACCCGTGATCAGGAGCAGACCCTTCTTTCTCAAACGCCGCATCCCATGGACAATCGCATTTTCGACAAGGGGCTGCATCACCAATTTACCGATCGTATATTGGGCTGCTTCATCAGCCAAATGAAGGGTAAAATCGAAGCGTTCTTCAAACCTGATTTTTTGAATTTGCAGATAGACGCGCACCATTTCAAACTCTTCGGCCAAGGTTATGGTTTCCCGGCCCTGGCTTAAAATCATGCGGAACAGCTTGGACAAGCCGCTGACCATCTCGCTGATTTTGGGCTGTTCATTCTCCTGAGCGAGCCAATGAATCGAATCCAGTGTGTTGTATAAAAAATGAGGATTGATCTGATATTCGAGAACTCTGAGCTCAAACAGCCTTTTTAAGCGCTGCTGCTCTTTCAAATTCGTCATCAATTCCTCGATTTCGGACGCCATCAGATTGAATTGATCTCCGATGATGCGGATCTCGTCGTTTCCCTTGAGCGAGATTCGCGTTCCCCACATGTTTTGACCGAATTTACGCATGGCCTTAATCAGCTGCCTGAGCCGTTGAGACAGTATTTTCGTCGCCCACAAGGATACGATCAATGCAAGAAATAGAAAAATCACATAACCGTAAATCAGTTTATTCCGAATTTCTTTCGTTTCTTTATGGATAAATTCCTTGTCAAGCCCGACAAAAAGATAGTCCTGCTGGTCCATCCGCATGAGAACGGTTCTCCATATGCGGCCGTTTAGGCGAACTTCCGTCAGCTTGGATGCGATATCCCCCGCTGCTTGATCGATCAGAGGGCCGGTGCCGCCCTGGATTTTCTTATTGTCGTATACCATCCACCCGTTTTCCGATGCATGGATCATGCCGAAAATCATTTGGCCGTAATAATTGTAGGTCTCAAAGGAGCTGCGAACGGCGTCCAAAGAAAGATTCACAATAACGTAACCGATCATCTCGGTCGGCTGCGTTACGCCATAGATTTTACGCGCGATGGTGATCATATCCTTGTTTTTGATTAATGCATCGCTGACGCTCCATGCCAAACCGGACTGCTCTGCCGAGATCACCGTCTTAAACAGCTCGGAACGCTCCAAATCTTCAGGATAGATCCGGTAATTTTCGGACGTATTCAAATATACTTCTCCGTTCATATCGATGATGGCGATGGAAAAAATATTGTTCCAAACCAACCGGGATCTGGACAGCAGGTTCCTCATGGTGTGCTCGTTGGCGTATCTCTCCTGTAGACGCACATTTTCATCAAGCGGGCGGCCGGCATCTCCCTCCTCCATGGTTTTCTTGGCCGAGGCTAATATCCTCTGCACGTCGGGGTCAATCAGAATCTGGTTCGTCAAAGTGGTCACATCGTTAAAAATAGCCCGTATTTCTCTGCTTGCCGCATGCTCCAGCACATACAGCGTATTGTTCATTTCCGCCTCTTTTTGTTCTATCTGATCGGACATCAATTGGGCGATGACAGCAATCAACAGCAGATTCGGAACCGAAATGATGAGGATGAGCTTAATGAAAATTTTACTGTTGAGTGTGGTGTACCATCGAGAGAGATGCCTGAACAGCGGTTTAAGCATAGGAACCGGATTCCTCTTTGTAGTCTGATGGATTTTTACCGACCCATTTCTTGAAGTAGCTGCTGAAATAAAGGGGGTTCTCGTAGCCGACCTTCTCCGCAATTTCGGATATTTTCAGATCGGTGTTGTTTAACAGCTGCTTGGCTTTTTCCATACGCGTCTTTGCCAGGTACTGCATGCAGGAAAAACCGGTTTGTTTGCGGAACGTTTGCGTCAAATAATTGGGATGAAGCGAAACGACATCGGCAAGAGATTGAAGAGTAAGCGAATAATCGTGGTAATGCTGTTCTATGTACGCGGCTACCTTGTCAACAACATCCGAGGCTGCGCCGGTTTTCGTCACCGTACCGCGGCTGATCACGCAAGCTTCCAGCCACCGCTGCATTCGTTTGGCCGCTACAGCCATGGAGTGCCGGTGCAACTGCGGCAATGCGGGGCACTGCAGTCCCAGTTCCTGAAACAGTTTTTCCACGGAGACCGCAAGCTTATAAAAGCCTTGCAGCGCATGAGCGTCCCCCGCATTGCCCGCCATGAGCATCCGAAGAAATTGCCGCGCTGATAAAAGCGCCTCTTCCGTTCTGCCCGTGCCAAGCGCCATGCGGAATTTTTGCTCCTCCTCCAACGGATAGGAAGGTTCCCCCAAGGAATGGGCTTCCAATAGATCATAGGCTTGACTTACGGATTGCGGAATCCGGACAATGCCGCGAACAACCGTTCCCACGGCTGTGGCCACAGGAATGCCAAGCACCTTGTCGGCCAGAAGAGCAAAATTCTGAATGCTGTCGCATGAATTTGAGTCCGCAGGCTGAATGCCGAACACCAGCGTTCGTTCATCCTTAATCAAGACAAAGCCTTTGACGTCTCCGAGGACGGTTTCGCCAAACAGATGCTTGGTTCCGGTGCAGTACAGCAGCAAATCCCGCTGCGACAGCTCCGGCTCGCTTTTCTTCAGCCGGACGACGCCGCCGAAATACTCCCCATCGAGTGGAAAGTTAAAGCAGTCGGCATTCTCCTTTAGTTCCGCCATGGAAAGGAGCTTGCCTTCCAGCAAATCCGATAGAAGCTTCTCCCGCACATAGCTCTCTGTGTTGGCTCGTGACGGTTTGCCCGCGTGCTGTTGAGAGGCAAAGCGCAAACGCGCCTTCATGATGTCCTCTCGGATCGCGCATAAGATGCCATGCAGCTCTGCCGGCTGCACAGGCTTAGTAATATACCGGCATACCTTTAAATCTATGGCTTTTTGCGCCAGTCTGAAATCTTCATGACCGGACAATATCGCGCAGGGAATACCCGGATAACGTCTGTTCACCTGTTCGATCAATTCGATGCCGTCCATAAACTGCATATAAATATCCGTGATGATCAAATCGGGCAAAACCTTGGCTGTCTCGAGCCATTGCAAGGCCGTTTCCCCATCGTCTGCCGTACTCAATACGCGGAATCCATCGTTCAGCTGGGCAATGGCCCTCTCTATCCCTTTTCTGATTGCCTGTTCGTCTTCGACCACTAGAATGTTCATTTCAGACATACTCCCCTCCATTGTCAAAGACGGCGCAGCAATGGGCCAATCCCTTTCTCATTGCTGCGCCGTGCGTATGTCTGCCTGTACAGCAAACCAGGATCCTGCTTGTTTATTATCGGACATAATCTATACTATACAGGAAACGGGCAATAATAAATCATTAATTTGCCCAATACATTTCTCCAGTTGTCTCCGTAATCAGCACTTCTTCAAGAAAGCGGACCGCTTTGATAAAGCCTTCTTGTACGGACATGAGCCCGTCTTCGTGTTCGATGCTGATCGCTCCGGTATAGCCCACCAGCCTCAGGGTACTGATGATCGCTTTCCAGGTGTCGGCTCCGTGCCCGTAGCCTACCGTCCGGAAGGCCCACGAACGGGCGGATATATCCTTATATGACTTCGTATCCAGCACGCCATTGAGTGCGGTACGATTAGGGAAGATTGCCGTATCCTTGGCATGAAAATGATAGATCCGGTCCTGGAGCACCAAGATGGACGATACCGGATCCATGCCCTGCCAGAACAGATGGCTGGGGTCAAAGTTCACGCCGACCTGCTCTCCCCCGATATCGCAAAGCCGTAATGCGGTTTCCGTGTTGTACACCGCAAATCCGGGATGAGGCTCAACGGCAACCTTGACGCCGTGCTCACGGATAAACGAGCTCATCTCTTTCCAATACGGGGTCACCTTTTCCCGCCACTGCCACTCTACGATTTCCGCAAATTCGGTAGGCCAAGGGCACGTAATCCAAACGGGGCGCTGCGAGGTTTCCGATTCGCCCGGGCATCCGGAGAAGTTGACGACCGTATTGACACCGAGCCGCTGGGCCAGCCTAATCGTGTTTTGAAAATCGCGATGATGCTCCTCGGCAACGATTTTGTTGGGATGAAGGGGATTTCCGTGGCAGCTCAGCGAGCTGATTTCCAGCTTGTATCGGTCAAGCAATTGGCGGAAGCGCTCAATTTCTCCCGGGTTATTCAGCAATTCCTCCGGCTTGCAGTGATGGTTGCCCACATAGCCGCCGGTTGCGATTTCCACGGTTTGAACTCCGCATTCGGCTGCATAAGCGAGAGCCTCTTCCAATGTTTTTCGTCTAAACAAGGTAAGGAAAACGCCTAATTTCATCGTATACTCTCCCTCGTATCATATTTGTTGTAAAGCTTTGAAGGCCAATTTCCAGTTCCCCAGGGAACTGGCGACCGCTTTCAAAATTTCCAGCGTTGGCTCTTTGAAAATTGAATTGGGACTGGACTTTTCGAGATGCTTCCAGACAATAATTCTTAGGGTTATTCGGGGAAATCCTTCTCTCTCCTGTAGCATCGACTACTCTTAAAGTCTGCTTCCTCGGCTCTCGCTTGAACTTCTAACCCGCTGGCTGTCCCCTTCGGCAACCCATGCTCGAAGATAGCAGCTTCGAGGCAGCTCATGGACCGAAGTGAGTTCTCATATGCGAGGGTGATTGAACGGCGAGTGCGCTGGGGGCATCCCGAAAGGTCCAGTCCCTGAATCCCATAAAGAAAGGAGGAATCCCACGTGAAGTTGTTTGTCGGGATTGACGTGAGTTCGCAAGATTTAAAGGTGTGCATCATGGATGCTGGCGGCGATACCCTCCAAGCGTTCACGGTGCTCAACAACTACCACGGTGCCTGCCACCTGCGGGATCAGATCCTTGCCCAAGCCGACCGCATCAAGCCATCGGAGATTCACATCGGTCTGGAATCAACATCGGTTTACAGTTGGCACCCCGCCATGTTCCTGCATGAGGACAAGCTTCTCAGCGAGCGGCATACGAAGGTATTTACCATTAATCCGAAGCTCATTAGCAAGTTCAAGGAAGCCTATGTGGACCTCGATAAGAACGACCGCATCGATGCCTGGATTATTGCAGACAGGCTGCGTTTTGGAAGGCTGCCGATGACCGTTGTCGCCCAAGAGCAGTACATCGCTCTTCAAAGACTGACCCGCATGCGGTTTCACCTCGTCCACAACCTGACACGAGAGAAGCAGTACTTTCTCCAGCACCTGTTCTACAAGTGCAGTGCGTTCTCCGCGGAGGTGGAGAGCTCCGCCTTCGGCCATGCCATCACTGAATTGCTCCTTGAGAAATACAGCCTGGATGAGATCAGCTCGATGGATGTGGCGGATTTAGCCGACTACCTCAAGGATAAGGGCCGTAATCGATTCCCTGATCCGGAGGGTGTAGCGAGGTGCATCCAGAAAGCCGCGCGTGCTTCCTATCGTCTCTCAAAAGTCGTCGAGGACTCCATCGATATCATCCTGGGCACTTCTATCGAAGCCATTCGAAGTACGCAGAAGCAAATCAAGGAGCTCGACAAGGCGATTGAACGCATTATCGCCGGCTTACCCGGTGAAAACGTCCTGAAGACGATCCCCGGTATCGGCCCGATCTACAGCGCTGGTATTATCGCCGAAATCGGTGACATCCATCGCTTTGACGATCAAGCCGCTCTGGCGAAGTACGCTGGGCTTACTTGGCGAAAGAATCAGTCTGGCAAGTTTGAAGCCGAAGAAACGTCCCGTATTAAATCCGGCAACCGGTTTCTGCGTTATTACCTGGTTGAAGCTGCCAACTTGGTAAAGAACCGCGACGCAGAATTCGGAGAGTACTACCGGAAAAAATACAACGAAGTCACGAAGCACCAACACAAACGCGCCCTCGTCTTAACCGCAAGAAAACTTGTGCGTCTGGTCGATGTGCTGCTACGCAACGACCAAGTCTACACGCCGCGGAGGAAGGTGACTAACGCCTAAAGCTTCTCACCTACTTTCTGCGAAGCCCATTGGGAATTCCCAGTAAAATCGAGGTATATCCTGGAAAAAACGCTCGATTTTACTCAGGGTTTATTTCGTGATGCCATTTTTCCTGACTCAAAGCGATTTTCCATCAAAAGAATTTCCAATTACCGCGAATCAGGAACTTGACATCTTACCGCTGGACTTCGGACACTACCGTTTTAATTGATGCTGTCGATGCGAACCCAGCTTTTCTTCGTCGAGGAGGTTTCAACGGCCTCCAGAACGATTTGATTTTTAACCCCGTCTTCAAAATTGGGAGCGGGCCGATAGCCTTTGGCAATCCCGTTCATCAGCTCATGCACCAGGTTGATAAACGTATGCTCATATCCGATAATATGCGCTGCAGGCCAATAAGCTCCGGCATAGGGGTGATGCTCTTCCGTGCAGTTGATCAGCCTGTACCCCTGTAATCCCGGCTCGTCGTCGGCAAAATACACTTCAAGATTGTTCATATCGATGATCGTACTAATCCTTCATGGACCCGCTGGTCAAACCGCTGACAATAGATTGCTGCAGAGTGATAAAAATCAGGATGATCGGCAGCGCGGCGATGGTCGCTGCGGCCATGAGGTTATTCCACTCGGTTCCGTATTCCCCGATGAATTTATATAATCCCATGGTCAGCGGACGAATGGTTTCATTGGTCGTCAGCGTCAGGGCAAAAATAAAGTCTCCCCACCCCCACAGAAAGCAGAATGCGCCAACCGTCAGCAATCCAGGCTTTACAAGCGGCAGAATGATCCGCCAAAAGGCGCTGAATTTGCCGCTGCCGTCAATCAATGCGGCTTCTTCAAGCCCCGAGGGAAGCGCCAGAAAATAAGGCCGCAGCACGAGGATCGCAAAAGGCAGCGAATGCGTCGTGTTTGCCACGATCAAAGCGGGGAAGCTGTTGATCAGCTGCATTTTGGAAAAAGCGATAAACAAAGGCATCGCGAGCATAATGGTCGGCAGCATTTGGGTCGCCAGGAGCAGAATTAGGATCGCGGCCTTTCCCCACATGCGCAGGCGGGCCAAACCGTAGGCCGCCGGGGCGGCCAGGATCAGCGTGAGCAGCATCGTGCCCGATGCAATGATAAAGCTGTTGCCGATATACCCCAGCATGGAACGATTGGATACAAAATTATCGGTATAGGCGGCAAAAGTGAGCTCATGAGGGAACATATGAGGCGGGTTGGCAAACAATTCCCCCATCGGCTTAAGCGACGTAATGATCATCCAGTACACCGGAAACAAAAACAGCAGGGTGGCCGCAGCTCCGATGACCGTAAGCGCGTATTCTTGTTTGCGGTATTTGGCATGCGCGCTCAATGATGTTCCTCCTTTCGCATCATCCGCAGATACACAGCCGACAAAGCCATCAGCACAAAAAACATGATGCTGGATACCGCGGCGCCCAAACTAAATTCAAAGTTGATGAAGGCCAACCGGTACGCATAAAGAGGAAATACGGTAGATGCGTTAACGGGACCTCCTCCGGTCATAATGAAGATCAGGTCAAATACTTTGAAGGTGTAAATCAGCCCGAGCATGAGCAGCACCAGAATCGTAGGCCTCATGAGCGGCAAGGTAATGTCGCGGAACTGACGCCAGCGCCCCGCGCCGTCGATCCTGGCTGCTTCGTAGAGATGATCCGGCAGGGATTGCAGCCCGGCGAGCAGAATGATCATATTAAACGGTACGCCGATCCAGATATTCGCGAGAATCGTGCCATATAATGCGGTTTTTTCCTCCGTGAGCCAGAATCGGTGACTGTCGATCATGCCGAACAACTGCATTAGATAATTCATCACGCCGTGGTCGCCGGCCAGCATCCATTTGAATAAGGTCGCTGTAATGACAATCGGCATCATCCAGGCTAACAGCATCAGCGAACGCATCATACCGCGTCCCGGAAACCGGAGATTGAAAAATAAGGCCAATGCAAAACCGATCCCGAATTGGAAAACGATGCTCAGCACCGTGAAAATGGCTGAATTTTTAAATGAAACGGCAAACACTTCATCCTGAAAAATCGTTTTGTAATTTAGCAGCCCGACAAAATCGTGTTCGCCTCTCAAATTCATCAAGGTGACATTCTGAAAGCTGATCAGTAAATTGTACAAAATCGGAAACACAAGAAAGATGACCATAAACAATACGCCGGGCAGTACAAATACATAATTGGCCAGGCGGTTCCATAAGCTGCGCAAGCTTCTTCGGGAAGCATCCGGCACACGTTCGGTTGAAGCAGGTGACAATTCTCTCTCCATGATCTCCCCCATTCCCTGTGCAAGAATGAAGCCGTCCGGCTCCACCCCCTTACCTGTTATTGAAGAAGCGGTTTGATTTTGGCATCTGTTTCCTTCACCGCGTCTTCCGGCGACTTCACTCCCGTTAACACCTGCTGAATCATCTCCTGTATCGCATCTGAGATTTTCGGATAGTTCGGTCCGTACGCCCGTGCCTTAGCGACATTCATGCCGTCGGCGAATATTTTGAAATACCTGTCGCCTTGCCAATAAGGATCCTGTATGAAATCCCTGCGGCTTGGCAGTCTGCCCGCCGCCTTCAGGAAATTTTTCAAATATTCTCCCTGGTTGGCGAACTTCACAATATCCCAAGCGATATCCTTATGCTTCGACGTCGAGGTAATCGCCCAGTTTTCCCCGCCGAGAATCGTGCCACCTTGTTTGTTCACAGGAAGCGGGACGATATCCCATTGAAATTTGGCCTCCTTTTTCAAAACCGGAATTTGCCATGTCCCATTGACCATCATGGCCGTATTTCCTGCAGCAAACTGCAGCATTGAGGCCTGCTGATCTTGTCCAAGAATTTCCTTCGACATGGCGCCGCTGTCAAGCAGCTCTTTCCAAAGCTTAATCGCCTCCACCGTTCCCGGACTGTTGAACTGGGTCACATCCGAACCGGATTGCCACACAAAAGGCAGGAACTGAAACGTTCCCTGTTCGGTCCGCACAGCGGAAACGCTCATGCCGTAAACGCCTTGCTTCGTCAGCTTCTTGGCGGCATCCAGCAGTTCATTCCAATCGGCCGGAGGCTTCACGCCCGCCTGTTCCAGCATGTCGACGTTGTAATAGAGCGCAAGGTTATTGCTGCTGTTCGGAACGCCGTAATTTTTATCCTTGTAGACCGTCGAGGACCACGGGCCGTCAAAGTACTGGTCGGCTTGCCCCCACTCCTTGACTTCCGCCGTGATATCGGCCAGGACTCCCGCTGCGGCGAACGCCTGATGATCCGGGTTGTCAATCCATACGATGTCAGGAAGCTGTCCTGCGGCGGAGCCTAACAGCAGCTTATTTTTCAAATCGCCGAACGGAACGTAAGTGCGTTCGATTTTCACATGAGGATTCGCTTTCTGGTAATCGTCGATGACCTTGGTTAATGCTTCGACCATCTCATCGGAACTCATATAATCCCACCAAGTAATCTTCACCGTCTCGCCGGGTTTGTTAGTTTGTCCGTTAGGCGCTGTTGTCCCTGAAGGGGCAGTCGATCCATCCCCGGTTGAGCCGGGATTGCATGCGGTGGTGAGTCCCAAAACCGATACGATGGCCGCCAGCCTGATTTTTTTCCACATGGATAACGATCCCTCCCATACCTGTTATCGTTTTAAGTCCCGCAAAAGACTGAAATCGGCCAGACGAACCGGCATTCCGCTTTTCGCCGACTGAATCGCCGCACAGGTCATCTCGAAGCTGCGAATATTATCCTGAATAGGCGTTGCCGGAATACGGGATTGCCGAACCGCCGTTACACAAATCATCGAGAGACGACGCTCGGTCTCCCAGCTTTGCAGGGATT
Source organism: Paenibacillus sp. JMULE4 (assembly GCF_013337105.1). NCBI lineage: Bacteria > Bacillati > Bacillota > Bacilli > Caryophanales > Paenibacillaceae > Paenibacillus > Paenibacillus sp. JMULE4. The sequence continues at coordinate 343,997 of NZ_SGWF01000010.1, forward strand.
TGATCAATGACACGGCATACGGCGTTCTCGGGAGCCTCCCCTGTCCAAAGCGTGATTTCATCATTGATCATCTCGATCGCCCCGTGATCTCCGACAATGCGAATGTCCCCGTTCCAGCTCGTTTCCTTTCCCCGGGAAACCCAGCTTCCAAAATAGTGCACCTGAATTCCCCTTTCCAGCTGCATGACCACACTGGCGGACGGATTGCCGCTGAACCAGCTCCATGAAGGCCGGAAGCTATGCGCCAGGATCTCTTCCGCTTCCGCCTCGAGCAAAAACCGGATGATATCAAAATGATGAATGGCCATATCCTCCAATAAAATTTCGGAATAGTTATCCCGCCACCCGCCGAATTTCATGGCCTTTCGGAATTCATATTCCACATAACCGACAGATCCGATCACTCCCTCGTTCAGAAGCTGTTTTACGGTTTGAACAGGGGCTCTCCACCGGTAATTTTGGCTTACCGCAATCTGTTTGTTGTACCTTCGGCTGATTTCAAGCAGTTCTATCGCTTCCTCGTACGTATGGGTCATCGGTTTTTCCATCAATACATGAAGCCCCGCCTCCAACGCTTGAGCGGCTAGAGCTTTGTGTGTCTGCGGCGGGGTAACGATTAATGCGATATCCGCTTTGATCTCCCGGAAGCCGTCTTCCGGCTGATGGAACAATCGCTCTTGCGGCAAACCGGTGATTTGAGCCGCTTGGGCCAGATTGTCCGGCATGATGTCAACCACCGCAGCTAACTCCGCCGCCCGGCAGTCCTTCACAATTTGGAGCCACGATTGTCCGAATCCTCCGGCTCCGATTTGAATCATCCGCATGATGCCCACGCAGGAGACCTCCTTTTTTTTATTCGAGATAAGCGCTTACATGAAAACTATATCGAATCATCGGGAATCCATGAATCCAAAATATTAAGGCAGCATATATAAATATTTAATATCTTAGCACTTAGCAGCGAAGGAACGGCTCATCGGCACTAAGTCGGATTGCTTTGAACCCCTCTCCCCTTGATGTTATGATAATAGGACAAGTAAGAACATGAATTTTGTTTACATAATAATCATTATGTAAACCATAATAACCCGCTGCCAGAGGTGAGACGCTTCATGAATATCATTAAAATCAAAGACCGCAACGAGCTGGACAAAAAGGTACCCTTGATGCCGTGGTATGTGGAAAAATTTATTAACTATAAATTACCTGACCTTTCACCATCCTCGCTGCTGGAATATGTACGGGACTATGAGACGTTTTTTTCCTGGCTGATGGCGGAGGGACTTACTTCTGCTTCATCTATTCGGGAGATTCCGATTGAAGATTTGGAAAGGCTCCATATGGACAGTATCGATAATTTCAAAATGTTTCTGTCCTCCCGTAAAGAGAATGCCAACGGAAAAACAACCATTTCCCGCAAGCTTTCTTCTCTCCGTTCGCTTTTTCATTATTTGAGTCAAATTGCGGAGGATGAGAATTTCTATCCTTTATTGAAACGGAATGTCATGGCGAAGGTGGAAATCAAGCGGACGCACAAGCCGAAGGATTCCGCGGCTAAACTCGAAGGCAAGCTGCTTCAGGAGGCGGAAATCGCGGAATTTATCAGGTATGTCCAGCAAGGATACGGACAGGATGTCGCCAAAAACAAGCAGGCTCTCTATTTTTACGAATTGAACAAAATCCGCGATGCGTGCATCATCAGTTTAATTCTGAATTCCGGACTGCGGGTATCCGAAGTGGTCAATCTGAATGTGGACGACATCGACCTGAAAAAAAAGCTGACCTATGTTTACCGCAAAGGGAAAAATGACGATACGTTCAAAACGCCGGTTTATTTCCGTCAGGAAGCGATCGACGATCTCACAAAGTATATGGAACTGCGCCAGACGCAGTACAAAGCGCCGAAACGCGAAAAAGCCCTCTTCCTTGCCGTGGCGAACGGCAAAAAAGAAGGCGAACGAATGACGAAGCGCGCCATTCAGGAAATGGTGATTAAATATGCCAAACGTTTCGGGAAACCGTATTTGTCCGTGCACAAGCTGCGCCATTCCTTTGCGACGGATTACTATTTGCGCAATGATTTATACAAGACACAGGAGCAGCTCGGCCATGCATCCCCCGAAACGACTCAAATTTATGCGCATTTGACAGACAAAACGATGGCCGAAGCCATCGATAAAAGGCCCGACGGCGCTTAATCTCCGGCACTGTATGAGTGGATTAAACCGTTAATTGCCTCTGCTGACCCAAAAGGTGATGCGCTCCCCTTTATTCACTTTGCGACCGGGCTCCAAGTCCTGCTTAAACACCGTTTCGGCAGGACTCTCATTCGGCTCTATGAAGAATTGGTATCGAAGACCTGAAGCCAGAGCCTGCTTCTCCGCTTGTTGTTTAGTAAGACCGATAAGGTTAGGCACAAATACAGGACCGTCGGAGGAAGGCGGCTCTTGCGCTGCCTCGGGAGGTTCCGCCGACGTTTCCTGCTCATCCTCTGTCTGCGTTGACTTTTCCCGCTCATGCTCTGGCTCAGGTTCAGATTCGGTAGGAGCCGGAGACGTATTTAATGCAGCATCCCTTTGATTCGATTGACCCGCAATCGTAGGATCCTGTTTATCCGGTCCGCCCAGGCCGAATAGAAAAATGAGGAACAGTATGGAGAATCCTGCCACTGCGGCTCCAATCATCAGCTTGGCGCTTGCGCGCCACAAAAAACCTCTTTGGCGCGGCTCTTGTTCTTCGTCTTCCTCCATGTCGTCGGGTTCTTCATATTCATTCGGGAACGACTCTTCCATCGGCTGCGTTTGTTTAGTCCAAGGCTCCTGCGCTGCATTCTGCAAGCTAAGAATAAAGGAAGACAGCGTATTTTGACCGTTCCATGCTCTTCTCCAGGTCATCATGAACATTTCACGGTAGCTCTCCGGCATGTCTTTGAGCGCGGAGCGCAGCGAATGCTCGGCAGCTTGCAGCGAATCCGGCAGCGTTTCGGAACGGGTCATCAGCTGATAGAGCAGACCGGCCAAGCCCTGAACCCCCCGCTCCGCAGGCTCCCCTTTTTCCCAATAGTTGATCATTTGCAGTTGTCCGTCGTCGCCGATCCATATATTGCTCGAAAGGACGGAGAAACCGGAAATCCCGTGCTCCATCGCATCCTGTAATCCTTTACCAAGCTCAAATACCATAGCGATGATCTCGCGGGTGGAAAAGGAATGATGCTTCAAACCTTGGATCAGCGGTTTGCCGGCAAACGTTTTTAGCGCTGCAAAAATACGCTGGTTCTCAATGCCTACGTCGAGAATATGAAGAAACCGGCTGTCGTTGAACATGGCCACTTGTTGGAGCAGCTGAAGATATGCCTGTTTATGCTTTTCCCCCCGGCTTTCCACGACAAAAATGATGATTTCTCTATTTAAGGACAAGTCATTTCCACTGTATAAGATACCGCTCCGCATCGGAACGATCGGCTTCAGAAGCTCGTAACGTCGGTTGATGCGTTTCTCCATGAAAACCTCCTGCAAAAAAATAATATTTCAGTTAAAAACACGAATGGTTCTTCATCGAACGGGTTTCGATCAATCAAAAACTGTTCTTATAATCATTCGGATAAAATGCCGATTTTCAGAGGTATGCTCATGATTATCACTTATTAATTAATGTCATAAATGATTTATATGGTTTATTTTTAGATTAATTAATGATTGAAACTATAAATTTTCGACAATGTCGCCGGCAATTAACGACGCCGAATGACAGCGTCTTTGCACCGCACGATCTCCCGCAGCTCCATGCAAGTAAACACCCAGAGCCGAGGCCTGAGCAGCTGTATATCCTTGCGCCAGCAAGCCGCTGATCAGCCCTGCAAGCACGTCGCCTGAGCCGCCTGTGGCCATACCCGCATTGCCGGTAGGGTTTACGTAGACTGTGCCGTCCGGCGTCGCTACGACGGTCCGGGCTCCTTTAAGCACGAGAGTAACATGGTACTGAACCGCATAGTTTCTCGCGCAAGAAATACGGTCCTGCTGGACTTCCGGGACGGATCGTCCGCATAGCCTTGCCATTTCTCCGGGATGCGGCGTAAGCACAACCGGGGATTTCCTCCGGCTCCACGAATCAAAATCGGCCGCCGCCGCGATCATATTCAATCCATCCGCATCAATCACGAGCGGGCATGCCGTTTCCTCCCAAATCCTGCGCACAAACCGGTCATCCTGCGCAAACCGTCCTGTGCCCGGACCGAACAGCATCGCGTTCTTTTTTTGTGCCATCGCAATAAGCTCCTTGGGATCGGCGGCCCTCCAATCCCCATGCTGTTCATCCGCAACCCCCTGAAGCATGACTTCAGGGAGATGGCCGAGCAACGGCTCCACCATACTCATCGGAAGCGCCCACGAAACAAGTCCCGCGCCGCTGCGCAGCGCCGCTTTGGCGGACAGCAGTCCTGCACCGGCCATTGCCCGGCTGCCTGCGGCTACCAGCACATGACCGAAAGTTCCTTTATGTGTATCTGACTGCCGGTGCCGATACTCGTTTAAAGCGAGCTTTGCCGATAGAAGCGGCTCCTGTATAAGATAGGTATTAACGTTCATCCGATCTGCTATTCCCTGCGGAATTCCGATGGATCGTACAATCACGGTGCCCGCCTGGCGGACGCCGGGATACTGCTCTAACCCGCGTTTGGTAAACGCCAGAGCGACCGTACGATCGGCACGTATGCATGGCGTGTGGATTTGCCCCGTATCTGCGTCAAGACCGCTTGGAATATCGATCGAGATCACCGGGCGTCCGGATCGGTTGACTTCCTCTATCAGCTTGGCGTAAACGCCGCGGGGCGCTCCCCTGCTTCCTGTTCCGAGAAGGGCGTCGACCACCGCGTCATATAATTCCCAGTTTATTCGTTCTTGCTCGCTATATATATAATGGGGCAGCCCCCATTTGTGTGCAATTTGACTTTGAAGCGCCGCTTCTCCTTGAAACCGGTCCGGAGATTCGGCATAGATGAGGTGCACCTGATAACCTGCTTCGCTCAAATGGCGGCCTGCGACGATCCCGTCCCCGCCGTTGTTGCCCTTACCTGTAAGGATGGCGATGCGTCCGGGACGTCCTTCCAAAAAGGAAATGACCTCTTCCGACACCGCCCGGCCCGCGTTTTCCATAAGAACCATGGCAGGCATTCCGATGTGATCGATGGCATAACGGTCAATCCGTCTCATTTCTTCCGAGGTAACGATATGCATGGGGTGAATCGCTCCTTATCGCAGCTTATCTCTGCAATTATAACACACCGTGGAAACCGCCGCATTCGGCCCTTAATTAGTTTACATAATAAATAATATGTAAACTAATTTATTCCTTCTTCCATCCGTTCACTCCATCTGCTACCATGGAGCTTGTAAAACATGATGAACCAAGGTGGGACATGCGATGAGAACAGAAGATCAAATCAGGAGAAAGCTGAATGAGTTTGTTATGCAAAGGAAGTCCCTTCAAAGCCGTCTCCAGGCTGCAGCGGATGACGCCAAGCCGGCGCTCCAATCCGAGCTGAATCATCTTGAGGATCAAATCATGCTGCTCGAATGGGTATTGAACAAGCCGGTCGGAAGCTATCATATGTGAATCACCGGATTTACCGTCCTACTTACCCGAAAGTAACTAATACACACCTATTTCACTACTTATCATCTTCATTTCATTCGTATATAATGGCATTGTTATAAAAATATGCGGTCAGGAGGTACGAAGAATGAAGTATCGGAAATTGGGTAGAAGCGGATTGAAAGTGAGCGAAATCAGTTTGGGCAGCTGGATGACGTACGGAGGATACGTGGAAAATGAAAAAGCGGTCCGTTCCATCGAGCAAGCCTACGATTTGGGCATAAACTTCTTCGATACGGCCAATGTATATGAACGCGGCGAAGCAGAGAAAGTAGTGGGACGAGTCCTCAAAGCGTACCCCCGGGAATCGTATGTGCTGGCCACCAAAGTGTTCTGGCCCATGGGTGAAGGACCGAATGACCGCGGCTTGTCGCGCAAACATGTGATAGAACAGTGCCATGCCAGCTTGAAGCGCCTCGGTGTCGATTATGTTGACCTTTACTACTGCCACCGGTACGACCCGGAAACGCCGCTGGAAGAAACGCTGCGAGCGCTGGACGATCTGGTGACCCAAGGAAAAGTGCTCTATGTGGGCGTCAGTGAATGGACTGCGGCGCAAATGGTCGAAGCGCTCGGTATAGCAGATAAATATTTACTTGACCGAATCATCGTCAATCAACCGGTATACAACATGTTTAACCGTTATATCGAAAAAGAAATCATCCCTACAGGCCTGGAAAAAGGGATCAGTCAAGTGGTCTTCTCCCCTCTTGCACAAGGACTGCTCACAGGTAAATATCGTCGGGGCCAAGCGATCCCCGCAGACAGCCGTGCAGCAAGCAAAGGCTGGGAGGAAGGCCGCATTCAAGAAAATCAGCTGCTGAAAGTGGAGCAGCTGGAGTCTGTTGCCGCCGAGCTTGGCATCAAGGTTTCACAGCTGGCTTTGGCCTGGATCCTCAGGCAGGACAATGTGGCGAGCGCTCTGGTCGGAGCGAGCCGTCCGGAGCAAGTCGTGGAGAATTGCGGCGCTTCCGATGTCGTGCTTACGCAGGATGTGCTTGATCGGATAGAAACCATTTTGCAGGATTAGGAATGTCCGTCAGGAAACCAGCCTTACTGAACCGGTTAGCATATTCCGGCCGATAAGGCTGGTTTTTACAAGTCCGCATGTTATTTCTTGATCATCATGGCGTATTTGGCCGGAGGCTCTTCAAGCAACTCCTCCGCCCCTTCATCGCCCGGAAGGCTTCGAGTCGGTTCAAGGTAAGCCTGCATGTCATCGGGTGCATAAGGCTTGAGCAGACTTTGCAGATAGTCCGGCTCTCCGTTCATAGCGGGATCAAGCCATGCATCGATATCACGCTCATTTAAAATGGCGGGCATCCGTTCGTCGTATTCATAAACGAGCCGGTTCGATACCGAAGTGATGACCGTGCACGTACGATACTCGCCTCCCCGGGCGTCTTTCCAAACTTCATACAATCCGGCCATGCCGAACGCACGTTTGTCGTTCATTTCAATCCGGACCGGCTGCCTGGCTTTCCCTTTCCGCTTCCATACATAAAAACCGTTGCCTGGAATGACACAGCGCTGGTTGGAAAACATTTTGCGGTAGGCCGGCTTCTCGTGAATCACGGCACTGTCGGCGTTAACGGCATCCTTGGCCCAGAACGGGACGAGTCCCCAGCGGTGCTCCTCCAGCTTCCGCCCCTCCCGCTCGGCGATAATGACGGAAACAGGTTGAGTCGGTACGTTGCGGAAGCGCGGTTGATAGGGAAACATCACTTGACCGATTTGAAAACGATGCGACAGCTCCGAAAGGTCTGTAGTTAATAGGAAACGATGGCACATGAAGAACACCTCTTATGGGTTTTAGTTCCAGTATCTTCATGTATAAGAAAATTATGCGGCGCGGCCGCAACGGGTTGGCGAGTTCAACGCTTCAATCCGAGTTGAGCCCCGTTCATGACAGAATAAATGGATGAATTTGGGCAAATTAAATAAAGGGTAAAATACACTGCGTCATTTGAGAGGAGGAACAGCGATGTCTGTTTACGAAATCCGTACCTATACGGATACTTACCCCATCTATGAATTAATCGAAACGAACACCCGTTCGTGGTTCAAGATCGCCCCTGAGCGGGGCGGGATCGTAATCAGCTACGGAACCAACGGCGAAGAGCTTCTGTATTTGGACAAAGCGACCTTCGACGACCCGAACGCCAATATTCGCGGCGGGATTCCGGTGCTGTTTCCCATTTCCGGACAGCTTACGGACGGTGCTTATGAATGGAATGGAAAGCGGTATACGATGAAAAATCACGGGGTGGCGCGCACCCATCCCTGGCAGATCGAGCAGACGAGCACGCAAGACGGCGCCGCTATCACTTTGACGTTAAAAAGCAGCGAAAGCACGCGGGATTCGTATCCCTTTGATTTTGAGCTGAGGTTCACGTACCGGTTAAAAAACGGAAAATTAACAATTGAGCAGGAATACCGTAACGAATCGGACGAAGCTATGCCGATGTATCCCGGCTTTCATCCGTACTTTGCGGCCACCCGCAAAGCCATTGCTTACGAAACCGACGCGAGCCGTTACTATGATTATAATGACGGAACGGAGAAGCCCTATGAGGGAAAAGCGATCGATTTGGACCGACTGCCGGAATCTGTCGTATTCTTGAATCCCCAAAAGCGGGAAATTACGTTCAGCCCGACGGAGGATCGCCGCATCCGCATGACCTATGGAGACGACTTTAAGTATGTGGTCTTGTGGTCCGTGGCCGGCAAAGATTTCGTCTGCGTTGAGCCCTGGATGGCCAAGACGGATGAGCTGAATCGGAAGCAGGAGCTGGTTCTCGTTCCTCCGAGGGGAACCCACAAAACCTTCCTGACCATTGAACGCAATCAGTGATTAACCAGGGGCAGGTTGGGGTGGTCATCCGCATGACGCATGCCGGCTTAGGCAGGCTCCCGCCTGCCCTCTGCCGCCCGTTTAGTCAAGGATTAGATAGGATTCGAGGCTAACTAACGCGGTTTTGTCGAAAATATCAGATAATTTGAAATTATTTATCGACTCGTGCGCTTGCCCGGGAAATGAATCCTTGTTTATTTCCCTGCCTCCGGGGAAATTTCCTGCCGGTGCTTCTCAATGGCCTGCAGCAGCAATTTGTAATAAGCTTCCGGGTGCGGTACGAAATCTTTCCGGCTAACCGTTCGTTCCACGGATTGCATCCGGCCCCTCTTCCGCGGGTCAGGCGACACGCCTTGAACGGTTGCCTCAAAGTCCGGTTCCGATGCCAGCTGGCGTACGTCGGCAAGACGAATACGATACAAGCCCGTGACTTCCTCCTCCTGCAGTCGGTAGTCCGTCAAAGGCCGGCTGCACGGGTAAAGAAATACATGACAAAACTCACGGTCTATGAGCTTTTCGGAAATGCGGTCTTCCTCCGGGAAAATACCGCACGAAAACAGCTTTTCAAACGGTACGCTTAAACCGAGCTCCTCTTCGAGCTCACGGACACCATCCTCCACCCTTTCTCCGGCGAGCAAATGTCCCGCGCATGAAATATCGAGCAAGCCCGGAAACGTCTCTTTATCCGGATGCCGTTCTTGAAACAACAACGCCCCCTCCCCTTCCGCATCGTCCCATATCCAGCACTGGAAGGTTTGATGCCATAAGCCTTTGGCGTGTGCTTCCGCACGTGTTGCCGTTCCAATAAGATTCATCGTTTCATCAAAAATATCCAAACGTTCACCGGACTTGTTTGCGTTCATATCGGTTCGTTCCCTTTCCGTCTGATGCGGCGCCTGGACAGAGGATTGCCATGACGCTTTATCCTATAGTAAGATGAAAACGATTATAACGTAATGATAGAAGGAGCTGCAATGATCAATGAACGTCCATGAAGCCATTACCAACCATACCCGGAAGCAGCATGCCCACCTTGAGCGGTTTATCGAGCTGGAGAATGAACGGGAACGCGCCATTGAACAAGCGGTTGCGCAGTGTGCCGCAGGTCTGCCTTTCAGCGTAGAGCCGATCAACGCGGTAACGGCCCTTATTAACAGCCATGCTCAAAAAGGGATCTCCCCTACCCGGATCTTCGTGACCGAAGAAATGGTACGTGAATTCGTGAAGCGCAAAGGCTAAAATATACCGGAAACATAACGCCGGGGGCGAGTACGTAATTGGGTATCCGCGTTTAGCGATATGTTGATGATCAGGGCCATCCGCCCCGTTCATACATTTCATTCATATCCATCGCGAATTGAAGCAAATGTTCAAGAAGAGCCCCCATGTCGTCCATGTGACTCTCGTCAATTTTGCTTGCTGAGGTGAGCTTGATCCGATAGCTGCCATGAAGGACCTTGCTGTCGGATTCAAGAGATGGCGGAAACAGCTCTTCCAGCCGCTCATATCGAATGAGCCATCCCTGCCCCCACAAGCTCGATACATATTCATGGATGTCCCGCAAGTGCTCCGAGAGCTCGGCCGGCATATCCAGTTGAAGCTCCAGCCCGGCTCCCGGGCGCTCCCCCGCTGCATGAAGTCCGCGCAGCTCCCCGGCAAAATCCGTTAATCCGCTATGTAGTGCAATGGTTGTCATAAAGCCGTCTCTGCCGCACTGCAGTACAAATTTCATCCGAAATGTTCGCCCCATCTTCGCCAAATCGACCAAATCTTCTCTTCCGACGACCCTGATCTTTCCTTCGGCGTCCAGATCGTATAAATGGCCTTCCAATACAACCTTTAAATTATCGTATATGGTTGGATCAAACAAAACCGTAAGCACCTCTCTTTTTTTCCGGCTTTTATGGAATAAATAGCTGCATTCTGTTGAAACTAGAATCGTTCCTATCCTGTCCTCAAAGGAGAGATTTTGCTTGAAACGCATAGCATCCCTGTTCATTACCGCATGCATCCTGCTCATTTGGCCTGCCTTTCCGTCTGCCGCGCAACCGGATTTGAGCAAGCTGCGGTTGCCCCACAAAAAGGTCGGTTCATACCAGGAGCTGATCCGTTCCGCAGACGTGATCGTATTCGGCCGCTTCGGCACCCGTACGGCTTCCTATCCTACCGGTGTCCCGATAGGATCGGGCCAGCTGGTCAATTATGTCCAGCCGCTGCGCGTGCTGCAAACCCTCAAAGGCCCGGCACAGCCATCGGTCTCCGTGCTGACAGACGGCGTTGAGCCGCTGCCGAAGCCATCGGATCCATTGAATCTTACTTACACCGGACCGTTGGCTGAAGGGGAATACCTATGTTTTCTGCAAAAGGTGCCCGGTACGAACCTATATTCGCTTATCGGCCCATGGCAGGGCCTGTACCCGGTACGGGACGGTAAACTGATTTCCTTACATGAAGGCGGATTTCAACACTTCATGGGATTAACGGTCCCGAATGTGAAGAAGGTGGTGGATGATGTCGCAGCACAGCGCACCGGCGTGAATTAACGCGCCGGACCGGAATAGTTGCGGACATCAATCACGTCCCCCTGGCCAAAGCCTCCTTTATCCAGTATGGATATAATCCGCTCGGCAGCTTCATCCGGCAAATATAATTTCCCGGATGCTTTCAACCCGATGAAACGGCCCACTTCCGGAAAACGTTGGGGGGCAGTCTTGCGAATTTGTTCCTGCATTCTGGTCTCGACAACGCCCGGCGCTATGGAAACCAGCTTTACCGCACCTGGGCCGTCCCCTTGCTCTTGTCCCGCGCACCGCGTCATCATATCGATCCCCGCTTTGGCCGTACAATAGGCACTCCAGCCGGAATACGGTTTTTTCCCCGCGCCGGAAGAGATGTTTACCACGGTTTTGGAAACGGTAACCGGCCAGGAGCCTGTCGCCCGGATAAACGCCGAAGTCAGCAGCATCGGAGCCAGCAGATTGATATGCAGATGGTCCGTCAGCTCCTCTGATCCGGCTTGTTCCAGCGGCATGATCGGATTCAGTACCCCTGCATTGTTTACCAAGGTGACGCTGGAAAGCTGCGATACATCGATCATGCCCATGATCCGTTCCATGAACGGCACAAGGTTTGGCGTCTCCCTTAAATCACAAAGATACTCCGTCAGAATAGCCCCCTTTTCTTTGGCATATTCGGTCAATGACTCATTAAGCGTCCGGGAGACCGATATCACCGAACGACCGGAGGCTAACAAACGTTTAGCCAGCGCTTCCCCAAGTCCGGAAGTGGTGCCGGTAATGATATACAATTGCATGGCGGCTTGATCTTTCCTTTCCTTAAGTATAGAAACACAAAAAATCCCCTTTTCGGGGATGCTGGCAATAACCGTTACGGCTTCATCCAATCGTCCGCCGTAATCCCGTCTTCCACTGCGAATTCGAAGTCGTACACATCGTAAACCTGTACCGGAATTTCGGCTTCAATGATTTTTTCCATCAGCTCAATTTGATCCGTCAGCACGGGTGCCTTTTCACGCAAAGAAGTAAGAACAATCTCCGTTTCGATCGGATCCAGGGCCTCGCCGTACTGCGCATTCTCAATCGAGTGAACGACGATAAAGGTCACCCGCTCGTTCACCGGAATCGGCGGACTGCTGCGCCAAGGCGCCTGAAGCGCGCGTTCGAGCTTTTTCTTATTAAACGGATCGTCAAAAAAGGCAATCAGCTCTCCGATTTTCTCTTTCACATGCGCATCGTCATCCGCCTCCGGCATCACCGGCTCCTTGCTGTCTTTCATTTCATATAGCTCCAATATACTTGAGTATGGGATTAAATATTCCACCGGCCGAGACGGTACCATTAACTCGCCGTAAATGGCTACCAGGACCGCTTCGATGACAAAGCGTCGGGACATGCTGCATTCCCCCTTTCTGTATGCATCCGTACGTTCTTGTCCCCTCCTTAATGTGATATCATAAATAGTTGGAAAAGTCCAATGAGGATGAACCCCATAAAGCCCCGTGCTTCATAATGGAAGCCGCGGGGCTTAGCGATTTGTCATGGATGAACCTGTTGTTTTCGGCGTTGTCGTGCTGCACCAGCGGGAGTTCGGAAGCAGCTCCTATTCATGATTACGGATGTTATTCTGAGGCGACGTACCTACAATCGATTTAAAAACACGGATAAAATGCGATTGATCGTAATAGCCTAATTCCGAGGATAGTTCAAGCCAATCCGGAGGGTCGCCTTGTTCCATCCGCTCCGCAGCATCATGCAGCCGATAGCGCCGGATGACCCACTTGGGGCTTACCCCCACATACCGATCAAATAATCGTTGGAGCGTTCGTTTATGCAGACCGGTTTGCCGCACCGCATCTTCCACTTTGATCAGGGTTCGGTCCTCCCGAATCGCGCTCACAATGTCATTGACCAGCCCAACGTTCGGATCCGGCTCAGGCAGCCGCTCGAATATAAACGATTCCACGAGATTTATCATTCGCTGCGCATCATCACGCTCAAGGATTTCCTCTTCCAACGGTTTGCTGTTTAGGCCAAATACATTCTGAAAGCCGACGGAGCTATGAAGACACCAAATCACATTGCCCATGATATTGAGCAATATTAAGACATACGCTGAAACGGGCAAGACAATTGACTTTGGATTTTAATATTTAATGTTATTCATCTTCTAATGCCGCCTGATTATGGTGGCATTTTTCGTTTTTGCTTAAATTTAGGATCGATCTTTTCATATTTATAGAAGGAAGTGCTAGTGAGAATGAGCTGAATGGTGATATAATAGAAAAACGTTTTTCTGAAAAAGGATCGTCGTCTGAGAAAGGAGCTGAACTTCGAATGGTGAAAACCTTGTGGAAATCGCCATACATACTGCTTATCATCGCGACTTGCTTTTGGGGCGGTAATTTTGTTGTAGGCAAAACGCTCGTAACCGAGGTTCCGCCTTTTTTGCTGGCGCTAATGCGGTGGATCTTGGCCCTGCTCGTGATCCTCCCGTTCTGGGGGGCGGAATGCTGGAGATACCGCAAGCAGATTATGCAAAAATGGCGGATGACGCTGTTCCTTTCGCTCACAGGTATTGCCGGGTTCAATACATTAACCTATATTGCCGTACAATACACAGGCTCCATTAATGCATCGCTGATGAATGCGGCGACGCCTATGATGATCGTCGTCATTTCGTTGTTCATGCTGAAGGAACGAATTAACTGGAGCGTGCTTCCCGCGATTCTGCTCTCCCTGTTCGGCGTAATCTGGATCATTTCGCGCGGCAGTTGGTCGGCGATCGCAGGCCTCTCTTTTAACCAAGGCGATTTGTGGATGCTGGCTGCCATAGGTTGTTGGGCGCTCTACTCCGTAGGCATGAAAAAGTTTGCAGGCGAGCTGCCTGTGCATGCTTTGTTCGTGGCCACGCTGGTGATGTCATTGATCGTCCTTGTTCCTAGCTCGGTTGCAGAATGGATGATCCGCGGTTCCGAGATCGAGTGGACGGCCGGGCTTGTCTCCGGCGTGGTATTTATCGGTATTTTTCCTTCCCTGTTATCCTTTACGGCATGGAATGCGGCGATCGCCATGATTGGTCCGTCGCGCTGCTCCGGCTTTTTGAACCTGATTCCGCTGTTCAGTGCGATCTTTGCTACGTTTTTCGCCGGAGAATCAATTCGTGCGTACCATCTGATCGGAGCCGTATTGATTATTACCGGTGTGTACTTTATGAACCGTCGGTTAAAACCGTCGTCTAAACGAATGGAGATTACAGCCTGATGAATGCCAAACCGAATGTACCTATGGCTTTACCGCTGCTGCTGCTCATCGGTATCGTGGCTATTTCTTTTTCGTCTATATTCGTGCGGTGGTCGAACGCGCCGGTATCCGTCACCGCTATGTACCGGCTCGTCCTAACTACTCTGCTCATGCTTCCTTTCTTATGGAAATATCGTGAAGAGATTCGCCGAATCTCGATTCGGGATTGGTTGGGGCTGGCTTTATCGGGGCTTGCGCTTGGGCTGCACTTTTTATTGTGGATGGGCTCGCTTAAGCTGACAACGGTAGCAAGCTCCACGGCCATTCTCGCCCTGGAGCCGGTTTTCGTCCTGATCGGAGCCTGCCTCTTTTTGAAGCAGCGGACCAACACGTTTGCAGTGATCAGCATGCTGATCGCAATCACCGGAGCCATCCTGATCGGCTACGGTGATTGGGGACTCACCGGGCCGGCACTGCTTGGAGATCTGCTTTCACTTCTCGGCACCATCGCCGTCGCCATACATATGCTTATGGGCAAAAGCCTGTTGAACCGGGTTCCCGCTTTTCTCTACAGCTTCTTCGTGTTTGCCTTTGCTGCGGCGGTTCTTGCCGTCTACAATCTGGGACTTGGATTTAGCTTTACGGACTACGATGCGAAGGAATGGGGAATTTTCCTGCTGATGGCTGTCGTCCCCACCTTGTTCGGCCATTATCTGTTTAATTGGCTGCTCAAGTTTATGCGTCCGGAATCCGTATCGATGAGCGTACTCGGCGAGCCGCTCGGAGCTACCGTTCTTGCTTATCTGCTGCTGGGCGAAACTGTTACCTGGCTGCAGGCGGCCGCGGGAGTCCTGCTGCTGTTGGGCGTTTGGCTGTTTCTTCTTTCGAATGAAAAGCAGAACTCCCCTGAATTGCTTCATTCTCAAGTCAATTAAACAAAATGAAAACCTCCTTTGTCCGCAGACAAAAGGAGGTTTCAGTCGTTTCCGATTAAGAAACGCGACGCGCGGTCGTGTAATTTTTCTTCCACCAACCACTATTCAGATCGGAGATCGTCACTCCGGGCTTGCCATATGTGTGTATAAATTTACCATTGCCAATGTAAATTCCGACGTGGTGGATCGGTTTATAGAAGAAGACGAGATCGCCTGGCTTCAACTGGCTTTTCGGCACATACTTGCCGACCTTGGATTGGGCTTTGGAAGTACGCGGGAGCGTAATTCCATGCTTTGCAAACACGGTCTTCACAAAGGAAGAGCAGTCAAAAGTTCGGGTTTGGCCCATCTTTGCACCAAACTCGTAAGGCGTACCCAGATATTTTTGGCTTGTGGAAATAATGCTCTGTGCTTTCGATGCGGATACAGCTTCAACGGTATTTACAGGTCCAGCCAATATACCGGTCGTAAGCAGCGCAGCGCTTAAGCTGACTGACATCATAAGACGTCCCCAGCGTTTTCCCATCAGGTTGTTCATCTGTAACGTCCTCCTTGAGTAAGTTGTGGCTGCTTGGCCATAACCTACTATAGCACAGATGAAAACCAGGGATATTTTCCCAAAGTTAGGCGATTCCTTGCTATGACTGGCTTTAGGCTTGATTATTAGAATTCAATGAGAATTCTCTCATGGTCTGCTCAGATTATTACGCTTCCTTTTCCTTCTTTAGCAGAGTTATGGTAACGGTCATCCCCTTCCCTTCGTCGCTGTCCAGCCGGATCGTACCCTGGTTCTGTTCTACGATCCGTTTGGCGATCGCAAGTCCGAGGCCCGATCCTCCCGTGCCCCGTCCTCGCGCTTTATCCACTCGGTAAAAACGCTCGAACAGCTGACCAAGCTCCCGCCGCGGAACCCCGATCCCCTCGTCCTTCACTTGCAATATAACCGTATTGGCTTCTTCTTTGCACACGATCGTTATAGGCTTTTTACTGTATTTAATCGCATTATCCAGAAGAATAATCAGCAGCTGCTTGATTTTTTCCTCGTCTGCCATGCAATAAAGCTCCTTGGAGGCGGATTCCACCCTAATCTCCCGCTTGAACGCAAGGCTCAGCTGTTCGGCTGTCGCATCAATCAAAGGCTTCAAATTGATATTGCGCAGCCGGATCTCGGGTTGACGTTCGATCTCCGCCATATGCAGCAGGGAGTCGATCAGACCTTTCAGACGGACGGTTTCCGAATGAATGGCGTCCAACGCTTCTTGACGAAGGGTCGGATCTTCTCCTCCCCACCGCCGAAGCAAAGACGTATAGCTTTCAATGACGGTCAGCGGCGTTCTCAGTTCATGGGAGGCATCGGAAACGAATTGTTTTTGCTTCAGGTCGTTTTCCTGCAGACTAAGGATCATTTGGTTGAAGGTTTTGCCCAGTCTTCCAAGCTCGTCATTTTTTGTTGTAAATTGTGAGCTTAGTTGAATGAACTGGCCCTTACTGCGGACGGTGTTCATCGTCTCGAGCAGCTTCCGGATCGGCCGTATGATGACCCGGGTGTAAAATACCCCTCCTACCAATGAAAACAGGAGGACGCTAACCGTGGTCACCATGAGCCCGGTAGCCAAGATTTCCATAAAATCTCCCAAGACGTCGAGCGCCTTTCCCAATTCCAGCAGCCCGATTTGAACGCCATTCTCTATAATAGGTACTTGTATGAACAACAACTGGTCAAGGCCGTTTTCAACGGTAAAATGGTAATCAGTCCGATAAACCGGCGGATGGGTTGCCAGCTGTTCGTTGGAAACGCTTTGGGCAGCGATGGCACCGGTTGGAGTGATAATCCGAATAAGTGAATCGGGGTCTTGAAACTCTTTGAGAAGATGTGGATTCGACCAATTTTCCGGAATTTTTATTTCAGGATTGCGGAGAATGATTTGCGCCTTGTTCCAAAGAAGCTCCACCTCGGCATCTGTGATTTTCTTCAGAATATAAAAATAAATAAAGTAATTAAAAAACAGCACGATCAGCAGTATCCAGGCTCCGGTCATCAAAATCAATCTTGTGCGGAGACTCATGGCTCAGGCACCGTCAATTCGTATCCGATGCCTCGCGCTGTTCGAATCAGCTTAGGCTGGTAGCCTTTATCGATTTTTTGGCGCAGATAGCGGATATATACGTCTACAATGTTCGTATCCCCGACAAAATCATATCCCCAGACATCGGACAAGATTTGCTCCCGGCTGACTACATATCCTTTGTGCTCGATCAAATATTGAAGAAGATCAAATTCCTTTGGGGTAAGCTCAATGGTGTTGCCGCCGCGCGTGACCTTACGCGCCGCCAGGTCCACCTGCAAATCATCGACTTCCAGCACATTGCCCGAAGGCTTGGGATGACTTGTCATCTGAATGAGATTGCGGATTCGGGCAAGCAGTTCTTCGATGGCGAACGGTTTGGTGACATAATCATTCGCGCCTTGTTCAAAACCGCTGACAACATCCGGTGTGGCGTCTCTGGCCGTCAACAAAATAACGGGAACGCTCTGATCCGCCTGACGGATCCGTCGCAGCACCTCCAGCCCGTTCCACTCGGGAAGCATCACATCCAGCAGGATGAGGCTCCAGGAGTCTTCCAAAGCCAGTTTTACTCCTTCCTTGCCATCAAATGCGGTACCGACCCGGTATCCCTCATGCTCCAACTCCAGTCTCAATACCCGCGATATATGCTCATCATCTTCAATAATAAGAATGGAATCGGCCATACGTTCTCCATTGTTCTCGTCGTTTGGTTTCATCATGTCCAAGCGGTTCATTCTTTATTCCGCTCCGGCAAAAAAAGAGCAATGATCCGCCTTTTAGCGGTCATTGCTCTTTTCCTGCGGATTCGGCCCGTTCACTGCCGAAAGCCATGATGACATGCTGAATTTTTTGCAGGCGAATATATTCGTTATTTTTCAAATCCGTTCGAAAATAAGCAAACATATAAGCGCCTTCCAGGAACGACAGGCCGGGATAACAGATTAAATCCGAGTTGGTATAGGGATTATCGAGAATAATCTGCCATTCTCCATCCCGTTGATCTGCCGGGACGGTTTCAAGAACCGTTTGCTTATAGGTGACGATAAGCTCATATTCATCCCAAATCTGCGCCCAAGCGGGACTGAATAGCTGCGGCTGCGGAAAAAGCTTCTTGGCCAATGTTACCAGACGGCGCATGTTCGCCATGTCGTTATCCTCGCAACGCTTCAACCGTTCGCGAAATCCATCGATAAACAGCCGAAATGACGTAAATCCGCCCTTTCGAATGGTGTCCTGAAAGGTGTTCAGTTCAGTCTCCGTAGCTGCGGCTTCAAATAAATCAAAAAGATTCGTATTCATCAGTTTTTTATTCCCCGTTCTTTGCGTCATCATTAGGCATCCCATGCGGAATGGACGGTCATATTCCCTTCCGGATCTAAACAAAGCCTGCGGGAAGGATCATTTTTCAGCTTTACATTAAAAAGCTTTAATCGGCCTTCGTTAACAGGCAGAAGCTGCCACAAGTCAAGATCGTCACGGCCGATCATGGATAAGAAATCATCCCTTTCCCGTTTTGCCGCGCTCTCGTCATCCCAATGCTTGGCGCCGTAATAATCCAGATCATAGTTGTTTTTTTGAATGCAGGCTGCAATCTCGCCGGATTGGGTATGCCGAAGGACATATAGCAACGGACATCCCTCCATATTTATGGGATAAAAAGAAAAGCGCAAGCTCAATGAAGAGTTTGCGCCCTGAGCATGTGCCTTACAAGTAAGGATTTTCGTGCTTCGCCTTCAGACGGCTCCAGCGGCGTTCCACTTCGTTCTCGAACGATTGAAGCGCTTCGGCGTATTCGGGCTTGGTCAGGTGCTTCGTTTTGCCCATATTTTTGAGCCACTCGCCAACCGGAATCCGCTTGTTTTTCTCTTCCGGGTTGTACGTAATCGTCGTCACTCCGTTCTCTACTTCGTAGAGAGGGAAGAAACAGGAATTCACGGCCTGATCGATCAGCGTTTGACCGATTTGTTCCTCAGACAGCCAGTTGAGCGGACAGGTGATCAGGATTTTGCCGTACACCAATCCTTCATTCTGCGCATAATATTGCGCCTTAGCCGCTTTCTTCAGCAGATCCTGCGGATTGGCTTCCGAACCGGTAAATACATAAGGAATATTGGTCGCCGCCATAATTTGCGGAGTATCCTTATGGTGGAACAGCTTGCCTCCTTGATGCTTGCCGACATTGGACGTAGACGTCCGATGTCCCAGTGGTGTCGAGTAGGACAGCTGAGCTCCCGTATTCATGTATCCTTCATTATCGTATTCAAGAATGATCATTTTATGATTGCGCAGCGCGGCGCCGATCGCAGGTCCCATCCCGATATCCATACCGCCGTCCCCGGTGATCATAACGAATGTAAAATCGTCCGGAAGATTCAAATACTCCAGCTCGCCGCGGCGTTTACGCTCCCAGAACATTTCCACCACGCCGGACAGCGTTGCCGCACCGCTCTGGAACAGGTTGTGGATATACGTCGCTTTGTGGGAGGAATAAGGATATCCTGTCGTAACAACCATCGCGCAGCCCGTATGGAACAAGGCTACGATATCGCCTTCAATCCCTTTGAAAAACAGTTCGAGACCGGAGAAAATACCGCATCCCGGACAGGCCCCATGGCCGGGAGCAAGACGCTTGGGCTTTTTCGTCAGCTGACGGATCGGAGGCACTTTGACTTTGAGTTGTCCCGTTTCTTCGTCTTTGCTGACGGTAATCAGGCCCGTTTTGAGATCCTCATACTTCATCGGCTCAAGAACACGTCTGGGTTTGTTGTTAGGATCGCCGGGCGTATGTCCGTAATAATCGAACGGCACGTCGACACGGCCCTTCTTCACCGCCTCGATGGCGAGCTCGAAGAACGCATGGCCGTCTTCGGCATAGAAATCTTTGCCGCCGAGTCCGTATATACGGCTGATGACCATCGTATCGCGGTTGCCGTGCGTGAAAAGCGCCGCCCTGATCTCCAGCGACATATTGCCGCCGTAAGCTCCGTAGGAATCGGCGCGGTCGCCGACCGTCACGGCTTTGACGTTTTTAAGCGCCTCTGCTATTTGCTTCTGCGGGAACGGGCGAATCATGTTCGGTGCAATCGACCCCGCTTTGATGCCTTGGGCGCGCAGCTGGTCGACAACGTCTTTAATAATTTCCGACGACGAGTTCATCAGGAACACGGCCACTTCCGCGTCTTCCATCCGGTAAAGGTCGAGGATCGGGTAATCGCGGCCCGTCAAGATTCTGTATTCTTTTCGGATACGGTCGAATACCTCTCCTGCTCTGTACATCGCCTCGGATTGCTGGTAACAGTTATTGATGTAGTCCGGCTCGTTCATGTAAGGCCCGACGGTAATCGGATTATTCCGGTCAAGCACGTGCGGGAACTGCTTCGGCTGCTCCCCGATAAAGGCATGAACATCGCTCTTATGTGCGAAGGTTTGTACGCGGCGCTTCTGGTGAGAAGTAAAGTAACCGTCGGAGGCTACGATAACCGGAAGACGGACATCCGGATCTTCCGCCAGCTTGATTGCCATGATATTCATATCGTAAACGGCTTGCGGATCGCGGCACATCAGGATCGGCCAGCCGGTATTCAGCGCGTAGTACAAATCGGAATGGTCGCCGTGTATGTTCAAGGGTCCCGATACGGAACGGCAAACCAGATTCATCACCATCGGAAAACGCGTTCCGGATTGAACCGGCATCTGCTCCAGCATGTATAGATAGCCGTTAGCGCTGGTTGCATTGAATACGCGTCCGCCTGCGGTGGAGGCCCCGTAGCAAATCCCCGCGGACCCATGCTCTCCGTCTGCCGGAATGAGTTTGATGTCATGCTGGCCGTTAGCCTTCATCAAGTCAAGGAATTGTGCTACTTCGGTGGACGGGGAAATGGGAAAGTACCCCATCACATGATAGTTGATCTGGTGAGCGGCATAAGCGGCCATTTCGTTACCGGACTCATATACCATCCGCTGCTCTACCGTTCCTTGGCTGACCTCTTTATTGATTTCAATTGCCATATGCTTTCACCTCTCCCTGTTTATCGTAAGCTTGTCAGTTCGCCAAGACGAAACGATGCGGAACGCGATGCGCTTCAGCGTAGCCATCCGTCTCGCGATTCGCCGAGAGCGCTTCTGTCGGACAGGCAACAACGCACTTCAGACAGCCTTTGCAGTATTGGTAATCAATGCCTTGAAGGAACATTTGCGGACGGCCCTTCTTGTCGGGCAGTTCGTCCCAGACGAAGCAAAAGTCGGGACAGGCGGTATCGCAGGCCGCACAGTGAATGCATTTGTCCTCGTCAAAATGAGGCATCATTCCGTTCCGGGAAATACTCAGATCCTTCAAAATACTGTTGCCGGGATTGGTGACCATTCCGCCGATCGATTGCGTGGCATAGCCCAGCACCGGGATATCCCAACGCGTAGGCTTCGGCATTTCCGTCCCTTCCGGCAATGCGAAGGTTTGAAACTGCACCTCGTCGTAGCCGCGCTGGAATGTTCTAAGAGCCGGCTCCACCGCGCCAGGGTATTTTTTCTCTAGGGATTTGCGAATAATCCCCTTCATATGCTCGAAATCAAGGAATTCGCAGAGCCGGAACAAGCCGCCCAGCATCGCCATGTTAACGCGGTTTTTCTCCTCCAGCGCAATGCCGGTGGCATCGACCACGGCAACCGTACCGCCGATCAGCTTCATTTTCTCCTTCAATGCTTCGGGAGTCTTGGAGGAATTGACCAAAACCACGCTGTCTTGATAAATGCCGCTGACCACATTCACGGTTTTGGATAAATTTTCATGAAACACACCTACTACGTGCGGACGTTCAACCGGCGTGGTGTCGCGAATGTTCGTCTCCATATCGCAAAAACGAATATGCGCTTTAACTGGCGATCCTTTTTTCTCGGAACCGTAAGAAGAAAAACTGACGCCGTTAAAACCGCTTCCAACAACGCCTGCTTCTGCCAGCATCTTGCCCGCCAGATTCGCGCCCAGACCGCCGATGGATTCGAGCCGAATTTCAAAGAAGCCGAGTTCGTTCGTTTTCGGTAGAACCCTCATGAGTTCAACTCCCCTCGTAAAATTGAAAAGGTTTACAATTCCTACGAAAACAGTATATCAGTTTCTATTCTTCTCGCATAGAGTTTCCGGCAATTTTGTAAGCGTTTTTTGAAGAAAATCTAACATGAATACCAACAAAATTTCCATATATTACAATTATGAACCGCCGGTTTTATTGGTTACAGAGCAATTCGTCCCATTTTTTATGAAAAATGAGCTGGAAATGAGGTTTTATATGAAACTATCTGTTATGAAACAGCATAACGCTGTTATAAAACATTACAAAGATGGTCATTCTTATGCGATCGGGACCTATGCCAAAACGTAATAACGCCCAACCGTTCGCAGCTTCGGTCGGGCGTTTATTTTTAAACTTTTCTTCAGGCTTATCATTCATCAACTGCCGCGATACGTGCTGTATCCGCCTGGCGCGACCAGCAGCGGCACGTGATAATGCTTATCGGGATCTTGAACACCGAAGCGGATCGGCACCTCGCCCAGAAACGGCTCGCCGGCATCGAATGCCGCAGTGCCCAGGTCAACGAAATAATCCCCCACGGCAAAAACAAGCTCATACTTTCCTGCGGTCAACTCTTCGCCTTCAAGCAGCGGTGCGTCCGGGCGGCCGTCGGTATTGGTCATGATCTTACGTATCCGCTCTTTGGTTCCGTTTGCTGTTATCCGCCATAGCTCCAGCTTCATGCCCCCGGCCGGACGTCCGGAAGAAATATCCAGCACATGCGTCGTCAAGCATCCGCCCTTCACGCTGTAACTCCCTTCTGTTCGCCCGCTGCCGTCCCGGCGTGCGCTTCTGTCAAATCGGCTTGTGTCATCGTGAAGCCCTGGAAGCCGTAAGGCGGCCTCGGTTCCGTGTATACGCGTCCTTCCGAGCCGGAGATTTCTTCGACGACCGTTTCCCACGTGCGGTTGTTTGATTCGAAGCGAACCTCCGACAGCTGTGGAAACCGGGACAAGATCCGAAGTCCGATATGATAAATTAGATGCTGGATCGACGGACTGTTTTGTTCGTGGAAAACGGTATGCGCAATATCGCGAATTTGCTCTGAAGCGACATAGCTTTCTTCTCCCGGCGAGATGACATCCTCAACCTTCCCGTACTTCCACACGATGTTGAGCCAAATGAACAGAGGCCGGTCATGCGATTCCGGCAAGGTCGTATATTCATCCCGGACAAAACCGGCAAACGAACTCCCTTTCACTTTAATCAACTGAAGGTCGGAGACACCGCACTGATGGCCGGTCACCACAATCCCTTCACCCGAGCGTTCTACGGTCAAAGCCGCCGAGGAATGATCGTTGTGCGAACGCCGGTACACCAATCCGCTTTCAATAAGATCTCCTTGAGGCCCCGGCACGGGCAGCGTCTCGAAGGGAATCCGATCCGCACGGATTCGAATGGTAGTCATCTGGGGATATTTCGATAAAAAGATACGGCTAATATGCAGCAGGAAGCCTTCAACCGTACAGCCATCGTAATCTGCCGCATGGCGGAGGATCAGATTTTTCATCGAATCGGTGGCAACGACGAGTGAATTATCCCCTTCCGTGAATGAAGGCAGAAACGCATCGCCTTGCACCGCAATGTTCACATTGAGCGCAAAGATGACGTTATCGCTGCCGATAAAACCGGACTCCGGAATCCGCCTGACCGCCTGGAGCGGTTTGGCAAAGGTACGGTAAACCAGCACATCTCCTTTCCCGTAATACATGGTGCGCCCGGTTTCGTTCGGTTTTATCATCATATTCGCATTCCCCTTTCCGGAACATGAGACGGTATCCTCTTCGATCCGATCGTTTAAGCGAAAGAGGGCGATTTTGCTTACCTCTCTCCATGCGATTTCGTATTCTTCTTCTGTCGTGCCCTTGAGACGGGCTTGCATAGCTGCCAGGATCGAATGCTTGTTATGTCCTCGAACGGCCATAATAAAAGGAAATCCGAACTTGCCTACATATGCTTCGTTGCATGAGGAAAACTCCGCATACTCAGCTTCTGTCAAGCCGGTTAACCCTGCCCCTTGCTGCTCCTTCACTGACGTTTCGCTCATACTCAGCTTACCCGCCAAATCCGGGTGAGCCCGCAGCAGCGCAAGTCGTTCCTTCGGACTGGCGGAACGTACAGCCTCCAGCATCGCATCGTGCAGGTGCTTCACGCTGGAGAACGGACGTGCGGCATAGACTGTCTCCGCTATCCACGGGGAGTGCTCAAACACCCATCCGATCGTCTCGACGAACGCGTGTTTCTCCATGTTGTTCAGTGCGTTCAGCCTAATTTTCATGTCACCGACACCTGCTTCCACTGTCGAATCTCAACTGCTCCATTACGGCCTTCCGAATTTCCTTCTTTTAGATGAAAAGGTACATGCACGACTTACTTTTTAGGCAAAAATTCGGTAGTAAAGACTTTGCTAACATCGAGCGGCGACTTCAGAAGCCCCAGATCGGCCAACTGCTTGTTCAGCGTTTCCCAACGTTCCATAGACATATAGCCTACACCGTGTGTGGCGGCATCTCCTTCAAAGACGAGAGGCTGCAGCGCCGTCGCGCTGTATTCCAATTTTTCCAGCGGAGTGTCCGGATTTTTCTCCTGGATGAACGGGTTGATTTCCGTATAATGGTCTTTGTAGTAATTCCACCCTTTCACCGTCGCTTCGACGAAGGCCTTCACCGCCTCGGGGTTTTCTTTCATAAAGCTTTCGGTGGTATACATGATGTTGCCGTAAGGCGCATAGCCGAAGTCTGCGTTCAGCAGCACCTCCACTTCAACCCCCTCCTGCTTCATGGCAAAAGGCTCGGAGGTCACATATACCTGTGTGGCGGATTCTTTATCGTTCACAAAGTTGGCCAATTGCCCCGTATATTTCAACTCCTGAACTTTATCGAGATGGAACGCCTTTTTCATGTATTCCCAATAAGCGACGCCGCTGCCGACATAAACTTTGCGGCCGTTCAGCTGCTCCATGCTTTTGATGTTCCGATCTTTGTGCACCATGATCCCCTGGGGATTTTTCTGGAAGGTTCCCAGAATCGCGACCAGAGGGAGGCCGTTTTCTCTTGCAAACAGCACTTCATCGGCCTGCCCCATGCCGAACTGCGCTTTCCCGGAAGCGACAATCTGCGTTGCCGAGATGCCCGGACCTCCGGATTGGATCGTCATGTCCAAACCTGCCTCTTTATAGAAGCCTTTGATTAGGGCCGTGTAATTGCCGCCGTGCTCCGATTGGGCAAACCAGTTCGTCACCTGGGTAACGGCAACCGGCTGCTTTTCTGCATCGGACGGAGCTCCTGGTTTCGGATCGGCCGAAGCCGGCTGCGTTTCCGATTGGGCGCCGCAGCCGCTAAGTACGGCACCGGCAATAAGCAAACCGGCGAATACGGCAGTAACCTGGCGTTTGGACCATGATAAATTCCATTTTTTCATATATATACCCCCCATCATTCATATCGTTTACCCTTGAATTAATGAAGCCAATCGATCGAGTACATTCGATCCCCAAGTCTCTGTTTGCGCTGAAGCATACACCCATCTTCCGCCCCGGTAAACGGCGCGTCCGGAAGGCTGTTCCGTCAGCAGCTCATGAGCGGACCGCGCATCCAGAACAACAAAATCGGCGGAGGCTCCGGCGAAGATCCCGTATGCTCCAAGCCCCAGAATGGAAGCGGGGGTTTCGGTAACCATCCGCAAAAGCGCAAGCTGATCCGCAGGGCTGCCCAGATGTGCGGCATAGCCGGTGATCAAGGCGATTTGCAGTAAATCCCCCTTGCCGAAAGGATGGAACGGATCCTGGATGTTGTCGGAGGCCGCCGCCAACGCAATACCGGCATTCAGCAGCTCCTTCACCCGCGTCGTTCCCCGGCGGATTAATCCTTGATCTCCGCGTCCCTGCAGGTACAGGTTGACTGCCGGAAGCGTAACGGCGCCAAGCCTCGCATCTGCCATCCGCTCGATCAACTGCCCGGCACGTGCCTGATCTATCGCGGACAGGGAGCATAAATGGCCTACCGTTACCCGCCCTTGATAACCGTACTCTATCGTTTTCTCCGCAATATAAGCGATCGTTTGAATAGTCGGGTCATCGCTTTCATCCGCATGAAGATCGACGGGTTTTCCGTATTTTGCAGCCAGCGCAAAGATAAGATCCATATCCTCCTCCGGTGTCATCGAGAGGTGCGGCGCTCCGCCGACCCCGTCCATGCCCAGCTTTAACGCTTCTTCGATCATTTCCATTTCCTCTTTGGTCAGCTTGTCGTAAGGACACATCGGGTAAAATTGCATCTGCAGCACACCCTGCAGCTCCTCTTTGACTTCAAGCGCGGCATGCACAGCACGAAAAGCGGTCTCCCGTCCTGCCTTGACAGGAAAATCCAGATGACTGCGAAGCGCTGTAGTGCCGAAAGAAAGAGCCCGCAAAGCCGCTTTACGGATGCGGTTCTTAAGCTCTTCTTTGGTAAAGCTCTGAACGGCGGCCCTGTAATTCGTTATCGCCTCGTGAAGCGTTCCGGAACGATTGCCTACTTTGGCGAGGGAATAGGCCTTATCCAGATGCATATGGGCATCCACCATGCCCGGAATCAGCACCCTGCCCTGCAAATCCAGCGCACAGTCCGATCCGGCGTTAAACGGTTTCGAGAACCATTCATCCATAGGCAGGAAAGGGTCCGCGCAAGGAATCGTTCCCTGCTGCTGCAAAGCAATCGAAGTCCAGCTTCCGTCCGAAGCTTTCAATTCATACAGGCCGTTTTCATCCAGCAACGGAAGCCGTGCGTTAATCAAATGAAGTTCGGATGAATTCATTCGCCGCTCCTCTCTGTTCCCTTATTTTCGATGATCTCCTCCTTTCCGCTTACGGTTCATAAACAATTTTTCCGGGATTCAGCAATCCCAGGGGGTCGTTCTCGCGTTTTTTCCGCTGCATGGCTCCCACTTCACCGCGTCCCCCGCTGTCGAGCACCCAAGTATGGGGATCAAAAATGTTCACGCCGTTGGCCTCAAAAAAACGGATGATTTCATATAATCTCTCTTCGCTTTTAAATCTGATAAGGGGAAGCGATGCCAGGCTTAACCGGCCTCCGTTCTTCACCCATTCAAAATGCAGCAGCACCTCGTCGCCGAATTCATCTTTTATCAGCCGGATTTGCTCCAAATAACGGTCGGCTGCAAAGCCGGCCTGAAGATAAGTGATCGCCGGATCCATCTTCAGCGCCCAAAGCGTCGTATGATTCCAAGTAAAATCGGAAAGACCGATTGTCTTGCGATACTGCTCCGCTTCGATGATATGCCCGACGCGCCCGCCCATGCTTTGGGCCAGCCCGGAAACAGCCGTCAGCGTGCCGTTGGCGATTTCCAGAAACACGGCCGCCGCCCCGGGTTCCAATACTTTTTTGAGCGGTACAAAATACGCGGGAATCGGCCACTCCATCGGGCTGATTAAACGTTTGGGAATCGCTTCTTCTTTGGCAAGCGCTTCGCCGAACTGCACCGCCGACGCTATATCGTTAAAATGAATAACGGTCTGCATCCACTCCGTTTTCGGGGCCGATGCGATGGTAAGCTCCGTGACGATCCCCGTCGTTCCATAGTTGTGAATGTATGGATACAGGTCCTGTCCTTGGACAACCAACCGTCTTGGAACTTCTTCCATTGTATAAACGCCCGCCTCCAGTACGTTGCCGTCCCACAGGTTGCCCCATGTGATCGAGCCGATGCCGCCGGAACCGCCGCAGACAAATCCGCCGACCGTCGCCTTCATGAAGGTGCTTGGATAGATGCGCAGTTCCTGTCCCCTCTCCCTCAGATGCTTCTCCAGCGAGCCGAGTCGTACACCGCATTGCACGCGGACGTATCCGTCGCCAACTTCCAGGATTTCATCCAGCTGACTCATATCCATCACAATACCGCCTTCCAGAGGAACCGCCTGGCCGTAATTGCCCGTGCCCGCCCCTCGAACTGTAACCGGTATGCGGTGCCGGTAGGCAAAGGACAATACCGCCGATACCTCGCGCTCATCCTTCGGGATGACGATGCCGTCGGCGATTTTTTCCTTCAACTGACGTTCGAGCACCGGCGAATACCAATAATAGTCCTTGGACAAACGTTCTTTGGACTCCGTATCGAGCAACAGACGCGCTTCCCCAAGCAAACCGATCATTTCTTTCTCCCATTCGACAGCCATGCTTGATTCGCTCCTCTCGGCTTCAATGTTTTCATGCGCCTGATACGACCCGTACCCGTTCACTGATTTCATTCGTCGTGCGGTACCATCAGCGTGGGTTTGCCGATATCTCTTTCTCGCTCAGCACCTCCATTTGTTGTTATTGTATTAGATGGGTTATGGATGGTAAATAGAATATGAGTGTTTTTGTAATAATACATAACATTATAGTGCAGTTTTGTGCGTCATACCATAATCACATGTTATATATAATTACATATATATGCCATATTTAGAGGTCAAAAGACTTAGTTTCAATAAAATAAGCCAGATTTTCCTTATTGCGGAAAACCCGGCTTCCATTGATTGGTTCATTATATCAGCTTATTCGCTTATGTTTCGAGCAGGATTCGACCTGTCAAAGACAAGTCGTACCCGTGAATGGTGCGCAGTTCATTCTGAAATGCATCGGACTGCAAAATGTAAATGAAGGATTCGATCCATTCCCGATTCTCAGGCTTTTTCATCATAACGAGATCGTACCGTTCTTGAATTAAGGGGATAAACTGGACATTGCCGACAATGGAAGCGGCTTTTTCGATTCCTATGCCGACATCCGCCTCCCCGGAAGCCACTTTTCCGGCTACCCCTAAATGATTGGATTCCTCTTTATGATACCCGTTGAGCCGGTCCGGCGGAATGCCGTGAAGACGAAGCTGTTCGTCAAGCAGAACACGTGCTCCCGAACCCTTTTCACGATTGATGAGCCGTAAGCCCGGCCGCTTTAGATCGCTCCAACTGCCAAGATTGTGCGGATTGCCCTGCTGGACATAAAATCCGGCCCATCGCGAAAGCAAATTCACCACCAGATAGGACGAGCCGACGAGCAATTTACGGATATAGGGGAGATTATACTCTCCCGTATCGCCATCCAACAGATGCGTACTGACGATGTCCGATTCGCCCCGGTACATGGAAATCAGGCTGTCGAGGCTTCCGACATAGGCACGCAATGGCCGTACGCCGGGGATATTCCTCTCTATATGCTTGGCCAGAATATCCAGGCTGATGTCCTGCCCGGTGATAACGACAGCGCGCGTTCCGTTATGGGAAGCCGATAGCGCGGGTCTTGCAGAAACTTCAGCCAGTGCCGGCTTTTCGGCGGCCTTGATGCTTTTGCTTCTTTGCTTATACGCTTCGAGGTCGGCCGCATCCACCCGCATCTGCTTGCCAACCCGGTAAGAGGGCAGCTCCCCTTTTTTTATCAGATCGTATACCGTGAGTTTGGATATCTTCAATAGCTTAGCGATTTCCTCGGTCGTGTAGGATTGTTCGTTAGACATCCTAATCCTCCCTGCTCATTGTCATTGCCGCTCATTCGTCCGACTTTATTTTATCACATCCGGACATAAAAAGATTCTTATACAGGTTTACAATGTAAAAACTCTATATACAATATAATTATTTATGTTATATTATATCTAATTATAATTTAGGAGGCGAAATAATGTTTGGAAGTGTTAAAAGAAATATGATCTTATTATTTATCTCTGTAATAATGTTTGCGTTTGCAGGTTGCGGAACGGAGCAAAAACCGGCCGCTAACGCCGGTAACAGTGTACAGGCCCCGAATTCGAACCAAACCGGTCAGCAGTCTGTGGAAACTGTGGAATTGACCGTTTCTGCGGCAGCAAGCCTGACCGATGCGCTCAAGGAAATCCAGAAGGCTTACGAAACCAAGAATACAAATATCAAATTGAACTTTAACTTCGGCGCATCCGGGGCTTTACAACAGCAGATTGAGCAAGGGGCTCCGGCAGATTTATTCCTTTCCGCTGCGCCCAAGAACATGCAGGCGCTCGTTGACAAACAGCTGATCGATACGAATAAACAAAAGAATTTGTTGAACAACGAACTGGTCGTCGTCACTCCGGCAGATGGGAAAACGGAGGTTAAAAGTATAGCGGATTTAGCGAAAGCGGAAGTAAAACATGTGGCGATCGGCATTCCGGAAAGCGTCCCGGCCGGAAACTATGCCAAAGAAGCGCTTACTAACGCCAAACTGTGGGATACGCTGCAGTCCAAAACCGTACAAGGAAAAGACGTGCGACAAGTGCTTCAATATGTGGAAACCGGGAACGCCGAAGCCGGATTTGTATATAAAACGGACGCTTTGACTTCAAAGCAGGTCACCATCGCTTTTGCCGTCGATCCGACTACCTACACTCCCGTCGAGTATCCGATAGGAATTGTCAAAGCGACGAAGTATAGTAAAGAAGCTGAAGATTTATTTACATACCTGCAATCGAAAGAAGCGCTGGATGTATTCGTCAAATACGGATTTTCCATACCAAAGTGATCGTGATGGGCATGAGTTGGAGTTGGAACGAATATTGGTCCCCGATAGGATTATCACTGCAAGTGGCCATGCTATCCAGTATAGTGGTTGCTGTGTTAGGTGTGGGTGCTGCCTGGTGGATGTCCCGGCGATCGTTTAAAGGAAAGACGCTTCTCGAAACGGCATTTATGCTGCCGCTTGTCCTTCCGCCAACCGTAGTCGGTTTTTTGCTCTTGGTTATGCTTGGCCGAAAAAGCTGGATCGGACGTTTCTTCGAATGGTTGTTCGATGCGCCGGTCGTCTTTTCCTGGTGGGCAGCCGTGGTCGCTTCGATCGTGGTAGCTTTTCCGCTCGTCTATCAAACGATGAAGACAGGCTATGCTTCCGTCGACCGGGATTTGGAGGATGCGGGGCGTTCCATCGGAGCAAGCGAATGGCAAGTGTTCAGGTACATCACACTTCCATTAACCTTTCGTTCATTAGTCACCGCCTATATCCTTGGCTTCGCGCGGGGCCTCGGCGAATTCGGGGCAACCTTGATGATTGCCGGGAATATTCCCGGCAAAACCCAAACCATCCCTACTGCGATTTATGTTGCGGTCGATGCGGGCAATACGGCGATGGCGTGGGCCTGGACAGGTGCTATTATTCTCATTTCCTTTATTATGCTGCTGTTTACCGGTCGCATTTCAAAAAAATGATCATCGCGATGTTAAATATTTCATTCCAAATACGCTGAAATCATTTCCTTTCAAACATCCTGTGATATATTTTAAATGCAAGAAAACGTTGCCATTTGAAATCATGGAGGATGGTGTCTATGTTAGCGAATGAGCGGGAATTTGTCACACCGACCTGATTGTTCGAGATCAGTATTATCCTGTTCCGCTTCCCGCCGTACTAGGCCATGAGGGCTCGGGTATTGTGGAAAGCGTAGGCAATGGCGTATCCAGCGTACAGCCTGGAACCTATACAATTAATCCCAAGACTGTAAATACGGTCGAAGAGATTCGGAAAATCACCGGTAAGGGGGCAAATTATTCGATAGAAACCACAAGCAGGCCTGAGGTACTGCGTCAAGCGGTGGATTGCCTCGCTACGTTGGGAACGGCCGTTGTCATCGGGGCTCCGGCTCTCCATATATCTTATAGCCAAAAATCAACAGGGCTGCCTTCCAAGGCAGCTCCGTCCATTACGCCATACGCCACAATGTCTGACCCAAAGGACAAACCGTAACATTTCTTCGCACTATGCCCATGCTTATACTTCACGGTCCACATTCCTCGCACCTTGCCTGTTAAGTTCGGACAGCTTTTCTACCGCCCGAATGATCGGTCCATAGCCGGTACAACGACATAAATTGCCCGACAGGGATTCTTCAATTTCCGAACGATTCGGGCAAGGATTCGCTTTTAAGAGCCCTTTGACGGACATCAGCATACCCGAAGTGCAGTAACCGCATTGAAAAGCGCCTTCCTCCAGAAACGCCTGCTGCACCGGATCGCGCTCCGGTCCTTGCAGCCCTTCAATAGTCACCAGCTCTCTGCCTGCGCATTGATAGGCCATCAACAAACAGCTGTTGACCGGGTTGCCGTCCAAAAGCACCATACAAGCTCCGCATCGCCCGATTCCGCAGGCCATTTTCGTCCCCGTCAGGCGCAGTTCATCCCGGAGAATGTCGAGCAATTTTCTCGTGGGAGGCATATGCTCCAGGACGACAGGCTTCCCGTTGATCGTGCAGCTCCATGCTCCGGCATTGGCATCTACAATCATCCGCTTCACGCTCCATTCAAGAAATCGGCGTTTCCAATGAGCTGCTCCGGAGAGATCGGCAGCTTCTCCACCCACACACCGACGGCCTGCCGAACGGCAGAAATAATCGCCGGGGCCAAAGCCACCGTTCCTATTTCGCCTACTCCGCGAGGTCCGTAGGGATCGTCTTCCGGAAGCTCTTCAATGGCATCCAGGCTAAAGCGCCCGGGCATATCGTATACGGTCGGAATCAAGTACGTATCCAAATTCCGGGTGACATAATGTCCCGATGACATAACCGCATCCTCCATTAGCGTAAATCCAATGGCCATGCTGCTCCCGCCCTCTATCTGTCCCGCATAGCCCATGGGATTCACAACCGGTCCCGCTGCTACCGCATGATACTGATCGACGATCCGGACACGGCCTGTCAGCGTATTGACCTCCACTTCGACAGCGGCACCGGCGTAAGTGTAAAGGAAATGGCCGCCCATGACGGCGTCCGGCGTTGTCGGAAAATGAATTTGACTTAAAGTCTCGATCGGTTTCGCTGCCTTTTCGGCCAACTCCCTGTAAGTTATGACGGGCGAATGGCGGTCCGACTCGCTTCCAAGCGCCTGCCTTCTCCATATGCCTCCCGGTCCTGTTTCCAGCTCCGAGGGATGAATGTTCAGTATGGCCGATGCCTCGGACAGCAGCTTGCCGATAAAGACCGGCTTCATTTTTTGCAGGGCCAGCCACATCATCGTGGTTGTGCGGGATGCAGTGCTGGAACCGCTGTGCGGCACACGACCCGTATCTCCGATAACAAGCGACAAATCCTCCGCAAGACAGCCGAAATGTTCCGTCAGCATGATCTCCAGAGTTCCCAGCAGCCCCTGCCCGAATTCCTCGTAGCCGAAGGCGGCCTCGATTTTCCCTTCCGGATTCAACGATAGCCTGCCTCCTCCGAAATCCGGCAAACCAAAACCGAGCCCCGATCCATGCATGGCGATGGCTGCGCCTACTCCCCGTCGAATCCAGGGCACCCGATCATCCTTCGCGTTTGCTTTTCTTCTGCGCCAAACGTCGCTTTGTTCGACCGAGGCCCATACTTGGCCGGCTCCTTCAGTCGCTACGATCTTCTGTTCCATCGGACCGGGATCGTCCGCCTTGCGGAGATTGATCCGGCGCAGCTCCCAAGGGTCCATCCCCAGCTTTTCGGCAAGCCGGTCCATCTGAGCCTCCAACGCATAAATCACTTGATTTCCCCCGAAGCCCCGAAATTCTCCGGATACCCCGTTGTTCGTATAAACAGACAGCCCTTCCACGTCAACGTTGGGAATACGGTAAGGTCCCATGGTATGCTCGGTGGCGAAATTCAGTACGGCCGGTCCTAGAGTCGCATAGGCGCCGGTGTCCGCGATCATTCGCACCTGATGAGCTGCCAACCGGCCTTCGCCGTCCACGCCGGTGCGCATGGTAATCTTCATCGGATGACGCTTCAACCCTGCACGAACGGACTCGAAGCGCTCCTGATGAATCTTGACAGGCCGGCCGCTCTTTAATGCGAGCAGCGCTCCGAACGGCTGAATGTTAAGCTCATCCTTCCCGCCAAATGATCCTCCGATCGGACTGGAAACGACCCGAATCCCGGATTCCGGCATCGCCAAAATTCTTGACAGCTGCATCCGGTCCTTATAACCGTGCTGCGTCGGTGCGTACACCGTCAATCTTCCGTCCTCCCCAGGAACGAATAATCCGCCTTCCGTTTCCATGTACGTATGCATTTGTCTCGGCGTGTAATAAGTATGTTCCACCACATGCGCACAGCGGGTGAATGCTTCCGATACTTCACCACGCCGATATGAGGTTCGGTGCAGAACGTTTCCTGACGGATGAAGCTTCGGAGCATCCGGACGCAGTGCGGCTTCAGGATTATCCAGCACCGGTAAAGGTTCATAACCCACTTCGATCATCCGCAGCGCCTGCTCCGCAATCTCGAGGCTGTCCGCTGCTACGGCAACTAAAGCATCCCCTATATATCGGACCCGATCCTCACAAAGCACAGGCTGATCAGGGATGGCTATTCCAAAACGGTTCATGCCGGGAACGTCTCTGTACGTAATAACCGCATGAACGCCTGGAAGCCGTTCGGCTTCCTCCGTTCGAATGAAAAGCACCCGGGCATGAGCGTGCCGGCTTCGCAATATTTTGCCGTAAAGCATCCCCGGCTTATGCATATCCGTCAAATATATGCATTTTCCCGTCACCTTATCCGCTCCGTCCGGCCGGATCTTCCAGCGTGTTCCCGCATTTGGTTTGTTCAACAGCACGTCATTCCCTCCCCGGCAATTCGGATTTAACGTTTGGCCGTCATCTGCTTCCACAGCTCCGACACGATCAGATTGGCTGCGGCTGTCCGCCGGTATTCCGCAGCAGCGAATGGATCGGCGAAGCCGCTCCATTCCGATTTCACTAAATCATGCGCTTGTTTCAGAAGCGATTCCGTGAGCGGCCGTCCTGTCAGCAGCGCTTCCGTGTACGGCAGACGACAGGCCGTAGAAGAGCCTCCTCCTGCAGCTAACTTTAATTCAGACAAGCTTCCGTCTTGATGCAAAATCCCCGTGCCGGCAACCGTAACAAGAGAAGGAGCAAAGGCCTCCCGTCGCGCAGCTTTATGATAAAATTCCATGACGCCAGTATCGCTTCCCTTAACCGGCACGGGCTGCAGGACAATCTCCGCCAAGATGCGTTTGTCCTCTCCGGCCTTACCTTTCCGCCGTCCGGCCAACCAGGATTCCAGCCGTTCCGCTACAATTCCCTTGCCGTTAAACCAACTCAGGATGGCGTCGTTAACTAATAACGCAGGAATGGCATCACCGATACCGGAAGCCACGTTGCCTCCCAGCGTTCCTATATTCCGCACGGAAGGTGCGGCAATCAACCTGCACGCTTCAGCGAGCAGCCGGGATTCCGCTTGTTTTCCGCACGCTGCCAACCGAACCAAACTGCCAATTCTGAGCTTGACTCCATCTCCTCTATTCTCCAGTACGCGCAAGCCTTGCAGTTCGGATATGCCCTCCAAGCTGATCAAATGCATGGGCATCTCGGTCTGTCCGGACTCCCACTGTGTCCTTAACAGCGACCCGCCGGATACGAAAGTGCTTGCCGCCTGCAGATTTTGGCGCAATTCCCATGCTTCTCTCAAACCGGAGGGCTGCCAAACCCTCGGTTCGGAAGGATGAATGCGGTTGCCGATCGCCATGGCCAATCCCTCCCGATGTTCAGATCGAGTGCGTGGTATTTCAAATCTTCCTAGAGCAAAGCATTCGGCCGCAATGCTGTCGGTGATTTCTTCCGGACCTGCCGTTACCGATATCCAAGCCGACCGGATCATGCAAATGATCCGGAGCAGATTTACGGCAAGCGTGTCCCTCGGTTTCGATCACCGTGGCAAGCACCGTCTTTCGCCTGGTTTGGAACAACACCTCCAGCAATCCGTGCATCTCCATGTCACCATACCTTATGATCCGTCTATATCCGCTTCAGCAGCCTTTCGATACACCGATCGGCCTCTTGCAGTACCACCTTCTTATCTACGGCAAGCAGCTGCTTTCCTTGCATCACGATCTTTCCGTCAATGATTACCGTATCCACGTCGCCGCGGGTTGCCGAATACACGATACGAGAATACGGATCGGCATCATACGATGGATACGCATGAAAATCGTTGAGATCCAACAGGATCAGATCGGCTTTTTTCCCCGGCTCGATACTGCCGATCTCGCCTTCCATCCCGAGCACCTCCGCCCCGCCCATCGTCGCCATCCGAAGCACATTCTTCGCCCCCATAGCGGCCGGTCCGTAATTCGTTTTATGAATCAGCGCAGCAAGGCGCATTTCTTGAAACATGTCGAGATGATTATTGCAGGCGGCCCCGTCCGCTCCCAGACCGACATGGGTATGCTGAGACAATAAATCCGGCACATCCGCAATGCCGGAGACCAGCTTCAGATTGGAGCCCGGACAATGCGTCACTTTCACGCCGCGTTGGCGGATAATCCGCTTTTCTTCTTCATCGAGCCAGATGCAGTGGGCCAATATCAGCCTGGGCGTAGCCAGCCCGATATGATCGAGGTACACGACATTGCGCATGCCTCTCTCCCGCTCGACCTGCTCAATCTCGCCTCTGTTTTCAGAAGCATGAGTATGGATCTTTACGTCGTACTGCTCCGACAGATCCCTGACTTCCGTCAGCAGACGCTCCGTGCAGGATACTACAAAACGCGGGCAAAATGCATACCGAATCCGTCCGCCTTCTGCTCCGTTCCATTTCTGCAGCAGATCTACGCTTTCCAGGATCGATTGATCCGTCCGCTCAAGTAAAGCGGACGGCACATCCGCGCCGCAATCCATCATGACTTTGCCGGCTACGGCGCGAATGCCGCTTTCTGCCATAGCGCGAAAAGCAAAATCCGTATGGCGAACCGTCTCCATATCAAGAATGGTGGTTGTTCCGCTGCGAATCAGCTCTCCAATGCCAAGCAAAGCCGAATAGTAGACCGATTCTTCGTCATGCGCAGCCTCCAGAGGCCAAATTCTCTTCTTCAGCCAATCCAGCAGCTCCATGTCATCGGCCCGCCCCCGGAACAGCGTCTGGCATAAATGAATGTGCGTTTGCACAAATCCCGGCAGCAGCACGCGCCCTTTGCCCGCAATGATATGATCGGCTTGCTTTTCCAACGAGCTCAGATCAGGTGCGGCATGAACGATCCGGTCATTCTCAATCCAAACATCCCCGGAATATACTTCTTCTTGACTGTTCATGGTAATGATTTGAGCTTGCTTGATGAGCAGTTTAGACATGGATGTCCTCCTTGCGTCTGGGTAACGCCTTTAGGAATTCAGCATTTGCCGAAAGACGAACACAAGCTTCAGCCGGAGCAAATCGCTTATGCTTTTATAATCGACGCCCAACAATTCGCCGATCTTCTCCAACCTATATGCCGCGGTGTTGCGATGAATGTAAAGCTGTTTGGCGGTTTCATTCATTTGCCCGTCATTGTCTATAAAGACCTCGAGCGTGTGCAGCATCTCCCGCGCATACTCGGGATCCTTGACCAGCAGCGCTTGAAGCACTTCATCGCAATACAGTTGCATTTTCCGGTCGGGCACATGCTGAAATAAATAGGCAAGCTCCACCGTTTCGAATTGAATGACCGGATCGCGAATTCCGAGACGTTCTGCAATCTGCTGCGTGTCCTGACATTCCTGAAACGCCTTCAGCAAAGACTCCGGCTTGCATTTTCTGCCGCTCACCGACAGCCGGGGCCTGCGTGTGGCGTCCGCCGCTCCGAGCAGGCCTTGTAATCCTTTGGCAAGAAGGGCCGGGAGCGTCCCGTTCCCGGAAAATGAATCCGCGGAAAAAATCGAGAACTCCCCCTCTCCTATGCGAAAATGGATCACCTGTTTGTTTTTCAGCTCAGGATGGAATTTAAGCTCTTCGCGAAGGTCGCGAAGCCATTTGGAGCGGTCGCTTTCCGGGATCTCCGGCGGCACCGCTGCCAGCACACACTGATACGATCCTTCGAAAAGCTTGATCCCAAGGCGTTCCGCCCCTTCTGTAAGCGCCTCAATGGTGCCGTTCCCTTTTAAATAGCGCGACAATAAGTACCCGAGGTCATTTTGCACGGATTGATCGACAAATTCTTTGTACACGAAACTCATTTGGTAAGAGATGATTTCTGCCGCCTGGTGAAAAAGACCTTCCTCTACCTTCATCAATTGAGGTTCTGTAGGATAAAACAGCACGTAACCGATACCTTCTTCTTTATCCGTCAAAGGAATGCGGAAATGTCTGCCGTTCTCCGAGTAAACCCATTGGCTGCGGTCTTTCCAAGGCCACCCCTGCAGAAGCTGCGCTTCACTCATCGAGGTTGAATTAAAGACCAGATGACCGCGTGAAGCGACCACAGCCATCGGATACCCGATAATCCCCAGTATCGCATGAAAAAAGTTGCTGAGATGGTCGGGTTTGAGGGCGAACTGCATAAGCTTTTTTTGCTTCTCGAGGACCGAATGAAGCACCTTGGTATTGCGCTGCAATTCGGCGTAAAATAACCCTTTCATCTGATCGGAGAACGTGAATTGATAAGGAAGCTCTATGAGAGGAAATTCCAGACGGTCCGCCTCGTCAAGGATGGATTCGGGAACATCGGACCAAAACCGGCCCAGCTTGATCCCGAGCCCCGCGGAACCCCGCTGGTCCAGCTTGCGCAGCAGTTGGATGCCCTCGTCAATGTCGTCTTTAATGAGGTATGCGGTCGTAAACAACATTTCGCCGTCTTTTATCCAATCAGTGATGTCCGGGGCGTCCATCACATTGACGGATTTCACGATTCTTGACGTACCGGTTTTTCCTGCAATCAGCCTTCCTTTAGACAAAGGAAAAATCGACAACGCCTGTTCGACGGTAAGATGCATAGGTACTCCCCTCCCAGGAAATGACCTCGGATATTCGTGCGGCTGGATCCATTGCGGAATTCGGAATAAATATATGTTATATTATATAACATTATACAAAGCAAAACACCAAAATTCAATGAATTTATGTTATTAAATATAACATAAATAAAAAATCCGCCCCTCGCGAGGTCGGATTTCGTGTGGAATTGAAGTCGGATTATTGCTTGAATACGCCAAGCAGACGTTTACCTTCTGCACCTGTCTCTGTGGTAAACACTTCGTAGATGCGAACGGATAACGGGTAACCAAACTGCTCGGAATTGCCGCTGAAGGTAAAGTTGTTTTCTCCGTTTACAATCCGGTTCGAACCGATGAAAGGAGCGGTTGCCGTTCCGAGTGTAACGGCCGTCTGTGCGCTGACGGCGGGTTCTGAAGCCTCGGCCGCAAAAGCGGAGTAACCGGTGCTTATCATCGAGGCGGTAATTACAACAGATGCTACGGTTTTCTTCAGCTTGTGTTTCACTTGGGTTTCCTCCTGTCAAGTCTGATGTCGGTTATTTCTGCCTTTTTCTTCCGTTATAGCTCTCATTGCTGCTATTCAACCACAACTTTAGTGCCATCGGACAAGCTTGCCGGCGGTGAGATCACAATTTTGTCTTCATGATGGAATAAGGAGCTGTTTTCAACAAAAACCCAATCCTTATTTTTATCCTCAGTTGTAACTGCGATCTCCCGGACCTGATCTCCATCCAGCTTATACACAAGTTTTTTTCCGTCTTTTTCAATAATGGAGTCTCTCGGTATTTCTACACGTTTAGCAGCATCGGCGGTAAAGTTCACTGTAACCACGTTACCTGCGCGGAGAAGATTTTCCGGATTCGGGACGGTTAACCTTACCGTAAACGTGTTATTGTTAGGATCGGAAACCGGACTAACGAAGGAAACCGTTCCTTGAATTTTTTTATCCGGTAAGCTCGCGACTTGAATATCGATGGAGTCCCCTTCCTTGATCTGGTTCACCTCTGACTCCGGAACACTCACCTCGACTTTGGCAGGATCCAAACTAACCAGCTGCAGAAGGGAGGCACCGGAAGGCATGGCGGTGAAAGCCATCTCACCGGCTTTTGCATATTTCTTCACCACAATACCGTCGATCGGAGAAACAATAGAGGCATTCCTCAGCATTAAATTGGCCGAATCAAGATCCGCTTGTGCAGCTGCAACCTGGGCTCTAAGCTGGTCTATCGTACTGGCCGCAGCTCCGGCCTTTAATAAGTCCAGCTTCGCCTGGGCACTCCTCGCATTGGCTACCGCTGCATCGTAGGCTGATTTTGCCGTTTTATAGTTGGTTGTCGCTAACTCCAATTCATCCTTCGTGATGTTGCCCATATCATAATGGTTTTTGGCTTGATTATACGTAATTTGAATTTGGTCAAAAGCCGCTTTCGATTGATCAACCAAAGCATGGGCAGCATCCAGTGCACCTTGGACTGCACGGATATCCTCTTGCCTGGCTCCCTCAAGCGTATTAGCGAGCTGGGCTTGTGCTGCATCGAGACCGGCCTGGGCTTTTCTCACCTGCACTTCTAATTCGCTTGTCTCCAGCTGCACAAGCAAATCGCCTTTTTTCACTTTTGCCCCTTCCTCTACCAAAATGGAAGCGATTCTTCCAGGCTGCTTGGAATAGATCTCTACCGTTTCATTCACAACAACCTTACCGATGAGTCCACGTTCGACAGATGACAATGTAATCGTCTTAACCGAAGGAATCTGCTGTTCGGAGGCATTAGCAGGCAGATCGGTGCCGCAGCCTGTAAAGACCATCGTCGAAGCGGCAAGAACGGATAATATGGTGATCGTACGAAACCTTTTGTTCATCTCAGTTCTCCCCCTTAATATGTATCTTCACTTCAGCGCTCATGCCCGGAGACAGGTTCAACCCTCGCTGATCGTCTATCGATATTTTGACCCCGATCCGCTGGGTCACCTTTGTAAAATTACCGCTTGTGCTTGTCGTAGGAAGAAGAGAGAACGTTGACGCCGTGGCGTTCCCGATCTCATAGACTTTTCCAGTAAGCGTATGGCTCGGGAATGAATCAATGGAGAATTCAACATATTGGCCGAGCTTGATCTTTTCGATTTCCGTCTCTTCAATATTGGCGGAAACATAAAGTGCTTTTTTATCCACAATCATCGCTACGGATTGGCCCGGTGTGACGACCTCGCCCGGTTTTGCCGAGGTATGAATTACCGTACCGCTAACCGGAGAGCGAAGTGATGCTTGATCCAGTAACGTGCTGGATAAGTTCGTTATGTCCTGCTGACCTACGATTTGATCCGCAACAACCGTATCTCCTTGTTTGATCATCAGTGTGTTTAGCTTCCCTGAAATTTTAGGCATGACACGATAGATCTCTCCTGCTAATCGCGCATCTTCCGTTTTCACATAATGAACCGATTGATACCAAAAATAAGATCCAATGCCTGCCCCTGAACCTATGATGACGATAATGATCAATATTAAGATCAGTTTTCTTTTCATGTTTCTCCCCCCAAGATTTCAAACGATAGATATGGTTCTGTATGGTCAATAAGCTCGGATGAACTCAACCTTAGTGAATCATGATGTCATCCCCGCCTTCACGGGACGATTTGTTTTTCATTAGAAATACGAGAGGGATGCAAATCGCTCCCAAGATCACAAGAAGAAAAAACGTATCCGTGAAGCCCCGTACTAACGCTTCTTTCTGAATCGTTTGACCCAGTACGCCAAGGAATCCGCCCTGCGAGGCAGCCGTATCCGCCCCCAGCATCATATAGTTATGTACAATATGGCCTTGGAATACTGCAAATGCCGGCGACGTTTCTGATATCTGCTCCGTTATCGCTGCTCCGTATTGTGTTGTCCGATGCGACATAAAGGTCCCCAAAAGAGCAATCCCAAAGGAGGATGACACACTGCGCAGGATGTTGGAGAGCGAAGACGCGCTGCCCATCAGCTCGTTAGACATCGTATTTAATCCCGCAGCAATAATGGGCATCATGCATAAACCGATTCCCAGCCCTCGAATAACAAGGTATACGTTCAATTCATAGTTGGAGATGTCACCCGTAATAAAATGCAATTTGTAAGTACCAAAGGTTAATAGCGCCAGACCAGTTACTCCAAAAGGAATGACTCCAATCCGGTTTGATAGCGCACCGACAAGCGGCATCATCAAGGCGGTGGCAATGGCTTGAGGCATCAGCTGTACTCCCGTTTGAGACGGCGTTAGCCCCCCGACATTCTGGTACCATATCGGAAGGATATACGCTCCTCCTTGAATCGCAATAAACACCAGGGAAGAGATAAGGATACTGACGGTAAAATCCTTATTTTTAAATAATCGTAAATTGATGACCGGGTCTTTCTTCCCCGTCTCAACCCACAGCAGCAGCATGAAGCTGGAAACCGATATCCATATGAGCGTAACGATGTATAGGGATGTCCACCCCTCTGCTTCACCCTTTTTGATGATCAGCAGCAATGAACAAAAAAAGATACTCGAGAGAATAATGCCCGGAAAATCAAATTTCAAATGCGATTGTTTGGGTGTTTCTTTAATGAGAAAAAAAGCGATCAATAAGGATAAGAGGCCTATCGGAATATTAATATAAAACAAGATGCTCCAATGCATATGCTCTACGACGTAGCCTCCAATCGTTGGCCCCAGGGAAGGAGCAGCCATGGCAGAGATCCCCCAAATCCCCATCGCGATAGGCACCTTGGAGCGATCCATAATCTGATAAAGCATGGCCATGCCTACCGGCATGATGATTCCTCCGCCTAAGCCCTGAAGGACTCGAAATACGATAAGGCTGGTATCATTCCACGCCATCCCGCACATGGCTGAAGTCATTATGAAAGCCGAAACCGAAATCATAAGTATTTTTTATAACCGAAGCGGTCTGCCAAGAATCCTCCGAGCGGGATGACCACGGCTGTAGCCAAAGTATATCCGGTAACCACCCACTCCATATCATCTATTGTTGAATTCAATAAGCTGGTCATTTTGGGTATAGCGACATTGATTACGCTATGGTCCAACATTTCGAGAAACGTTGCAAAAATAATGGAGAATAAAGCAATCCACTGCTTGATGCCACCCTTTTCCTTATCCGGCGATGGCTCAGATGTATTGGTAGTCATACATGTCCCCTCTTATATTACATATTTTGTAAAGTTAGCGTGCCCTCTCTTAGTCAAAAAGAAGTCTTTCGAGACGGTTACACAACTCCGATAAGGGTTTATGTTCTCTTAAATAATTTAGTAATGACTTCTTGATCACGGTTCTTGGACGATTACGATTCGCTTCTTCCTTCAGATAAGCAATCGCTTCTATCACTTCCTTTTTAGACTGAGGTTCGATGTTAAGAGACGCTGCCTTGCTCTCTATCATCCTATACAATTCCAAGATTTGGTTCTCTTTATCCACAGGACTGTACTCAACAAATTCTATTTTTTTTCTTAGTTCACAAGTAATCACGGGCTCGATACGGCTTTCATGAAAATACTGAATGAAGATATCGAGGATATTTGAAATCAGCTTGGATACAACTGGAATAGCGTTTTGTTGAGTATGAATGATTTGAAAGGCATATTCCCGCATAAAGGAGTGATAGGCTAATACGATATCCCAAACGAAGGGATCGATCTCTTCACCATAGGCAGACAGCAGCATTTTTTTCGTTAAATGCATGATTTGTTTTTCAAATATGACGATGGAGGAATTCGTTTTGACTAGACTTGCAGAGCTCACATCATGGGGAGAGATCACGGATAAGAAGAAATGCCTTTGCTCAAAAATATGTTCCAGTGTGAGCTGACAATGCTTCTCGATCTTTTCTTTTGCAGTCATATTCGCCAGCAGAATGACATAGTCCGCCATTTCCTGCATGGAATCGATAAATTGAGTCAAGACTTCGCTGAGAAGTACATCCTTGGATTCGAACATTTTATAAAAGGAGCCCTTGGCTACACCGGCTTCCTTGGCGATCTCATCTACCGTGGTTGCTGCAAGCCCCTTCTCGGAAAATAACCGGCTCGCTGCATCAATGATTTCTTGGCGCTTTGGCATGCTTCAACCTCCTGGATATTCACTCAAAGAACTAATGAGTTCATTGTGAACACTAAAGTTTAAACATCTTTTACTGATTATACATTGGACATTTTTTCCTCGTCAATACTAAAGAGTCTCTTTTGAACTCATAAGTTTACAGTTTAAAGCCTTTGTTCATTGATTTTTCAATAATTGATAGATAACGTTAGGTCCCGAATAGTTATCCAAACAAAAAAACCCGCTGGCAGCGGGCGTAAGGAATGGTATAGACGATCTAGCTCAAGCTTTGGTTTACTCTTTGTACAATTTCATCGGCTGTCATGCCTCGGGCGTTAATCACCGACGCTTGAGTAACGGTTTCACTGATTCCCATCACGTTCTTATCCTGACCGGAAATGACGCAGCAATCGCAATTTTGCAAATTTCCGCTGTCTATGGAAACAACCTCGTGCCCGTTTTGCTGCAGGGCATTCTTTACATCCTCCAAGCTGTTCTCAACCGCAATTTTTGCCATGGCTTTTCTTCCCTCCTTTTCCATGATGTAGTTTACCCTGGAAGTTTCCTTTTTTATACCAGCTATTTTAGGGAGATGGGATAATCTTTATTGATGACAATCGGATCGTATACGCGCTGTAAAGAAATCGTGTACT
Organism: Paenibacillus sp. JMULE4; assembly: GCF_013337105.1. Classification (NCBI taxonomy): domain Bacteria; kingdom Bacillati; phylum Bacillota; class Bacilli; order Caryophanales; family Paenibacillaceae; genus Paenibacillus; species Paenibacillus sp. JMULE4. The sequence continues at coordinate 388,766 of NZ_SGWF01000010.1, forward strand.
TATCCTGCTTGGAGGCAGGGATGTAAAGATCCAGGTATGGACTGCTGCTTTCGCTTGTAATTGCTGTTCACTTTCTCCATTAATTGATCGTTTTGGGAAATTTGATCGTTATACTCTTTTATGAAGAAATACACGCCTTCCAGCCGGTCTTGATGAGGGGCTCCTTTTTTCACTTTCAAGTGAAGATACCCGTCATGATATCGAGCCTTCTCAATGACGATGTCCTTATTCTTATATCGAACCGTTAAGGGGAACGTTCCATTCATTGAAAGCTCAAAGCTGCCGCTGGGTTCTCTCTCTGAGACTTGTACCGTTCCTATGTGCAGGTACAGCTCCTTTACCTCGGTGTCAAAGAACACGGATGAGGAAAATGGCAGCTGCATCTTTCCGTCTTCCATCATCAATCCAGGACCGGAAGAAGTGTTGTTCGTTGTCTCAGTCCAATATGCTTCGCCTCACTTTAAATGTTTCTATTCATATAGGCGTAACCGAGCGCCATTCGGTTCAATCCTGACCAAAGAAAAACAGCTGCAATGAGCAGCTGCGAATTAACCCTATTTTTTACTCTAAGCGGCATCTTGTTCACTCATCCGATTCCACTTCATACACACATTGAAATCGTTCAACGCCGGGGAATTTTTCCCCCAGGCTTCTGATGGAAAAACCGATATTCCTATAGAACTCCACCGATTCTTCATCGGTTTCCGCTTGAATTTCCCGCGGTTTTTTGAGCTCGATCAGCTCCAATATTTGTCCTCTGCCATAGCCTTGCCCGCGATATTCCGGATGAACAGCGAGATGCTTCACTTCCAGAAGCCCATTCGGATGCGCAATAAACCCGACAAGGCCAATCATTTGGCCATCCTCTTCATATCCATACAGCTCGCGGCTGTCCTCTTTCGCATAGGCGTTCAGTTCCTTTTCCAACAAACCGGAGTCGGGAAAGACCGAATACGAGAGCAGTTCCTGTATATTTTTTTCGCCGAGCCTATGTTTAATATCCACTAGCATTGAAAGTCACTCCGTTACCGTTTCAAAATAAGGATTGCACTCTTCTATTAAATCATAGTTTCCGGCGTTGTCCAATTTTTATTTCGTTGTGATCATCCCGTTTACCCGAACCAGACTTCGGCTTTCCTCCGCATAGAGCTTTCTGGTCAGGAAGAAGGTCAAGATAAAGACCAGCATTCCGCCTCCGACCACTCCGGGCCAACGGTTTAGATGCCAAAACCAGCCCAAATAAAAACTTCCCAGGCCGCCGCCCAAATAATAAAAGAATAAGTACAGACTGGCCGCGCTTGCTTTGGCAAAGGCCGCCCGGGAATTTACCCAGCTTGCCGAGGCGGAATGGGAAAAGAAAAATCCGAAGCACTGCAGAACCAGGCCGATCAGGATAACCGGAAGCCAACCGACAAGCGTAAGCAGAAGACCCGAGGCAAAGATCAGGATACCTGCCATCATACAGCGGCTTTTGCCCCAGCGGTCGGACAATCTTCCGGACACCGCGGAACCCAGGCTGCCGGCCGCATAGGCCAGAAAGAGCATGCCCAGCTGGGAAGGACTCAGATGAAAGGGCTCCTCGCTAAGCAGGAAAGTAAGATAATTAAACGAACCGATAAACACCAAAAAATGCAGGCCTCCGATCAGCATTCCGATGCTCAGCGTCGGGTTTTTCAGATGATTGATCATAGCCAACGCGGCACTGCGCCATTGCAGAGGCGAAGGCTTAAAATTGCGGGAACGGGGAAGCAAGAACACAAACGCGACAAATAAAGCCACCGACAAGAATCCTATCATGGCAAAGGACGAGCGCCATCCCCAATACTCTGCGATCACTCCGCTCAAAATCCTTCCGCTCATTCCTCCAAGGCTGTTCGCCGCGATATAAAGACCCATGGAAACACTTAATGCTTTGGGTGAAAATTCTTCACTCATATAGGCCATCGCCAAAGCCGGAAGCCCTGCAAGAAACAAGCCCTGTACGGCGCGCAGGATGAGGAGAACCGAGTAATCGCTGACGTAGGCCGTCAGAACCGTGGAGACGACCCCTCCTGCCATGCACCAGACCATGATCGGTTTTCTTCCAACCGCATCGGATACGGGCCCGTAAATCAGTAAAGCCACACTGATACAAAATACCACCACCGAAAGCGATAAGCTTGACATAAATTCGCTTAATCCAAATTCAACAACGAATAAGGGCAACAGCGGCTGCGTCAAATAAACGATCGCAAATACCAGGAAGGACCCCAGGCTTAGCGCCGTCGTAGCTCTCCAATATTCTCCTGTACCATAATTCATCAACGAAAACTCCTTTACATGACTGTTCTACAGATGATACCATGATGACATACTATTAATAAATATATTAATTTCATCATTTCCATAACTATTGGGAATAGTGTATTCCGCAAAGGAGAGCCATGGATGGATTTTAAAAAACTGCAGTATTTTGTAGAGATTGCGAATTCCGGCAGTTTTACCAAAGCTGCCGAGAAGCTGCTGGTTGCCCAGCCGGCGATCAGCAAATCGATTCATAAACTGGAGGAGGAATTGCAGCTCACCCTGTTCGACCGTTCGGAAAAGGCGGTGGCTCTAACCCCGGAAGGCCGCGCGCTGCTTATTCACGCCCGGGCCATTCTCAGCCGTGTAGAAGAAGCCCGTAAAGAAATGGAGGAATTAAGAGGACTCGAGAAAGGGGAAATCCGCATCGGTCTCCCCTCCATGTTTGGCAGTTATTATTTTCCCCAGATCATTAAGGAATTTAAAAAGAAGTATCCTGCTCTCACCATCAGCGTAGTAGAAGCAGGAACGCTGGAAGTTCAAAAGCTGTTGGATCGTAAAGAGGTGGACATTGGAATTAGTGTTCTCGGCGACCACCAGCAGGAGCATCACGAGGTCATCCCTTTGTTAAGGGAGGAAATGGTGGTTTGTCTGCCGGCCGGTCATCCTCTGGCGGAGCGTTCGTCCTTGCGCCTTCAGGAGATTTTGAGCGAGCCCCTGGTTTTATTCAAAGAAGGTTATCTCCAGCGTGAATTGATTATGGAAGCAAGCCGACATGCCGCGAGCCCACCGAATATCACCTTCTCAACCAATCAATTGTCCCTGATCAAATCCCTGGTATCCGAGGGCTTTGGAATCACTTTGTTTTTGCGTATGGTCATTAAGCACGACGATCAATCTCTGGTTCCCGTCTCACTCGATCCGCCGGTATATCTGCATTTGGGGGCTTCATGGAACAAGGATACGTACTTATCGAAAGCATGCCAAACCTTTATGAACTTTCTCAAGCAGTGGTTATAAAGGCGAAAAATAAAAACAGAAGCACCAGCTGTGCCTCTGTTTTTTACGGTTTACAATGTCTTAAGCCGGCGGCAAATTTCCTGAACCACTTCGGTCGTCGACGATGTGCCCCCGATATCCGGAGTTTTGATGCCATCCTGAATGACGCTTTCCATAACTTCAAGCATTTTGCGTCCGGCCTCGACTTCGCCCAAGTGATCCAGCATCATCTTCGCCGTCCAGATTTGACCTATGGGGTTAGCAATCCCCTTGCCGACAATATCGGGTGCGGAACCGTGTACGGGCTCGAACATGGATGGATATTTCCCGTTGATGTTAATATTGGCTGCCGGCGCGATGCCGATGCTACCCATGATGGCCGCTCCCAGATCGGTGAGAATATCCCCGAACAGATTGCTTGCGACAATGACATCGAACGTGTGCGGGCGGGTGACAAAGAATGCCGCCAAGGCATCAATATGGCAGGATGACGTCTCGATGCCGGGATAATCCTTCCTTACTTCGTTAAACACGTCGTCCCAGAACAGCATCGAATGCACGATGCCATTGGATTTGGTTGCGCTGGTGACACGGCCTTTTCTTTGCTCAGCCAATTTGAAGCCGTACCGAATGGCCCGTTCCGTTCCTTTTCTGGTAAAGACGGCGCCTTGAATGGCTACCTCGTCCTCTCCTTTATGAATCCGTCCGCCGATCTCACTGTATTCTCCCTCGCTGTTTTCCCTCACCACGATCAGATCGAAATCGTTCGGAGAGTGTAAGGGGGATTGAATTCCCTTTATATATTTGGCGGGGCGGATATTGATGACCTGCTCGAATTCACGGCGGATTTTGATCAACAACCCCCAAAGAGACACGTGATCCGGAACCCTCTGCGGATCCCCCACCGCTCCGAGAAATACGGCAGTATAATTTTGCAGGATTTGAATCCCGTTATCAGGCATCATTTTCCCGTGCTCCAAGTAATAATCGCAGCTCCATGGATAGCTTGTAAAATTAAATTTCAAGCCCCCGTGAACTTCCGCTACCGTGTTTAACACTTCCAACGACGCGGGGACAACCTCCTTGCCGATGCCGTCGCCTGGAATCACCGCTATATCGTATATGTTCATGTGTTATCTCCTCCAGTTCCCTACTTGGGGCTTATCATTTGAAGCAGCCCCGTTAAATCAGCCATTTCATAATCCGGGCTGTAACGGGGGTCAAGCGTATAATCATTCAGCCGGTTGGACCAGGCGCAGGTAAGCCCCGCTGATTTGGCTCCCATCACATCAAACACCGAGCCCGCAACATGCAATAATTCCCTTCTATCCAATCCGAGACGGGTAAACGGAAGCTGATAAATTTTGGGGCTTGGTTTATATGCTTCGGCCTGATCGGAAGAAAAAATGTAATCAAAATGAATGCCGATCTCCTCTTGAAGCGCTTGCAGCATCGCTTCCGTTCCGTTGGACAAAATGGCGATGGCGTAGCCTCTGTTTTGGATTTCGGACAGGACCTCCGCCGCCTCCGGCCAAAGGCGCAGTCTCGTCCAAGCCAGTAACAATCGTTCTCTCGCTTCATCGGCCAGCTGAATGCCGAAACGCTTGGCCGTGTAGTCCAATGCGCGGAGGGTGATGGTATCATAGCTTAAATATCCCGTATCCAACGAATTGTTAAGCAATAAATAATCCCACTGCCGGGTACGCCACGTCCGAAAAAACGCCGTCGTATCAAGCTTATTTGAACCAATTTCCTTTGTGAGCTCGGGAATCAGACTCCCTTCAATATTAGCCAAAGCCGAGTATACATCGAAAGAAATCAACCGATAGGACATTGATTTATCCTCCTCTCTCTAAATTTGTAGACTGTCGACAGTAAACAATTATAGTATAACAGATCCGATTTGATTTATGAATCTTTTTTTGAATCGGATCGTGTTTTTTTTAAAGCGGTCCGCCGGAATGCCCGAGAACTTGAATCAAATGCTGATAATCGGCCGTCAAGTGGCGTATCATGGCGCTTGACGCTTCTTCTTCGTTACGCTGCTTCATATACTCATAGATTTCCGCGTGCTGGTTATAAATCGTCCAATCGCGGGCTTCGCCCTGGAAATTCATGATCCGGTATAGAAACATCAAGGATCTCAAGTCGTTTAATTGTTTTTGTAAACGGTCATTCCGGCTGAACCGGATAATCAGATGATGGTATTGTTCGTTTAACCGGATCACTTCGTCCTTATCGTATCCATGGGGCTGTTCAATTTTTGATTTGGTTAACCTCAGCGTCTCTTCGATCTGCTTCAATTCCTCATCCGTCGCTTTTTGAACAGCCACACGGACAGCAAGCGCCTCAAGCGCCATACGGCATTGATAAATATCCTCAACGTCCTTTACCGTCGGCTTATAAACGATGATCCGCGATTTGTCGTCAATGATGACCAACCCTTCTTTTTCCAGGGCCCGGATCGCTTCCCGGATCGGACTTCTGCTGACATTCATTTCCTTGGCCAGCCTGGACTCCACAATTCGGTCTCCCGGTTTGTATATACCGTCAAAAATCATTTTTTTGATCGCATGGTACAGTTGATCATAATAGGGCATGGGCTTCTCGACGGAATAGGACTCCATTCATTTCACCTTCTTTTTCTGTCGGCATCAGTATAGGTATAAATGTAATGAATGCCCTCAACGAAGTCAATGTCTGAATCCCATGAACCTCCCGGCTTCGCATGCTCAGGAGCCCTTAAACCCGGAATTTCGTTAAAGCCGCCTCCAATGAATCGGACAAGCTCTCAAGCTTCTCGGACAACCTGACGAGTTCCTCGCTGATATGGGTCTGCCCATGACTGAGTGATGCGACCTCCTCCGTCGTTGCCGACGACTGCTCTGCTACAGCACTGACATTATGAATCGCAGCGCTGAGCGCGTATTGCGATTCATCCAGTCGGTTGATCGATAAAGATACGTCCGTCAGCTTCTGAACAAAGCCGTCCATGTGCTCCTGCACCTGATTGAACAGCGTATCCGCTTCCTTGACGGATGCGATCTGTTCTTGGAACAACGGATAAGCGGTCGACAGCACCGATACCGTCTCATCGATTTCGCTTTGAATCGTCTCGATGATCTGCCCTACCACGTCGATGGATTGTTTGGATTGATCCGCCAGCTTGCGGATTTCGTCAGCCACGACCATGAATCCCTTGCCTGCGGCTCCGGCTCTTGCCGCTTCAATCGCAGCATTGAGCGACAAGATGTTGGTTTGCTTGGTTACATTATGTAATACATCCAATATTTTTCGAATGGAACGCGTGCTTTCCTTTAAATGATCCACTTTTTCAATCAGGGAACGAGTCATTTGTTCGGTAGAGTTCGTCTTGGAGATCAGCTCGACCATATATTCCGTTCCTTGTTTACTAGCTTGCTGCACCTGTGTCGCTGAGTTGACCATATCTTTATTAACCTCAACAACCTGCTCCATTTGCTTGCCGATCGTTTGCATGATGTCGCTTCCGCGTTCGGCCTCGACCGCTAAGCTGCCAGCTCCACCGGCGATTTCTTCTGTAGCCACGGCAATTTCTTTGGCCGATGCCGCCGTTTTCCTGGCAGCCTCTGAAAGTTCGCTTGAGGTGGACAACACCTCTTGGGCGGAGCGATTCGTTTGCTGGACCAATAACGTGATTTGTTCCATCATCTGGTTAAAGCTTTGTGCAAGCTCGCCGATTTCATCCCGGCTGTTCACTGTACAGCGAACGACAAGATTTCCCCGTTCCCCTTCCTTCATCAGGTTTCGGAGTTCGACCAACGGACGGGCAATGATCCGAACAACCAGATACCCGATGCCGCAAGCCACCAATGCCGCAATCAATGTCATCAAAACCGTTATTCCGGAGATTTTTTTGGTTTCCGCCAACAATTCATTCATCGGAACGCTTCCAAGCGTATACCAGCCTGTTTTTGACGACTGCTGATATACAACGAGCTGACTTTCGCCCGACGGATCAACCACAATATCGGAATATTGAGCCTGATCCAAATTGACGGCCACCTTGGAACCGGAACCTACAAGCTCTTCATTAGGATCATACACCATTCGGTGATCCGGGCTGACAATCGCAGCGAATCCGGTTTCCCCCATCTTCACGTCATTCATTTCATTCTGAAATACGCTGTACTTGTATTCAAACAGCACTATCGCATGATCCTCACCGCCTGAAATATCCGGCAGGATACCGGCTAGCGCAAAGGATTTCACCCCTTGTGTTCCGAAAAAACCGTCGTTTCGGGTTTCCAGCCAAACCGGAACGCCCTCAGCGGCAGACGATACTTTTTTAAACCAATCCGTATCGGTAACCTCCGTATTCGGCGGGTTCCCTGTTGTAACGATCGCTTTTCCGTTCTTGTCAAGCAGACTGATGGCATACATCGTATCGGCGTTGGATAATGCGGATATCTGTGCTATGATTTGGCTGCCGATTTCCATCTGATCGAAAGAACCTTCAGGCGCCGAATAATACTTGAGAATGAGTAATTTTAAATCGCTGTCGGACAATGCCTGTTTGAAAATATCCTCAAACGAATTGTACAAAATATCGAGCTTGCGGCTGGTTTGAACAATCGTCTGTAACGACGCATCTGCTACCTTTTCCTGAATCACGTTTTTGGAAATAAAATAGGATGACGCTCCCATGGCGACAACCAAAACGACAACGCTGGCAAAAAAGATCAAAAACAATTTCATACCGACGGATTTCATCGGGTTTTTCTTCGTTATAACGAACGTCTGCTTACGGTTATTCCGATCCAATGAGATGAGGGAACTCCATGCTTTTTTGAACATTAGGCACCATCCTGTTTAACTCAAAAAAAATGGGAATTCAACCTTCTTGAGATGGTTAAATCAATTGGATAACCAAGTCCTTCAGGTAGTGAATTCCCTTTTTTTGAAGTTTATTATATTTGTGCAGATCTATCCGGAAATATCCACCTCAGAACCGACCGCGGCTTTTACCCGTTGTTTGGTACGCCGGATCAGGATCAGCGAAACAAAGAGAAGTACGAACGCCATGATCAGAATGGTCAACGATATCGGACGTGTAAAGAAAATGGAGAAATCGCCTGACGACATCGACATGGATTGAACAAAGGACTGCTCGAACATCGGCCCAAGAATAAAGCATAAGATCAGAGGAACCACCGGCCAACGGTATTTTTGCAAGAAGTATCCGACTGCGCCGAAAACTAATGCCATGAACACATCGAACAAACTGTTTCTTACCGTATACGCCCCAATAATACTTAATACGAGGATAACAGGAGCCATCACACCGTATGGTACGGTAGTCAGTTTTGCCCATAATCCAACTAACGGCAAATTGAGTACAAGCAGCATCACATTACCGATAAACATACTCGCGATAATCGTCCAAACGAAGCCTCCGCTTTGTTCGAACAAAACCGGCCCCGGCTGAAGTCCGTAGATCATCAAGCCGGCGAGCAGAACGGCAAGCGGCGGAGAACTGGGAATACCCAGAGCAAAAAGCGGGATAAAGCCGGAAGAGCTGGTCGCATTGTTGGCCGACTCCGGTGCTGCCACCCCTTCAATCGCCCCTTTGCCGAATTGTTCCGGGTGCTTGGACACTTTCTTTTCTACGTCATAAGCCAGAAAGGTCGTAACCGCAGTGGAGCATCCGGGTAATAAGCCGAGGACAAAACCGATAAATCCTCCCCGGAACATCGCTTTGTAACTTTTCTTCAGGTCCGCAAAACTCGGATATACGCTGCCGATTTTGCCCGGAGCAATGGCGCCGCTCCTTTCTTCCATCCCCTTAATGACCTCGGTGATGGCGAATAGCCCGATAATGACGCTGATCATATCAATGCCAGCCGATAACGTATCGCTTCCAAACGTAAACCGCATCTGACCTCCGGAAGGCCCCATTCCCCCCATGGAGAACAAATAACCGAAGAGTCCCATGATTAATCCCTTAATAATGGAATTGCCCGCCAAGTTTACAATGACCGTAAGCGCCAACAACATCAATGCAAAATATTCCGGCGGACCGAACTTTAACGCCTGGTCTGCAAGGATCGGAGCAAAGAAGACAAGTCCGATCACCCCCATGGTTCCGGCCACGAAAGAACCGATTGCAGCGATGCCGAGCGCCGGACCGCCTTTTCCCTGCTTGGCCAGCGGATAACCGTCCAAACAGGTCGGCACCGATGAAACCTCTCCTGGAATGTTAAGCAGAATCGCCGTCGTTGAGCCGCCATACATGGCTCCATAATAGATTCCCGCTAACATGATAATTCCTTCTACCGGGCCGAGCACCGTTGTTAAAGGCAGCAAAATGGCGATGGCGGAAGTAGGTCCGAGACCCGGCAGCATCCCGACTAACGTTCCTACAAGTGCGCCCAATATGGCCATCGCAAGGTTAAGGGGTGTAACCGCTTCTGCAAATCCGTGTAAAAGCATGTTTAATGCTTCCATTGTTCATGTTTCACCCCTTCTTTATATATTGAATATTCCCGTCGGGAATGGCATTCCGAGCCAAAAAATGAAAAGGAAATAAAAAATCGTAGTTAAAATCGTTGCGTAAATCGCCGATTTGGCCAAACTGAAAAAACCAAGCACTTTAAACAAACCGATAGAAACCAATAAAGTACTGATCACATAGCCCAAATATTGAATGGCAAACCAATAAGCGAACAATAAACCTAAGGCGAGAAGCATGCTTTTCATGATCACACGGTCCGGAAATTCTACCTTAAAGCTTTCACCCTTTACAAAGAAAACCAACAGCAGACCTAACAAGATTAATGCGCCGCCAACAATCCCCGGCATCGTATGATCCCCGACGAATGTATCCATTCGTGCCGGAAACAAGCGAATCGCTTCCGACATTGCGATGCTCCCGAATATAATGCTGATGATGCCCCCAACACGATCAGACAGCATGTACTCTCCCCCTTCTGTTTGGATTTGACCCGTTACCTTGCAATCTCCTCCTTCTGTCGGTTTACCAACAAAAGGAGGAGATTGTTTTTCCTATCGATTACTTGATGAGTCCCTTATCTTTTACAATTTTCGTGAAGAGTTCCGTTTCTTCTTTTACGTATTTTTCATAATCAGCAGCATTCAAATATGCGCCTTGAACGCTCATCGACTTCAGCTTTTCCTGAAACGCAGGATCCTGCTGCATTTTTTCAATGGTGGTTTCCCATTTCTTCACAACATAATCCGGAACGCCTTTCGGCATAGCAACCCCTACCCAGAACGATGCGGTGATTCCCTTTATCCCTTTTTCCTCCATAGTCGGAGCATCCGGGAAGAATTCGCTGCGTTTATCCGAGGCGATAGCCAGTATCTTCAGCTTGCCTGCCTTAACCAGATTATTGACTTCACTTACCCCTTGAACGCCAAGGGTGATGTGCCCGCCGGCAACCTTGGGAAGCGCATCGCCGGCGCCATTGGTGACGATCAGTTTAGCTTTGGAAAAATCTCCGCCGATGCTATCCAGCCACTGGATGACGCCGAAGGTTGCGATGGCCGTAGGACCATTGCTTGCAAAGGTAAGCTTGTCCGGATTTTTCTTGACCCAGTCATTCAGCTCTTCAATTGTGTTCCAGGGAGCGTCGGCCTTCACGACAAAAGCCAGCGGGTCATTGGTCGTTTTCGCAATAAACTGATAATCATCAATTGTGAACGGCAAGTTCGGAACACCTGCCAATAATCCCGTTACAGCGGAAACACTCTGAGTCACTACGGAATATCCGTCCTTCGATCCTTGCTTCAAAACCGCTTGAGTGCCTGTTGCACCGCCTGCACCCGGTTTGTTAACGACAATCACCGGCTGGCCCCATTCCTTGCTCAAATAATCACTCATGGCTCTTGCGAAAATATCCGTTCCGCCGCCAGCCGCAAAGGGTACGGTGATTTCAATTTGCTTCGTTGGGTATTTCGGTTCTTCTTTAACAGGCGCAGCAGCACTACCGCCCGAAGGGCCTTTCGAGGCTGGAGCCGAGCCGCACCCGGCTACAGCTACCGCCAATAAAGCCGTTGCCAGTATACCGCCAAACGATTTTTTCTTCACATGGAATTCCCCCTATACATTTTATAAAGAAAATCGCTTACAGTAAGCGTTTTCAGTTATAGACTCATCATAGTGGGATTAAAGAAAGAATACAATCTTTCGACCATATTGGTTCTTTTGGTCATTTTGGTCTTTGTGTCCTATTTGTTCAAAAACCGGTTCTCATTGGATTCTTTTCGAAATAACGACTTTCCATTTATAAAAAAATTAACGTTGGAAAATGAAAGGATTGCTCTATTCATTGATGCGTAATTTTTGTTTTGGATGAAATGAAGTCCAACGGTTCATAATAAATCCGGTAAATGAAATAATCTTCACATAAATGGATAGACAATAAATTCTTTAGGTGATGCTATGTTCAAATTTTGGAAAAGGTCTGCGGGCAGAAACGTTCATGAGCAACCTGACGATCTTCAGGAAACGGTTCTAACCATCGATGCCTTAAGACAAATGCTGGCTAACATGTATGATGCGGAATTCATTGAACGGCAAACAACCCGAGACCAGAAGGTAGATATTGTATACATAAGAACGTTGATCGACCAAGGGCGTTTGAATGAAGCCATTATCGAACCGATCTATCGTTGTTCCCAGGAGACGGTCTATGATTGTATTGCAGACATCAATGCGTCGGCTGTAGGTACGTTACTCGAGGCGCATAATCTGCTTTTACAAGGTTTCGTCCTTGTACATGATTCATCCATTAATCAATGGTGGTCTGTTCCTCTTCAGAATCCGTTAAGTCGAGCTATAGAACCTTCGGAGACGGAAACCATTATCTATGGTCCAAAAGATAGCTTCAGCGAACAAATAGAGCAAAATATCACCATGATTCGCAGACGCATGCCCATAGCAAAACTAAAGACAGAGATGTTTTCCATAGGTTATCTAAGTAAAACAAAGATCGTTATGATCTATGTTGAAGGATTGACCAATCCTGAATTTATTTCCACTACAAGAAGCAAATTATCCAATATCGATTTTGATTTGATCCTTGAGTCATCCAACGTGACCGCTTTCATGGATGATCATACGCACAGCGTCTTTCCGCAGTATATGCAAACCGACAGGCCGGATGCATGCGTTTATTCTTTAGGGCTTGGCAAATTGATTATCCTGGTAGACAATACACCGTTTGCGATTATCGCGCCCATTACTTTTTTTCATCTTTTTCAATCCCCCGAGGATTATATCAACCGCTGGATGGTGGCCAGCTTTTTTCGGTGCATCCGATATTTGAGCTTTTTTCTAGCCATCACATTGATCCCGCTCTATGTGGCGTTATCTACCCATCATTATCAGATGCTGCCGCTGCAAATTCTTTTCGTTCTGCTGGAGTCCAGAAGTAAATTGCCGTTTACACCCTTTTGGGAATCGTTTCTGATGCTGATCACCCTGGAGATCATCAAAGAGGCCAGCTTGCGGATGCCGACGAAATCGGGTCAGACCTTGGGAGTCATTGGAGGTATCGTGATAGGACAAGCCGCAGTACAAGCGGGATTCGCCAGTAAAGTGTTAATCGTGTTAGTCGGGATTTCGTCGATTGCTTCTTTTTTGGTTCCCAATTATCTGATGACCAAATCAAACACGCTCATCCAGTTTATTTTTCTTGTGCTTTCAGCTTTTCTCGGGATTTTTGGAATAGCGATAGGGTTGATCGCATTACTTATCCATCTGAATGGGCTTACTTCACTTAAACAACCTTACTTTTCACCTGTAGCTCCATTTCACGCGGGAGAATGGATGGATCTTTTTATTCGAGGGCCCTTGCCATTGATGAAAACCCGTCCTGATTCGTTGAAGCCTTTGGATAAACGGCGATATTGGCGGAGGAGATGATCATTTGAGGGAATTTTCCATATTTGAAAAATCGTCCGCCAATGGCGGTATATATGCCATGCTTATCGTAAACCGGTTGCAGCTGCTTTACTTTGCTTTAATGCTTCCCATGTATTTGATTCATTCCTATATGATTTGGGGGATCATTGTCATGGGGATATTATCACAAATCAATCTGACCCTTCTTTCCAAATGGTTCTCCTCGGATACGTCTCCAAAGGATTATCACGGCTTTGTTCAGCTTTTTGGCGAACGGACGGTTCGTATGTTTGCTTTGGTCGGCTGGGTTCTCATTCTAGTCAAAATTACGGTGATCACACTGAGTTATGTGGAAGTGATCCATTATTTCGTTTTCCCCTCTATGAACATATATTGGTTGATTTTATTTGCTTTTTCCATTAGCTGCTATTTAGCCGTTACGGGAATGGAAAAAGTAATACGATTTGTTGTGATCACTTTTCTAGCTTCATTTTCGATCATTTTATTTTTTGTTCCTTTTTTCATACCGCCGGTTGCTTCGCTTTACGATCTATATCCCCTCATACCGACAAACTGGTCCATGGACTCCTGGAAAGGCTTGTTGTTCATATGGTCGGCTTTGTCAGGTCCCGAATACTTGGTTTGTTTGCTTCCATGGCTGGACAAAGGCCCTAAGCTGTTTAGATATGTATTCGCCGCGAATGCGCTTTCCGTTCTGGAATATGTCATTATATTTGCAGCCGCTTTATTTTTTTATGGCTCCAATTATTTGAGCAAAAGTGAGTTTCCGGTAGTGAATATGATCCGTTATCTGGAATCCCCTGTGTTTGAGCGGATCGATATGATTTTTATTTCCTTTAACCTCTTTCATTTCGTATTCGTCGCTGCCATCTTTATTCTCTTTTTTTACGGAGCTACCCGAATCATGCTCGGGAAGCAGGATAAGCCGCCTACCCGAACGGGCTTTTATGCTAGTTGTATGTTCATTTGTCTATGTTTGCTCATCGCCAATGTGTCATTCTGGCAGGAAGGAATCGAGCATAGCATCGGACTCATCCTGGAGGTATGCTTGAGTGCATTATCCTACTTACTGGTTCCGGCCATCCTTGTGGTTGCCGGCAAATTAAAGGGGCGTATTTAAGTATGATGATGCGGATCAAGAGGTGTTTGCTAATAGCTCTGTTGTTCACAACGGGATGTTCACCGTTTGTAGAGAACAATACGATTGAAGAAATAGCCCCTGTGGTTTTTTGGTCTTTCAATGAAGGTGAAGAAGGAATGCTAAAAATCAGTACATTGGTTCCTCCGTTAATCAATGAAAAAAAGCGTCTGCTGAGTAAGCAGGTGAAACTGCTCAAGCAAGGGGAAAAGGAATTTAATTTAATTTATTATCGGGAGATTAAATCCGGTCAGCTTCGGATGGTATTAATCAATAAAAATCTTGCCAAAAAAGGAATTCTCACCCTTATAGATACATTGTTAAACGATCCCGATATTTCTCAACGCCTTTATGTGGCCGTAGTAGAGGGAAGTTTTGAAGACTACATCAAGGGCCAGATAAGCAAGCAAGCCGACCTTGATTTTTTTCTTTATCGCATGTTCAAGCATTACGAGGATAGGCATCAAGGTGAAATGAGCATCGTGAATTTACATGAATTCAAAAATCGACTGTACTCTCCCTACACGGATCCTTTCCTGCCTGTATTCAAGGTTGGTAAAGACAATTTCAAATATAAAGGAACAGCTTTTTTTCAAGAGGACAAGCTTGTAGGAAGCATCGACAAGCTATATGATCAAATTTTTCAATTGATCAGCAACGATTATTACCTCAAAAACCTTTCTATACCCGATTTAGCTGTAAGTATAGGTCAGGTTCGCTCCAAAACACAAATTCATTTTAATAAGGATTTCTCGGCCATGTCCATCCAGGTGAATCTGCAAGGAAGAATCAAAGAATACCGCGGGGACAAAAATATGTCTATAACGGAAGACTATTTGAGCCTTAATGAAGAGATAGAGACTTTTTTGGAAAAGCATACGATCATGTTTCTGAATCAATTACAAAAATGGAATGTTGACCCTATAGGGGTGGGGAAACTTACCCTTCGTCCCTTTTCCCGGCCTATAAGCAATAAAGAATGGTCTTCTTATTGGCCCAGAATGAAGATTAACGTCGAATATCGGATCGATTTTCAACCCATAAAGAGAATGAACCGCTAATTACAGCCTTGGAGTGCCAAGGTGCAAAAAAAGGATGGCATTTTGGCCGAAATTTGATAAGATAGTTGAGGTGTTTGTACATTAACCTGGACCGTCAAGGAGTGTATTGTTTTGAAGCAACCTAAAGAAATCGGGGTTCATGAGCGCCTGCCGCTGCTGCAGAGCTTGCCGCTCAGTCTCCAGCATTTATTCGCCATGTTCGGCGCAACCGTGCTTGTCCCCTTCCTGTTTGAAGTGGACCCGGCCACGATACTGCTGATGAACGGAATCGGAACATTGCTGTATCTTTGGCTTTGCAAAGGGAAAATACCGGCCTATCTCGGCTCCAGTTTTGCCTTTTTGTCTCCTGTATTTGCTATTTTGTCAGCGGGGCTGCCTTATGAAGCGGCTCTTGGAGGATTTATTGCATCCGGGATTATTTTCACCTTGGTTGCTTTATTAATCAGCAGAGTGGGAACCCGCTGGTTGGACATCGTTTTTCCGCCTGCAGCCATGGGTGCCATCGTCACCGTTATCGGACTGGAGCTGGTACCGGTAGCTGCCGAAATGGCAGGCTTCATCAAACCGGCTGACGTTGCGGAATGGTCGCCTGATCCTAAAGCGATCATCGTCTCTTCCTTCACATTGCTCATTACGATTGTAGGCTCCGTTGTATTCCGGGGCTTTCTGAAGATCATTCCGATTCTTGTCGGCATTATCTGCGGCTACATTCTCGCTTGGTTTATGGGCTTTGTTCAATTTGGAGCAGTTGCGGAAGCGGATATCGTTGCAGCGCCGCACTTTTATTTCCCGCAGTTTAACCTCTCGGCCATCATCATTATTGCACCGGCCGCGCTTGTCGTTATAGCAGAGCATATCGGGCATCTGATTGTGACCGGCAACATCGTCGGAAAAGACTTATCGAAAGACCCGGGACTGGATCGTTCCTTGCTCGGCAACGGGATTTCGACGATCCTCTCCGGCTTCGTCGGCTCCACGCCGAATACGACATACGGCGAGAACATCGGCGTTTTGGCCATATCCCGCGTATACTCTACTTGGGTGATTGGAGGAGCTGCGGTCATTGCCATTATTCTTTCGTTTTTCGGCAAGCTCACCGAAATCATCCGTACCATCCCCGTTCCGGTCATGGGCGGCGTATCTCTCCTCTTGTTCGGCGTCATCGCGGCCTCCGGAGTTCGAATGCTGGTCGAAACCAAAGTGGATTACTCCAAAGCCAGCAATCTGATTTTGACGAGCATTGTCCTTGTGATCGGAATCAGCGGAGCCACCCTGACGATCGGCAGTTTTTCGCTCAAAGGGATGGCGCTCGCGACTGTCCTGGCCATTCTGATCAGCCTCTTCTTTAAACTGCTGGAAAAGCTGAAGCTGATGAACGAGTCAAGCGAATAAATTCCGAATAAAGAAAATACCCTGCAGCGGCAGCCATGCCTTTGCAGGGTATTTGGTATTTAAACCATATTACGAGATGGGTTCCAATCCGCCGTACTTGGATATGGCTATCACCAAATCGTGCAGAATGGGCAGAATAAATTGGGACGAGCCCAGCTTGAAGATGCCGCTTCGGTTATGCAGCACCGCTTCTCTTACATACACCCGGTAATGCTGCATGCCTGACTGAGTATTTACGGTCTCGCTTCCGACAGACTTGCTGGTGCTTAGCCGAACCGGACGGGAGCCCGCAGGGAGTTCAAACGGAGTGATGCTGATGATATCCTCCAGCATAATATGGTAATTCGCATGAGGCTTTTGAAAAATCATTTCCTTGGTGGATACCGTTAGACCGAAATCGCGCTTCTTGTGGGATAGCTTCAGGTCGCCCTCGAGCGCCTTGATCTTAATAAAGTTTTCGTTCATCGTTCCTTCCTCCTCGTATTTCTGCTGCGGAATCGCCTGAACGTATGAATAAGATACTGGATAATGCCATGAAACTAGCATACCACAAAACGGGATGTTAGTACTAACCCCTGTGGACAGTTCCTTTCGGCAAAACGGGCGAACGGCTCGTTTTGCCGAAACGACTAGATCCCGACGTGCGCATTCTACGGCTGGTGCTGCGCGACATCAATGAACGGGACCGATCCCTTCAGCCGGCATACAATTGCTTTCCATTTTGACGAAAAAATAATTATTGTCCTAAATGATTAATGTAATTAATTTATAGACTTTCGATAGACTCGCTCCGGTCGCCCGACGTCTCCGTAGGACAGATCCGCTCTCAGCTTATTTTCGACAACCAAATGCTCAAGATATCGACGGGCGGTGGACCTGCTTACGCCAACCAGTTTTGCCGTTTGTTCAGCGGTTAAAGGTGCGTCGGCCTCGGCTATCGCTCCGATGATTTTATCCAGCGTAAGCTTGTCGATGCCTTTCGGAAGGGAAACGCCGACCACCTGTGCTTCTTTTTTCCCCGGGCCTTGAAGCAGGCGATCGATCTCGTCCTGACTGATATGGGCGTTTTTCCGCCGAAGCTGACGGATCGTATGGTAAAAGGTCTGGTAACGCAGCAGGGTTTCCCGCATCCGGTTAAACAGAACAGGCTTCATGATATAATCAAAAACGCCCCCACGGATCGCTTCCCGAACGGCATCTACTTCCTTGGCCGCGGTGATCATAATCACATCCGTTTGTCTGAATTCTTGTCCGATCATCCGGAGAAGCTCGAGTCCGTTTGTTTCGGGAAAATAAATATCGAGCAGCACCAGATCCGGCTCCAATACCTGCAGCATTTCTACCACCTGCGTCTCATCGGTAGCCATTCCGATGACGGAGAATCCCTCGACCTTCTCGACAAAGCGCCGGTTGATTTCCGCAATGCGTTCATCGTCCTCAATAATCAGGACTTGAATCGGAAACCGTCCCTCCATCTTATTCTCCATCCAAAATCACTCCTTCGTAACGAAAGCTGTGCCTGCGGGGACTGCATTGGGGTTCCGTTTAGGAATAACGACGAAAAAAATCGTTCCGTGATCTGCGGACGGCTCATGCTGTATCGTTCCTCCAAGCCTTTGCACAGCGTGCTTCACCAAGGAAAGTCCAATGCCCCTGTGCTCGCCCTCTTTGCTGGATACTCCCCTCTCAAATATGCTGTCGGACCAATGCGGCGGGATTCCCGGCCCGTTATCTTCACATTCGATCATTAAATCATCACCCAGATCGCTCAAAAATAGGGTGACTTTTTTCTCATCGTCGATCGAATGCTCAAGATGAGCTTCCATGGCATTGTCCGCCAGATTCCCGATGATGGTTACCAGCAGATCCTTGTCAATCCATCCGGGTACATCCCTGAAAGAACTCTCCCGGTCGATTTCAAATTGAATTTTCAACTCTTGCGCCCGGTTATATTTGCCGATGAGAAGTCCGCCAATGACCGGGTCGGGAATTTCACGCATGATGAACTGAATCAGGTTTTGATGGACGTCGGATTCTCTTGAGATCATCTCAACCGCCTCTTGATACGATTCGAGCTGAATCAAACCCGAGATGACATAAAGCTTATTGGAATATTCGTGCGTTTGCGCCCTCAGTCCTTCTGCAAATCGTTTGACCTGAGACAGCTCTTCAGCCAAACGAAACAATTCGGACTTATTCCGGAAGCTGGCCACAGCACCTATGACCTCCTGTTTCCGGTTGAAGACAGGAACTCTGTTGACTACAACCTCTTGTCCGTTGATCAGCATCATTTCGTCAAAATGGGATTGCCCCGTCCGGATGACCTCCAGCAGCCGGGTGGTCGGTACGACGTCCTGAATCGGTTTTCCCAGCAATTCTGCATCGTCCTTCAGACCAAGGATGTGCAGTGTCTGCTGGTTGGCCATGGTGATCCGCCCGCTGCTGTCTATCGCCAGCAGCGCCTCGCGGATCGATTCGAGTATCGCTTTCTTCTCCATATAAAGAGCGCCGATTTCTTCCGGCTCCAATCCGTGAATGGAACGGCGGACCCCTCTGGCGATCATCACCGCCCCAATTAGCGCAACCAGCAACGCGCCAATAGCGATGATAAAAATCTGTCGCTGGTAGACGTCATCCCATTGATTAATATCATCGATCATAAAACCGATAGAAACGATGCCGATCACATCTCCATTGTCGGAGTGAATCGGTACTTTGCCCCGCAGCGAAGGGCCAAGCGAGCCTTCGGCTTCAGAAATGATCGACATCCCCTGCAGCACCGGCCCGTTATCTCCCCCGACCATTTCCTTGCCGATCCGGTCGGGGTACGGATGGGAATAGCGTATTCCATCTCGGTTGCCGATGACGATGAATTCAGCCCCTGTTTTGGAGCGGATGTCCTCCGCTATCGGCTGAATGACGGATGACGGATCCGGCAAGTCAAAAGCATATCTGATTTCCGGAATCGAGGCCACCGATTCGGCTACCTTTAAGGCTCTTGTGCCGATTTGATCCTTCAACAAGGAAGTCACCATATATTCAATAACGACGCTTAAAAGAACAAGCACCGTGAACAGCAGCGAACAGATGAGTACGATGAGCTTGGTTTGCAGCCTCACTTTCGTTTCGTTCTCCCTCCGCAGATCATAATATTATTAGCATACAATATTCAGCCGATGAACGAAACAAATCCCCTCACTGATGTTAAAGTCAGTGAAGGGACGGAAAAGCAGAATACGATTATCCTTCTTCGTTGACAAGCACTTTTTTGCCGCGCATCTTGAGCAGCAGAGGAATCGTAATCCAAAGAAGCGCAAGCAGAAGGAATACCAGAGAAAGCGGCTTCTGCAGGAAAATCATAAAATCGCCATTGGAGCCCGTAAGCGCCCGCCGCATATTGTTCTCGATCATTGGACCGAGAACGAGACCCAGCACCAGCGGTGCCAACGGGAAGTCATTGCGGGACAGGCAATAACCGGCTAGTCCGCATCCGACCAAGAGCATCAAATCAAATACCGACGCTTGTACGGCATAGACACCGAACACCGAAATCGCGACGATGCCCGGAATCAAATACTTCGGCGGCGTTTCGATAATTTTTGCGAACACTCTAACCAGCGGCATGTTTAAAATAAGCAGCATGAGATTACCGATAAACATACTTGCGATCAGGCCCCAAGCCACTCCGGGATGCTCTTCAAACAGCAGAGGACCCGGCTGAACATTGTACATGATTAATGCGCCCATCAGAATGGCCGTCGTTCCGGACCCCGGAATGCCCAGCGTCAGCAGCGGAATCATTGCGCCTCCGGCAGCTGCGTTATTTGCCGTTTCCGGTGCAGCTACGCCTTCAATGGCGCCTTTGCCGAATTTCTCGGGATGTTTGCTTACCTTTTTCTCCATAATATAAGAGAAAAAGGATGCCAGTGTTGCGCCTGCGCCCGGCAATATGCCGATGAAAAAACCGAGCAGCGATGAACGGACCATGGGCATCGCACTGTCTTTCATGTCCTGTTTCGTCGGCAGGATACGGTTGATTTTGGCAAGGGTGCCATCATTGGACTCCCGTTCCAAAATCGTCTTGAACACTTCTCCCAGTGCGAAAAGCCCTACAGCCACGGTCAGAAATTCCAGACCTTGATATAACACCGGAAGTTCGAACGTAAAACGTGCCACACCGGATACATTGTCTATACCGATGGTTGCGAGCAATAGTCCGAGAATCGTCATGATCATGGCCTTGGTCATCGATTTTCCGGCTAAACCGCTAACTGCACATAAGCCAAGGATCATTAATGAGAAATATTCGGCAGGCCCGAATCGAATCGCAACCGCAGACAGCGGTTGTGCCAGGAAGATCAGACCGATCAATGCGAACATCCCTGCTACGAACGAACCGATCGCCGCGATGGCTAATGCGGCTCCGGCCCGGCCTTGTTTGGCCATTTGGTAACCGTCGATGGCGGTTACGACAGATGATGACTCCCCTGGCGTATTCAGCAGTATCGAGGTCGTCGATCCTCCGTACATCGCGCCGTAATATACGCCCGCCAAAAGGATGATCGAGCTTACTGCCGCTTCATCCGGAGGCATGCCTCCTGTAATCGACGAGGTGATAGGGATCAGCAGCGCTACGCCGCTCATCGGTCCGATGCCGGGCAGAACCCCTACCGATGTGCCGATAAGAACGCCAAAGAAAGCGAAGAGCAGATTGTGCCATGCAAAAGCAGTGATAAAGCCGTCCATTAAATATTGCATTGTGCTCATAATGTTTCCCTCCTAAGGTGCCGCTCTCCTGTTATAGTCCCAGCCAAGCAGGGAATCCCGGCAGCGTACCCTGAAGCACGACG
Source organism: Paenibacillus sp. JMULE4 (assembly GCF_013337105.1). Taxonomy (NCBI): domain Bacteria; kingdom Bacillati; phylum Bacillota; class Bacilli; order Caryophanales; family Paenibacillaceae; genus Paenibacillus; species Paenibacillus sp. JMULE4. Next base: position 410,417 of record NZ_SGWF01000010.1, read on the forward strand.
ACGAATAAATAATAAACCCCGCCTGAGCAAAGCGCTGATACAATGATGGCCGAAATCCACCGGTCGCGCTTCATTGTTTGGAACCCGATGAGTAAAAATAAGAATGTACTGATGACGTACCCGATATGTTCCATAGAAAGACCGTATAAAATCGTTGCGGATAATATAATACCGAAACGCTTATAGTCAAGCTTAGGCTTTAAAGAACGATCTTGGGCAGCCGGATATTTGACGGCTTCATAAATCAATCTTGCACTAAGCAGCATTAAAATAATGCCTAAAATTAACGGAAAAATAGATGGCCCGACGTTGCTTCCGTAGGCGCTGGAAGATATGGACCGGCTGCCCAAGGCAAACGCCGCGCCAATCGCTAGAAATACAATGCCTGCCGAGCGGTCAAACGTTTTGTTCATAGGTGTTTTCCTCCCCGCACCATCCAAAAGATCGAAGAAGAGAGCAGCCGTTGATCCAGGCTGTCTCATTCTTCTTATCGATGAATTTCTTTTCTTATTATTTCGCCATATCCAATGCGGTCAGCATCTCTTTAATAAGCGACTCCTGCTGATCCAGGAAGGCTTTAAAATCGCTGGAGTTTTTGTAGTCTTTTTCCCAGGTATTCGCTTGAAGCTCTTTATTCCAGGCTTCCGAATCGTTCAGTTCTTTCAGCTTTGCGTCCCAGTACGCAAGGGCATCCGGGCTCATCTCTTTCGGTCCGAAAATACCGCGCCAGATATTGAACTCCGCATCGATTCCCTGTTCTTTAAGCGTCGGAACATCTTTCAGAAGACCGCCCAGGCGTTCGGGAGAAGCAATGGCCAACACCCGGATTTTCCCGGCCTTCAGATATTCGCCTACACTGGAAGCATCGGTAGCGATGACGTCGGCGTTTTTACCCAGCAGCGCCGTCATGGCTTCTCCGCCTCCATCATAAGACACATATTTCACTTGTTTCGGATCGATACCGGATTTAAATGCGGGCAGTACGGCAACCAAATGGTCCATGGATCCCGGTGCGGAACCGCCGGCAATCGTCACCTTCGCCGGATCGGCCTTTAACGCATACATAACAGATTTCATATCCTGAAATTTGGAGTCGGCCGACACCACAATAGCTCCGTAGTCCTTCGTCAATTGAGCAAGCGGTGTAGTATCTTTATAGCCGAATGCGCTGTTGCCTTCCTTCTTCAAGTTGTTGATCAGGATCGGAGGAGAGCTGACGAACAGCTTGTGATTGTTTTTCACATCTTTGGTGGCATATTCCGCCATGAATACCGTTCCGCCGCCTCCCGGTTTGTTCTCCACCGTCATCGATTGGCCGATCATTTTGTTTTCGCCAAGCACTTTGACTATGGATCTCGCCGTCCTGTCCCAACCGCCGCCTGCGCCGGAAGGAGCCACCACGATGATCGGCTTTTCCGGATATTTCGATGCCGCGGGGGTTTTGGAACCACCTTCACTTGCTTGCGGCGTGCCCGAGCCGCTTCCGCATGCAGTCAAGCTAACGGCCATTACGCCAGCCAGTACCATTTTCCAGGAAAGACGAGACAGTGTTTTTAACATCATTTTTGAGGACCTCCCTGATATGCTTTTTCGATATGATAGCGCTTTCCATATTGCTTTGTCATTGTAGCATCAAGCGTTTTCATTCGTATAGCTTATGATCATAAGTTGAATAAACCCCATTTAGACCATTTTGTTCATTATGTTCACGATAAAAAAATCCTCCTGCCTTATACGCAAGAGGATGCTTATTACTCTATGGCCTTCTTCTTATCCAGCATGCTGGCGCTCTTCCAGTTTCCCCAAATATAGTAGCCTGCTGACAGCAGAATCCCTGCGAAAAATCCGATCGGAAAGCTCCACCACAGCGCATCCAATCCGTACTGTCGGCCAAGATAATAGGCCAGCGGGACGCGGATACACCACAGCGCCAGGAATGTCGTAATCAACGGAATCATCACCGCCCCTGTTGAACGGACGACACCTGAAAGGACGAAGGTAATCCCGAACAGAATAAAAGCCCACAGTGTGATATGATTAATATTCATCCCTATAGCTATCGCAGCCTCGTCCTGAAGGAACAGCTGCAGCGCTTGCCGGTTGAATACATAAATGAGCGCCACCAGCATCCCCGTCATCATAAAATTAAGCAGTATCCCCAATAACGTCGTCTTGTGCACCCGATCCCACTTGCCGGCACCGATATTTTGCGCGGCGAAAGCGGATACCGCACTACCGATAGCCATAGCGGGCATTTGGATATAGGTAGACAGCTGCATGGCGGCGCCAAACGCCGCCGTAGCCACAGAACCGAAGCTGTTGACCAGATTGACAATGGCAATGGCGCTGGTGGAAACGAACATCAACTGAAGACCCATGGGAACTCCCTTCTTCACCAGCGATCCAAGGATTTGGCTGTCGAACCGCAAGTAATGCCGATCGGCCCCGGTCAACCGCAGAAAATGCTTTTTGCGGTACAGATAAAAGAGCAATCCGCACAAGCTGACGAATTGAGCAATGACCGTGGCGGTCGCTGCGCCTGCTGTCTCCATACGGGGTATGGGACCTAACCCGAAAATAAAAAGCGGATTGAGCACGATATCCAGGAATACGGCAAGCAGTAAAAAATAGAATGGCGTTTTCGCATCCCCCGCCCCGCGTAATATCATCATGATATGATCTATGCAGTTCGTGTCATTAACTGGTAAACGGTGGTTTTTGCTGCACAAATGTCACTAATTTCTCGAAATTAGGACGAAAAACCACTTGACATTTTGGAAACACCCCCATAATCGCGAAGGATACCTCTATTTGCAGGGTATATCTTCTAGATTATAGGTGGTTTGCCAATGTCAGCGTTACAAAAACCGAGATTTACTGAGCTCAATCATAGTGAATGCGCGGGAGCCCCCGTCCTAAAAAGTTTGTGGGATCGTTTTGACTTCTCTCTGCTGCTCTCCCAATCCGGCATGATGAAGCGTAGTGGAACACCGTCTTGGCTCCTTTGCTTCCTTTATGTCGTCGGTCTCGTTTCCAATTGTTCATCCGTTGTTCAAATGGCACAGTTAGCCGACAAGGATGCCTTGCTGAAAGTCATGTTCCAGCCCTGGAAGCTCACTCAGTATACGTTGAGCCGCTTCTTCACGACTAGCTTTGCCTGGATGACCTTTGGAAAAAAGCGTGTCGAGCGATTGCAGCAAGATACCCTGACCCGACTCTCCGATGGGGATGTGGTCAATCTCGATGATACGCATAGTGCGCATCCCTACGCCAAACAACTTCCGTTTCTCAGCTGGCTCTACGACCATTCCACAAAAACATATGCATGGGCGATGAATCTTGTGGTCCTGCAAGCTGTCCTAAAAAGCGGATTGGAATATCCGTTGTTTTACCGCGTGTGGCATAAGCCGGAAACGAAGGGTGAGGGTCTTACGAAGCTGGATCTGGCCAGACAGATGCTTTTGATGCTGCGTGAATCCGTCACATGCCGACTGTGGGTGGCGATGGACCGGTGGTATCTGTGCAAGAAATTTTTCGTATTCCTAGAAGAAAACAACTTTGATTGGGTAACCAAGGCCAAGCGCAACACCGCTTTATTCCGTAAAGTCATTGAACCCGGTACCCGTCGAGAACGCTTCGTGCCGCTGACTCCGGTCATGCTCATCCGCGAAGTGTTCAAGGATTTGACTCGTCAAGCGACATCCGGATTGAGTTCCATTTCCATTCCGGGTATTTACATGAAGCGCCCTTACACCACTATAAATCGAAAAGGAAAGCAAGTGACCAAACAACGATTTGTACCGATCGCCGCTGTTGTCGCCATGCGATTAAAGGAAGATGAACAACCCGATTCGAATCCCGTCCAGACAGAAGAGGAAGAGTCCCCTGCCACTTACAGAGGCGCGTACTTGCTCATCAGTAACCGCTTTGATGCGCCGGAGCAAGCATTGCAGACCTACGTAAAACGCTGGCGGATCGAAGTGTTCTTTCGTGCAGCCAAGCAGGAACTGGCTTTTGAAAAGTGCCATGCCCAATCCGAAGCGCATCACCATGCTCATTTCGAGCTATTGTTCGCCGCTGAGACATTATTAGCCGTTGCGCTTTTCGAACTGAACAAAGAAAAAACGAGTGATGAAGGCTACACCCACGGGGAAATGGTTCGTGGCCTCTTCCACACTCGTTGTCAGGTTCGCGTGAAAAACCACAAGGGCATTCAGCGAATCTCTATTGATTGTGACATACAAGTGCGGCAATTTGCAAGACTAATTGAATTGTTTTGGCCAGAGCATTATTTAATGCTTCTTTGGGTTACACCCAGACCAGAACTTTACCAGGTCTTACCACGAACTGCATAGGTCATGATCATGATATGATACTGTTAATATATAGTAAAAAGTAATGCGCGTAAATCCGACTATGGTTGTGGTTTCGAATCCGGTACGGAGGCTGGAACGTCTTGGATGGCAGGAACGTTGGATTCCGTACGCTTCGTTAAGTGTTTGACCAAATTCTCCAAATCAATACCGCTTACGTTCTTCAGCATCTCCGGAGCGGTGGCCATCAGCTGCGTGACGTAGTTGCTGACGCGCGCCGCACCTTCGCCATTGCCTGTATCGACGACGGTGAGCTTGTCGATGGACTTCAACGGCTCCGCCACTTTTCCGGCAAGCTCCGGCAGCATCTTCACGATGATATCGAGTACGGCGGCTTCACCGAATTTCTCAAATGCCTGAGCAAGCTTCTCCTTCGCTTCCGCCTCGGCCAAACCGCGGAGCCGGATGACTTCCGCCTCAGCCGTACCTTTGGCCCGTTCGGCATCCGCCACAGCCAAACCTTCGAGCCGCTTCTGCTCAGCCATCGCCCGCGCTTCGGCTTCGATGCGGTATTGTCTCGCATCCGCTTCCGCCATTTGCTTGGCCTTTTCAGCTTCCGCAGCCTGAATCACTGCATAACGATCGGCATCCGCTTTTTTCTTCACTTCCGCATCATATTGCTTCTCGCGGCGCAAAATTTCTTTGCCTTCAAGATCAATTTCGCGTTCTTTCCGAACAAGCTCGACTCGCATCTGCTCCTCGACAACGCTTTGTCTGGCGCGGGCTTCCTGGATATGGTAGGCTTGATCCGCTTCCGCGCGTGCCGTATCCTGCTCCTTTTTAAATGAAGCCACCTTCAGCTCTTTTTCCTTTGAAGCTTCGGCAATGTTCGTATCTCGCAGCAGCTCCGCTTTCTGCCCTTCTTCCTCGGCACGCGCCTTTTGAATCCTGGCATCCCGCAGGGCTTCCGCTTCGGCAATTTCCGCATCGCGTTTGACCGCGGCGATTCTGGGCTTCCCGAGCGCATCGAGATAACCGTGCTTATCCCGTAAATCCTTAATGGTAAAGGAAACGATCTGGAGGCCCATTTTTTTCAAATCCTTGGCTGCTACGCTTTGAACCTCCTGCGCGAATTTGTCGCGGTTGCGGTACACTTCTTCAACCGTCATCGAGCCCAGAATGGCCCGCAGGTGCCCTTCCAGCACTTCCTGCGCTTCCACCTTCAACGCTTCCGTCGGCTTGCCCAAGAACTGCTCCGCCGCTGTTGCCACATCTTCGACGGATCCGCCGATTTTGATAATGGCAACGCCGTCGGCCATGACCGGAACGCCCTGCTCCGTGTAAACCTCCGGGGTGGAGACGTCCAATTTGTGTGATAAGAGCGAAACAAATTCGGCTTGCTGAAATACCGGAAGGATGAAAGACCCGCCGCCGCGAACAATTTTAATTTTGCGTCCGGAATCGTCCGTCAATACATTTTTGCTGCCGAGGAACGATCCGGTGACGATCATCGCCTCATCCGGACTTACCGTTTTGTACCGGGCCCAGAACGCAAGCCCCAGTACGACGATCACACCGACAACAATGATTGGAATTGTCAGAAGTTCAGTTAATACCATTCCCTTCTCTCCTTTACAACTTGGGTTCGTCCAGACGGGTCACAAACAGCGTGCCGTCTTTCACTTCCACCGTCACTACTCTGGCACCCGCCTCAATCGAGTTACCGTCAAAGCTTTCCGCAATCTGATTCGTAACGCCTCCGCCCATCTGCATCACAACCTCCCCGCAGCCTTGGGCCGGAATCGGCACCGACACCTCCCCGATCCTTCCGACCAAATCCTGCATGGAGAAAGCCAATGAATTCTCGGTGTTTTGCATTGGCTTGACGTATAAGAAAAAGATCAATGTCCCAGACAGAACGGCGGCCAGCAGAGATAGGAACAACACTGCAGCAGCTGCCAAAGGGGAATACTTCGTAAGCAAAATGCCCGAGCCACCGAGTACCGTCAAACCGCTAAACAGAACCATCGGTTGCAAGTAATGCAGCACGTCGCCGGACATCCAATCGAACATCCCGTCTATCGCGCTGCTCAGCAGGTCGCCGAACACAACCGTCACTAGCGCAAATAATACACCGGTAATAAGCAGTCCCCAATACAGCTCCAACATGATGCTCCCTCCAAACTTCAAACAAATGTGCACAATCAGTAATACGCAGCATACATCTAGAAAGTTGCATTTTTACCTCACAAATCCAAAATATGAACAAAATGCGACATGCCCCCGAAATCGCGAATCACGGGTTGAACCGGATCGGACGCAACGCCGCCTATAAGAGCGGTTGGGTGCTCTAAATAAGCGCAAAAAGGATCAAAGATGAGGTTGCCCGGCCCGGGAACACTGCTTGGTCAATGCAAACTGGAAACCGCTGGTCAAATCGGTTACTATGATAAGGGAACTGCTGTACATACCCTTAATTACAGGTAGGCGAGGTGTTTGTTGTGGAAGAAGTCGTTGTGATCGGGGCGGGTCCTTGCGGCTTGTCCGCCGCTGTTGAGCTGCAGAGAATCGGTCTGAATCCGCTCGTTATTGAGAAAGAATGCGTTGTGCATTCGATTTATTTATACCCTACTTATATGCAATTTTTCAGTACGCCGGAGCTGCTTGAAATCGGAGGGTATCCTTTCTCCACTCCGAATGACAAACCCTACCGGTTGGAAGCATTAAACTATTACCGGAACGTGGCCCAACGCAGTGAGCTGCGCATCCGCTCGTATGAGACGGTAACGGGAATCACCCGTCAAGCCGACGGCACCTTCGAGCTGACCGTACAGAACAAATTCGGCGCATCTGACAAAGTACAGACCCGTTATGTTGTCGTGGCCACCGGGTACTTCGATTCTCCGAATATGCTGGGCATTCCAGGCGAGGATTTGCCCCATGTCTCGCATTATTTCAGAGAAGCCCATCCTTATACCGGTACCCGGGTAGCCGTCATCGGCGGAAGCAACTCCGCGATCGACGCGGCTATGGAGCTGCTTCGCGCAGGAGCAAGCGTGACGGTCATTTACCGCGGGGAAACGTATTCCTCCGTCATTAAGCCTTGGGTTCTGCCCATATTCGAAAGTATGGTAAGCAAAGGCAAAATCCGGATGATGTTCCGTTCACGTGTAACGCACATTACGGAGACGACGATCACTGTGGTAACGGACGGGCAGGAGCAAACGCTGGACAATGACTTTGTGCTGGCCCTAACCGGCTTTCGGCCGGATCGAAGCCTGCTGACCAAAGCAGGCGCCGAATTAAACATGGAGGCGGGCGGCGTGCCGAAGCACGACCCGGACACGATGGAGACGACGGTACCTGGCCTGTACATTGCAGGAGTAGCGGCTTCCGGCTCCAATGCCAATGAAGTGTTCATCGAAACCGGACGTCTGCACGGCGGACGCATTGCCGCTCATATCGCTTCAAAGAAACAAACCTGAACATTGGAATCATTCCAAAGGTCGCCCCGGGCTTTAAGGACAGGCGGCCTTTTTTCCTTGCACTTATTTAAAAATAAGATCTTTTTCCCGCTGCGTCAGACGGCGTCCGGCGATATCGACAACTAGCTTTCCCCCCGACAATCCCCAAATCCTGGTGGCAAACTTCTCTGCGAGCTCAACTTGATGAAGGCTGCAGAAGACGAGAATCTTGTTTTTGCGGCAGATCGTCCGCAGATCCTCCAGTACGCGGCTTGCCGCCTCGGGGTCCAGCCCGGATACCGGCTCATCTGCAAAGATCACCCTTGCCCCTTTAATCAACGCTTTACAAATGGCTACCCGCTGCTTCTCCCCGCCGCTCAGCTTTTCAACAGGCTCGTGGGCTTTGTCAAGCAGTCCCACGCGATCCAAATAATCCATCGCTTCCATATGATCGTCTTCCGATACCGTATTGGTGAGAAAGCGCCACCATGATTTTTTGAACAGCAGCGCGGAAAGCACATTTTTAACAGCCGATTTTTTTTCATTCAAGCCCGGTTTTTCCTCCAGATATACCCACTGCTTGCGCAGCTGAAATTTCTCCCAGGCATTCAAACCGGTAATATCTTTACCATCATAAATATATTGGCCTTCATCCCATTTTTCCTTCAGCATCAGACACCGGAAAAAAGTGGTTTTGCCGCTTCCGCTGGCACCAAGCAGGGCGATCAAATCGCCTTCGTCCGCCTGAAAGCTGATACGCTGCAGTACGCGGTGATCGGGTGGGAAGGTTTTGCTCAAACTTCGTACAATGATCATCCGTCCGATTCTCCTTTACTCACATGAATCTCTAATACTATACCATGATCCCCGGCCCGAAAACCACCGCGCCTTCATTCAAGCTTCAGCCAGCCTTAAGTAATAGATGAAGTCCGTGGAAGCGCCGGACACACTCCAATGCCGCATCATCGATGCGATATTGCCTAAGTGATATGTACCATGATTCGATAAATGCTGAACGACTTCAAGAATCGAATTGGAGAATACTTCACCCTTTGAATTGGAATAAGTGATCCTGTCCCCGGCACTTACCCTCTGCAAAAATAGGCTGTAATCCGCCCGAAGCCGATCAAACCGCTGCTTCAGCTCTTCGATGGATGGTTGTTCGCTCCTTTCCATCGGATAAGGAATCTGCCGAAGTCGGGATAACCACAAACCGTCGACATCCGCCAAATGAGCCAGTGTTTCTCCAATCGTAGGAAATACACCGGGAACCGGCGTATACAGCACGTCCTCTTCCATTTGTTTTAAATACGCAAGCCAGGCATCGATCGCCCAAAAATGATAATCGATCAGCTTGCATGGCCAGTCATTATTCATCCTCTCAGCCTCCCTGACCTTTATCATAATCCATTCACGGAATATAATAAATCCTGAAAAAACGGGAAAAAGCCGCCCGCAGTTCGGACAGCTTTAGATTCATTCGGCGAACGGCTTTTTACTATTGAGGATTCGTTTCCTTTGGGACCTCATTCAGACTGGGCGGATGAGTGGCCGCTTTGTCCGGCTCTACGATCGTACCCTCTTGCGTAAATTTATTTTCTCTGAAATCAGGATTGTTTCTCTTATTGGCTTTCTTGTTTTCCATGTCCCGCATCACCTCCCATTTTAAGGTTATGATTTCATAATAATACTTTTTTATGCATATTTTGTTATTTGTCATAAAAATTTAACAAAGTTTTCGACAAAAAATTACAATTTTCACGCTAACCTCGTATTATAATACTCTAAGGAATAGCGGTATCTATCAATTATAGGATGTGATAGGACATTCATGGAAGAAGCTGAATTGAAACGCCGCATGGAACGAATGCAGCGCCAGCTTTATGTGCTGGTCGAGAAGACGGGAAGCTTTGTAGACCCCAAGGTCGTCGAGCTTAGCCAACAGATCGATTGCCTCGTTCTATCTATCCAACTCTTACGAATGAAGGACAAACTCCAATAAATCCGAGGCCGTTGAATGAAATCAATGAGCCTCTTTATTGTGCTTCGGCTTGATAAATATTACATGATATGTTATATTAAAAACAAGGAAAATCAAGGGTTTAAGCAATATACGCACCTTGTACCCCCCTGCTTGATGTACTCTCTTGATGCACCACTCAAATGATAATAAAGGAGCGATGCACCATGAATTACGATGCTCATCAACAACCGCAGGAGAAAAAGATTTCCGTTGAACTGACTTTGAATGAAGCTCTGGCTCTTACCGGCGTCCGATTCCGGGATAATCATAAGCTCGAGGTCAACGCCATGGCCAAGATCAAAAGACAGCTCGAAGAGCAAATCATCGACAGCCGCAGAAATGTTCAGTAATCGGCTTTGAAATGAAATCGTTAACAAGATCCCGATGCAAGCCCTTTGCATCAGGATCTTTTTGTTTTATTCCGCCCTCTTCATATATAATGGATTCACACTAGGGAATCAGTAAAGGAGCGACATCGTTTATGAAGCAGCAAATCGCGTCGGTCATCGACCGTTATAGTGAATCGTTTACCAGCCTGTCCAAATATATCGGAGAGCACCCGGAGCTCGGAAACGAGGAATGGGAAGCCTCGTCCCGGCTCAAGGAAGCACTGCGTGAGCATGGCTTCGAGATCCAATCTCCGGTCCTCGATCTCCCCACCGCCTTTATCGGCACGTACGTATCAGTCAAACCGGGCCCCACAATCGCTTTTCTGTGTGAATACGATGCGCTGCCAGAGCTTGGGCATGCTTGCGGGCATCACTTGATTGCCGTGATGGGACTGGCCGCGGCTGTCGGCTTAAAAGAGGTAATTGACGAGATCGGCGGCACGATCCGCGTCTATGGGACACCCGCAGAAGAAACGAAAGGCGCAAAGGTTCCCATGGCTGCCGCCGGGTTGTTCGATGATGTCGATATCGCCATGATGGCGCACCCTTATCATACATATGAGAAATCCGGCAGCTCGCTCGCCATGGACGCGATCCAATTCCAATACTTCGGTAAATCCGCTCATGCCGCGGCAAGTCCTTATGAAGGCATTAACGCGCTCGATGCGATTCTGCTGTTGTTTCAATCGATTGGGGCATTGCGTCAGCAGCTGCGAAGCCACGCCCGCATCCATGGCATCATTACCGAAGGGGGCAAGGCTCCGAATATTATTCCGGACTATGCGGCTGCACAATTTTACATCCGGTCCGCAAACCGACCCTATACCGATGAAGTGGTACAGAAGGTTCTTCACTGTGCCGAAGGAGCCGCCCTTCAAACCGGATGTACGATGAAATGGTCCAACTATGAATTTTCATATGATGAATTAATCACAAACCGCGTATTATCCGACCTGTTTACGAAAAATTTAACATCGATGGGCATTGCCGAGGACATGATCGAAACCGGCAAGGATCACGGTTCGCTTGACCTGGGCAATGTATCGCGCCATTGTCCGACCATTCATCCTTATGTGAAGGTAGTGGATGAACGCCACATGCTGCATACGAAAGAATTTCGCGATCTGGCGATGCTCCCGCGTGCCTTCGAGGGCATGCTGCTGGCTGCCAAGGTGCTGGCTTTTACCGCATATGATGTGATCGTCAATCCCGACCTGCTCCGTTCCATCCGGGAAGAATTTGAACGCAGCATTCGCAGCGGACACCAGGGGAGCTGACGGATTCATCATGAAACAAGAAAGAGGCAGATGAGCAGCTCCATTCACTCATTTGCCTCTGTTTGTGCGTTTAAATTCAAAATTCATAACACTTTTCTCAGGAATTCCTTCGTCCGCGGATGCTGTGGATTCGCGAACACTTCCACAGGCTTGCCCTGCTCGACGATTTTGCCGCCGTCCATAAAGATCAACCGTGTGCCAACCTCTCGGGCAAAGCCCATTTCGTGGGTGACGACAACCATGGTCATTCCCTCGGCAGCCAGCTCTTTCATAACATCGAGCACCTCGCCCACCATCTCCGGATCAAGCGCAGACGTAGGTTCGTCAAACAGCATTACCTTGGGGGACATGGCAAGCGCCCTGGCGATGGCGATCCGCTGCTTTTGACCGCCGGACAGCTGTCCCGGATAGCTGTCCGCTTTATCGGTTAAACCGATTCGCCTCAGCAGCTCCCGTGCGACCTTGTTCACTTCATCATTGCTCATCTTCTTCAGCTTTCGCGGAGCTAACGTAATGTTTTCCAGCACCGTCATATTCGGAAACAGGTTAAACTGCTGGAATACCATGCCCATCCGCTGACGCAGCAGATTGATATCATGCTTGCTGCGGAACAGCGAGGTGCCTTCGAATTCAATATCTCCGCCGGTCGGCTGTTCCAGCAAGTTCAAACAGCGTAAGAACGTGCTTTTGCCCGACCCGCTGGGGCCGATGACAACGACAACTTCGCCTTGGCCGATGTCGATATCGATACCGTTCAACACCCGGTTATTCCCGAAAGCCTTATGCAAATCCGTTACTTTAATCAGAGGTCCTCAGCCTCCTTTCAGCTAGTCCGAGCAGCTTGGACAACACAAAGGTCATCATAAAATAAACGATCGAAACAATGATTAACGGCTCAAACGGCTGGAACGTGTTGCCCTTCACTGTATCTGCGCTGTACATCAGTTCAGCCACCCCGATGACGGATACGATGGAAGAGTCTTTGATAATGGTAATGAATTCGTTGCCAAGCGCGGGCAGCACATTGCGGAACGCCTGGGGCAAAATAATATAGCGCATGGCCATCGCATGAGGCATCCCAAGCGAGCGGGCCGCCTCCATTTGACCTTTGTCAATCGCCTGAATCCCTGCACGAAACGTCTCCGCCACATAGGCGGCGCTGTTAAACGACAGGGCAAGGATGCATGCCGCCACGTCGGGAAAGGCCGACCCCAGCCAAGGAAGCTCGGGAAACTTGATTCCCAGCTTGGGCAAACCGTAATAAAACAAAAGCACCTGCACCAGCAGCGGCGTCCCGCGGATAAATTCAATATAGGACACGGAAAAAATCTTCAGCGGATAAATACGCGACATGCGCATGAGCGCGAGGCCAATACCAAGAATGACCCCGAAAATGACGGTAAAAAAGGACAATATCAATGTCATTTTGGCCCCGTTAATAAAAAACATATAGTACGTCGGCAAAAATGAAAAATCCATCCGTTCCCCTCCTTTTATTTATGTACGGCCTATAACCGAACAAAAACCCGCCGGAAAACGCTCCGCTCAGGTTTTTGTCCGATCATTTTCATAGACCAGGCCGAATTACTGTGCTTCCACCAGCTCATTCGCTTCGGCAACCATCTTATCAATCGATTTATCCTGAATCAGCCTGTCCAACGTTTGGTTCATCGCTTCCACAAGGTCGGATCTGCCCTTCTTGACGGCAATCGCAGAACCGCTGTCCTCAGAAGCCAGCTTGATATCCGAGATGACCAAATCCTTGTTCTTCGTCAGGTAAGCTTCAGCAACAGGCAGTTCCACTACAAGAGCATCAATTTTTTTGTTTTTCAATTCCATCATCAGGTCGGAAATTTTGCCAAGAGGCTTCACTTCAGAGCCTGGCATCTGTTCTTTCACGATCTTTTCCTGAGTCGCGCCTTTCTGGGCCCCCACTTTCATCCCCTTCAAGGATTCAATCGTATTGAATCGATCTTTATCCTCTGCACGAACGACAACCTTTTGGACAGCCGTATAATATATTTTGGTAAAATCAACAGCATTCATGCGCTCAGGAGACGGCGTCATCCCCGAAATCACAAAATCCACATTACCGGCTTGCAGCGCTGCCAGCAGTCCTTCGAATTTCATGTCTCTGATCTCCAGCTCAACTCCCAGATCCTTCGCAATCTCTTTGGCTATTTCGATGTCAAAGCCGACAATCTCATCTTTTTGTTAATCTCTTTATGAAATTCGTAAGGAGGATAATCGGCGCTGGTACCGACCACGATTTTGCCGGCTTGCTTAATTTTCTCCAACGTTGATTGCGTTTGCTGCGCGGTTTGGGATGAATGGTCTCCTCCGCCTGTTTGTTCCGTCGTCGCAGCAGGCTTTGTCCCGCAGGCAGTGATGATCAGCAGCAAGCTCATCAGCATAAGTGCAATCGCCTTATATTTTGACATTGGTCAATTCTCCTTTCTCATTAACTTCAACATTATATAATAGAGATTCCAGTTTTACAACATATCGAATGTTGATAATAGGATGTATTATTATGGAATATACCATAATCAATTGGAATACTATGGGATTTTATTCCTGTTCAAAATATAGAAAAAGCGGTATTCCCCATTTTCGGGAAATACCGCTTCTGATTTTCGTTTTATTCGGTTTTCGCATCATCCAGTTGAAAGATCTCAGCCACCGATTTCTTCAGCTTCTCATGAACCACGACTTCCGGACGGATGGCTTGAATCCGCGCCTCGGCATCATCCACCGAGTCGCTGAGTCCGAGGGCAAGAAGGGTGCCGATGGCTACGCTTCCGGCTCTGCTGCGTCCCGCCGCACAGTGAAACGCCACTTTTTTCCCCGCCTCGGCTTCCTTTACGATCGTATCAACGGCTTGTTTAAGAAACTTTTCCTGTCCCTCTTCTTTATCCACCAACGGGATATGGATTCTTACTACGCCTTCCTTATCCAGCTGCGCGTCAGGCGATTCTGCCCTCAGGTCGACAATGACCTCGCATTTTTCCTCTTCTATGAACGACTGCACATCCTGCTCTCCGCCGATGAATATTTTGTTATCCACCAAGGCCTGGTACGATTTTTTCGATTTTTCCGCCACAACCGCCACTCCCCTCACCTGATTTACTATGACTAAGTTTATCAAAGCATGCACAAATACACAATTTTTTTAACTACAGCACACATACACAGGAGGTGGTCGCTATGTATTCGTACAAAAAAAGTATAAAAGCAAGACGATCAAGGGAAAGCTCCGTGTGTGCCATGATTTGAGAGCCAATAAGGAGCTGAAGCCCCAGGTTCCTGGACTTGTACCGGATTTATGGCGAAGGTCGGCAGGAGAGACAACATCGTAACGAATTATTATCAAGGCGGAAAAATTTATACCATTGAACAATTGCTCAAGATGAAAGGCTTTTCTCCCGACCGAATTCGCACACGGACTCGCTCGTTAGCCCAAAAAACCGTCAAGATCGCCCGTACACTGAGCCAAAAACATGCGGGAATGCAGGAAGCGGGAATTGATTTTGCCTATGACTCCAAACAGCGCTTATGGGTGCTGGAGGTGAATTCAAACCACCCCCAATTTCATCCTTTAAAAAAACTCGATCCCGCAGCTTATCGCCGGATGGTCGCTTATGCCAGAAGCTACGGCAGACGCGACGATTAGGATGCTTGCATCGGATAAATCAAATCTCCCAATCGTTCCATTCGTTCTTGCGTTTATCGATCTGGAGCAGCCAATCCCGTGTTTTATGAATGACTTGCTCCTTCGCCTGACCGCCGCTGAAGGTATGATCCGCCTGAAAAATAACTTCTTTATCGCATTGTCCCTGACTGCGGAGCCAGAACAGTTTTTGGTATAAGAAGCAGTAATCGACCGGAATTACTTCGTCTGCAGTACCGTGGACAAGGAACACATCGCCGCTGAATTTACGCAGTTGCTCGAACGGTTGATGCTTGGCCAGCGATTCGAAGAATATAGGCTTCAGCGAGTAACCGAGGTAATCGGTTGAACCGTGCTTTACCGCTTCTTCGTATGCCTTTTTGCCGGTTATGCCTACAATGTCATTAAAAGGATAAGCAACGGGAGCCCAAAGAACAAGCGTTTTGACCCTTTTGTCCCGGGCAGCGGTCAGTATGGCGACGGCTCCACCCAGGCTATGCCCCAGAAGAATCACCTTTTGAGGATCTACGCAATCGATATCGAGCGCATAGTCAAGGACGGAGCGCGTTTGATCGATCATCGCATCGAGCCCGCCACTTCCATAATCGCCTGTGCTTTCACCGCAGCCCCCGTAGTCGAATCGGAGCACCATATATCCGTTTCGCGCATATTCCCTGGCCGCAAGCACGAATAACCGGTCTACTCCAATCCTGCTTCCGACAAAACCGTGAGCGATAATAATGATAGGGTACTTCTCATTTATAGAATAATTGCCGTTCCCATTCCCCGATACCGGGTAGTGAAGCGTGGCCGCGAGCTCCTGTTCCCCGCTTTGTATTGTAATATGATGTTCCATGATGACTTCCGCTCCTTTTACAAATTTCCTAAAATATATTATTCCGATGTTTTTAGTATGTTTTATCGCTATAATAGCACCCTGCCCGATATACTGTCAAACGAAAAAAACTCTGCCTTTGCGGACAGAGAAGTTTTCATGCTATTTGAGTAAAAGTTATTGCTGCTTCGCATTCACAGGTGTGCAGTCACCGCAGTATCCCAATATTTCAAACCGGTGATTGAGCACTTGAAAATCAGTCGGTACGCCATCCATCTGCTTCATTGGACAAAATTCAAAGGGAATCGTCCTCTCGCAGCTGATGCATATGAGATGATGATGGTGATGCGACTCGCATCTGGCGCGGAACTTCAATCCGTCGTTCAAATAAATTTGCTCCAGCACTCCCATCTCGGTTAACAGCCGGAGGTTGCGGTACACCGTATCAAAGCTCACTCCAGGATACTGCTGTCTCATATACTCATAGACATCCTTGGGAGCCAAATAACCTCTCGATTCGGCAAACAGACCGGCAAGACTTTTCCGCTGGTCGGTAATGCGCCAGCCCTTTGCCGACATTGCCTTTAAGATTTCTTCAATTGTGGTTTCCGTGTCATGCTCATGAATGGCCATAGCTACCTCTCCGTTTTGCGCCTGGATACTATTAATAATGCCTGAATACGCGCCGTGAGTCAAGATTCATCGGTTTTCGAGCGCGGTTAACTGCTCTGCCAGAGCGGTTTTGTCGAAATGCTCGCCAATGAACACGGCAACGTTCGGAACGTTTTCTTTTGGCGCGATTTTGATAAAATCCATCTCGCGGTACGCATACTGAAACAGGAATGGACTGGCCGTATCGGTAAACCATAGAACCCCTTTGCCCCGATAAATGTTGCGCGGCAGCCGGCCGACAAGCTCCTCAAAGCGTTCGCTATCAATCGGCCGGGTAAAATAATGGGTATATACCATGACATGGTCGTGGCTGTGATGGTGAGGCGGAGACCCTTCATGCCCGCAGACGGTGTCATGACGGTCATGGCCGTGATTTCCTTCACACCGGCAGGCCTGGGTCTCTTTATACCGATCCTTCACTCCGCCGTCCGGATGATCCAGCACAGTTAGATCCATCTCGCAGCGTACGGTCGGGATGATCGGAGCCACAGGGTTCAGCTCTCTAATGACGGCTTCCAGGCGCAAAAGCTCGGAAGGAGGAATGAGATCCGTTTTGTTCAAAATAACCCTTGTTGCGCAGCGAATTTGGTCGGCCATCAGCCGGTAGGTCCTTCCAGCCGGATTAATCGATCGTTCTGCAAGCTGGGCGGCGTCAACCACCGTAATCACCGATTGGAGCGCAACCTCCGTCAGCATGGAGGCATCCGTAATTCCGTCGAGCATTTCCATCGGGTTGGCCGCTCCGGTACTCTCCACGAATACGACATCCGGCTTATGGTCCTGAATCAACTGTTTAAGCTCCATTCCCAAATCCCCGCGAATTGTACAGCAGATACAACCGCCAAGCATCTCCGTCATAGGCACTTCCTCATCGACCATCATGCCGTCCAGATTAACATCCCCGAGCTCGTTCATCAGCACCGCCGGCTTTTTGCCGTTGAGCTTGAAGTAATCCAATGCCCGGGTAAGCAGCGTCGTCTTGCCGCTTCCAAGAAATCCGGTCAATATATGCACAGAAACAGGCTGCTTCATTATTCTTCACTCTGCCTTCGTTCTTGGTTTCGTTTCAAGGGTACATTGTACTCCCGCTGTCTTATACTGTCAATTTTACAACCTTAGTCTGGTTGTCCCGCCCATTCCGACCCGCTTCGTTTATCCTTCCTTTTTTATTCTAAATTGGAAACCGTACGCATAGAAGCGTACAATATAAGAAAAAAGGCGAGCGGAGAAAGAGGTGCAGTGAGGCATGCTTATCCGTACATATGATCCCCGAAAAAAATCTCAACCCCCCTCTGCCATCCATCAGTTGCAGCCTAGCATCCAAATTGATCCAACATTTGCTTATTATCTGGACAGATCCGAGGATAGCGTCGCGGCAGAGCTGGAGCTGGCCGGATTCCGGGCCGTACGTTATTTTGTAACAAACGAAACCCAGGTCAATGGACGCCTTATTGCCGCTTTGCGCAATCGGGGCCTGGAGGTGTGGGCCATGGTGCTTGGCAACGGAGCCTATGGAACCGGACACCTGCCCCCGGGTTGGAAGGATTGGCAGATGACGCTGCTGAAAAAAATAGATGACGGATTCCACCGGTTCTCCCTGTTCAGCCACCAGTATTTAGCTTGGAAAAAAAACGCCGTTTCCCGTCTCATCAGCCGGCATCCTTTCACCGGCTTCGAGGTGGCGGAACCCTATTTTCCGGAATGGAACGGTCTGGACAGCGGGGTTTACGGGGATGTCGGTCCTTTGGCCAGAGCCGCGTTCAAGAGGTTCAGCGGAGCTGAAATGCCTGACTTTCGTTACCCGGGCTCCCCCGCCTATTATAAAACCGACCGTGCCCGTTACCTGCTGTGGATGGAGTTTCGTGTACAGGCGGTCAACGGCTTCCTGAACGAGCTCATCAACGGCGCAGGCGGGGTGCGGGAAACCAATCCCGGGATACGGATAGCGACATGGTCCCTTGCTGTAAATGCGGGGGACGATTCCGTTCCAGCCCTTAGAGAATACCAGGGCATTGACGCCGCCGCTATGATCCGCACAGTGCGTCCGGACGTGCATATCCTTCAAACCCATTGGCCCGATTGGATGCGCGAACGGCTGAAGCCCGACTATATAAAGCATTACAAACCGTTTATGGACCATATCCGGGCTTCTCATGCTTCCATCCCGATCGGTGTGCAAACCGATATCGGTTCGCTTCGCCGGATGCGGCGCAGCCGTGCCTGGATGGAGCGTTTTGCGGCGGCCGCCGGAGCTCACGGGTATCAATTCTGGACCGCATACGAATACAGTATCGGGCTTCCGATGTATGAGGACAAACCTCAGCCGGTTCGCGCCCATCGTCCCGAACAAAGCATCGTCGTGCTGGAATTCAACAAACGCGTGGACGTACGGACGGCCTCCTGCGGCCAGCATTACCGTTATGTGAGCCATGGAAGCGAACCGGCAATCCCCGTGCGCGTGAACCAAGTCGACGGGCATCGGGTCGTTCTTTCTTCAGAGCAGTTCCCTGTCGAATCGTTTGAACTGCATATCACCGGGATCCGGGATACCCCCGAGCTATGGCTGCTCAAGAATGAGGCGGGCAATCAAACGCCGCAAGGGTGCCGGATCAAGATTCCCCGCTGCATTTGATCATTGGTCATTTGTTCCGTTTGGAGTTACAATGAAATCAAGGTCTCCTGCTTTGGCTAGACCGGCCTTGAACGAATCGGCGGAGACCCTATGTTCCGATGGGAGTGAAATGATAATGATCATCGATCCTTGGAAAGAAGAACGCGCCAACGCGGTAACCCACGGAATCGGAGCCGTCCTCAGCGTGGCGGCCCTTGTCCTGCTGCTGATCCATTCTTTACGCAATGGCAGCGTATGGCACATCGTCAGCTTTACCGTTTTCGGCGTTTCGCTGATTTTGCTTTACGTCTCCTCTACTTTGCTGCACAGCGCCCGCCAAGAGCGGTGGATCGACATCTTCTCGATCATGGACCACGCCGCCATATTCGTGCTGATTGCCGGCACGTATACCCCATTCCTGCTCGTGACGCTGCGTGGTCCGCTGGGTTGGAGCTTATTCGGGATCGTTTGGGGATTAGCACTCGCCGGGATTATTTTCAAGCTGTTTTTTGTCAAACGCTTCATTCTGCTCTCCACTCTATTTTATATCGCGATGGGCTGGCTTGTGATGTTCGCGTTTGGTCCGCTGCAAGAAGAGCTTGCTCAGGCGGGAATAGTATGGCTCGTTGCAGGGGGCTTGCTGTATACGCTGGGTACCATCTTTTATTTATGGAGAAAAATCCGCTATCATCATGCGATCTGGCATATATTCGTACTGGCCGGCAGCATCTGTCATTTCGTTACCGTTTATTTCTATGTTCTGCCCGAATAACAACAAACAGACCGGGAGGCCCGATCAGGCACTCTCCGGTCTGTTTGCATATCACTTCACTTTATCTGTTGCGGAGCTGCTTGAATTGGAAATATAAAAAACAGCCGACACAGAACCCGCAGATCGCGACAAATGCCGCCGCGGCTACCATTCCCGCAAAAAGATAGCCTACCCAACTGCCAGGCATCAGCCAGAAAGAAACCACAGACAAGGTCAATCGAATTGTTGAACCGCTGCAGCTCCGCGGCTTCCGTCTGAGCTCCGGCAATACGGCCGTGCAGCAGCGGCGCCGCCAGCTGTACAATCAGGTTTGCGCGTACGCCCTGCCATAAGCCGATCACTTGTATCGCCCATAACGCAGCGATTAGAAAGGGCTGTTGAAATATAATGGCGAGAACAACAAGTAAAACAATCCCCGTTTGATTCGCACGAACATAAGGAATAGGAATTTCTTTCATCTTGACCGATCCACCTTTCGTCTAACTGATTATGGAGTCACTTCAATTCAAAAGACACTTTCTGCTGCTCTTTGTTCCAAACCAGCGCTGCCTCGAACGTTCGATCTCCTTTTTTAAATCCTTTCAGCGAAGCCGTTTTCCCCGTCTTCAAAAATCTCTTGATTTGAGTTTCAGAAATGGTTTTGCCGAGCACCTTCTTGGAAAAGGAAAAATTACACTGGGGATAGGCCGAGCAGCCAAATAAACTTTTCTTGTCCACAACAGGCTTTTGGCATTTAGGGCACGGACCCAGGCCTTCGGAATCGGCTTCCGTATGTTTTAACGGTTTACCTTCTTCTAATTGCTGAGCCGTAAAGGTCCAGGTTCTCGCGTTTTCCAGAGCGTCTTGCACGATCTTTTGAGATAATTTTCTGACCTGCTCCATGAACGATTGGGGCGAAGCTTTGCCCTGTCCTATATCGTGGAGACGCTGCTCCCATTTCGCAGTCATTTCTGCTGAAGCGAGTATACTGTCACCAAGGGCCTCAACCAGCATCATACCTTTGTTTGTGGCATAAACCAAGTTTTTTTTAACTTCAATGTAGTTTCGTTCCTTCAGCACGGATATAATGCCTGCTCGGGTGGCTTCCGTCCCCAGACCTTCCGTTCGTTCAAGCACCTTTTCGAGCTCCGAATCTTCGAGATGCTTGCCTGCCGTTTTCATTAAAGTAATTAATTGACCTTCAGTATATCGTTTAGGCGCTTGTGTTTTACCCTCTTTCACCATCAGTTCTTCTACTGCTCCGGTATCCCCTTCGACCAGCGGAGGCAGGACTTCAAGTTCAGATTCTTCCCCCGAGTCATGTTCATACAGCACCGTTCGCCACCCTTCTTGAACAATTTGCCTCCCCTTCGTCAAGAACGTTTCCTGCCCGCCGACTAAAGTAGTTAGACGGGAATAATCGATAATCGCCTTATCATAATGGGCCGCGATGAGTCGTTTGACAATTAATTCATACAAGTTGCGCTCATCGTCCTTTAATCGGCTGGGCTGCGGAATGACCTCAGTAGGAATAATAGCATAGTGATCGCTGACCTTGGCGGCATTTACAAAGCGCTTATGATTGGCAATCGATTGTACAGGAAGCGGAAAATAGCTTTTGAACGAATCCAGCCGGCTTAGCCTGGCAAGTATATCAGGAAACTGCTTGGCCTCTTCCGGCGTTACATAGGCGGAATCCGACCGTGGATACGATATAAATCCATCCAAATACAACTGCTGCAATGCGTTTAAAGTTTTCTGAGGGGAATACTTGTATATTTGATTAGCCGCAGCCTGCAGAGATGACAAATTAAAGAACTGCGGCGGCTGAAATTCTTTTCGTTCTTTCACGAGATCAACGACACGGGCCTCTTTGCCCTTACAAAACTGTCTGACCAATTCCGCTTCTTCTTTAGTTGTAAACCTCGACTGCTCGCCTTTGAACCA
This sequence comes from Paenibacillus sp. JMULE4, assembly GCF_013337105.1. Classification (NCBI taxonomy): domain Bacteria; kingdom Bacillati; phylum Bacillota; class Bacilli; order Caryophanales; family Paenibacillaceae; genus Paenibacillus; species Paenibacillus sp. JMULE4. The sequence continues at coordinate 432,369 of NZ_SGWF01000010.1, forward strand.
CGTTCCGTCATAACGTGCATCTTTCGTAACAAACTTGGCTTTCAGTTCCCAGAACGGTTCAGGCTTAAAGTTTCGAATTTCCTTCTCGCGCGCAACGATAAGAGCAAGTGTAGGGCTTTGTACACGCCCGGTGGAGAAAACCTCCCTGATGCCCCTCCGCTGAAACAGTAACGAGTATACCCTCGATCCGTTCATTCCGACAAGCCAATCCGCACAAGAGCGGCTTAGCGCTTCGTAGTATAACGGCCGGGTGGCTTCTTCACTCTTTAAGTTCATAAACCCCTGCTCTACCGCCTTCGGGGTCAATGAAGAGATCCACAGCCGTTTCATCGGCTTCTTGACGCCGCTTAATTGAACCGCAATACGGACGATATATTCCCCTTCCCTGCCGGCGTCCCCGGCATGAACGATTTCTTTAACATCCGGTCGAAGAAGCAGGCTTTTGATCACTTGAAATTGTTTGGCTTTGGAAGGAGCTACCCGATGCTTGAACTTCTCGGGGATGATCGGCAAAGAAGAGATGCTCCATCTTTTAAGGCCGGGATCATATGCTTCAGGAGGAACCAACTCACAGACATGACCGACAGCCCAAGTTACAAGCGCACCTTCGGGAAAAAACGGATTCGGGAATATTTCGATAAAGCCCTGCTGTTTTTTATGTTTAAAGGGTGAGGCCAGTTTGGCCCCTTGATCCGGTTTTTCGGCGATGATTAATTTCAATGAAGTTACAGCTCCTTGTATCGAACGTACAACTTATTATATCAAGAAAATTGAAAATTTGACTAACAAATAAAATAAATCATCAAGAACGGTTTATGTTGGATTTGAGCTCGCCGCTAGGCGTAAACAACACAAGTTTTTGTAATAGCGTATCCTTGGACATAAACAAGTAAGTGGGGACATGTTTTTTCATGTTTTTAAACGGATTCGTCACCGATAACAGATAGATCGGCATCAAACTTATCCATTTTGACCATTTGTACCCTGTGCTGGTTATGGGAAATGCTTCAAAACTTAATTTATCGTATCCCCGATTTAACATGGTAATCCCGATCAGCCCTTTGATATCATGGCATTTCGGATGGCTTCTAACATACAAGGCAAGGTCGGGCAGCGATCTTTCAATGCTCCGGTAAAGAAATCTTGCTTTTTGCAGTTCATTCCTCAAGGCCAGCATGTTCTTTAACAAAACAACATTATGTAAATGAATTTTCAGCAAGAGATCGCCCTTTTGAATCGTCGTTCCGTCGGCCAAAGATACCGGTCTGCCTTTGTACAACGTAAGCCGCACTCGAAACGCGCTGCTTTTCCGGTCGCCTCCGCCAATATATTTTAACCGGGTACAGGCATAATAGATGGGATCGAGAATATCCCAAACGGTCAGGGCTATTGACTTTAACCTCATGTCCTTATCCCCTTTGGAATGTTTTCATGGAAATGGTTATTTTGTCTTGTGAAAGGAATTTCATTGGTGGAAAAAATCAGTTTCTGCTTATACATGCTGCTCCGGATTAAGAAAACCTCTCACAAGGCCATTCATGAATGAGCGATCGCAGTGGTTACACATCTAAAATCAAACCCACTCTTATTTGTACGTCGGCTTCCAATAAAACACGGGCTTCCCTTAATCCGGAACGCACGTTTCCAAGCTTATGCTGTTCTTGAGATATAATGGGATATCTCGATAAAGTCCATGATTTGTATGTTGAAAGTCATCACCTTCATCTTCATCTCCATCCGTCGGTCTCCTCGCGAACATCATACAACCATGTATGTCAAAGGCCATGATGTAGTATCCTATTTACCGTATTATCCCCAGTTTGTATTTCGCATATTGCCGTTACTGATGGAGGAAATGAAGGATGAAAAAAATATTGGTTATGCCCTTTCTTTCGATATCTACCGGCCATCACCAGGTTGCAGAAGCTTTAATGGATCATATTCACGGAGTAATGCCTTCTGTCCAATGCAAAAAAGTGGATATTCTTCGATACAGCTATGGGAGGATGGAATCTGCCGTATCACAAATTTACATAAAATGGATTCATTCATTCCCGAATTTCTACAACTGGATATACAGAATGTCGGTATACCAACCGACGCGGCAACCGCAGCGTTACCGTATCTACGAGTGGCTTTTTCAGTATTTTGTTGAAAAGCTGGTTCGCGAGGAACAGCCTCATATGATCATTTGTACCCATGCTTTACCTTCTTATATTCTCAATCGTCTAAAGACCCGTCGTATAATCTCCGTACCGGTTATTAATGTATATACCGATTTTTTTATCAATAATCTGTGGGGATGCGGCAATATCGATTACCATTTCGTTCCCAACAAGGACCTAAAACAATCGCTCATGCAAAAAGGTGTCCCTGAGGAACGGATTTTTGTTACCGGTATACCGATTCACCCGAAAATTACTGAGAATCAAGAAAAATCGGTGTTCTCTTCCCAAATGACCGTATTAATTTCCGGCGGCAGCCTTGGTGCTGGCGTCATTCCTTCCCTTGTTCGCCAAATTGGAAAAAAGGGAAATATCCACTATAAAGTATTATGCGGTAAAAATAAGCATTTGCACGAATATCTGATAAATTTAAAGCATCCCCGTATTACTCCCTTACCCTATATCACATCAAGAGAAGAGATGGATGAATTGTACAATCAAATCGATGGCATCATTACCAAGCCGGGCGGAGTAACGGTCAGTGAATGCCTTTATAAAAGAATACCTATTTTTGTTTACCATGCGCTGCCTGGACAAGAAAAAATCAATCTGCAAAGCTTAAATCAGCAAGGGCTTATTGTCCAGGCCGACCATTGGAAGCACGAGGCGAATATGGAAGAACAATTGGGAAGTATATTAAGCTCCCGGGAACAATGTGATGGATTGCGCCGAAATGCAGATCATTATTACGATACAATTACGAATAGAAATATCTCGTTGTTATTGCAAAGCATATGCCAACTTCATTAGGGCATACAGCTAATTTCGAACTGGAACGGTATAATGTGCCCATCACTCCGCCGCGCAAATGATGGCTGTCATGGGAATGGACGACCTGCGCAATCTTATTCCATGTCGGGTAAATGATATGATACTCGCACAGGGACTAAAAAAGTACAAACTCCGATCGCTAGACTGCTTTCGGAGTTTGTACTTTTTCAATAGCCTGTAGAGATAAGTGATGAAATGTGATTTCCGGCCTGCTGCCAACCCGGATATTTAACCCTGTTTGCCCCAATCCTTCACTGATATAAAACGCTTTGCCCCGATAACGCTGCAAGCCTTTTACCATATTCATGCGAACCAGACGTCCCATCTTAATCAAATGGTAAGGCTTCGGCCACCAAATCTGGCCTCCATGAAAATGACCGGCCAGCAAATAATCAAAGTCATATTTCTCCATTATTAATACAATATTAGGGTCGTGCGTCAAAACCAACCGAAACCCTTGATTTACCTTCCGGAAGGACTGATCTAAATTACTTCTCTTCGTGCTGAAGTCGTCGATTCCGATAATGTGGACAGGTCTGCCGTCTACGTACAAAAGATCATTTTCATTTTGTAAAACTTGACACCCGTTATCCTCCAACACCTTCCGCAGCTTATCGAAATCATGATGCTTCAACACGTAATCATGATTGCCGAAAACAGCATAAATTCCATATTTCGGCTTCATTTTGTGCAAAACCTTTAAATATTCGGACAGCTTCGGAATACTTTTCACTTTGTCCAAATAATCCCCGGTCAATGCAATCAAATCCGGCTGGTCCCCGGATAATAGATCCGATAACCGGTCAGGCGATACCGAAATGTTCTCCATGTGCAAGTCCGAAAGATGCAGTACTTTCAAAATTTCATTACGAGAGACGTTCTTGTTTTCCGGCAACCGGATATGAGTCAGTTCTACCTGTTTCGTATTTTTATGTGCTTTATATAATAAACGGATGATCACTGCTATGATCAAAACCAACATGATATACCATTCCATTTCGAAACCCCCTTTTCTATATCTAACAGTATAGAAAATGAGCCGGACAATGTCATCGGTAATTAATGGCCGGTATTTTTGTCCCGGTATGACAGAGATGAGGCCTGGTACGATAACAAAAAAAGCCTTCCCCTTCCAGGGGAGGCAAGTGAGAAAAAGGTTATGAGGAAAAGTCTATTATGGGAAATAGAATTGCGCAACAATTCTGATTTCCAAAATTCAAGTATAACCCACCATATTTTGTGATGCAATGTAAAATAAAACCTATATATAGTACTTTTGGTTTCAGACGATCTTTTTGGGCTTATCATCAACTCCACATAATTTTTGTAAAAGCTGATCCTTTGACATAAACAAATAGGTCGGCACATGCTTTTTCAAGTTTTTAAACGGCTGCGATACCGATAGCAAGCAAATAGGCATCAAACTCATCCATTTTAAACATCTATATGCTGTGGAGGATATCGGGAATGCTTCAAATCCTAATTTCTCACAGCCCCGATTTAACATCGTAATGCCGATTAGCCCCTTGATATCTTGGGATTTAGGATGGTTTTTAACATACAGGGCAAGATCGGGTAACGAACTATCAATAAACCTGTACAGAAATCTTGCCTTTTTGATTTCATTTCTTAAGGGAAGCATGTCTCTTAATAGAACGACATTATGTAAATGAATTTTTAGTAAGATATCCCCCTTTTGAATCATCGTTCCGTCGGATAAAGTTATCGGTCTTCCTTGGTATAAGGTAAGCCTCACACGAAATGCACTGCTTTTCTCATTACCGCCGCCAATAGATCTTAATCGGGTACATGCATAATATATGGGATCAATGATATCCCAAATCGTCAAGGCCATTGACTTTAGCCACATGTAGTACATTTCCCCTTTGAAAATGTTTAATGTATGGAGTTATTTTTGCTTGCCATGACAAATTTCATCGATGGAAAATTCAGTTTATAGATGCTGTATCTTTGTTGAAATGGGCGAGAATAAAGCAAACAGGTCGGATACGAGTGCTTGTATAGCCTCGAATTCGACCTGTTTTTTTGTTAAAATCGTCCTTTTTCAATGGGAATGTCTCAAATTGGGTTTTGCAGTCTACTTTTGAGACAGCCCCGTTTTCCTGAAACGGTATTAAACCCGTTTTATTTCCTGTATATTTCGCCGCAGCGAAAACCGGCCGGCAAATCCGCGTATGCCATAATGGCCCCAAATGCAATTGACACATTTTTTAGGTTGTTTCGGTTTAATAATCATACTGTACTCCTCTTTAGTACTGACTGGTTAATTATTCCACTTTAACCCGCTTCTTTTTGTTTTACAAAATTGAAAAAGGGGTATCCCCGTCACCTCGGTGAATTTTGGGACAGCCCCGTTTAACCTTACGACTTTTTAATACAACCACATATTCGCGGCTGCCCCGACCAGACCCAAGCCTATGGCCCACCATCCCAAATTGTTGGCTTGACTAAAGACGGTGATCAAACCAAGAATTATCGCAGCACAACCAAACAGAACCGGTGAAAAGAAAAAAGCGATAATTCCTGCGATAATCCCAATCCATCCCATCCATAAAGCCGATGAATCCGTGTTATCTCTTTCCTTTTCCTTGGCCACCATTTATTCCACCTCCTCTGTTTAGTATTTCTATGATGCATTAAAATTATTTACTTGCCGATCCCTTGGACCGCTCAAGCCAAAAATGATGCAATTTATCATGCAAATCTTCACACCGCAAAGCCAATGACAAAGTAGCTTTTATATATCCCCATTTGTCCCCGATATCATGGCGGTCTCCCTCCAGAAGACGCGCATGCATGCCCTGCTTGAGGCAGAGAATCTTGAGAGCGTCCGTCAACTGGATTTCACCGCCTCGTCCCGGCCCTGTTTCCTCCAAAATATCGAAAATCTCCGGTTGAATGATATACCTTCCGACGATGGCCAAATTCGATGGCGCTTTATCCGTATCGGGCTTTTCGACCAAATCCTCCAATTCATAGATATGGTTATCGATCGGCATGCCCGCAATCACGCCATACTTGGACACTTCTTCAGGCAAAACGGGCTGTACGCCCACCACCGTCTTCCCATGGGTCTCAAACTGTTCCATCATCTGCCGAAGCGCCGGTTTCGTAGGGTTATCGATAATATCGTCACCCAGAAGAATGGCGAATGGCTCATTTCCGACAAAATTTCGGGAGCATAAGACCGCATGTCCGAGTCCGCGCTGCTCTTTTTGCCGTATGAAATGGATATCCGCCATTTTCGCGATCTCCAGCACTTCTTCATATTGAGACCATTTCCCCTGTTCTTTAAGGAAATACTCCAACTCCACATTGTGGTCGAAGTGGTCTTCAATGGCGCGTTTGTTTCGTCCTGTCACAATCAGAATATCCTGAATCCCAGAAGCAATGGCCTCTTCCACGATATATTGAATTGCAGGCTTGTTAATCAAAGGCAGCATTTCTTTGGGCTGGGATTTGGTTGCGGGTAAAAATCGGGTGCCGAAGCCTGCAGCCGGAATAATCGCTTTACGTATTTTATACATGTGGAAACTCCCTCCAACCGATCATGATGACAAGCGTACAGATTACTGCGGCCGTCCGGCGTAAAGCTGCGGCTTGCCTTCTTCATCCGCCGACGACCGCCCCATTCTTATACCTTGGCACTACAACGTCACAACCACATGGTGGACTTGCCCATCGTCACATAATTCAACGTAGTAACCGTCTTTTGCATCGTGCTCCTTAAGGGACATTTCTTGACCGTCCATCTGTAAAGCAGTCACACCGCCGGATTTATGCAGCGGATTATTGACGGTAATGAGAAAGCGCGTCCTGCCGAACCGGTAATGAACGGAATACTCCGGCCATTCACTGGGAATGCACGGGCTGATGTACAGCCGCGTCCCCCGTCGGCGAAGTCCGAGAATCCATTCAATTCCCGCCTGATACATCCACCCCGCGGCGCCGGTGTACCAAGTCCAGCCTGCATGTCCTTTGTGCGGATTCGCCGTATAAACGTCTGCCGACATCACGTAGGGTTCACCGGCGTACCTCCGCACTTCGTTTGACGTGCGCGTGTGGTTTAGCGGATTTAACAGGTGAAACAGCTCAAACGCCTTGTCCCCTTTCCCAAGCTGGCACCAGGCGATAATGCTCCAAATGACACCATGCGTATACTGCGCCCCGTTCTCGCGAATTCCTGGCGGATAGCCCTGAATGTAACCGGGACTAGGCTGCGTACGGTCAAAAGGCGGTGTCAGGAGACGGGCGACGGAAAGCTCCCGATCCACAAGCTCACGATCGAATGACTGCATCGCCTGCAGAGCCTTGTTCCTTGGCGCGGCTCCTGAAATGACCGACCATGACTGGGCAATAGCATCGATTCGGCATTCCTGATTGTGGATAGAACCGAGCCATTGCCCGGCATCGGTGAAGGCGCGGCGATACCATTGTCCATCCCAGGCATGCTCGTCGAGTGAAGGAATGAGCCGATCCCTTACATCCCGGTAACGTTGCGACCGTTCTGCGTCACCTCGCTCCCTGCAAAGATCCGTGAACCGGCCGAGAATGTCATAGAGAAACCAACCGAGCCATACACTCTCGCCGCGGCCTTCCGCCCCAACAAAATTCATCCCGTCATTCCAATCTCCGATTCCGATCAGCGGAAGCCCATGTTCGCCAAAGCGCTGCAAGGCCCTGTCGATGGCCCGCAAGCAGTGATCGAACAGGGTTCCGCTTTGTTCTGAAACGCGTGTCGGCTCGTATCGTTCATGTTCCCCTTCCCGCAAAAGCTCACTGTGAAGAAACGGAACTGCCTCTTCAAACAGGCTGTCATCCCCCGTATGCTCCACGTATCGCGAAGCCGCATACGGCAGCCATAGTAAATCGTCGGAGAATAACGTACGGATGCCGCGCTCCGTTTCTTCATGCCACCAGTGCTGCACATCGCCCTCCTCATATTGATGCGCAGCGTGCAGCAAAATTTGTGCACGCGTAAGGTCGGGACGGGTGTGCAGAAGCGCCAATGAATCCTGCAGCTGATCGCGAAAGCCGTATGCGCCTCCCGCTTGATAAAAGGCGGATCTGGCCCACATTCTGCAGCCGAGCGTCTGATAAAGCAGCCATCCGTTCAGCAGGACATCCATCTCGGGGGATGGCGTAGATACCGAAATCTGGTCCAGCACATCATCCCAGAATTCCCCTACAAGCGCTAATGACTGCTCGCTGACACGCGCTTGACGGTAGGTTTGCGCCAATTTCATGGCGGCATCGCGCGACTGATCGCAACCGAGAAGTATGTAAACTGTCCGTTCGGCATCAGGCTCCAGCGTAAGCTTGGTCTGCACCGCGCCGCAGGTATCATAAAGAGCTCCCGTTGTCTTGGACAACCGCTCGCGGCTGAGTGAAGCGGGATTTTCGTATGTGCCGTTGCGCCCGAGAAATTCATTGCGGTCTGCCGTCCAGGACAGATCAGCCGGTTCGACTGGAGCAGACTGCTGAACCTCTGATGCTGTATCCGGGGACTCCTCCGACGCTTCAGGCAGCAGATACATACCCAAAAAGGCCGTAGCATCGCGAAACGATTCCTGATATGCATTGCGAGCCAGGAGCATTTGGGCCGATTCGTCCCATTCCGAAACGATGAAGGAGGCGTTCGCCTGACGTTGTACACCCAGCACCCATTCAGCGTAATAGGTGACGGAAAGGCATCTTTTTTCGGAAGTTTTGTTTTGCAGCCGCAATTTGATGATTTTGACAGGATCATGAAGCGGAACAAAAACGGTCATTTCCTGCATGATACCGTATCTCTCGTGATGAAACCGCGTGAATCCCCGACCGTGCGAAACCGTATAGGATTGGTCCGGATTTGCGGCAGACGAAGGAACAGACCATATTTCACCGCTTTCTTCATCCCGCAAATAACAAACTTCACCAGGCGGGTCGAGCACAGGATCATTGAACCACGGGGTCAATTTGCACTCCCGGCTGTTTCTCCACCAGGTGTAACCCGTGCCAAGCTCCGAAACAAGGCAGCCGAAGCGAGGATTGGCGATGACATTGATCCATGGCGCCGGCAAATGATTACCGTTCTTGATCACGATCCGATACTCCCGCCCATCGGGTGAAAACCCGCCCCAGCCATTAAAGAACATCAAATCGCGCACGTCTTCCGTCGGCGGGCTGCCGAACCGGTTTAACGGCACTGTCGCTGCGAACGGGGCCGGCCAGGCTTTATCCTGACGCGGCAGCTTGATTTGCGCCTTCAGACTCGGACCGCCCGCACGCAGGATAAGACGGGCTGCGGCCAGCAGCAGCGTCCTGTCCACATCCGGCAGCTGGTCGGCATTAATAATGAACACTCCCCCATTCCCTGCGTTATACCGGTCCATCCCGTGTTCTACCGCACTGCGCAGCGCTTTCTGCAAATCCTGCTGGTATCCGCCTGCCGATTCATTCAGAATGACCAGGTCAAAAAATAACCCCAAGCGGCGCAAATACTCGTGTCCGATCAGAAGTTTGGCAATAAATTTCATATTGGCCCGATTCTCGATCCGTACAAGGATCATCGGACGGTCCCCGGACACGCCATGCGCCCAGAGGCCGGACTGCCCTTTGGCATTCGCCATGATTCTGTCCTTCCGTTCCTTCCTTAGCGGAGAAGTATACAGCACCTGTCCGGCAAAGGTTTGGAAGGCCGCCGCCTCGGCGGCCGTAATGTGCAGATGCCTAAGCTCGATTTGACTGCGATTCCACGCGAGCAGAAATGTTCGTTCCACCGCCTGGTTCTCCAGGAACCGGCGGACGATGCCGACCGCTTCCTCCTTGGAATCGGCAATCCCGGTAACAGCGAACAATTGAACCTGTTCACCGGGCTCGATGCTTACCTGACGCCGCATGATAAAGGCTGGGTCCGCCACAGAGCCCACCGTACCGCGAAGGCGGGAACGGATCCCCTGCGGCTGGGAGATGGAATGTCCGCGGCCGATAAAGCTGGCCCGGTCTGTCTCATATTCCGCCGGTCCGAGCGTTCGTCCTTCCGCCATGAGGGAATGCGCCGCCCATACAGCCTTCTCACTTTCCTGTCGGGGTCTTCTTCGGGCGAGAAGGCACTCGGAATCGCCCGCATATTCTGTTTCTATAAATAATTTGCTGAAAGCGGGATGCGCATCATCAGCTATAGGGGGGGCCAAGGCCAGCTCCGTAAACGTTGTGACCTCTATGATCTTGGCCTCATTCCCCGTGTTGGTCAGCGTCAATCGGCGAATTTCCGCATTCCATTCGGGCGATACGCAGACTTCAAGACGGGTCTGCACGTCTCCGTCTGTACGCATGAAGGTGGCCCGGTCAAGCGAGAATTGTATGCGTTGTTCGGATGACGGAACACGGCACGGTTGAAATGCCGGAGACCACACCGCATCACGGGCGACGTCACGGATATAGATATAGCTCCCCCAATCGTCCAATACCGGATCCTCCTGCCACCGCGAGACGGCCAGACCTTCATATCGGCTGAACCCGCCGCCACTGCCCGTCACGACGGTCATATAGGTTCCGTTGGACAGAACACACACCTCCGGCGTACGCGTATCTGCCGAGAGGTATTCCCGCTGCGCATCATTCTGCACCGGCCTTGTTTCAGGCATATATTCACGTGCCATTGCAGGGTGTCTAATGATTTTGGGATGCGCGGGTATCCGCTCCTGCAGCAGCAGCTCCGCCGCCTGCACGCGCTTGTCGCGGTGAAACCGCTCGTACATTTTTACCGGCAGCAGTATGTTCGCAAGGGCAAGCAAACTCATCCCTTGATGATGGGCCATAAAGCTGCGGATGACCATGCATGTCTCATTATTCGGCATCCGTTCGGACGTGAAATCGATCGCCTCATAATAGCCATATTTGCCGCGCGCGCCAAGCTCCTCCATTTTACGCAAATCTTTAAGCCCTTGACGTTTCGCAAAAGGCAGCGCCAGAATGGCGGCATACGGCGCCACGACCAAATCCTGTTCCAGGCCCCGCTTGAAGCCGAGACCGGGAACGCCGAACGCCCTGTATTGATAGTTCATCTGGTAATCAAAAGCGTAATAGCCGGATTCGGAAATGCCGAAGGGGACACCCCTTTCGTGCGCATAATCGATTTGCCGCTCCACGACGGCGCGGTAGGTGCTATCCCAGATGGTGTTCCGATAGGTGCGCATCATCAGCCAGGGCATCAAATATTCGAACATGGTTCCGGACCAGGAGAGCAGCGCGGTGCGCTTCCCGACTTTGGTCATGGTCCGTCCGAGCGCGCGCCAATGAGCTACAGACACCTGACCGAGGGCAATGGCAATAAAGCTGGCCTGTCTTGCCTCTGATGCCATCAGGTCATACAGAATCTTATCGCGTTCTTGGAGCGCGGCATGATACCCCAATGTCAATAGTTTGGTCTTGTGATCGTAAAGCGGACGAAAGTCTGTCTTCTCAATCAACAGCGCCATGCGTGAGATCAGATGTTGTCCGCGTGCCGGCCAATCCTCTGCCGATGCTTTGCGTCCGGAACCGTCTTTATTCCCCCCGACTCCCGCGTCTGCCGTTTCCGTGGTCTTGTCCGTCAGTTTACCCTGCAGTGAAGGCACCAAATCCTCGGCGAATGCCACATGGAACGCTTCTTCCGCTTGACCTTGACCCTTGGTATTCGACTCCGGCTTTTCGTTGAATGTAAAGTCATTTTTGAGCCACTCGGCCAACCCCTCTTTGACTGTCATTAAATAGCCGGCGAAGTTACCGGAATCCACCGTCGATACGTACAGAGGAGGCAGTGGTTCTAGAGTAGTCGTGTCGTACCAGTTATAAAGATGGCCGTTCCATTTATTCATGCGCTCCACCGTATCGATCGTACGCTCCAACCGCTCAATCAGCCCGGGCGTATCGATAAATCCGAAATCCCGTGCGGCGAGCGTGCAGGCAAGATAAAGCCCGATATTGGTGGGCGAAGTTCGATGTGCAATGCCATTGGGCGGCTCCAACTGCACGTTATCAGGCGGCAGCCAATGGTCCTTTGCGGTAACGTAGTCCTCGAAGAAGGTCCAAATCTGTTTGGCCAACGCCTTCAGTTCTTCCTCTTCTCCCGGTTCGAGCGTCAGCTCGGCCTGTTGGACGGGACGGTCCAACCAGTGGACGACAAGAGGAGCGAATAACCATACAGCACAGAGCGTCAAGCCTGTCCACCGTACCGCTGGAGCGCCGCTCGCCGCCGCTGCCAACGCAAAGACAAGCACCAATGCATATCCCGGGTACATCCCTAAAAGCACAATATGCCGCTTTCCGCGGTTGCGGCGTTCAATTTCCGCAGAGCTGACCCATTCAAGCAAACGACGCTTTGAAACGAATAGCCGGAACAAAGTTTTGCCGATCGCGTCTAGCAGCAGAACGCTTTGAAACGGCAGAGTCAACAGGGTAACCAAAACTTGCAAAGCCGTGGCAAGCAGGCTCCGGGGACGCCGAATAGTATGCCGCATTGCCACGAGTTGGCGGATCAGCGGCAAAAACAATGTAGCAAACCCAAAAACAAACCAGCGTTCCGGTGATCCGGGAAGGACGCCCGTACCTAACAGCAGAAGAGCGAACAGCGCCGGCGGAAATAGACTGCGCCGCAGGTTATCGATCATATGCCAGCGGGTAAGAGCGGATAGATCGACCGGCAAGCTCTTTCCCCGCCGGTCGGATGTGCGGGGAAAGAGCCATAAAAGCAATTGCCAATCCCCTCGCACCCATCGGTGCAGTCTTCTTTGATACGCGCTGAACGCGGCAGGCTGGTCATCGATCAATTCAATGTCCGACAGCAAGCCTGCCCGCAAAAAGCCGCCCTCCAACAAATCATGGCTAAGGACCCGGTTTTCAGGAATACGTTCGCATAGCACCTGCGCAAATGCACTGACATCGAATATCCCTTTACCCGTGAAAATCCCCTGCCCTAATCCGTCCTGATACGGATCGGAAACCGCAAACGCATAAGGATCGATTCCCGGATCGCCTGACCATAAATAAGCCAAGCGCGAACGCAAGGACGATTCGTGACTAATGCCGATTCGCGGCTGCAGTACGCCGTATCCCTCGACCACCCGTGTCCGCGAACGGTTCAGCCGCGGCTGGTTATATGGCAGATGCAGGGTACCGATCATCCGGTGGGCGCTGCCGATCGGAAGCTGTGTATCCGCGTCGAGTGTAATGATATAACGGATGCCCGGAAGAACCGAGGCATCCCCGACTACGAAGTCGTAGGTCGTATCTGTTCGCCCTTTTAGCAGTTCGACGAACTCTACCAGTTTGCCCCGCTTGCGCTCCCAGCCCATCCATACGCCCTCAGACGGGTTCCACAATCTGCGGCGTTGAAAAAGGTGAAACGTACTGCTTTCTTCCGTTTGGGAGTACGTGCGGTTCAAACTCTCAATACTTGTGCGGGCAGCTTCAAGAATGGCGGAATCCTGCGGAAGACTCTCGGCGTCGGCATCGGCAAAATCACCCAGAAGGGCGAAATGAAGATTTGGATCGCGGTTCGCCAGATAATGAAGCTCCAGCCGATCCGCCATTTCCCGCACTTGTTCGACGTTTGACCAGATCACCGGAATGACAACCATTGTAGTCGCCTCACTCGGAATTTCATGCGAGAAATCATAGCGAAGCAGCGGCCGCGGCTGCCTTGCGCACTCAATCATCCAGTGTGTTGCCGTTACGGCCCACTCACTCACGGGTATTGACAGCAAAAGCAAAACCGCCGCCCACCCGGTCAGCGTCAAGCTGAAGCCTCCTGCAATCCACAAAGCGAATCCGAGAAGTGCAACCAGGAACAGCCCTGTAAGAACGGTGAAATAAACGCCGGTAGCCCGTTGCAGCAGCCCTATATGCGACAAACGCCGGGGACTGCTGCATTGTTTCAGCGCGCGCTGGAGCTCTTTGACGCCGCTCGGTTCGAGCAGGTAATAAGCGATATACGCCGGACGAGGCATCACATCCGGACAAACCGCACTACCCGCGGCACTCTCCTTCTCCGCTATATGGGTGTTGGCTTGTTCTCGTTCCGCGCACGCCAGGTTATACTCTTGTGCCGCCAGCTCCACAGCCTGCTTGGCGATCAGATTCTCCGGCACATTAAAGCGGCAGGCCAGCCGCTCAACGCGTCCCCGCAGTACGCTGCGGCTTGAATCATCCAGCAATACATAGTCACCGGAGTTTTCTTGCCTCATGGTTTGTTCCACAAGGCAAATTTGCTCGAATGGTTCGTGCCAGTCGCAGCGTTCGATTTTTCTCAGACTGCTGATGGCATTGCCTATCGTCACTTGATATGCCGCCTGAAGCTGATACTCATAGGAGACGATACGATCCAGGCTGTCAGGACCGTTTTCCAAGTTGCACAACAGCCATTCACGTACGTGTGCCGAATCGTCCGTCCATTCACGCAGATGACTGACCAAATGGACGATCATCGGACCGGAGAGCGGCATCTCTTGGCCTGCTTGTTCAAGCGCAGCCTTAAGCGCATCGGGACTTACCTTCGACGGCTCAATTCGCTCCAGCAGCCTTTCGACGAGTGAACACACCTCATGCCGTTCGCGAATGAATTCCATCACTTCGGCCAATCGCCGGATCAAGGCAATTCTTGCGATAAGCGGGATCGCCCACGTTTCAGCAATGGTCAAAACGGATACTTCCTGATAAGAATTGATATAGGAAACAAAAGTGTCCATGTCCAGGTTTCCGTCCACGTGTTTCAGATAATCGGCGCAGATCGAAAGAATCCGTGGCTCGCCGGTCTTGCATAGATGCGGCAAACGCCGCAAAAAGCTTCCGGTGAGCTGGCTTTTAATGACTAACCCCTGTTCCTCAATGAACTCCGCGTGATCAAGGAACCATTCTTCCGCCGGCTGCGAACAACTTGCGCGACGTCCATGCATGGAGCGTATGAACGCAGTCAAATTTTCCATATCCGTAGTAAAATTCCGCCATATGCGCATCGCTAGGCGTCGCGTGATGTATGGTTCATGGGTTAGCGCAAGTTCATGAGCTTTTTGTCGGAGTTGTTCCGTATGTAGTAGATTCATACATCCTCCCAAAGAAAGTCAGAAATTAATGTTAAAGAAGTCATGTCTATAAGATCTGTTGACTCCGTAACGGTTAAGTTATAACAGTTAAAACATTCCCATTTATGCTGCAAATTATAAATTTCGCTTCGGAAGGATGTATATTTGGTATGTGTTGCCCTCTTCAATCCGGTCAATAATAAAACCTCCGGCACCACTATTTAAAGTGGTTCCGGAGGTTCTTCATTCATTTCGGGGACAGCGTTTTACGCAAGCTTACCCTCATCATCACAGGAATCTGTCCTGCGTATCGGATGCGGGAAAATCGCGCATATTAAGTTGGAAAACGAGTTGTGCATATTCGAAGGAATCGAGGAGTATCCCATGTCTAAACATATAGCTGATCATCTGTATGTTTCAAACATTCGGCAGCATGCCTTATATTGCCGTATCTGGATACCTGTTAACGCTAAAGCACTTATTATTTTTCTGCATGGGGCGGGACAGCACTCGGGACATTACTCCTGTATCGGCACGGAGTGTTTAAACCGGCGGGTCGCTCTCGCCGCGCCAGACCTGCGGGGTTTCGGACGTTCGGGGGGAAGACGGGGGCACATTCTTCGATTCCAGGAATACCTGGATGATCTGGAAGAACTGGTCTCCCGCTTGCAGAAGCAGTATTCGGGATTGCCGATCTATCTGTTCGGCCATAGTATGGGTGGTCTCATCGCCATACGTTATGTTCAACGGTTTCCCGGCAACATAGCCGGCGTTCTGTTGTCTTCCCCGGCCCTGGGAATTTATCCGCCTCCGTTCATCATCAGAAAATGCATTGAATTTTTTTCGGTCGTCGCTCCAACCCTGCCTCTTGACCTGATCAGGTGGAACGAAATCTTAAGAAGACTCAAATGCTTCCGGGCGAGTTTGCCCGATTGGACCTCCGACGCCATAAAAGAAGAACAGCTGCCGACCATCTGTTATACTCCGCGCTGGTGTACGGAAATGATGCATCACGGTAAAATGGCTATAACGGAAATCCAGAAATTTCATTTCCCGGCATTATGTCTGTACGATGTATACGATCCGGTAGTCAACGTCAAGCTTATTGAACATTTTTTTGAAATCATGCCCTCAAAAGATAAGACAAGTATCGTCTACCAGGACGGCGAGCATCAGCCTCTGCAAGGCAGCCGACAAAAAGAAGCGCTGGAGCAAATTTTTCAATGGTTAACTCCCCGTCTATAACCTCATAACATGGTTTGAATCGACTTGAATAATAAAGCCGACGCACTTAATGTCATCATGATCAGCACGGAATAACGAAACACTTGATCGGAGATTTTCTTTTGCAATGCAAAGGCTGCCGCAAGCGCCAACAGGGCCGGGACGATCGCCCCTATCGAATAATAAATGACCGGGCCATGGTAAAGCCCCAGTTTATAAACGGTCATAAGCTGTATAACATCAATCGTCACAAAAAAACTGTTGATCATAAACAAAAATTCGTCCCGGCTCATCTTCATCTGCAGCATATACATGCTGATGATCGGACCGCTGGCACCGGCGGCGCCCTGGGCGGTCCCAGCGATGAACCCTACCGCCGCATCCAGCCGTCTCCTCTGCTTGATCGCGGGAAAAACGGCGAAAAAAGAAGTGCCGACAAAAAGAAGAATGATGACACCCAGAACTGCCGACAGAATGGACGGATGGATGCGAACCAACGCATAGGAACCGACTGCGATGCCGCACATTCCAAACATCATCAAGGAAGCGGCGTTTTTGATCAAGCCCCAATTTTTCGGTGTTCTGATCAACATGATTATATCCGTTAGAAGTGCAGGCACGATGGTGATCGCAATGGCGGTTTGCAGATCAAACAAGAGCGTCAAAACCGGCGTGGCCACGACAGGAAGTCCCATGCCGCTGATGCCTTTGGCGAATCCTGCAACCAGCAGGGCCAACACCGCGATAAAAATTGCAATCGCTGATATCGTCAAAAAAATCACCCGGTTTTAGGCCATATTTTTTCATTGCAGCTCAGGTGCTTCATGATATAACACTATATTCCACAGATAGGTCTCATGCTTGCGCCGGCGGCAGTCCCCGGATTCCTCCGCTCCTCCGATGCCGCTAACCGGTTATCGTGAATGGCTCCCGGCTTATCACGCAAAAATTGAGGAGAGCGCCGGTTTCTGACGGCCAATAATTCCGCCGCTATACTGACCGCGACTTCTTCTGCCGTTTCTGCGCCTAAATCCAAACCGATCGGACTGTATATGACATCACGTAAGGATTCTAATCGTGTTGAATCGATCTTTACGATTTCATGCAGGATGCGTTCGGTTCTGCTTTTGGGTCCAAGAAACCCGATGTAGGATACCTGTTGAGAACAATACAGGCGAGCCATTATTTCATTAAATCCGGAAGCCACATATATAATTGCGGGATATAACTGACCAACGCAACGGCCTTATTCTAAAAGTCTTTCCTTTTTAATCCCAGGCACAAGGCCCTTTTCCCGCATGACGGAATCCAACTAGGCAGGAAGAGCCTGCCCCCTTGCAATCTCCTCCTTCCGTTTGATCTCCCGCTGTTCTGTTTGTTTCATCTTGTCAAGCACCGAAGACAGCCGTTCTCTCTGAATGATGACCACTCCATCGTCGTCCCCGACGACGAGATTCCCCGGGCGAACGACAACACCGCCGCAAGTCATCTCTCCATTGACAAGGCCGGGACCGTTTTTCTCTACGCTGACCGGAGCTGTGCCCCGGCAAAAAACGGGGAAATCGAGCCGCCGGATGGCGGCGCCGTCGCGAACGATCCCGTCTACGACCAGACCACCCAATGCCAGGGCCATCGCCGTATGCGTCATCAGCTCGCCCCAGACGGCCCTGCGCTGCCCGCCATTGGTATTGACGACCAGCACGTCTCCCGGCTGGGCCAGCTGCAGTGCTTTGTAGAGCATCAGATTGTCATTTGCAGGAAGATCGACCGTAACGGCACTGCCCCACACCCGTTTTCCGGAGCCGAGCGGCTTGATTCCAGGGTCCATAGCCCCTGTCCGATTTTGCGAATCCGTTACGTCCGTTGAGCTTGCATGCTGCAGTTGTTGGATTAAAGCGGCATCCGCCCTATCGAATGTTTCGATAAAGCCGAAACCGATCCCGCCAATGATGCTTGGTTCTTTCATTTAATGGGCTCCTTCCATTCTGTCCGCCTGAATCATCTGCGAGGCCGCCTGGATGGCTTGAATGATCTGCCCGTAGCTGGCACATCGGCATATATTTCCGGACATAAACTCTTTAATCTCATCCTCGGACGGATCGGGGTTTTCCTCCAGCAATTTTTTGGCCATCAGAATCATGCCGGGCGTACAATAACCGCATTGGAATGCCGTATGCTCCATAAAAGCTTCCTGCACCGGATGAAGCGCGTCCTCTGTTTCCAAGCCTTCAATCGTCACGATCTCTTCCCCGTCTGCGGCTGGCGCCATATAGAGGCAGCTGCTGACCGGATTTCCGGAAACGATGACGGTGCATACGCCGCACAGTCCGAGCGCGCAGGTTTCGCGGGCCCCCCCCAAGTGAAACCGGTTGCGCAGAACATCAAGCAGGCTCTCACCCGGAGAAACTGACGCGGAAACCTGTCTTCCGTTTAACTTAAAGCTGATTTGCTTGTTCAAGTTGATCGCTCCTTACGTTTAGATTTGCTGCTGTAATTCCGAGGTTCTTTGTTGCTGAACTTCCCTGATGGCCCGCAAGACTTTCTCCGGAGTCAACGGCATACTATTGACCCTGGCTCCTGTCGCCTGATAAAGAGCATTGGCGATCGCGGGCTGGACGCCGAAGGATGCCGTCTCGCCCACTCCCTTGGCACCGAACGGCCCCTCCGGATGGGGAACCTCCACGATGATCGTTTCTGATTTGCCCGGCAAATCTTTAAATGTAGGAACCTTGTAATCGGCCATGTTCGCATTGATCATTTGACCGTAATCGTATCGGCATTCTTCAAACAACGCCTGCCCGATCTGCATCACCATCGCACCATATAACTGCTGATGGACCTGGAATGGATTGATGGCCTTGCCGACATCGCCGGCCGACACCATGTGCAGAATATCGATTTTGCCCGTTTCGGTATCCACCTCGATTTCAACCGCCGTTCCTCCCGGAAACCAGAAAATGGCCACATCCTCCGATTGACCCGTTTCAGGATCGGGGCTTTGATAATGACTTTCAAATACATATTTTCCGATGATACAGCCCGCCGGCATATGAAAGATGTCTTTGATCGCCTCTTTTAACGTCATCGCCAGTTCGGGGCGTCCTGCAACATGCACCTTTTCATCCGCAAGAGACAAAAGCTCCGCGGACACATCATATTTTCCGGAAACATGAGCAAAAATTTGATCCCTGATGTCCTCGGCCGCTTTCAAAATCGCATTGCCCATATAAAACGTCGAGCGGCTTGCGGCAGTTATGGTATCGTAAGGCGTGACATCGGTATCGGGGTGTACTACGGTGACCTTTTCGAGAGGTAATCCAAGCACCTCGGCGGCGATTTGTCCCATCATGGTGTCCGAACCCTGCCCCATATCTACTGTGCTGCAGAATACCGATGCGCTGCCGTCGGCGAACAGGTTGACGATCGAGCCAGAAATCGACGGAGTTAATACGGCTTTTAGTCCAATCGCCGTTCCTTTGGCACGGATTTTGCTGCCGCTGCGATGTATGGCACCGGCCTGTTTTTCTTTATAAAATGCCGTCCATTCAATGCTTCTGTCCAATTCCTCAATAATTTGATCAAGACCGACCGAAGTCATTTTTTGCCCTGTGGCGTGGATTTTCCCCTCGGTCAGCACCTGCTTGCGGCGGAAATCGAGCGGGTCCCATCCCATTTTGGCCGCAATAATATCCATTTGCGATTCATATGCCCACACCAGCTGCGGTACGCCGAAGCCCCGGAAAGCCCCGGCAGGAACATTATTCGTATATACGCAGTAGGAGTCGATGCTCACGTTCGGTATATCGTATGGGCCTGCTGCGGTAAAGCCTGATTTTTGCGTAATCCGCGGGCCGATATCGGCATAAGCGCCCGTATCCCAGTACACCTGACAATCGCGGGCGACAATGCGTCCGTCGTTCGTGACGCCGGTACGCATCTTAAAGACCGTTGCATGCTTGGTCAGCGTAATAAATACTTCCTCCATCGTCAGCGCCAGTTTCACCGGTTTTTTCACGATCAGCGCCAGCACCGCAACCAAGGCTTCGATTTTGACATAAAGCTTGGTTCCGAAGCCTCCGCCCAAATAAGGGACTCGAACGCGAATCTGGCTTTCCGGCTTTTTCAATACATAAGCGACCTCACTGCGGATAAATGAAGGGCTTTGATTGGCCGTCCAAATATTCATCCTGCCGTTGGAATCCAGTTGGGCAACCGCCACGTGCTGCTCCATGGGAAGATGAACCGCCGCAGGCGTCCGGAACGTATCCTCAAAGATATGATCCGCTTCCGCGAAGCCTTTCTCCAGATCCCCGTGACGCAGCTTATAATGCAAGCAGACATTGCTCCCTTCCTTAGGCAGCAGATTTTTCAAATCCGCGAAGCTGCCGGCGGGCCTGATCACCTCATGAACGATCGGCGCTCCTTCTTTGGCCGCCTCAAGCACATCGAATACAGGCTCCAGTTCTTCATAATCTGCATTGGATATAGTTGACCGCATCGGCGGCAATGGCCGCAGTTTCGGCAATAACGGCAGCAACCGGATCACCTATGTAACATACCTTGTCGAATGCCAAAACCGGCTGATCGCGAAACGCAGGACCGTAATGCATATGGATGTCCATATTCTGCAAATCGGCGCCGGTTACGACCTTTATGACTCCGGGGATTTGCTCCGCTGCGCTGGTATCAATGCTTTTTATCCTTCCATGCGGCACCGTGCTTCGCAGCACCTTGATATGCAGCATGCCTGGAAGCTCCATGTTCATCACGTATTCGGCCTGGCCCGTAATCTTCCCTTTACTTTCGATCCGGCGATGAGATTGTCCTATAACCGGCATTCTGTTCACCCCTTCTGCCCTTCCGGCAATAATTGCTGTAACACCCTGCGGACATGGACCTTCAGCATTTCCTTCTTATACCAGGAACTTCCCCGTAAATCCTCGGAAGGCTCCACCGCATGAAAGGCCATTTCGGCTGCTTGCTCTATCCATGCTTCACTGCCTGGCTTGCCCAACAGCAGCTGCTCGACCGCCTCCAGCTTCGCAGGCACATCCGTTACGGCGCTGACCGCCATACGCACATCGCAAACGATTCCCTGCTCCTGCTGAATAAAAGCGGCGACCCCCAACGTAGGCCAGTCGTCGTTGGACAGTGTCGTATATTTGATGTAAGCCCCCTTCAACCCGGGGTCGGTCTTGGGTAAAAGCACTTCCGTGACCAGTTCGTCGGGCCGGACAGCCGTCACATAATAGCCTTGGAAAAAGTCAGCCAGCGGAATCCATCTGTCTCCCCTTACACTTTCCACTTTCACCTTGGCATCCAAGGCCAACAGGATCGGTGGCAAATCCAGATGGGCATCTCCGTGTGATAAATTGCCGCCAATACTGGCCACATAGCGGATTCTCGGGTTAGCCACATGATGAAGCGCTTTCGAAATGACCGGATAGTTTTGTTCGATGAATGGAGATGTCTCCATTTCCCGCAGCGTGGTCATCGCGCCGATCCGCAGGTTCCCATCATTATCCGGCCGAATGTAATTTAACTCACACCTCACCTTTTTCAAACTGATTAACCGTTCCGGTTGATAAATCCCCTGCTTGATGATCAACGAAAGCGCGGTTCCTCCGCTAACCACACGGGTCAGATCATCTCCCGACGCCAGCGCATGCTTCACATCCTCCAGCGTTTCCGGTTCCACCCATTCAACATTCAGCATCCTTTTCATCCTCCTCCCTCAATATCGGTTAATATTGCACTTCCGTAGGCTCCAGCGCCTGCCGGATATTCTCAGCGAACTGGCCGCCCATCTCCGCCGCTTTTGAGCGAAATGCGGATTGTCCCAGCGAGCCCAGCTTACCGGCCATGCTCATATCCATGATGTAATGAACCTGAGTAGCTCCTTCAGCCAGTGCGGTCAGATTCATTTGGGCTTTCATTTTCAGCTGTCCGACCAGCGACATCGGTTTCCCGTCCACCTCGGACACAAGCTGCTGTGGAGGCGTCATTTCCGTAATCCGAACATTCAGATGAAAACGGAGCTTCATAAAAGCGATTTGTACGGAAGCTACAGCCCGGTATATCCCGTTTCCCATATCCTTGACTTCCTCACAGCCTGGCAGGCATCGTGCCAGAGATTCGGTATCCATCAAAAAGTGCCATACCCTCTCCTGGTCCGCTTTAATTTCAAACTTGTCTTCAATGATCATTCCTTGAACCTCCCGTTTATGAATTCCAGGCCAGATCAAAAATAGCCGCTGCCCTTGTCGGGCCGGCAGTTCCGCCTCTAACCTTGAGCGGCAAGCCGATATAGATAAACCTCTTTCCTGCAAGCGCTTTCAAATCACCTAAGTTTTCCGTATTAAGCAGCCCCCTTTCGCGGCAAACGGTATGTGCGGGCTTCCATTCTTCTCCCTGATGGGGGCTGACATCGATACTGACCGCATCGATTCCGATATGAATCGCTCCCTGATTGGCAAGCCACTCCGCCGCTTCCCGGTCCAAGCCCGGATTTTTCTGATGATAATCGGGCCTGGGAAAATGACGTTCGTATGTACCGGTATAAATCAGTACGGTACCGCCAGGCGGTATGGTCAAATCGGCTTTACGGCAAGCATCCTGCAAGGCGTTCCTCGTAATAAAAGCAGAATCGGGGACATGGCTTACATCCAGACAAACCGCAGGTCCTATACATTTCTCCAGCGGGATTTGTTCAATCGATAGAGCATTCTTGTCCGGATCCATGTGTGTAAACGAATCCGTATGCGTTCCCGCATGCTCCGACATCAGCAGCGTATTGACGGCAAACGTCCATTTACCGTCCTCCTTCACGGTTAACTGTGTCATCGGAAAAATCACGGTGGGCTGATGACCCGGATAAACAGGCTGGCCTCTAAAAACCTCTTGCGACAGATCAACAATTCGCGGCAATGGGAACACTCCTTTTCGAAAATAATATTTCTTGCTGAAACTTAGTTTACTCTTCAGTCTAAAAAAATTTATAGACATGGTTTCAGGGCATCGTTATCTTTCCCGATTTATTAGGGCTATAGCCCAGATCAAATGACCTGAGAAGCGACGCATCAAATAAATCGACTTCTTCCCTGCAGATATGGACAAGCTCCTCGATCCGGCTTGCCGTCATTTTAAAGTGAGGCGCGGCGGTCACCAGCATAGCGACGACTTGTTCATCCAAAGTGATCGGTACAGAAACGGCAATGACATCTTGATTGATTTCCTGATCTGCGATGGCATAGCCCTTGGAGCGAACCTCCGCCAAATTCTTAAGAAGGGTGTCCAGATCGGTGATCGTGTGCTCCGTATATGCTTTTAGACCATTTTGGCTGATAATCGAGGTCACTTCCTGATCGGTCAAGCTCGCTAACCAAACCTTGCCGACAGCCGTTGCATGATATGGGGCTTTCTGGCCTAACATGGAAGCAACCCTTAAGGGATTGGTTCCCTCCGCCTTCTCGATGAAAAAGATGCCCTCCTTCTTCACCACCGCCAATTGAACCAGCTCGCCGGTTCGTTTGGCAATCCGTTCCAGCATCGGATAAAAAATATCATTGATCTCCAGAGCATTGATGTGGCGATAAGCCATGCTCAAGAAATAAAATGACAGCTTGTAGTAACGGGTTTTGCTGTCCCTTTCTACATACCCTCCCTCGAGCAGGGTGGTTAAAATCCGTGAAATGACACTTTTCGGAAGCTGTGTCCGGTTTTCCAATTCGGTCACGCTGACGCCGTTGACTTCACCCACCAAAATTTCCATGACTTGAAAAGTACGTTCCACTGCGGCCAAGGCGCTGTATGCGGTCATCCATGTTTCCTCCTGCCTAACCTAATGACTACTTCAGATGTAATCGATGTTCGTGGATACAATACCAAAACCCAATTACTTCCTGAAACTTAGTTTACTATGGTTTTTGCATTAATTCAATACATTTTTCATGTTTTTGCAGATTTATACAAATTGCTGACCTATGAATGAAACTTTCAGCGCTACTCGCGTATTGTTCGGCATAAACCTAAAGTTTTCGTTATGTAAACCGATGATTTCCATATAATTGTTATAGAAGACTCATATGCTCAGCGGGAGGAATGTATGCTTATGGCAATTCGGCCCCCAATATTAAAAAAAGGCGATACGATTGGAGTCGTGACATTGGGAAGTCCATTAGATGTAGAAGTCATTAATGCGCGGGTAGATACTCTGAAAAGTATGGGGTTTAATGTCGTACTGGGGGATTATGTCTATTCCCGGAACGGATTTCTTGCGGGCTCAGATCAGGAACGGGCCTCGGATTTGATGAAAATGTTTGAAAACCCGCAGGTCAATATGATTCTGCCGTCGCGGGGAGGAGTAGGAGTCGCCGGTATTCTTCCGTATCTTGATTATCATTTGATTCATAATAATCCAAAAATTATAACAGGCTACAGCGATATCACGATCTTGTTAAACGTGCTTTATCAACAAGCTAATTTAATCACCTTTCAAAGCCTTCTGCTGATTGATTTCAGACCCGATACGCCTGCATATAATTTCAACCAGTTTTTTTCCGCTACGTCTTCCTATTCTTCTTATCGGCTCATTCAAAATCCCCCGGGAATCCCCTTAATCAGCAAAGTGCAGGGCAATGTGACCGGTCCTCTCGTCGGAGGCAATCTGACATCGTTTGTCGGTACGTTGGGCACACCTTTTGAAATCGATACGAGGGGTAAAATTCTGCTCATAGAAGACACACACGAACCCACCAATACCATCTACAGATATTTGAACCATTTGAAACTGGCCGGAAAGTTCCGGGATTGCATCGGCATCGTTATGGGCGAATGCACCGGCTGTCAGTTCGCTTACGGCAAATCATACGAAGACCTGATCAACGAATTCATTGTCCCGCTGGGGAAACCCCTCATGACGAACCTTGCAACCGCGCATGGACCATATAAAGCGGCGCTCCCCATCGGCGCGATGGTGAATTTAAATACGTATAACCATACATTGGCCGTGCTTGAGCCTACGGTCAGCCTATAGACGCATCGGGCCTGCTTCCGTCGGGATGGCAGGCCAAATATCCGACGGGAATGGAGGCTCATCAATATCGGTAAAATAAGGATCTTAAACGAACATCCCCTAGCTTCAAAAGCATAGGGATGTTCGTCCAAGGTCATTTATTCCTTCGGATGAATCATATCCTCCGGGCGTACGATGGAGTCAAACTGCTCCGAGGTTAAATAACCGCTCCTTAAAGCTGCTTCCTTCAGAGTCAGGCCTTCCTTATGCGCAAGCTTGGCGATGGATGCGGCCTTCTCATACCCGATATGCGGGTTCAACGCGGTGACGAGCATCAGAGATTGCTCCAGATGACGGTCAATGACGGCGCGGTTAGGCTCAATACCAACAGCGCAATGGTCGTTGAATGAATTCATCGCATCCGACAGAAGCCGGACGGATTGCAAGAAATTGTGGATGATGACAGGCTTGAATACATTCAGTTCAAAATTCCCCTGACTTGCTGCAAATCCAATCACCGCATCATTGCCCATCACCTGGCAAACCACCATCGTGAGCGCCTCGCTCTGCGTAGGGTTCACCTTCCCGGGCATAATCGAGCTGCCCGGCTCGTTCTCGGGGATTTTGATCTCGCCGATTCCGCTTCGCGGACCGCTGGCCAGCCAGCGAACGTCGTTTGCGATTTTCATCAAATCCGCTGCCAGCGCCTTCAATGCTCCATGAGTGTATACGATTTGATCGTGGCTTGTCAGACCATGAAATTTATTGGCGGCGGAGACGAAGGTCCTGCCGGTCTCCCGTGATATTTCTGCCGCTACGGTTTCTCCGAATTTCGGATGCGCGTTCAAACCGGTGCCTACGGCTGTCCCGCCAATAGCCAGCTCCTTCATGGATTCTACGCTTTGGCGAATCATCCTCCCGGTGGTATCCAGCATCGCCCACCAGCCGCTGATTTCCTGCCCTAAAGTAAGCGGCGTAGCATCCTGCAGATGAGTTCGTCCGATTTTGACGATATCGGCGAAGGCTTCCATCTTGCTTCGCAGCGTCTCCTTCAGCTTGTCCAGAGCCGGCAGCAGCTGCTCCTCCACCGCCAACACTCCAGCGATATGCATTGCGGTCGGGAAGGTATCGTTAGAGCTTTGCGACCGGTTCACATCGTCATTGGGATGAATACGGATGCTGCTCCCCTTCTCTGCGAGCAGCTGCGTGGCCCGAGCGGCGATGACTTCATTGGCGTTCATATTTGACTGCGTACCGCTTCCGGTCTGCCAAACGACCAGCGGAAATTGGTCGTCCCACTTCCCGTCGATCACTTCGGCTGCCGCCGCCGTGATCGCTTCAGCCTTCTCCGGTTCAAGCTTGCCCAGCTTAAGATTTGCCTGTGCGGCCGCTTTTTTCAGCAGCGCAAAAGCGCGTACCACTTCTACAGGCATTCGTTCCGTTCCGATGCGGAAATTTTCACTGCTTCGCTGCGTCTGCGCCCCCCAAAGCTTGTCTGCGGGAACCTTGATTTCCCCCATCGTATCTCGTTCAATTCTGTATTCCATGTGGGCTACCTCCTTTGTTTAATGTCATTTTACCATAGATTACCCATTATTATGAAATATACATTGATAAAGTTTCGACAAAGGCTGAACACACCGGGGGCTTAACGGCGCATGGAAGAGGCTTGCCTTCCGTCAGGAGAGTAAAACACATGGCCGGGGATCGCAATGATCCCCGGCTCCGGATTTATCCTTTCATGGTTAAGACGATTCTTTGGAAGTCACATAGCCGCTGGCCGCTCCATAACCGGCAATCATCAGCATGACGGCAGAGGCCAACAAAAAGATCAACGGAAGGGTCCACCCATTCGTTACATCATGAAGCAAACCAAAAAGTGTCGGTCCCGTAGCCGCCATCAAGTACCCTACAGCTTGAGCCATGCCTGATAATTCGGCGGCTTGCTGCGAATCGCGCGTTCGAAGAACGAAGAACATCATAGCCAAACTAAATGCGGAACCTACTCCAATACCGAGCAGTATCATCCATAGTACGACCAAGGATAAATTGCCGCTAAGCAATCCGAGGCAGCCAATAATCAGTGAGATCCCGGTCATGATTACCAATTGGCGCTGATTCGAAAATCGGCTTGCCAGCACAGGAACGGCAAAGGTGAGCGGCAAAATGATAAATTGGAGCAGCGAAAGCATCCAACCCGCCGTTTCATTGCTCATTCCCCGTTGCTGAAGGATTTCCGGGAGCCACGCGACCATCATATAAAATACTAATGATTGCGATCCCATATAAATCGTCACGCTCCATGCCAGGCGTGAGCGCCATAACTGACCGCCCTTCTTGTTGACCTGGGCAATGGGGGTATGACGGCGATGACGCAGCTGCGGGAGCCAAATCAGAATCGCGGCAAAAGAAAGAAGCGCCCAGCATCCCAGTGCTGCGCCCCAACCCAATCCAAGTCCTCCGGTAATCGGTATGCTGATTCCTGAAGCGATGGCCCCGCATAAGTTCATGGAGACGGCATAAATGCCTGTCATGACTCCGATGCGTTCAGGGAACTCCCTTTTCACCAGGCTGGGTACAAGTACGTTGCATACCGAAATCGCAAGCCCCAACAATAAAGTACCCAGAAACAACATGCCAACTCCAGGAATCGACCGTATCAATATCCCTATGGTCAGAACAATCATCCCCGCAAGCAGGGTATGTTCAATGCCTATCTTGCGGGCAAATCGGGGTGCAAACGGAGAGAGCAGTGCAAAAGCAAGCAGCGGCAGGGTGGTCAAAGCACCGGCCAATGTATTCGAAATTCCTGTTGCGTTCCGAATCTCTCCAATGATCGGGCCGACGGCCGTAATCGGCGCACGGAGATTTGCAGCAACCAATATGATTCCTGCCAAAAGCATGGAAAAGCCTGCACGTGTTTGCAGGCGTTGATTCACTAATTCCTGTTGCAGCATAAAGCAGTTACTCCTCTCTATTGTCGCTTTGCAGCATGTGTCGGGAAGCTTCTATATAATCGCGAACAGCTTGCGCCGCACCATCGGGATTACCGTCTATGATGGCCTGGATCAGCTCGCGGTGTATCCTGGTATGATGCTCTAAAAGAACAGAATGATCCAGCACGCTGCCGATCGTTTCTCTCACACCTTCCGTGATATGTTCATACAATTCTTTGAGTACGCTGTTGTGGGCCGCACCAATAATGATCTTGTGAAGGTCCAGGTCAGCCTTTAAATAGGCGTCCGTGTCTTTCATCGCTGCCGCTGCGTCATATTCGTTCAAGCATCTGCTTAAAACCTCAATGTCCTCATCGGTACGCCGTAGGGCCGCTAAACGAGCGGCTTCCTGTTCCAGAGCGTACCGAACCTCCAGCGTCTCCACAATATTGGAACGGCGCAGGCGGCGCAGCAATACGGCGCCAAGACCGCTTGAAGAGCTTACATATGTACCGTCGCCTGGACGAACGATCAGAAGTCCTGTATGAACGAGCGCCTTCACAGCCTCCCGTACCGTATTCCTGCTTACTCCAAGCTGCTGAACAAGATCAGGCTCAGCCGGAATGCGTAATCCTACCGACCATTTACCCGTCTCAATAAGAAGCTCCATTTGAGCTACGACTTGTTCAACCAGTGTCGTTCGCGATGCCCGCTTGAGCCCCAATAGTCAACCCTCCAAACATCGGATGTTTAATTTTGATATTATAACGCTAATCCTGGAGTTTGAACAGTCCCCTTTCCTCAGCCTGATAAGCAATAACAGAAGCAATGGCGTCTAAAAACAACCTTTTTATCGAATCATGTAATAAGACTTAAAAATTTTGGAAGCTAAGAGGTATACCACCATGAGATTCGTGACCAAAACCAGGCTGGACTATCTTCAATCCATGATTCAAGCCATGGGAAATGATGATGAACATAAACTGGCATTGCATATCCTCGAATCCATTAAACGGGATATTGAAGAAAATTATGCGGAAATTAAAAAACCGATCCGGCTGCATGATAAGCTGAAGGATCGGTCCGAAAATACATATTGAAGGCAGGTTCGGTTCAATACATTTTGTTGCATTTATGTAAACTATGTTTACACCTTCGCCCGATTAAGTGTAAAATAAGGCAAAAACAAAATCGGGTGATCACCATGAGGATTGGCTTCCGCACGATTAAAACCGCGATTGGCGTCAGTATTTCCATCCTGCTGGCACAGGCCTTGCAGTTGGAATACTATACGGCTGCGGGGATATTAACCCTGCTGTGCATTCAGAAATCCCGCAAGCAGTCCACCCAAGCTGTGATCAGCCGTTTTTTCGCCTGCATAGCAGGTCTCTTGTTTTCGAGCCTATTATTTGAAGTGATCGGATACCGGCCCTATTCCTTTCTTGTGCTTCTGCTGTTATTCATTCCTTTTTGCGTTCGCTTCCGGATTCAGGAAGGAATCGCGAGCAGCTCCGTTATCGTTATGCATGTCTACATGCACGGGAAAATAGAGCCTTCCTTCTACTGGAATGAAATTCAGGTCATGTTGGTGGGGCTGGGTGTGGGCTTGCTGATCAATTGGTATATGCCTAGTATCGACAAAGAGCTCAACCGTTACAAAGAAGAAGTGGATCAACTGATTTCAAAGATTTTGAACGAAATGGCCAGCTACTTGAAAGAAGGCTATACGCTTTGGGACGGGAAGGAGCTGCTTTTGCTGTCCGATACTCTCCAAAAGGCCAAGCGTCTGGCCATTCTGGATGCAGAGAACAATCTGCTGCGCAAGGAGAATTCATATCAAGCCTACTTTGAACACAAGCAGAGGCAGTATGATATTCTCGAACGGATGCTGCCCTCCATTTCAAGAATAACCGTGCAAATGGAACAAGGGATACGGATCGGGGACTTCGTGCAAGAATTGAGCCATCACCTGAATAACCGCAGTCAAACCGCCTATTTTCGCGAAAAGCTGCGCGATATCAGAGATTACCACAAGCATCTTCCCTTGCCTGAATCAAGGAACGAATTCGAGAATCGGGCCAGCCTGTATACGGTAGCTAACGAGCTCGAGCGTTTCATTAATACGATTTGAGCAAGAACTGGAGGGGCGTTCCATGGAACGCTCCTCTACCTTCGTTTTCTTTACAGTGCCAATTAACCCGGTCCCAATCAATGACACCGGCAGAGATTCAGATAGAAGATTCCGTAAACGATACTGAACTTCCGCATGGAGGAATGTTAACGTCCGGACGCCAATACAATAGGAATATCCACGCACGGGAAAGAGGTGTTAACCTGTGTACTTTACTCAACCCTGGCATCCGGCCTCAAGGATGAATCCCTCCGTTCACCATCACCGCCAAATCATCGAGGTATCGGGTGAAGGAACCGTGTCTGCCCCTCCCGACAGAGCCGTTATTGATTTAGGTGTCATCACGGAGAAACCGAGCCTCTCTGACGCCCAAAGAGACAATGCCGCCTCCATAGCCAACATCGTTCACTCCCTCGTACAGCTGGGCATTCCCAAAGAACAGATCCAAACGGTAACTTACAGAGTCGACATCCAATATAATTATGTAGAGGGAAAACAAATCCTCAGAGGTTATCAAGTGACGCATATGCTTCAAATCACCCTGGAACAGATAAATCAAACCGGACTTGTTGTCGATACGGCTGTGAACCATGGGGCGAACTCCGTTTCCGGCATCCGATTCAGCATAGCGAACCCCGACATGTATTATAACCGCTCCCTTGCCTTAGCCGTCAAAAATGCCGAAGCCAAGGCCATGACCATCGCCAGAACGATAGGTGCGACTCTGATTACACTTCCGGTGAAGGTTCAGGAAGAAGCCCGTTCACGGGAACCCATACCTTATCAGGCCTCGCTGATGGCCCAAAGTGCGCCCGCCACACCGATCCTGCCGGGAGAATTGAAAATTACTGCTGCGATCAGGGCTGCATATACTTATGCTTAAACGTTTGTCCGCTCAGTCTTCTTTCCGTCCGGAAGGGAGGCATAACGATTAAAGCTTTAGCCTTTTTCGTTTTTTTACAGTTCCGACAATATACAGAACCAAGGGTATGCCTACAAAATTGATTGGGAAAATATACGGCATCCAAATAGTTTTGGGATAGTCGATGGAGGATTCAACGATATTGTTATAGCTCAATGCGAGAATGATTCCCGCCAGCGCCACAAACCAAATCATGATCTTCCATTGTCTAATATGCAGCCATTGTGCTGTTCCGTAGCTCGTAATAAATAAGTAAACGGATAATTTGATGCAAACACTTAAAAACCAGACAATGACAATGATGCTTTCAAGGTTTTGGATAAATTCCATGAAGGAAATATATCGAATCATCTCAAAAAACGGGTACCACATTTTTGCGCTCAAATGAGGTCCAAACGTCATTAAGCTGGCCAATACGGACAACGATAAAAAAAAGGAAGCGATGCCGACTCCCCACAGAGCTCTTGACACAACTTTTTTTTGATCATTGACAAAACAGGTTAACATCAACAATATGGTAGACGACTCCCCTAAAAAGGCAAGAGGCGGTATGGCACCTTTTAATATATTTATCCTTCCGGAGTCGGCATAAACGGGAAGCACCCGATTGACATCCATATTGATGACGCCCAGCAGCAAGACAAGTCCAAAAGCGAAAAATATAATCGGTCCCACGATTTCACTGCACCTTCCGATCCCTTGAATCCCGCCGTGGTACGTTACATAGATTACGGGGATAAGCACCAGCATAAGAATAAGAAGAAGCGGTGTCCTCGTGAACATGATCATGTCGATAAAATCGGACGCCTGCCGGAGAATGATGGGAATGACGGAATACCATTGAATAAAATAAGGAATGACAATGATTTTGCCAAGCCATTTTCCCAAGATGCTCTGGCTGAATTCGATAAACGTCAGGCCGGGATAAAGCAGGCTCAATTTTACCGATACCACCGTAATGAAAATGGCCGCGGCACCTGCTAATAAAAACGAAATCCATGCATCTTGTTTCGCATCCATAATGGAGGGCGAGGCGGTCAGCAGGATTGACATTCCAAGTTCGAATGTGGCTAACAGCCAAAGAATTTGCCGGCTTGACAGTTTCATTATTTTATCGCCCCTCCCTTCTGATGCAGCGGCAGCCCCGTAAGTCCCGTATTTTTGATTTTCAGGTCAACTCTAATGGACAGCTCGGCTTTCCGAAACTTCTCGTTCCATGTCTCTTTCATTTTTTTCCAAGCGTACGGATGTTTTTTATGGATAGCTTTCCTAAAGCCGAAAACGTCTGTTCCATAATTTTTTTGTACCTTTTTGATCATGTTCAGCATATCCTTTTGAACCGTTTCCTCAAGTGTTTTTTCCAAAACTTTAAGATTATTGAGCTCCTTTAAATCCAAATTAGTATTATTTTCCAGGATTTTTCCGGTCCCTTCCAAGAAGATTTCAAAGGAAATTTTATCTCCGGTTATGACCGGTTTAATTGTACTTTTAAAATAGTCCCCATCATACGAAATATTGCCCTCGCCTTCAGGAATATGGGCTATAATCGTATGTTTTTTCAATCGATTCAAAAGCCACAATCGTTCAACCGCTTCTTTATATGTATTTGTCAACTGAAAATCCGGCCACATAATCATTTAATTTCCGGCCACGCGGCATAAAAATAAAAGCTACGCCAACTGCTGTTTTTGCAACCACTCCTTTGTTTCTTTCATGCGATATGAATTTCCGTTCATGTTGACGATGTAAGACTGATGCGTCAGCCGGTCAATCATCGCAGCGGTCATCACCGGATCTTGAAAAATCTCACCCCATCGTTCAAAGGACAGATTGGTCGTAATGATCGTCGATTTACGTCCAGCCCGAAGTGACAGATGGGTAAACAATAATTCAGACCCTTCTTTATCAAACGAGATGTAACCCATCTCATCAGCTATGACCAGATCATACTTCTCGAAACGGTTCTGGAATGCACGTAGAGTCTGTTCCGACCGGCATTCCCTGATCCGGTTCACGAGCAGGGGGACGGTTGTAAACCATACTTTGTAACCCTCCAGGCAAGCTTTCAGACCTAACCCGATGCTAATGTGCGTTTTTCCAGTCCCTGGGTTTCCGGACAGAATTACGTTGCGCCCTTCTCGGATAAAATCTAGCGTTTTCAACAGTTTTAACTTCTTCTGTGCATCTTCCGGCAAGTCCCCGACAACCAAATCTTCGAGATATTTTTTGTGCGTAAATTCCGCCAACCGTATTCGGTTGTACCGGGACGCTTCCCGACGGGCATCGCATTCCTTTTCGAGAAGTTGCGTCAGAAATTCTTCGTAACTGGCGTCCCGTTGAGTCGCTTCCTGAATTTGCTCTTCCAAATGCTTACGAATCATCGGGAGCCGCAATTCTTTGCTGTATTCCAGAATCATTTCCTTCAACGCCTTGCGCGGCGAGTGGCTCATGCAGCGCCCTCCTTCGTTTCTGTCGGCCTAGTATCAAACAATTCATCGTACATGCGCAAATGCTCAACTGATCGCTCCGCAATCTCTTGGCCGGTTTCCGAATGTGTCGTCCGAACCACCGGCGCCAGATCTCGGTTTTTGGCACATAGCACTTTAATTTTATCCGTGGTTACATGGGCTGGGTGGATCCACTCCAATTCCTGAATAGCTTGCTCGATCTCCGCGAAACTGGCATCATCTCGAATATATTGCAATAGTTGTACAAATTCCTTGTTGCGTCTGGTATAATACCTTTCGTAGATTGTTTTTATCTTTTTGGGAGCCTGTTGCCACGCCGCGCTACCGGCGAATGCACCAGGTTTTTTCTTTAGCGTATCTAAATAATGGTTCAAGTCCAGCCGCCACTCATGGCTGCCGGTACACCGTACATGCTCCGCTACTTTCGTTTCTTGGTGAAAACAAAGCACTCGGGTCGAGTACACCTTGATCATGATCGATTCTCCAACCAGATGATCTGGTACGGAGTAACGATTTTGGTCCACCATAATCGTCGCGTATTTATCCGCCCGCCCGTAAAGTACACGGGCTGCGTCAAACGGGGGCGGGGAAGGCAAAAGGGTGGGGCGTTCTTCTTCCAGTCGTTCCTTCGCCGTCTGGCCGTTATTCTCGGTTTGCGGCTTTTGGTTGCGCTGAGTGCACACCTCCTGTAAATATTGGTTCGCTTCTTCAAGCGATTCAAATTCGTGCCGGAAGGCGAAGGCTTTCCGACGCACGACTTCTACGCTGCGTTCCACATGTCCTTTCTCATTGCCGCTGCGAATATTGCAAAACCGGAATTGAAAGCCGTAATAAAGCGACAGTTGGAGTAATCCTTGTGTCGGCTCCTTATCCGTTCCGACGAACCGTTTCACCGCGACTTTCATGTTGTCATACACCATGGTTCGATACACACCGCCGATATGCTGAAAGAACAGGGCATGTGCTTCTTGGA
Source organism: Paenibacillus sp. JMULE4 (assembly GCF_013337105.1). NCBI lineage: Bacteria > Bacillati > Bacillota > Bacilli > Caryophanales > Paenibacillaceae > Paenibacillus > Paenibacillus sp. JMULE4. Next base: position 467,094 of record NZ_SGWF01000010.1, read on the forward strand.
AGCATTCCGTCGTTTGCTTGGTGAACAGGTATGCAAAACGGTAATTCCCATATGCGGATGTGAAGACTGCCATCTGAAAAGTTTGAAACTTTCCATTAATTTTGAGCTTCACTTCACCCCAATCGAATTCGCAAATGTCCCCAAGCTCATACAGTGCCTTTATGTATGCTTCCTTTGGTTTTCGTTCCAAACTACGAACCGTCCGAAGAACAGTACTATAGCTGATTTGGATACCTTCGGCTTCTAGTGCCTCGAAGATATCTACCGCCTTCTTTTGCTGTTTGCGTTGCCCTTGGCTTCGCTTTACTTCGTTCTCATCCAGATGAGCCTGAATCTTAGCTGTCATTTCGTCGGTCAGTTTTCGTTTGGGTCGAATTCCGACTGTATACTTGGGCGCGGTAGTGAGGGCATCAATCAGTGCTTGGATATCCACCGAGTTGTTCCCCTCAGCTAGTAGCTGTTGTCTCCTTTCCTCATATTGCCTGATGTACTTCCCAACCGTCTCCCGATGGATCCCTGTCAATCTTGCAATCTCCCGGCGCGACCTCCCCTCATGAATATGCATCATTAATATTTGTTGCATCGTGTTCATCGCGATCATTCTCTCCCAGCCCCTACTTGTTGATTTTCTCTCCAAGTAGGTTTATCGGTTGTGGCCGGTTTTTCAATGATTTTGCTGGCCTGTTTTTAAGTTACCATAGACATTTATAACTCAAATATCCGATCAAGTTTAGTTTTTCATCAAAAATAGCTCTGCCGCCAAGCCGAATGGCTGAACTGTCTTTATTCCGGACAATTTCAACCGTCGGTACTGTCGGACTTTCCTCATCGCCACTTGCTGCCATAAGAAAATCCGCTAAGGTTGTGGTTGCGGAAACGGCTTCCAGACGAATTTTATGCGCAGCGATGGCAGGTACCTTCTCAAACGGGTAAGAAACGTTTAAAAAATGGTTAGCCGTCTCCCCTTTAACAACAAATATATCGCTTCTAAGTCTGACATCCGGATTTCTGCTGTATTCATCAATCAGTTTTGAGATCCCATGCCTGGCCAATTTTTCTCCGATAAAAATCGACCTTCGGTGACCGCCGAAGACGGTTCGGGAAAGCTTGTTTTGAATTCTTCGAGATACATCCATTAAATTTTTTCCCTTTGCCGTTTCAATAAAATAGGCTTTTTCCGGTCCGCTTTTTCCGTCACTGCTTAACTTAGGGCTTGCTGAACAAGATTCGTTCCATTTACACCCAACGTAAGTCTCTAAACCCAAGCAGTCTGAAAAAATGCAAAAAGAGAACACGCAGTCGCCGCTCCAGATTCATGACCAGAAACTGAAGGGCGATGACGGTCAAACTGGTTTCGGCGCCACGCGCCCGAATGCGACCTAGGCCCAATTTGCGCTTGCCTTCTCCAAATTTTCCTTCGATCGCATTACGCTGTACAGCGTCCTGGCGCTCTTGCCGACGATCGGCGACTTCACTTTGCTCTTTCGAGGGTCTGCCGAGCTTCGGGCCACTAAGGCGAATCCCTAGCGTTTTGCAATAGTTCAGGTTGTCTCGATTGCGGTAGATTTTATCGGCTAGAATGACGGCGGGATAATACCCGAATCGCTGTTTGTACGCTTCCACCGATGCTTGCAGCGTGGTTGCCTCGTTGAAGCTGTCCCATTGTGCCGTTTCGATCCAAGCGTAACCGTCCACCAGACTGGCGGCGATTTTGGCGCCGAACTCCACGTTCGCTCCAGCTTTGCCTCGAACCATCGGACGTACATGCGGCTGTTCGATACTCACGATGCGATCGGCGACGATATGTGTCTTCTTCTCCATCATTTCGCGCTGCTGACGGTAGAGCTCCGAGATGATCAGAAGCTGGCGATAGTGTCTTTTGCTCAGTTCCGTGAGAGGCGTATACTTCACGAGGGCTTCAATAATCCGCAGATTCCGTCCCACGTAGCCAAGTTGCTTTTTGATCGCTTTGCGGATCACCTTGCCCGATGCCTTGCGTTGCTTGGAAACACTCAGGTACGATTTTCTGGCTTTCTCGCGGTACGTGCGCGGCTTCTCCATCGCTCCGACATGGGGACGGTGCAGTACGTCGATGATGTCTTCCAGGATTTCACGGGCGTGATTCAGCAGCCCCAAGTCAGTCGGATACTTGATGTCCGCAGGCGCGCATGTCGCATCCAGCATGAGGGTGCCCTTGTTCATGACTTCCGCTGTCGGTGCGGCTGTAGGTGGCAGGACGTGTAGCTTTTTCGCCATGTTGCGGGGTTTCTTCGCCACAACAGGGGGCTCCTCGGGAATGGAGAAAGCGTCCCCTACCTCCATGGTGAGCTGCGAGCCACCCGCGTCGTTGTCGTCGTCATCGCGATCTCGCTTGGACGATTTCGGTTTCGCCTCGGCCTCTCGATCTGCTTGCAGCGCGGCTTGGGCGATCCAGTCATTGACTTCAGCTAGGATTTCCAAGCCGAGCCGTTCCCGAAAATGCGTGAGCAGGGAGTGATGAAACGGCACTGTATTTGTCAACTGAAAATCCGGCCACATAATCATTTAATTTCCGGCCACGCGGCATAAAAATAAAAGCTACGCCAACTGCTGTTTTTGCAACCACTCCTTTGTTTCTTTCATGCGATATGAATTTCCGTTCATGTTGACGATGTAAGACTGATGCGTCAGCCGGTCAATCATCGCAGCGGTCATCACCGGATCTTGAAAAATCTCACCCCATCGTTCAAAGGACAGATTGGTCGTAATGATCGTCGATTTACGTCCAGCCCGAAGTGACAGATGGGTAAACAATAATTCAGACCCTTCTTTATCAAACGAGATGTAACCCATCTCATCAGCTATGACCAGATCATACTTCTCGAAACGGTTCTGGAATGCACGTAGAGTCTGTTCCGACCGGCATTCCCTGATCCGGTTCACGAGCAGGGGGACGGTTGTAAACCATACTTTGTAACCCTCCAGGCAAGCTTTCAGACCTAACCCGATGCTAATGTGCGTTTTTCCAGTCCCTGGGTTTCCGGACAGAATTACGTTGCGCCCTTCTCGGATAAAATCTAGCGTTTTCAACAGTTTTAACTTCTTCTGTGCATCTTCCGGCAAGTCCCCGACAACCAAATCTTCGAGATATTTTTTGTGCGTAAATTCCGCCAACCGTATTCGGTTGTACCGGGACGCTTCCCGACGGGCATCGCATTCCTTTTCGAGAAGTTGCGTCAGAAATTCTTCGTAACTGGCGTCCCGTTGAGTCGCTTCCTGAATTTGCTCTTCCAAATGCTTACGAATCATCGGGAGCCGCAATTCTTTGCTGTATTCCAGAATCATTTCCTTCAACGCCTTGCGCGGCGAGTGGCTCATGCAGCGCCCTCCTTCGTTTCTGTCGGCCTAGTATCAAACAATTCATCGTACATGCGCAAATGCTCAACTGATCGCTCCGCAATCTCTTGGCCGGTTTCCGAATGTGTCGTCCGAACCACCGGCGCCAGATCTCGGTTTTTGGCACATAGCACTTTAATTTTATCCGTGGTTACATGGGCTGGGTGGATCCACTCCAATTCCTGAATAGCTTGCTCGATCTCCGCGAAACTGGCATCATCTCGAATATATTGCAATAGTTGTACAAATTCCTTGTTGCGTCTGGTATAATACCTTTCGTAGATTGTTTTTATCTTTTTGGGAGCCTGTTGCCACGCCGCGCTACCGGCGAATGCACCAGGTTTTTTCTTTAGCGTATCTAAATAATGGTTCAAGTCCAGCCGCCACTCATGGCTGCCGGTACACCGTACATGCTCCGCTACTTTCGTTTCTTGGTGAAAACAAAGCACTCGGGTCGAGTACACCTTGATCATGATCGATTCTCCAACCAGATGATCTGGTACGGAGTAACGATTTTGGTCCACCATAATCGTCGCGTATTTATCCGCCCGCCCGTAAAGTACACGGGCTGCGTCAAACGGGGGCGGGGAAGGCAAAAGGGTGGGGCGTTCTTCTTCCAGTCGTTCCTTCGCCGTCTGGCCGTTATTCTCGGTTTGCGGCTTTTGGTTGCGCTGAGTGCACACCTCCTGTAAATATTGGTTCGCTTCTTCAAGCGATTCAAATTCGTGCCGGAAGGCGAAGGCTTTCCGACGCACGACTTCTACGCTGCGTTCCACATGTCCTTTCTCATTGCCGCTGCGAATATTGCAAAACCGGAATTGAAAGCCGTAATAAAGCGACAGTTGGAGTAATCCTTGTGTCGGCTCCTTATCCGTTCCGACGAACCGTTTCACCGCGACTTTCATGTTGTCATACACCATGGTTCGATACACACCGCCGATATGCTGAAAGAACAGGGCATGTGCTTCTTGGAAGCATTCCGTCGTTTGCTTGGTGAACAGGTATGCAAAACGGTAATTCCCATATGCGGATGTGAAGACTGCCATCTGAAAAGTTTGAAACTTTCCATTAATTTTGAGCTTCACTTCACCCCAATCGAATTCGCAAATGTCCCCAAGCTCATACAGTGCCTTTATGTATGCTTCCTTTGGTTTTCGTTCCAAACTACGAACCGTCCGAAGAACAGTACTATAGCTGATTTGGATACCTTCGGCTTCTAGTGCCTCGAAGATATCTACCGCCTTCTTTTGCTGTTTGCGTTGCCCTTGGCTTCGCTTTACTTCGTTCTCATCCAGATGAGCCTGAATCTTAGCTGTCATTTCGTCGGTCAGTTTTCGTTTGGGTCGAATTCCGACTGTATACTTGGGCGCGGTAGTGAGGGCATCAATCAGTGCTTGGATATCCACCGAGTTGTTCCCCTCAGCTAGTAGCTGTTGTCTCCTTTCCTCATATTGCCTGATGTACTTCCCAACCGTCTCCCGATGGATCCCTGTCAATCTTGCAATCTCCCGGCGCGACCTCCCCTCATGAATATGCATCATTAATATTTGTTGCATCGTGTTCATCGCGATCATTCTCTCCCAGCCCCTACTTGTTGATTTTCTCTCCAAGTAGGTTTATCGGTTGTGGCCGGTTTTTCAATGATTTTGCTGGCCTGTTTTTAAGTTACCATAGACACGGCACTTCATCGACATACGCGGTGTAGCCCAAGAAGAACTGCAAATATGGATTTTCCTGGATTTGTAAGGTGGTCTCGCGGTCGCTTAAACCAAGGCGCTCCTTGATGATGAGCGAGCCAAGGGCGATACGTGCCGAGTACGCCTTTTGGCCGATGGCTGGGGACTTGAAAGAGCTCACATATTTCTCTTCTACTTTGTCCCAAGGGATGATCGCCGCAAGCTGCACCCACCGATTGGTTGGATTTAATTTTCCGCCAAAGGGCAAATAGAAGTTTTCCAACAAGTCTGCCATATCTCGATTCAGCACGAACACTTTCGCTCACTCCATCTGCAAGGTTTTTTACCGATTTTCCGTGTTTTCTTTGCAGATGAATTCGACAAAAGTGCCTCTAAACCCTTGTGAGATAAGGATTTTTTGATTTTTCAGCAAGCCCTAACTTAGAAGGCAAAATAAACTGAGCGCTTCCGAAATAAGTTCCATCTTCGGATAAATCCATGCCCCATCCAAGTAAAATGGCAAGATCGTTTAATTCCTTACGGTCCCAGCATCCTGTTATCACAATGGAAAGCAAGCTTAATAGAATCAACAGCTTCTTTTTCATTCTACTTATTCCTCTGTTCCTGAGCCTGGTTTTTGATTCTCTGGAATTCGTTTTTTGTTGCGTCCGCTCACTAAAGAAGGGCGATATTGCAGACTCCTTCGCGGCGCACGTATTAATACATCCTTCATGTTTGCCGGGATCTGCGGAGCTAACGGACTCATATAAGGAACTCCAAACGAACTCAGACAAACTAGATGGATTAATATGCAAACCGCTCCAATCATTATGCCAAACAGTCCAAGGGTCCCCCCCAAGATGAGCATCGGAAAGCGAAGCAGCCGATAAGCTGTTCCAAGATTGTATCGCGGGATAGCAAACGATGCTATCCCTGTCGTTGCCACGACGATAACCATAGGTGCAGAAATAATCCCTGCTTCTACGGCAGCTTGTCCAATAACAAGCGCACCTACAATGCTTACAGCTGAACCTATCGGTTTGGGAAGTCGAATGCCCGCTTCGCGCAATCCTTCAAACATAAATTCCATCATCAGCGCTTCAACAGCAGCAGGAAATGGTACCCCATCTCTGGCAGCGGCAATGCTGATTAACAAATTGGTTGGAATGAGCTGTGGATGAAATGTAGTGGTTGCTACGTATAGCGAGGGAAGAAATAAAGCAATGTTTAACAATAAATAACGAAGCCAACGAACGAAGGTAGTAATATAAACCGCTCGTAATAATCCTCCGACGCTTGAAGTCCAGCCCAAAACGTCATGGGAACAAGCAATGTAAATGGAGTGTTATCTATGATGATGGCCACTTTTCCTTCGAGAAGTCCCGCGCATGCAATATCAGGCCGCTCGGTATTTTGCACCTGAGGGAAGGGGGAATAAGGAAGATCTTCAATAAAATCCTCGATATAACCGGAATCCACTACCCCATCGATTTGTATGCGTTTGATTCTCTTGCGAACTTCCTCGAGCACGACATCCTGCACGATCCCCTCGATATAGGCAATGACAATATCCGTCTTTGAGAATTTTCCAACCGAATAGGTTTCCATCTTGAGTTTTGAACTTCGAATTCTCCTGCGTATAAGCATCGTATTGGTCCGAAGCGTTTCAGTAAAGCCGTCCCGCGGCCCACGAACAGTGCTTTCTGTAGTCGGCTCTTCAATACCCCGCTTATCGAATCCTTTCAAATCAGCTATAATGGCCTGGTTTTCTCCATCCACAAGAATAGCCGCATCGCCTTTTAGAACATGATCCACCAGATCGTTCAAACATGAAGCCATTTGAACTTGAGCAACGGCAATAAGCCTCTCATCGATGACAAACCTAACATCTTGAAGAATCCCTTCAAGGAGCGGTTTTAAAACAACTTCTTCCAGTGTTTTGGTATCACATAACCCATCGACATAAATCAGCAATAGATGTTTATTGTCGTTTAATCCTATCGGACGAAATATAACGTCAGTACAATTCCGAAATATTTCTTTCAAGCTTTTTTCATTGACGGATAGATCTTCGGACAACATCTGGCTTGGGATATCGGATTTCATTTCGACCACCTTGATTTGAACGCTTTTTTTAAACAGGTGTTACCAACCATGCTTTGTTTTCCTGCATAATTTACCCATTTATATGGCAATTATTCACCTGAAAGCGCCGGTGAGCATGAACCCGTATTCTCACAAAACAGCTGCCCGGGAACTGAAGCTGAGGCTTTTCGGGAGGGGTTAATTTTGCGGTGTCGACGGATCCGTCCGTGTGAAAGTGAAATGTTGTGCCACAATACGCACCAACCATTCCCTGTCCCACTGCTTTACCCACTGTTGGACATATTCGGATAAATTCGTTTCACGGATCCACTCCTCAAAAAGAGTTTCTTTTTTCCATATTAAAGCCTCCCTGCAATTAATCATAGACTTGGATACCGAACCATAAAGACATCCGCAGATCGAGTAAGCGACTGCTTTGAAAAAACAAAAAATTCTTTACTCTTATCCGATGGCAAAATCAAGGACCGCCGCCAGATCAATAATCAGAATGCTTCTTTGCCCTTCGTTCAATTTCGCAATTTCATGGATATACTTCTTTTTATTCCCGGCATCTAACGCTCCGGTACAATTTTCAAGAAGCTCCCTATGAACCATAATGACTTCTGTAACGGAATCGATAATGATACCTATACGTTCTTTTTGGTATTCAACAACCAAAAGCTTGGAAAAAGAACTCTTTCTTATTGAAGTTATCCCAAAAAATGTTCTCAAATTTAAAACAGGCATGATATCCCCTTTTCGGTTTACCATTCCGTCGATGAAGTCGGGAGCCCCGGGGAAGCTGTAAATTTCATCAATATTGATCACTTCACATACAAAATCGATGTTTATGCCATATTCTTCGTTATCTATTCTAAAAGCTACAATCTGCTCCTGATCCAAATATAAATTCCGCAGCCTTGCTTGGTTAGAAACGTTTCCGTTTTCTCCGCATACCTGATTCTCAAAGCGAAATGCTTTCAAATCGTTACAGGGTACTATCTTGTATGGGTCAAGAGTCATAACAACCTGTTTCCCTTCATTGATATGGGCAAATTGACGTATAAACTGCATTTCGGCATATGGAATCACATGATGAGGTTGGTAAAAAAGATTATTGGGAACTCGCGCCACTTCCGACACTTTATCGACAATCATCCCATAGGAAATATCGCCGGCATCAATCCACTTTCACTGTTCTTTAATAACTTTAGTAATTCTTCATCGGTAATCTGCTGCATTCGTAGTCCTCGTTTATGATTTTATGAAAAAAAACTTCAAACTATCTTGATACCCAAACGTACTTGCCGAAGCAAATCACTCCAACAGGATATCATACCCGTGAAATTCTCCTCCTCTTAGATAACTTCCTTTACAAGTATTGTAAAACTCCTGGATCTTCTTGACAGGGGAAGCTACGGTATGATTTCTATAAAGTGACATCAATCATCTTTAGAAGGAGGATCAAATAGAATTTTTGAGCTATGGTGCATATCTGGTACTGACGTAGATTTGAACATCCGCGTCGGTATACACAGATGCTCTGACATGATCGGATATTTCCGAGTCGAGAATCTATCATCCGAGAGATCGATCCTTTTGATCGAGCGGCAGGATGAAGGACGGTCACACACCGGTACTATCAAACGATAGGATTCGATTTTACTCCGTTTGACAGAACGCTATCTCCCTTTTGAATTTAACAAAATGATACTTTTGTTTTGTAGTTCGAAATCAATTTTCTTATCATAGGACAATTTTTTTTTTTTTTTTATTATTAAGACTTCGTTTAAATGAAAAAAACAAACTTAGTTGTAAAAGTGTTTCGAGAAAAGTCTCAAAAACAAAAGCCAATCTTACAAAGCGTTTATTTTGTAAGATTGGCTTTATTTTTTAAGCAAGGGTGAGCGATGAATCGTTTTGCTTTAGAAAGGGCAGACGAATGATGGCATTCAACCTGCCCTTTTCTTATCATATGTATGACTTCAATTCCAGCAATGAATACTAATTCCGGCCCAAACGGATAATCTATCGCATGATTGTTGTATGGGCGATATGCATTTCATTTTCTGCTAAATACGATAACTTAGGTTATATTTCAAATACCGTCTTACGGTTAGCAGAATCCAGGAAGCATCGTTTTTTAATCTCCGTAGAAAATAAGCTTGCTCGAGTAATCATTTCTCGGAAGGAGAGCGAAAACAGTTTCTCCCTATCTTTGCTTCCAAGAAAGACCCCTACGGAGGCACTTACTGTAATATGTCCAATCCTTATTTCTTCGGATAAATTCTCCGCCAATAATAATGCCCTTTCTTCATCTCGAAGAGATACGACAACAAATTCATCTCCTGCATACCTGCATAGATAGTCGGTTTCTTCCGAGGTTTCCTTTAGCCTTCTGGCATAGTAAACCAGCAAATCGTCTCCGACGGGATGACCATACTGTTTATTGATATCTCCGAATCGATCCAAATCGATAAATAGTACCTGGAACGCCTGTTTGTTTTCAATGAAATGTTCAGCCACGGCATGTATGTATGCTTGACGGTACAAACCGGTTAATGGGTCGATAAGCTGACTTAAAGCGCTTTTGAGCGCTTCGCGTGTCACCATTCCGCAAACCTCACTTCCGTCTTTGACAACCAGACGTTCAATTCGATGTGTATCCATAAGCTGGATGGCATCCCAAATAAAACACGTTCGGGGAACTGTGATCAGTTCGGTGGACATGGCGTCTGCAACGATCCGGTTGGGATGCGCGGATCGGACATCAAGTGAAGTGATAATACCTACCGTAATCCCGTGATCGATGACAAGAAAAGAACCTACTCGATGCTCATTCATCCGTTCCGCAACGTAAGCAAGACTTTTGTCGGAAGAAATCGTCATGACTGAAACATTCATTATTTCCTCCACTCTCAATGAAGCTCCACCTCCCGTTGAACAGAAATAGCCACCTTGAGTTCCGAGCGAAGCACCATCGTTTCGTTAATGAGGCCTTCCGCTTCCTCCAAAACGATTGACATCAGAAGGTCTTTGTCCAACATTTCAAATAATGTCTTACGAACCAGTACCGCCTCAATTTTAGGGTGTTCAACCTTTATAATGACAAACTGATCCGGTGACAACGCTTCGGCCATACGGCGGACGGCTTCAGGCCCAACCGGAGCTTTTCTGCCGATAATCAGCAAGTCCTGCATGGGTGGCACTTCAAATTCAGTTATTTTCATGGACAGCGTTGCTTTCCGGGAATAGAGCGACCGATTCATCCTCATTTACCTCGTTACTTAAAAATTCAATAATTCTATTGTAACTTTAGACATCGCACTTGACAATGTATCTAGGTTTTGTTATACATCAGCATCCCAGCGCTTTTCACAAAAATGTAAATAGAGATTCAATAAAACGAATTGATCGATATATCCACCAAACACACATGCTGGAAATGCTGAATCTTTGTCGTATTTAGTAGAGCAACAAAAAATCCTGATTTCTCAGGATTTTCCAAAACATGGTAATTAATTCCGCCAAACCGTTTCCTACAACTACGCCTTCACCAGTTCCCGCAGCTCCTTCACCACATTCGAAGGAGAATCACTGGTCAGCGCCGACACCAGATTCTTCGCGGCCAGCATGGCCATGTCAAATCGAGTAACGGCTGTGGCCGAGCCGATATGCGGAAGCGTCACGACGTTAGGCATCTTCAGCAGAGGGTTATCCGGTGAAGGCGGCTCCGGATCGAATACATCAAGGCCGGCCCCGCGAATCCGGCCGGTTTGAAGCGCCTCGATCAATGCCTGTTCGTCCACGGTTTGGCCGCGGGAAGCATTGATAAAGAAGGCCGTCGGCTTCATCATTTCAAAATGCTCTTTACGAATATAATGAACCGTCTCCGGCGTCAATGGCGTCATCAATACGACGAAATCAGACTGCTTCAGCAGATCTTCCAGGCTGCTGTATTTTGCACCGTAAAGCTCCTCGGCCTCCGGACGGCGGCTGCGGTTGTAGTATAACAGCTCCATATCGAAGCCGTTGACAGCCCGTTTGGCGACGGCCTCGCCAATGCGGCCCATGCCGATGATTCCGAGCTTGCGGTGGTGGACGTCCATACCGAAGAAGATGTCATCGGTAAGTCCTTTGCCCCGCTGCCATTTTCCTTGCTTCACGAACGCATCCAGCTCAGGGACCCGGCGCGCGGCGGATAACATGAGCGCCAGCACGAGATCGGCAACCGTATCGTCAAGCACGGTCGGCGTGTGCATGCCGAGAACGCCCCGTGCTTTCATGGCCTCGATATCATAGTGGTTATATCCGACCGATATGCTGCTCACGGCTCTCAGCTTGGGAGCATGATCCAGCAGCTCCTGATTGATCGGAACGCCGGTGGCCAGAAGTCCTTCCACGTCCGAAAGCTCGGCCAGCAAGGCCTGGCGCGAAGCCGTGCCTTGCCCGTCCCACATTCTGCAATCGCAGTGCTGCTCCAGATATGCCAATACTTCCGGCTGCACCGGTTTAGCTATATATATTTTCGGTTTCCCCATGATCACTTAGCCTCCTATTGCCCCGCTGCTTGAACGGCTTGCTGCTCCTGCGGCAGCACTTCGTTCAAGCTGCCCGAGCGGTAGCCTTTCAAATCCAAGGTGACGTAAGCGTAGCCGATTTCCTTAAGCTTGGCATGCACCGTCTCCGCGACGGCCAGTACCTCAGCCAGCTCGGAGGCCGGCACTTCAATCCGTGCCAGCGTGTCATGCTGACGCACGCGTACTTGACGGAAGCCCAGCTGAATAAGAAAATCCTCCGCCTGATCGATCATGGAAAGCTTCTGAGCCGTAATCAGCTCGCCGTAAGGTATTCTCGAGGACAAGCAGGCGAAGGACGGCTTATCCCATGTTTTCAATCCGAATTTGCGGGACAAATGGCGGATCTCCGATTTCTTGATCCCCGCCTCAAGCAGCGGCGCGCGGACGCCTCGTTCATGTGCGGCCTGCAGTCCCGGGCGGTGTTCGCCCAAGTCGTCCGCAATGGCGCCGAATACGACATGCTTGTAGCCGCGCGCCTCTGCAATCGGAATCAAATGATCGAACAGCGAGTTTTTGCAAAAATAACAGCGGTTTGTCGGATTCTCCGCATATCCGGGTATGTTCAGTTCACTTGTATGAATCACTTCATGCGACGCTCCCAGCTCGCTTGCCAGCGCGATCGCTTCATGCTTTTCCCGTTCGGGATACGTTTCGGAATCGGCCGTAATGGCAAGCACACGGTCTTTACCCAAAAATTCCAATGCCGCCTTCAACAAAAAAGCGCTATCAACACCGCCGGAAAATGCGACTACGACTTTGTCCATAGAACGGAGAATGTCCCCAAGTTTTTCATATTTTTGCTCTATTTGCTGCTCCATGACTGCCAGTTCCAGCCTCCTTTCATCATGCAGGGAAATCCATCGGATTCTCCCTGTCGCACACGTTTGCATAGTATGAGCTGGTATATCCACTCTTGCTTATTATAGACCCTTTTGAAGCTGAGAAAAAGGTATTTTTTTTAGATCTCCCTTCAGCATTATGAAAAATGTGTTAAAAAACAGCCCGCCCTGCAATCGCAGCAAGACAGACTGTTCCTCCAGGAAGTAAATTTACTTGCTCAACAGCGCTTTAATGTCCTCTTCAAGCGCCTCAGGCTCGGTACGGGCCGAGAACTGCTTGACCGGCTCTCCGTCACGATTCACCAGAAACTTGACGAAATTCCACTCAATATCCCCGGTGCGGCTATCTGCAGGAACGTTATTTACCAAATAAGTGTAAAGCGGATGAGCGTTCTCCCCTTTGACGTCGATTTTGGCGAACATCGGGAACGTGACCTGATATTTCAACTCGCAAAACGATTTAATCTCTTCTTCCGTGCCTGGCTCCTGGCCGCCAAACTGGTTGCATGGAAACCCGAGAACAACAAGTCCCTGATCCTTGTACTTGTCATAAAGCGCCTGAAGCCCTTTATAATGGGGGGTTAATCCGCAAGCGCTGGCCGTATTGACGATCAATAGCACCTTGCCTTTGTAATCCGCGAGAGACTTTTCTGTTCCGTCAATAGTTTTGGCTGAGAAATCGTAGACTGACATGTTATCCTCTCCTTATCGGCATGGAATCTGACTTCTCTATTGTACCATGAACCCCATTGGAATAAAAATCCTTGGCCGATTAGAGAAAAATGGTCCGCTCTGATACAATAATGAAGAAATACCGGGTGACAAGGCCGAAGGAGGTACTACGCTGATTATGAATGAAATGCAGACGATTCAAAATAAATTGGAAGAAGCCATCGGCCAATTAGAGTCTCGTTTTCTCGAGCGGGAGGAGCTGATCCGTTTGCTGCTGCTGGGACTCATGGCCGGCGAGAACGCGCTCTTGGTCGGTCCGCCGGGTACAGCCAAATCCCAGCTGGCGCGAGCAGTTTCCCAGTTGTTCGGCAGCGGGCGGTGGTTCGAATATTTGCTCACCCGCTTTACGACGCCGGACGAGATATTTGGGCCGGTCTCCTTGAGACAGCTGAAGCAGGACCAATATAAGGCAGACCGACGGGTATTTGCCTGCGGCGGATTTTGCCTTTTTGGATGAAATATTTAAAGCGAACAGCGCAATACTGAATGCACTTCTGTCGATTTTGAACGAACGCATCTTTTTTAACGGCCAGACCAAAGAGCAGGTGCCCCTGCTGTTCCTCATGGCGGCCTCCAACGAGCTTCCGGAGGAAAACGATCAGCTTGCGGCGCTGTACGACCGGTTCCTGATCCGGTATGAGGTCGGGTATTTAAAGCAAATGTCCAGTTACGAACGTATGTTCCAGATCCCGAATGATCCCCTGCCCCCGCTGCTTTCCCTGCGCGATATTGAAACCGTACGGAGAGCGGCAGCAGAAGTAACCATACCGGAACCGCTGATTTACATGCTGTATCAGTTGAAGAGCGGGATGGAAGAAAAGGAATTCGTACTGTCCGACCGGCGCTGGAGGAAAATAGGCCATGTCTGGAAAACGTCGGCCGCGCTGAACGGACGCACGGAGGTCGGCGTTTGGGATACGGTCTATACCCCTCATATGCTCTGGGACCTCCCGGAGGATTACGGGACATTGCGGGAGCTTTTTCAGAAGGTATTCCAGGACGCCTTGAAGCAGGAGACGGAGCGGGAGCTGCCGCTTAAGCGTTACGATCAGATTGCGAAGCATTGGCTCGCCAAAGAGGAAGAGCTCCATGCTTTCCAATTCAAGAAAGAAGTCGGCGGCCGTTTGAGTAAAGAGGATCAAGAGAAAGCGAATGCCAATCTGGAGGAATGCCGGATGGAGCTGGAGGAAACGGCCCGCGAGCTTCGCGGCAAGCTGGTGCAGTGGCTGCAGCGGGAAAAGGATTTGCCGGGTTATATCCGAAACCGGAATTTCCTGCTGTTTCAAACCGCCCAATACGCCGTGAAATACACGCACCTCCGGATTCAGGGCGAGCGCACGCTGCAGACGCTGCAAGGACTCTACCGCACGCTGTTCGACCGGGAGATTCCGGGCGTCGAATATGATTACACGCTGTAACTTTGTCGAGGTGGTGGCATCATGATCATACGCTGCGCGCGGATCGACCGCTTTGTGTTTGACGGATACGTTCACTCCTCCAGAACGGCGCAGGAGTGGATTCGTGAAGCCGAATCGCGGACGCCGTGGTTTACCATTGAGCTGTTCGCCGATTTCTTCTTATGCTTTTATCTGGCGAATCCGCAGGCCGACTACAGCGGCGAGGCTACCCCGTTTCACCGCTGGCTGGTCGGAGAGCTGCAGAAGCAATTTTTTTACCGGACTATCCATCCCCGGACGATTGGCAAAGTGAACGCTTCCTTCAAAACGGCGCTCAAATCGCTCATGTGGCTGACAGAAAGCTTCGAACAGGAAGTCAAGCGGAGAAAACACGAGGAACAGCAGCTCAGGACGATCGGAATGAATGAGCAAAAACGGCAGCAGGGCCAGGAGCAGTCGCAGGTTCAAGAGCACCTTACCGAGAAACAATTGGAGCAGCTTCGGCTTGTCGGGTACACCCTGCAGCGAGGCAAGCGGAATGTCGAGGAAAAGCAGGCGGCACTGGACAGCCGTCCTTTGGTCCATGCGGAAATCGACGCATTAAAAGAGCGGATCCGCTCACTTCAGAAGGAGATGAGGACCGACTTCATTCGCCGTGACAAGCTGCGGCAGAAGCTTGCAAAAGCGGAGGCCGAGCTTGGCGAGCGCGAAAAGCAGCTGGAGCGTATCAGCCGGCGGGAGCGGGAAACTGTCCGTCAGCTGGAAGAGCAGCTCGGAGGCTGGTTGAACCGGGCGCTGCAGGAATCGCTTGGACGCGAAGATGCCGAAAGCCTGGACGTGTTCGAGCTGCTGCAGGCCAGTCAACGGATTGCGAACCGCCGCTGGGGCAGCGATCTGGGGCGTCTGCATCGGCAGCAGTTTACGCATTACATGCAGTGGGTTGAAAGGCTGAAACGGCATCCGGAGCTGATCGCCTTCCTGCAGGAGGTCGGCCGGCAATTGCAGCATTTGAAGGCCCGGCGCCGCAAGCTGCGCTCCCCTCGCATCCCTGAAAGCTATGACGACCTGCGGCAGTCCGGAGATATCTCGCATATGCTTGCCAGTGAGGCCAGTCTGCTGGCCGATGAAGATTACGAAGCGTATTTTATGGTCAAATGGCTGGAAAGCAAGCTGCTGACCTATAACCTCTCCGGCTGGACCGAGGAGCCTCAGAGAGGTCCCGTCATCTGCATGCTGGACACCTCCCATTCCATGCGGGGCAGCAAACTCCGGCTTGCGCAGATTTTCATCGCCACCTTCGCGGCCTTCAGCATGCTGGAAAAACGCGATTTTCATCTGCTCCTGTTCGGCGCCCGCGGCGAGCTGATCGAGCATCCGCTCTATTGGCGGAAGCCTGACTGGCCAGCGTTCTACGCCTTGGCGCAGATGGCCTTCGGCGGCGGTACGCACTTCGACGCCCCGCTTCGCCGGGGCATCGAGCTGGTGCGCGCGGAGCCCCGCTATCATGACGCCGATTTCATCATGGTCACCGACGGTGTCGGCTCCGTCTCCCCGCCCGTGCGGGATGCGCTGGCCGAGCTGGGCAAGACAAAGCTCGTGCGCCTGCACTCGCTCATTATCGGCACGGCGCGGCAGCACCTCGCCCAGTGCTACGATATTTTGGGCGTTTCGCATCAAGTGCGCTTCGCCGCCTCCTGGGAGACACAGCGCAGCGGCGATCTGCTGCTCGACGTATTCAAGGGTCATTAATGGATGCCTTGCAGTCCATCCGGGAGGAGTGTCTCGTTGTCAATCGGTGTCGTTCGTGTTATGATATAGACAACAAAGACCAAGTGCTGGTAACACTTGGTCCGCACAATTGGCTTGGATGGGTTTTCCCTTCCCGGTCATAACGGAAAAGAACCCACCTGGGCGCTAACCTTAGGGTGGGTTCTCATTTTTTCTTGTAGTTATTACTAATGTATGTTAGTAGTGCAATGAGAAATGAACCGAATAACAACATCATCGTTATGGCATCATTGATTTCCATGGCCTCACCTCCTCCCTGCTTCGGCTGTTACACCTTACAGTCGAGAAAGGACACCATGCCCACCCAAGATTCAATTGTAATTTCCATTTTATCACACGAGATCAATCCGAACAAGCGTTCTTCCAATCCCTAGTAAGGCAATGCCGCTGCCGCCAGCTCTTCGTCCCTAGCCTTGGCCTTGAGCCGGCCTACAAGCGAATCCAGGGGCTCCGGCATCAGCAGCTCCACCGGCGAGATCCCGCGGTCAAACTCCAGTCCGTCTCCTTCCAGCACAACGACGTATCGATCCCCCAGCTTGGCGATATGCAGCCGGTCGCCAAAATCGGCGAGCAGCGCCTTCACGATCATATTTCCCAGCTTCAGCTTCATCTCGAGGTCCGGCTTTTGCTCGACCATCATCGAAGCAGCTTCGATCACCTGGCTTTGATCCCATTTTTCCTGAAGCTCCCGCTTCTCGCTATGAGCCCACAGCTCCATTTCTTCGAGCTCGCGCTCCTTTTCTTCCGGATGATCCTCGTATACCTGCTCAACGTACTGCTGCACGAAGCCGAGCACCTGATCGCTCATCAGCTCGGGCACCGATTTCTCGTATTCGACGAACTTCAAGAAGTCTTCAAAATATCGGGCATGCGAGGATTGGTGAATCTTAAGCTCCCATACCTCCATCATTCCCGGCTCCGGCATGTGCGGGTACATTATGGATTTCATATTTTTGGCGTTGATCGCCATCTCCACTTTATTCAATAGACTGCGCTCGTCCGTAATCCGGGCAATTTTTTGTTCGAAATCGCATTTGAACACGAACAGAAACGGCTCGTCAAAATATTGATTTGCCTTGGCCCGCACAATGAACATCGCGCCGCCCCGAATTGCACTCGCATTCATATAGGTGGTCACCAGCTCATCGGCATGGCCCATAAACGAATCGATCGTCTCCGCCGTGCGCAGCCGGGCAAACATATTATAGTTCGGGTTGCTGTCCAGATCATATCCGGGCTCAACAACGAATCGGCCGATCTTCGTCGGTACCTGTTCCGACTTCGGGTTGCGTTCGGCCTTGCGTTTGGCGGTTTTGGCGAACTCTCCGTCCAAAAACGCGCTGAGCTCGCTTGCGGAGTAGTCATCCCCGTCCATTGTCTGGTAATGCTTGCTTTGCTTGCCGCCTTGTCCGTCCTCTCCCTCCACCTGGATTACGAAAAAAGAAATATACTCGACGTCAAACTTCATCTAAGCGTCCCCTTCATCAGTACATTGTTAAGCCGCCGGTCAGAAGACCGACTACTAGTATACTACAAGGCGCCGATGGGTTCATAGAGACAAAAGTTCGAACATCCGATCGCGGCAGGGCCCGCGGTCGCCTTTTATTTCAACCATTCAAGCAATCGCTGCATAAGCATACCGCCAAGGTATATACCCACGATACCCAGTACTCCGGGCAGGACCGGCGGAGCGGGAAGCGGCAATTTTATCCATTTAAAAACAACCCCGACGATAAGCCCGGCGATGAATGCCAATACGGATTCTTTCATTTAGGCAACACTCCATGATCAAAGGTTTGGAATTTCGATATCTTAAATATCCTTATACGAATAAAGCGAATGAAAAAACTCCCTTTTAGGGGAGTCAATTCGATCGGCCATCACCAGGTAACAGACAAGCGATGTGATTATTCTTTGTTGAAACATGGATGCTTATGTATTCGTTTAATGCAAGCAATAATGGCCTGCCCATTAATAGAAGCTGATGTACGCCGGCTTCAACGCCGCTTGAGCAGCAGCTTTTTTGCCATCGGAAACACAAGTATGATGACTGTGAGGATCAGTAAAGAAAGCGAGATCGGACGGTCGATAAAGATCATTAGACTTCCGTTGGAAGCGGTCATCGATTGGCGGAACGATTGCTCCATCATTTCTCCCAAAATAAAAGACAGAATGAACGGAGCTGCAGGAAATGAGTATAAGTACATGAAATACCCGATCATCCCGAAGAGGACCAGCATATACAAATCAAATACATTGCTTCCGATCACATAGACCCCGATAAAGCAAAACGTAATAATGAGCGGAATCAGCATGGCTCTGGGTATATACATCAACCGTGAAATGTACGGGATTAAAGGGAGATTCAAGATCAGCAGGAAGATGTTTCCCACGTACATGCTTGCAATGACGCCCCAGAAAATATCGGGATGGTCCTGGAACAGCAATGGCCCCGGCTGGATGCCCATCACCAAAAAAGCTCCCAGCAGAACGGCCGTCGTCCCCGAACCGGGGATTCCAAGACTCAGTAAAGGGACGAAAGCGCCGCCGGACGCCGCGTTATTGGACGTTTCCGGTGCAGCTACGCCAACCAAGGAGCCTTTCCCGAATGCAGCCGGATTTTTGGACAAGCGTTTTTCGGTAATATAGGCGAGAAACGAGGAGATGGACGCCCCCGCACCGGGCAAAACGCCGATCACAAAGCCAAAAAAGGACTGCCGCAGCGTGGGGCCGGTGATCTCCTTGATCTCTTTTTTGCTCAACAGCAGACTTCCGATGGCCTTTCTGTCATGGAGGGCTTCATTCCGGTGGATGATAAGGGAGCTCACTTCAGCTAACGCAAAAAGTCCCAGAGCAATGATCAAGAAATCAAATCCTTCCAACAGGAACACGGAATCAAAAGTAAACCGCGGTGTTCCGGTCTGGGCATCGATTCCGACGGTAGCAACCATAAATCCGGCGACGACGGAGATCATCGCCTTTATCTTGGAGCCGTCAAACAAACTGGACACCGTAATGAGCCCCAGGAAAACAAGCGAAAAATATTCAGGAGGACCAAACGACAAAGCGATTTCCGCCAGATAGGGCGCAAATAACATGAGCAGAACGACACTGATCGTTCCGCCTGTGAACGAACCGATGGCCGCAACGGCAAGCGCCTTGCCGGCCTTCCCCTGTTTTGCAAGCTGGTAGCCGTCAAGCGTCGTCACGACGGAGGAGGATTCGCCCGGGGTGTTAATCAGGATCGATGTGGTGGAGCCGCCGTACATCGCTCCATAATAAACGCCGGCCATCATGATCAGTGCAAGCGTAGGATTCATCCCGTAGCTGACAGGAATCATCACGGATATCGCGGTGATCGGCCCGAGTCCCGGAAGCATGCCGATTAATGTGCCGACAGAAACGCCAATCCATACGTACAATAACGATTCCCAGCTCGTCGCAATTTGAAAGCCCTGCAGCAGTTGTTGAAAAGTATCCACGGCTACCTCCTATAAGGGCAATATCCCGGCAGGCAATTCGATATCCAGCAAATAGTTAAAGCTGAAGTAAATGGCCAACGAATAAATAAGCGAGACGCTGATATTGACTTTCCAATTCTTATAGCCCAAAAATTTCGTGCAAACGATTAAAAACAAGGCGTTCACAATGACAAACCCCACGGCTTCAAGCAGCAAAATGTACAGAAGCGCCATACCCAGCACGGATAACAGCACGCGCAAATCGGCGGGGCTGTGCTTTTCTTTGGCTGCTTCATCCGTTTTATTGAAGTACAAAGCGATCGATAGAGCGAACAGCAAAAATCCCAGCAATTTGGGCACGACATCAGAATCTACGTTGACATAGGGGAATTTAGGCAATTTAAAGCTGTAATAAAGAAAGACAATGGACACGATCAGCAAAACGGAAGCGATTTTTTGATTGGCTGTCTTGAACAACAATCATTCACCATCCCTTTTTAAAACGAAGTCAATGTAAGGGGAGGTAACCCGAACATTGACTTCCACCAATTTATTTTTTTATCAGGCCAAGCTCATCCAGCAGTTGTTTAAGTGCTGCTTCTTCCTTCTCCAGGTATGCTTTATACTCTTCGCCGGTTAAGAACAGTTCGTTCCAGCCGTATTTCTGGCGTATTTCCACCCAGGCGGAGTTCGTGTTTAATTCCTTGAATTTCGCTTCATAATATGCGAGTGCATTGGGGTCCATTCCGGGAGGACCGAAAAAACCGCGCCAATTTTCGAATGTCGCATCGATTCCCTGCTCCTTCGCTGTTTTAAATTCGGATATGCCATCACCCGAAAGCCTTTTCTCCGATGTAATTCCAAGCACTTTTACTTTTCCTGCCCGTACCTGCTCCACCGATTCCGCAATGCCGGTAGAGTAAATGTCAACGCTTCCATTCAAGAGAGCAGGCAGTGCACCCCCGTCTTGTATCGAAACATACTTGATTTTTCTAATATCCACACCGGCTGCTTTCGCTACCTTAATGAACTGCATATGGTCCATACTGCCGGGTGCCGATGCGCCGACAACGGTAATTTTAGCGGGGTCCTTCTTCATATCGTCAAACAATTCGTTTAAATTGTTCCACTTGGCGTCCGCTCTGGCGACAAATGAACCGTAATCGGTAATCAGGTTGGCAATCGGAGTGAAATCGCGAAAACTAAATTGCGATTGACCGTTCAGATGCACGAAAATAATCGGCGGGGATGTAACAAATAACGTATGATTATCTCCTTTTTTCGCATGCACGCCGGCCCAGGCCACCGCACCGCCGCCGCCGGCCTTGTTGACAGCGCCCATGCTTTGCCCGATGATGTTTTGTTGCTCCAGCACCTTCGCCGCCATACGCGCGGTCGTATCCCACCCTCCGCCTGCTCCGGCAGGCACGACAACCTCAATCGATTTGGCGGGAGACCAGGCAGCCGCCGTCCCCGTTGGATTGGCATTTGCATTGCCGTTAGCCTGCTTGTGATCGGCGGGATGATTCGAGGCTCCTCCATTCGTGCCCGATGTTTGCGTGGAGGAACTGCATGCGGCTATTGTAAAAGCCAGAACCGCAGCCAAACCAAGTGTGATCATTTTTTTCATCCTGTGTACCCCTTCTCGCTTAAAATGGTTAAACGTACGCGGGTCAGCCGGAAAGACTCCGCCTGAACCTTACCATATCCATATGCCGGATCCGGCTGCGCAATTCTTGAACCGCTTCAATTACTGAATTTTTTATACATAGGACAAAGCCACTCCGGCATATGCTTTTAAATAACCATTTACGGGGTGATCACATGAGTAAAGAATCAATGACGCTTGGACAGTTCATGGATAGACCGCATAAAAGCCGGCCTCATCGTTCCGTGCTGCTGATAAGGATACCTGGCGGAAAAAGAACGTCACGGATCATTCGCTCGATCTTCAACAGCAAAAAAGCTTAGTCGGACCGGGGAACGGTGTTCCGGCTAAGCTTTTTTAACAAATGTGAACCATAATATGCTACAATAGCACATAAAACCTATTTCATATCCCGGATGGTGTATTTATGCGCAATGTACTATTAATCGTGGCAATCCTCATTTTTGCCATAGGAAATCTGCTTTTTGCCGTTCCTAACTACATTATGAACGGTGGAATCACCGGTTTAAGCCAATTATCCTACTATATTTTTCATACAAATATCGGTTTAAGCCTACTGCTGTTCAATTTACCGCTTTTCATTTACGCCTTTTTTAAATACCGTGATTTATTTTACAAATCGGTGGCAAGCATGATCGTGTTTTCCCTGGCCGTCGGATTATTGCAGGATTTTATCATCCCTTTTGGAATCCAGAATATCTGGATCGGCAGTATCGTCGGCGGCTTTTGGATGGGAATTTCCCTGGGCATTCTCGCGAAGCTGAACGCCAGCTTGGGAGGCGGATCTTTGCTTGGCAAGATGCTCAATCTGCGTTACGGATTCTCGCTTAGCAAATCCATTTTTTTCATCGATGCTTCAGTATATCCGTTGAGCCTTTTTATCATCGGAGGAAGAGAGACCTTATTTTCCTTGATCTTAACCGCTTTTAGCGCTTTTGGCGTTTACGTGGTCGGCTTGTTATCCAACAGGATACCTGCTAAGGATAACAAGCCGTCTTTTCAGTAAGAGGCTTTGATTTGACGAAACAAGCATTCCGATTCCTGCAGCCAGGTTCTCCGTAATCGGGAAAAGCTGCCCAAGAAGGGCAGCTTTGTGTTTATTTCGGCAGGCTTTGACGGACAGCACCATGGCCATGGCCGGTCAAGCGGGCCTGAGGGAATACCTGCCGCAGGGAAACGGTGATTGCGGTTGCGGCAAGGGCTTTAATTACATCGCCGATAAGATAAGGATAAAATCCTAACGCTATCGCTTTATTCATGGAAAACCCTGCGGCATGGGCAAGCCATGGAACCCCTGTCACATACAAGAGCAAAGAGCCGAAGCCTTCCATAATCAGAAAGACGAGCACATATCCGGGCCACCCGCTGCTGCGTACTTTACTGACCAAAAGCCCAATAAGAAGCGCAGCGAACGGCCACATGATCACGTAGCCTCCTGTAGGTCCGAGAATTGCCGGCAGGCCTCCTTTGCCTTGAAGCAAAGGAAACCCGAGCGCGGTCAGGACAACGACGATCATCATGCTGAAAAAGCCGTAGCGTGCACCAAGTAATCCTCCGGCCAGCATAACCGCCAATGTTTGCAGCGTGATCGGCACCGGGGTAAACCCGAGCGGAATGCTGACATAACCGAAAACAACGACTAGAGCTGCGAATAAGGCGCTGAATGCAACGCCTCTTAAAGTTAACGTTTTTGCCAATTGTGTTTCTTCCCTTCATTATGATAAAGTATTAGATAATTTGATTGTCAACCCCATCAACATAGATTAGGTTAACAATATGCAAAACGCATTATAGCATGCTGATAAAGGAATGGATAGACCGATGACTGCAATTTCTCAACCTGTGATTCAACTGGAGCGAGTGACCGTCGATTATCTCGGCGGCGCTTCAGAACGGCCGGCCCTGGACCAGATTTCCCTGGAGCTGGCTAAAGGCTCATGGACAGCCGTCATTGGAAACAACGGAAGCGGTAAAAGCACGCTTACCAAAGTAATGGCCGGATTGAGCCCCATATCGGAAGGGCGGCTGATCGTCGCGCAAGGTCATTCGGTACATATGGTGCTGCAAAATCCGGAAACACAAATCCTGGGTGAAACCATTGATGAAGAAATGCATTTAAGTATGCGGGATACTCAAGATCGCACCCTTGCCGAACGGGAATCGAACATGCTCCGTCTGCTGAACGAGGTCGGTTTATCGTTACCGCCCGACGCTCCGGTCAAATCCCTCTCAGGCGGACAAAAGCAGCTTTTGAACATGGCCTGCTGCCTGGCCGCCGGCGCGGAAGTCATTCTTTTTGATGAGGCTACCTCGATGCTGGACCCCAACTCCCGCGAGGCCGTGCTGGAGGCAACCGCCAAGCTCCAAAGGTCAGGGCATACGATCGTTTGGGTCACCCATCGCATGGAGGAGCTTTGCTTTGCGCAGAGGGTGCTGCTGCTCGATCAGGGGCGCATCGCTTTTGATGGAACATGTGAACAGTTTTTTTACGGGAAAGGCCTACCCGATGAACCGAGCCCATGCGAGCGGTTCGGCTTCGAGCCGCCTTATGCTGTGCAAGTTGCCCGCGCTTTGCACAGGCTCGGGCATGAGCTGCCTGTCAGGCCCTTATTCCCCCAGCAATTAAGTCAGGCCGTGGTGAGCTTATGCCGATAAAAGTAAGCGGACTTACGGTATTTACGGATCACGGGCGGACCGGCACTATTTTGAACAACATCCATTGTACCGTTCAAGACCGGACGATGACGCTTGTCATCGGCAAGGCGGGTTCAGGTAAATCGACTTTGCTGCGCTCGCTGGCCGGCTTGACGGAAAACATCGAAGGCAACGTATTTTATGATGATCTCCCTTTATGGAAGCAAGGACGGATCGATCGTCAGCTTTTGCTTCGCAGCGTCCTGGCTTTTCAGTTTCCCGAGCATCAGCTGTTCGCCCGTACCGTTCAAGGCGAGTTCGATTATTCGTTAAAAGCTTACCGTCTCCCGAAGCCGGAAAAGCTTCGCCGCACCGCCGCCGCCATGGAAGGACAACGGCTCCCCGCTTCATATCTGTCCCTCTCCCCTTTTATTCTTAGCGGAGGACAAAAACGGCGGGTGGCTCTCGCTACCATCATGGCGCCCGAAACCCCATGGCTGCTGCTGGACGAGCCGTCGGCAGGCTTGGACGGAAGCTCGCTGGCCCGGCTGAAAGAGGAGCTTGCTCAGTGGAAGCGGCGAAGGGGCATCGTGCTCGCTACTCACGATTTGGACGCATTTTTGCCGATCGCCGACCGGGTTCTCCTGATGGAGCACGGACAAGTAGTCGCAGACCTGACGCCCAAGGAGCTGTATACGAACCCGCAGCTGCTGGTTCAAACCGGTATCGGCCTTACCGACGCGATGAAGGTTGCCGAATCGCTGCGCGAGGCAGGGCTTCCCATTCCGTCCGGTGCCTTAACGCCGCAGCAAGTAGCGGGCACACTTGCCCGTGAGATATGCGGCATGCCGCAGCAGCCGCAGGAGCGTTCGACACAGGGTACCCCGCCGACAGGTTATCAGCCTGCCAAACCTCGGAGCCAGGCAGCGGACCGGCCGGTCAAAAGCTTTATATACAGCATGGATGCCAAGTTAAAGTGGATGATCTATATGCTGATCTCAGTGGGGATCATACTTCAGCAGCAGTGGAAAGGCTTATGGGTTGCCCTGCTGTTCGCCGCCTTATGCCTGTCGCTGCTCCTTCCGGAGGATCGCCGGAAGCTGAAGCGAATGTCCAAGCCTCTACTGTGGTTCATGGCCATAGCGGTTTTGATCTCAGGCATCCAGATCAGTTTTGGACAAGGAATTCCTTGGACGGACAGGCTCGGTTTTTCCGTTGAATCCGCCCGGGAAACCTTGCGCAGATTGTTCACCTTTTTTGAAATTACTTTAATCGGCCTTGTTTTCACGCTGTCCACCAGCACTTCCCATATGAAGCAAGGGCTCGAGATCGCGCTGCGCCCGCTGAAACGAATCAAGGCGCCCACCGAAATGCTGGCATTGGCCGCTTCTCTTGTACTGCGCTTCATCCCTCTTATCATTGAAGAAACGGAGCGGTTTGCCATGATCGCCAAAGCGCGCGGCAAACGGACCTCCAGACGTGGACCGATCGGTATGAGAGAGATCCCGGTGTTCGTTATTCCGCTGCTGATCTCGTTATTTCAAGCCGTAGAAGAACTCATTCTGGCCATGGAGATGAAAGGATATATGACCGGATCTCCGCAGCATGTGCCGGCGGTTAAAGCGGAAGGACGATGGGACAAGATGGCTGTGCTCATCAGCACGATCTTTTTCTTCATACTCATAGGGATACGTTTGTCAGGTTAAAAGGAGGATGACGAATGGTTCTTCGATTACGCGGCCATCATTTACTTTGCTTGCTGGGATTTCGGGGAATGGGTTATTCTCCAGAATTCACAAGCAATATGACGAAAATCTACGAGGAGCTTCGAACAGAACCGGCAACGATGGTAACAATCGTGCGCGGCAGCGACGATCTCTGCAGCTGCTATCCGGATGACAAGCCCAATCACTGTGAGACGACCAGTGTGCATGATCGGGATGACACGGTGTTAAAGCGGCTCGGATTAGCGCCGGGCGTAGAGATCGCGTGGCAGGATATCCTTCAGCTTCTGGAAAAGCGCATAATGCCCGGGGACATCCCGCGCATATGCGCATCATGCCCTTGGCTGCCTTACGGAGTTTGCGAAGAAGGGGTCGCCCGTGTCGCTGCAGGAAGCGGCCTGGCTCCGCTGCCAAGCGTTGGATCGGGAGGCGCATCCCCGAAGGGATAAACCCCTGCTCAAAGTCCGGTCGAAGCGCCTTATTGATGTCCTCTTTCATAAGGACCCGCTCCTTGGAATAATTAAAAACTGGTAACACGAGCTATGTATTATATAATGTAGAAGGATGAACGGTTATGTCTTTTCAGGAGGTATGGGATGGACGCAAAAGTGAAACAGGCGTTAGACGTTACTTTAAGAAACTGGAACGCCATGTCGGGATCGAGGCATGAGGATGCCGAGGAAACCGCCAATGAATTTGAATCTTCTTTTTATCTTTTTATCGATGCCTTAAGCGACTGGACTTATGAATTGGATCCACAGCCGCAAACGCTGGAGGAATTTTTGGAGCTGCCCATGATCCAGGAGATTCTCGACCTGCTTCCCGCACCGCTGCATTTAAATTTTGAGACCGAAGCCGAACTCATTGTCGACCATAAAACCAGAATAGAAGATGCCAAGTACGATTAGGCTGTTGACACGATATCTTCCCGCTAGTCTAAGTAAGAATCAAAGGCAGTCCCTGGGCCCGATGAGCATAGGAGCCGCCTCTGATTCGCTTATAAAACCGATATAAAACAATTATTCGGCCTGCTTCAACTCCGCCGGCTTCTCCCGAAGGGACGGGAAATACCCATAGGTACCTGCACGCCATGCCCATTCCAGCGGCCCCATGCGGTAGCGGCGAAGCCAAGCCCGGCTCCACCAGGCTTGAAGCCAAAATAGAAGCACGGAGTAAATAAAACAAATCCACAGAGGCCATGAACCGTCCTGCCTCAAAAACACATAAAGAATAAGCATCGTTATAACGGACTGCGTCAGGTAATTCGTGAAAGCCATTCGGCCGACCGCGCCCAACCCTTTGAATCTTTGTTCGCCGGGATGACGAATCAGACGCATCAGCGTACAAAAATAAAATACGGCCATGGATTTGCCGGACAAGAACGTATAATGGTAAACATAGTTCGGATTATAAATGGATCCTGAAACATAGTAATATACCATCGGAATAAAGAAGAGGATCGATAAGGAGAGCGAGATCCACTGCATCCATTTCAGCCTGTCCGTCGAAAGCCCATTGCCCTCGAACCAGCCCTTCTTGCCGGCATATAGACCCAGCAGGAACAAGCCTGCGATCTCAGGGCCTTTCAGGAATATATTCAACGTGCTGTAGGTAAGCAAAAAGCCGATGCGCTGTGCCAGGTCCGGAACGGTCTGAAAAATAGGTTTGCTCAGCTCATCCGGAACAAATAAAATGGCGAGCAAGGTGGTTGCGACAGTGATGAGCCCGGAGAGAACAAGCAGACTCAGGCTCCAGATCAGAACGGTCTTCTCCTTCCTTCTATAGAAAAGCAGAAGGATGAACCCCAGTATGGCGTAGACATGCAGCACATCCCCGAACCATATCAAGACCCCATGGACAATACCGACGATAAGAAGGAGCAGCAGCCTCCTGGTCATCATTTTCTTGGCAGCGAAGCCCCGCCGCTCTGCACTGCGCATGAACAAATAAAAGCTCAACCCGAATAAAAAAGCAAATAGCGAATAAAACTTGGTCTGGATAAACATATCGTAGAGGAGCCGGAATAAGGCATTGGAGCCGGTATACTCCGATTCAAAAGCGACCCCATTGCCGAGCATCTCCGGTATATTGACCACGCAGATGCCCAATACGGCAAATCCGCGCACGATATCTACCTCCTTTAGTCTTTCCTTGCTGTCACCCTGCAGATTGTGCATATTCAAGTTCTCCCCATCGGTTTATAGAATGTGATCACTGTTTAGCAAGCACTATGAGATATAAGATAAGACACTTCCGCGGAAAAATAAATAAGGATATCCGACTGCCGCCGGGCGGCTTGGAGTATCCTTAATCCATTCTTGTAGTCCATATCATCGATCATGTCTGGTTAATTGAATTTTTCCGGCAGAGCTTTAATAATCTCTTCATATTGGAGAGCTACCGCCACTTCCAGAATATGAACAGGATTTTGATGGGCGTAGGCCAGCAGCAGTTCTTTATTAAACTCATCATCATTCATCTTCAAGCTTCGTTTGATTAATTCCATCATCGCTCTTTGATTACGAATATTAAGCTGCTCGATTTTTTCTACAGCCAATTGAATTTCATTCTCCATAGTGCCACTCCTAAGTTCGTTTTGCGTTATGTATGGAACATCAACAGCCATGTCCAGTTCATATCGTATCAAAAATTTTGAATGCAGCCCAGTTTTTTTCTCTGGGACTGCTGCACTTGAAGCTATGTCATTTCCTGATCAGGCATCTCCGGCGCCCTGTTCTTTCTCCATCGTTGATGGACAGATAAAGTAACCGCAAGAAAAATACTATACACCGCAATCGTGACTACGATATTTTCGGGCCCCGTCATCAAGCTGTCTCCAATCCATGCAAATAACAGCATGGACGGTATTTTGCCTATGGACGAAGCTGTGGCATAAGCGGCAAACGATACACGGCTTAAAGCCGAATAGGCATTTATAATGATCGAGGGTATAAAAGGAATCAACCGGGTAAACAGGATCGTCACAAACGCATTTTTTTCAAAAAGCACTGTGATTTTGCCCAGGCTGTTATGGCGATGCAGCACCCTTTCCCCCCATTCCTGATATCCGTAGCGGATAAACAAGAACATCAGAATAGAAGCGGAAACAGAGCCTATCCACGTAACGACCCCTCCAAGAACAGGGCCAAAAGCAGCACCGATCACTCCTCCGACTATGGGATACGGAATAACGGGAAATAAAGCCATGATAGTGGCGATGAGCATTATCAATGCGATATTCGTAGAATGCTGAAACCATGCTAAAATGACTTCCCCGTAAATATAAATCAGATAAGCAATCCCCAGATAGAGAACCGCTAAGCCCAGTTTTTTAACCATTCACTTTCTCCCGGAGTGTTATAGCCTCTATCATACCACATCATGCCTCTTTTCGAAAATTCACCCTTTTTCTCCCCGCGGCAACAAAATAAGACGCCTGTGGCCAGACGTCTTGATTGTTTTTACGTGTATGCGAATGGATTACCGTTAGATCGCCTCTTTTAAATCGGCTATCAAAGCCTCGTTCTCTTCGTCAATATAACCGTACCGTCTCAGGTTCTCCAATTCTTGACGGATCGCTTCTTTATCATTCGCGGAGATGTCCATTAGCTCCTGCAGGGTTGCCCGCGGGTGATCCTGGAGGTAGAGCAGCAAGCCTTTTGCCGCCCATGACAACCGATTGTCGCCAAAATCCCCTACGATGTCCCGGAATACTTTATGCGGCAGCACCTTCTGCTCAGCTAACTGCTGCAGAGCGGTGGTCGCCTCCTTGGTGCTCATTCGCCCTTGAGCGGCAATCTCTTCAACCGAAGGAATGCCCGTGGCGGCCATATTGACATAAGTGCTTAATACCACACAGACCATCTGCTGATAAATATCCAGTCCGGGTACCTTCAAAATCTCTTGTATGGAAAAATGACGCGGCGGATGCGCTTGCTGCAGGGTTGTCATCAGTCGATGCCTCCTTTAAGTGTCATATGCTGCTCATTGTACACAAAAATTATGACAGGAGTATGACCCATCTGTTAAAATTTGTCCCTAAGCAAGCCGATCCCCTTATTCCCGGCAAAAGGAGGAATCGGACATGACCAGCCGTCCATTCCGGCTTTAATAGGTATCGAGCAGGCTCCGCTGTTCTTCATCCGCGATACTTTGAACATCTTCGGCGGTGATGCTCAAATAACGATACCCCTCTTCTTCCTGCTTTCTAAGCGCTATTTGTTTGAAGTATTTCGGGCTTGCCTCTCCGGCGTCTTCATCATAGAAAAGAAGAATACCGTCCGATTTTCTGAGCAGCAGGTCGTCTCTGGCCTTTAACTGCCATACGCCATGATAAGGCTGCTTACTTACCGCGCCATAGTAATCAACGTCTTTTAGAATGTCACGGTAGTAATTTTGTTTATCCTCTTTCCACTTCTCCTCGGGATGAAGATACGCCGATACGATGGAAAGCTTTAAATGCGGATACCTTTTTTTCAGTCCGATGATGACTTCGCATGCCCACAAATC
Source organism: Paenibacillus sp. JMULE4 (assembly GCF_013337105.1). Taxonomy (NCBI): domain Bacteria; kingdom Bacillati; phylum Bacillota; class Bacilli; order Caryophanales; family Paenibacillaceae; genus Paenibacillus; species Paenibacillus sp. JMULE4. The sequence continues at coordinate 497,563 of NZ_SGWF01000010.1, forward strand.
TACGCCGTACTGCCCCGGAGTAAGCACCCACTCCAATCCCTCTTCCACAAGAGGGACAATCCTGGCCTCAATCGCTTTTTTAATATATACGATCCCTTTATGCTTCTGGTCGAAGATACCGAGCTCATGCGCACGGTACCCCGTTACGAGAAGAGTTTTCATCCTTCCTCCACATAAGGGATCGTCAATGGACCTAAAGGCAGGACAGCCACCGTCATGTTTGGCCCGTATTTTTGCTTCAGCTCTTCAAGCGTTTGCTCAATGTCAGCGGTCGGTTTAAACATCGCTTTTCGAACATCTTCATCCGGCAGCGTGGAATACACATATACATCGGCCCATACCTGGATTACAGCCTGTTTTTGGACTTGCCACTGATCGAACATTTGGAAGCTGTCATCGTTAATCATCTCTAAAATTTCTTGCGGCGTTTTACGCATTTGCAGGATAGCCGCATAATTTCCGTGGTTTGGCAATCCGTCCCGGCATTCGGCGGCAGAGATGATCGTACCGCCCTTTTTAACGATTTTATGAGCCGCGCTCATCCCTTTGACAGCCTGGTATAAGTTCTGATCCAGAGGATATCCCGAATTCGAAGTGATGACCACATCAAATCGCTCATGACAACGAATCATCGCATGTTCTTTGGCGAAAGCGCATCCCTGATCATGGGCCTCGAAAAGTTCTCCAGCAAAGACATTGGTTATCTCTTTCTTTCCGTTCAGGGTAACATTGAGCATAAAATGAGGCTTGCACAACCGGTTCACTTCTCTGGTCATATCCTGCAGCGGGTTATTCTTCATATTCCCCCATGTGGCTAACGGGTCACCGATCATTCGGGCATTGTGAAAGGTTTGAATCGTTTCAATCCCGGCAATCCCCGGCATGATCCCTTTCGGCCCGCCCGAAAAACCGGCGAAAAAGTGGGGCTCGATAAAACCCGTCACGATGCGAAAATCGGCATGTACATAATCCTTGTTCAGGTATACATCGCACCCGAATTGGCTTCTTCCTACATTCACTAAGGCATCTTTATCATGACAGCGATTGTTCACAATGCGGATATTTTCTACGACCCACTCGCCTAACATCTGTACAAACTCTTCTCTCGTCTGATCCCTATGCGTACCTGTCCCGTTAATAATGACAAAATTTCGGTGAGGGACATGCGATAGCTCCTCTATCAGCCACGGAACCAGCTTGTGATTCGGTGTAGGTCTTGTGATGTCGCTGATGACAATCGCTACCGTATCGGTTTCTTTCACCATTTCCCGAAGGGGCGGTGTTCCGATCGGATGCCTCAATGCGTCCTGAACGGCCTTCTTTTCATCCTTCAATCCATCTAAATGCTTAGGCTCTACAATCACCGAATGATCCGGTACCTCAATCGTTAAGCCTTCCGTCCCATACAAAAGAGTTGTCTTCATCAAGTCGTCCTCGCTTTCGAACATCTGTCTATTTCATTTTAACAGGGATGGATGGAATAAAGAAACCCTTGGTTCGCCAAGGGGCTCTGTAGATCTGCCTATTAAATATCGTCGAGACGTCCGTCGATTCCCCTGCTTTTTTGATATTTATCCCACAAAATGACCGCAAGCGGACACATTAAAGCCGTAGACAGCGTTGCTATTGAAATTTGAGCCGTAGCAATGGGAACAAGGTCGGCATAGGCTTTAGCCATTTCCGGAGCCATCGCCCCTGTGGATGCGGATACGGCTGCTGCGGCTGCGATTGCGGCCGGAGTTCCTGCAGCATTACCGGCCGTACTTGCTTCTGCCCAACCGGAGATAGTGCTTTTCTCCCGGAATAATTTCAACGCCAGAACCATTCCTGCACCTGTTAACACGGTTGTCATTATTCCCAAAAGCAGCCCCGCGCCAACAACTTCCGGATTAAAGAAGTTCGCTAAATTCATTCCTGCCCCTAACGCAAAAGCAAAAAACGGAACAGGGAGGGTTTCACCCGGCTTCAAGAATTCCCTGATGTCCGGATCGAGATTTCCGAGAATCATACCGATCGCAATCGGCAGCAAAACCGCAATAAAAGCGATCACAGGGAAGTTCGCCCCCATTAACCCCAGGGCCATCAAAGTGAAGAACGGACCGTCGTTAAGGGAAAGAACAGATACCGCACCGACATCTGAACGATTCCCGTATTGCCCGGTCAAAGCGACATACATGCCCCCGTTTCCATTAGTCATGGCCCCGATAATCGCTACCGTTGAAAGCCCCAGCAATCCGGACATCGGATCAAACATGGAGCCTAATGCAAAACCGACAGCGACTCCGACCGCGTACTTCGTTAGCGTTAGAATGATTCCTTTTTTAAGAGATCTCCCGCCCACTTTCAGATTCATCTGGCTGCCTGCGCAAAATAAGAACAAAGCAATAAGCGTCAAAGCTCCAGTCGTGAACAGCGCTTCCGAAAATCCCCCGATTCTCATAAACTCGTAGTATCCTTTAGCATTGGGGGCCACCCCCAGCGCTTTAAGCGCATTCATAATCCATGGAATGTGCATTTGATCAATGGTATTTAACAAAGCGCCGAACAGCAGCGGGACAACCATCAGTCCGCCGGGTACCTTTTCAATTGTCTTTTTGATCTGCATATTGATCCCTCCGTTAAAAATAACCTGCTTAAATAAATGGGTTTGATGAACGCGCTTACAAATCGATGGGGAAAATTGACATCACACAAGCGATGCACCCGCACCGGTTTGTGCCATTTTAAACTCAACGATTGAAAGAAAGAGAGCCTTTCTATTCGGATTATACTACTAAATCAATAATAAATACTATTAAATGAATGAAATAGTTTAATTTTACAACACCCCGCTGATGAGGGAAGATCCAATAAAAAAGCCTGCCGCAGCAGTTTTTTGTCTAATCCACACGAAAAAAGACTGCTTTATGAGCAGCCCCTTTCAATCCGTATACCCGTTTACTCCAAGATTTCCCGTACCTTAGTCCGGATCCCGCTCCGCCTTCGTCATTGCCCCCGATTGTTCTGCCGGCGCTATCGGATAACGCCGCAAGCAATCCGGGCGCCTGCATTTCCAGCCGGTTCAGTCCTATTGTCGTCCGCCTTTTCATGAATGATCAAGGAAGTCCCTCCGGATTTCAGCAGCGAGTTCGGCTGATCCGGCACCAGCGTCAGCTGCTTTGCGACATATTCGAATTTCACCTTGCCTTCCGGATTCGCTTCCAGATTCGGAAGATCACCGGCATGCGAGCCTTGAGCGTTTCCCATACCGTGCTGGTGTCCTTGCGGGTTGAAATGACCTCCTGCCGATTTGAAATCCGGCGCCTCGCATTTGCCGTTCTCATGAACGTGAAAACCGTGCTGGCCCGGTGTCAAATGCTCCGATTCCAGCTCAATACGAACCCCTTCGCTCACCTGAGTAAGCCTGGCTTGGCCAATCGGTTTGCCTTCAAGACCGATCAGTTGCACATGGACCTCATCCTTGGTTTCTTGAGCCATGACCGCCTCGCTGTCATTCATTTCGTGTTGTTGATCCTTTGGTTCGCCGCCTGCGCCGAACCATGCACGAGGATCTGCTTGACAGCCGACCAGCATCAATAGCAATGCTATGGCCGCTGCAGCAATATACGCTTTAAAATTCAAAAAAGCTCCCTCCTAACGGTTACTTGTACAATTGATCATTGTAACCAATTTGGGGAGCTCTAAACCTCATTATCCGCGCTGCTGTATAAACGGATTCCGCCATTCCATCAGCATCGCATAATTATGGGACTCTTCGTCTTCCAGATAGTTTTCCACCAGCTTGACCGGCGTACGGCCGCAGCGCAGCAGAAATGTCATCACCGGGTCCTTCAGCTTCCCGTCAAGCACATGGCGCACATACACCTCTGCCGGCATCGAATCCGCATACTTGTGATAGCCGGGAAGACGGCCGCCGCCAAGCAGCCGTACCAGCTTGAGCTGCACGACAACCTCGTACATCGACATCATCAACCATTTGCCAAGTCCCAGCTTCCTGTATGCAGGCCGGGCCGAAATATCGACGATATACAATGTGTTTCCATTGGGATCATGATTGCGGATATAACCGCCGTCCGTCATTTCCTCCCATGTATGGTCCGCGTGAGCGGGATCGAAATTCACCCGCAGCCCGGTTATCGAAGCGGCCAATTCCCCCTCGATTTCCACACAAAGCGCACCCTCGGGAAATAACCTCACGTGGTTGCTCAACTGTTCTTCGTTCCACCACAGCTCCGAAGGAAAAGGCGGCGGGAAGCTTTCCTGTTGAATCCGGATCAAGCCTTCAAAATCATTCTCCGTATAGGAGCGGATCGTTGCCTTGACGGAACGATCCTGTTCAAACACGTAAAGTTCCTTACGGTAAAAAGCCATCTTACCGCTCCTCCCTAGCCTTTAACTCCAATCCGTATACAAGTCCGTCCGGCGGTCTCTCCACGTCGTGACGGAACCTTTCTCCCGAACCTCGTACAATAATGTCAGATCGAGATCTCCGGTAATGACCATATCGGCATTGATTTCACCAGCCGTCATGATGCCGCCCGGCGGAAAAGGAACGTCATTAGGCGTAATGATCGCCGCCTGTCCGTAATTGCCGCGCATAAAATCAACCGTCGGCAGCGACCCGACAGTACCCGTTGTGACAACGTACACCTGATTCTCAATCGTACGCGCATGACAAGTATACCGCACCCGGTGAAAGCCGTGCCGGTCATCCGTGCAGGAAGGACAGAACAGAACGTCCGCTCCGCGCGCTTTGGCCATCCGGACAATTTCCGGGAACTCCATATCATAGCAAATCAGCATCGCGATGCGGCCTTTATCGGTATCAAAAACGTGAATTCCGTCTCCGGCCTGCATATTCCATTCTTTCACTTCTGTAGGGGTAATATGCAGTTTCCGCTGCTCCCCTACCTTGCCATCGGGATAAAATAGAAACGCCGTATTGAACAGCTTGCCCTGCTCTTCGATGATATGCGTTCCCCCGATGATATGCATCCCGGTTTCCGCCGCTAAAGACTTGAACAATTCCATGTACTTCTCCGTATATGAAGGCAGCTCTTCGATCGAAAGCGCCTTTTTGCTTCCGTCTTTGCCGATCGACATCAATTGCGTTGTGAACAGCTCGGGGAACAATACGAAATCCGATTCGAATTCCTCTGCGGTTTTGACATAATGAGTCACTTGGGAGGCAAACTCCTCAAAGCTGTTAATGGTATGCAGGTGATATTGAACTGCCGATACTCTTAATTTCATGTTGTTCTCCTTTCCGTTATGTCCATTATGGACCCGTCTGAACCGGGCTCCTCTTCTGTTGTTCCTTCAAGAATATCCTGAATCGGGTCGAAAAACAATATGTGCGGTTTTTTCATGCACCAGACGGTCATGGATCGCTGCCCTTCCACCTGTACGGTCTTGATCGGATCCACGAACTGGCCGTGCAATTTCTCCGCCATGCGGTGAAGCGCTCCGGCGTCTACCAGATACCTTTCGCTGCCGTCGGGCAGCTCAAAGCGATTCCCACCGAGCGGACGGACCTGATTCTCCATTCCGATCGTGGAGGCCAGACGCGCAAAAAATAAACCGCCCGGTTTGAGCACACGCCACATCTCCGAGACCATCCGCTGGAAGTGACGTTCGTCTTCCGCAAAATGCAGCACGGCACAGGAAATCACGACATCAAACGTACCGTTGGCGAAACTCAGCTTCTCTACCGATTCCACACGAAACTGATCCGCCGGCAGCTCGTTATTCAGTTCCAGGGCCAGCTCGCGAACCTTGCGAATCGCCTGCTCCGACCGGTCCACGGCGAATACGTCATAGTCTTCCTGCAGGAAATAGACCAGATTGCGTCCCTCTCCGCAGCCCGCATCAAGAATGCGCATGCCCGGGACGATCCGGCCTTTGAGCAGCTGGTCGAACAAATGAATGTCCATATTTCCGAATAGTTCCTTCACATTCATGCAGCCGGATTCACTCACTTCCAGGTGGTGGCGTTTGTTCGATCATTATACCATCATCAGCGGCAGAAAACTACGATGTGTCTTTCAAGTGAACTCTCATTTCCAGGGAGTACCGCCACAACTGGCCGAAAATCCAAGCGTCAGCTATTTCATCCATGGTTCATGAACAGTTTGACATGATCCGACGAAATTCCGCAGGCTTTATCGGAGGGAACAACTGTTGTATACTGAGGATTCGAGGAAGGCAGTTTTTTGTGAGCGGATAACGGAAAGGAGCATGTATGAAATCATTAGTTCTTGCGGAGAAGCCGAGCGTGGCCAAAGAAATCGCCCGTGTGCTCGGCTGTACACAGAAGCATAAGCACTATATAGAAGGTCCCTCCTATGTAGTCACTTGGGCATTGGGACATTTGGTCACGCTTGCCGAGCCGGAGGAATACGACCCAAAGTACAAAAGCTGGAACCTTGAAGATCTTCCGCTGCTTCCGAAGCGCATGAAGCTGAAGGTCATTCGGGAGACGGCGCCTCAATTCAAAGCCATCGCCCAATTGGCCGGCCGCAGCGATCTGAAAGAGCTGATCATTGCTACAGACGCAGGGCGCGAGGGCGAATTGGTGGCCCGATGGATCATGGAGATGATCCGCTGGAGAAAACCGTTCAAGCGGCTCTGGATCTCGTCGCAGACGGATAAGGCTATCCGCGAAGGATTCGCTTCGCTCAAGCCGGGTCCCTCCTACGATCCGCTCTACCGTTCTGCGGTATGCCGCGCGGAAGCCGATTGGCTGATCGGACTCAATATTACGCGCGCATTAACCTGCAAGCATAACGCACAGCTGGCCGCCGGACGGGTGCAAACGCCTACGCTGGCGGCTCTGATGGATCGCGAACGGCAGATTAAAGCGTTCCAGGCCAAAGATTATTGGATGCTGCGCGCACAGTTCGGCTCATTCCAAGCCGTGTGGCGAAGCCAATCGCAGCCGGACGGGCGCCTGTTCGACAAATCGGCGGCCGACGCGCTGCTGAATCGTCTGAACACCGTTCGTTCCGCCAAAATATCCCGGTTGAAGGTAACGGAGAAAACCGAGCCCCATCCGCTCGCTTACGATTTGACGGAACTGCAGCGTGATGCGAACAAGAGATTCGGATTTACGGCCAAGCAGACATCGAATGTGCTGCAGCGGCTGTACGAGCAGCACAAGCTGGTCACCTACCCGAGAACCGATTCCCGGTACCTTTCATCGGATATGGTATCCACGCTGCCGGATCGGCTTAAGGCGCTGCAGCTACCGCCTTACGCTGCCTGGGTCAAACCGCTGGGGAACAAGCCGCTGCCGGTAACGAAGCGCATAGTAGACGACAGCAAAGTATCCGACCACCATGCGATCATCCCTACCGACGAGCGCCCGCAGCTGCAAAGCTTGACCGCAGATGAGCGAAAGCTTTATGATATGATCGTACGCCGGTTTATCGCGCTGTTTTACCCTACCTTCCGGTATGACGAAACGTCCGTTACCGTTGATATCGGCGGTGAAAGCTTTCATGCCAAGGGCCGGATTACACGTGAAGCGGGCTGGAAAACGCTGTATGAAGCCGATTCAATGGCTGCTGACGATGAAGTGGAAGATGCTGCGGAGGATGACACTTCTTCCCGCCAATCGCTTCCACCGCTTCAAGAAGGCCTGGAACTGAAAGAGATCCGGCTGAGCTTACAGAAGCAGACGACCAAACCGCCAAGCCGTTATACGGAAGCAGCTTTGCTGTCGCACATGGAGAAGCACAACCTCGGGACACCGGCCACACGGGCGGACATTATAGAGAAGCTTCTGCAGACCGATACGATCGAACGGCGGATGAACACGCTGCAGCCTACCGGCAAAGGCGTTCAATTGATCGAGCTTGTCGTGCCCGAGCTTCGCTCCCATGAGCTTACTGCCGCATGGGAGCAGGAACTGGAGCGGATATCCAAAGGAAAAGGCGACGCCGATGCCTTCATGGAAAGCATCCGTAAACAAACGCAAGCCATCGTGAATCAGGTTAAAGCAAGCGCAGCGGAATACAAGCCTCACAATTTGACGAGCTCCCGCTGTCCTGATTGCGGCAACCCGCTCCAGGAGATCAAGGGCAAACGCGGAAAGATGCTGGTTTGCAGCAGCCGGGAATGCTCTTACAAGCGCGCAGCCGAGGTGCCGTTATCCAATAAACGCTGCCCTCAATGCCGCAAAAAGATGGAAATTCATATGGGGAAAGCGGGCAAATATGCCCAGTGCCGTCCATGCAACGTTATAGAGATGCTTGGCGAATCGGGCAGCAAAGGCGGGCGCGCGGCGAAGCGCCAGCAAGCGCAGTTAGCCAAGCAGTATAGTGACAATGTGGAGCTGACCTCCAGCCTCGAAGAAGCGTTCAGGGCCGCACTGCAGAAAAAACAGGAATAGCGGCAGAGCACGAATTTCTCTCCAATGCAGGATGAAAAAAAGGGTTGTCAGCTCAATGACAACCCTTTTTACTTGGTCCAAACGCCTTCATCCCCGATCCGCTTAACCGATCTGATGCCTTACCTCCCGCTCATAGAACGACCTAAGCTGCTGCTTCTCCGATTCCGTGAAGCGAAACTCGCAATCCCGCCCTTCGTCCTGTGGCACGATATCAAAGATCTCGCCGTCATGCGTACAAATGAGCAATGCGCTGAGCTCTTCAATTCCTTCCGGCGGCACTGCTCCGTCGGCCAACCGGAAGCGCACCTCGACATCGATCCATTGCTCATCTCTCGGTTCGATGCGGGCTTCCATCCGCTCAAATCGCAGCTCTTTCAGCTCTGTACTCCCATAAGCAATCATAATCCTTTACTTCACCGCCTTGATCTCTGGATCCAACAGATCCTTTAACGCCATCTCAAGCACCGGGAAATGAAATTGAAACCCTTGGTTAATCGCCACATCCGGAATAACCCTTTGTCCTTCCAGCAGCAGCATCGACATTTCTCCAAACATGAGCTTCAACACGAAGGAAGGAAGCGGAAATCCATACGGCTTATTCATGAATTTGGCCAGCTGTCTTCCGAACTCGTCATTGGTAACAGGCTGCGGCGCCGTGGCATTCACCGGTCCTTCGATGTCTTCCTTTTCAATACAGAATTCGATCAGTCGGACGAGATCACGAATATGAATCCAGGACAGCAGCTGCTTGCCGCTGCCGATACGGCCGCCTAAGCCGAACTTGAAAGGGAGGCTCATTTTCGGAAATGCCCCTCCGTCCTTGGCGAGCACCACTCCGATCCGCAGAAGAACAACGCGAATATCCGGAATCAACTCCGCCGCAGCTTCCCATTTATCCGCAACATTGGACAGGAAATCATTTACGTTAAGATCGCTGTCTTCCGTAAAGCTGGCATTTTCCGAGCTGCCATAGATCCCTACGGCCGAGGCATTGATCAGCACCGGTTTGTTTTCCATACGTTCGATGATGCTTCGTACCCGCTCGACGGAATCCAACCGCGATTGCAAGATGCGCTCCTTGGCCTTTGGCGTCCACCGTTGGTTAATGGTTTCACCCGCCAAATTGACGATCGCATCGACCCCATCGATAGGTTTTACGCTTTTTTCCAGTTCTTCCCATGTGATATTGCGGATTAGCGGATGCTCGGATTTGTGCTTTTGCCTGGAGATGAGTAAGACGGTTGTCTTTTTATCTAAAAAATATTGGGTCAGGTGTTTTCCTATAAAGCCTGTTCCCCCTGCAATGGCCACTTTCATGCTTTTCCTCCGCTCAATCGTAAAATTTGCTATGAGACTCATTATATATCAAAATGTAAGCTCGAACAAAGAAAAGTCAAGACGAATCGTTCTTGCTGCATGATTTCGTTCCGCCATATCATACAGATGAGGTGAAAAGATGGAATCCAAAGAAGCGCTCGAGCATTTTGTCATGTATTTGCAAACCATAAACCGCCATTGACGCTCCCAAACGTTCGATCAGCAGGAAACCTCCCTGACCCGTGTACAATGGCTGCTGATGCGAAATCTTTACCGGAACGGAGCCTAAACGATCGGGCAGTTGGCCGGTCATCTGGACGTTCGCTCCAGTACGATGTCGCAGTGGACCGTCTCGAATAAGCGGGTTTGGCCTACCGGGAAAGCAGCGAGCCGGATGCCCGCGTGAGATGGGTGAAGCTGACGGAGGAAGGCAAACGTGTGATTCGCCAAACCAAAGCGTTGTGGGCGCAAACCTTATCCGAACCGTTCGAGCAGTTCAGCGAAGCTGAAAGACAACAGTTCTTGGAGTTTATGCACCGTTTATCCGAAGCCCTCCCCGCCAAAAAAGCGTAAGTTTCTCAGGGCGGTATCCCGCCGGTTCTCCGATGGATCTCATCCCCTGGATCAAGAAGAACCCGAAGGGGCCTACCCGGTCCGGGAATCACACCTCGCTCAAAAAAACAAAAAAAGGCCCGCTTGCCTGGGAACCAGCCAGAGTTCCAGGCAGCGGGCTTTCTGTTTGAGGATCAGGTTTGGGTTGAAGGAAAGCTTCGTTCGATGAAGCTCAGCGCTTCAGGCAAATGCCCTCCGAAATAGTCCCAATTGTGATCTCCCTCAAACTCCATATACTCATGCTCATATCCAAGCTGATCCAGCAGCGCCTTGTAAGCAGAGTTCAAAGGATATAAGTAATCGGAAAAGCCGCAGTTAAAATGCAGCGCCGGCCGATTTTTCTCCCGGACGCGCCGCGATGCAAGCACGTGCAGGTCAAGCTCCTTTACGTAGGGCCCATGCACCGGACCGGTCATCCGGACAACCTCGGAACGAAGCATTTGCTCGGTCATCAAATTCGCAGACATGAGCGCCCCGGATATGCTGGCTGCCGCACCGAATACGTCCGGATTTCGCAGCGCGAGCACGAAAGCGCCGTAACCGCCCATGGATAATCCGCACACCGCTCTTTGCGTACGGTCAGCGATGGTCCGAAACTCCCGGTCGATGGCGGGAATCACGTCGTACAGCACATAATCCTCGAACCGTCCGCTGCCGTCATACCAGTTTACATAGAACGTTCCGTGCCCGTATCCACCGTCGCTAATCATCACGACGATGCTTTCCCGGAGCGCTCCGGAGGAGATCATATCATCAAGCGTAGCTTCCGCATTCCCCTTGACGATCCAGCTGGTTTCATCGCCATTCAGCCCATGAAGCAAATAAATAACGGGATACCGCGTTTCCTCGGACTGCTCGTAGCTTGCAGGAAGGTAGACATGACAAACTTTTCTCGAGTACAACGCGCCTGAAAAAAACGAAAACGGCTTCACACTCATTCGATCCCTCTCCTTTGCTTGTTTCGGTGCGCATTAATTCAGAACGGCACTCATATGCTGCTTGGTGATAGACCAATGGGAGGTGTTCCAGACCGTTTCTTTATTTTTGATATATAAAATTTGCGGAGACGCATGCTTGATCCCCGTATCCTCAGCGATTTGATTGGATACCGGACGGGATTCAATCACTTTGACAAGGATGTAATCGACATCGGTATTCGGGTTTTTGCTCAGATAGCCTTCAAATTCCTCCAAAGCGTTGGCGCTGACCGGACAAGCCGTGCTGTGCTTCAGCACCACAACCGGCTTCGAAGTGGTACCTTCAAAAATGGTGTTCCATTCCTCGTTCGTCGTAATCTCTTTCCAATGTGCCATGTGTTCCGCTTCCTTTCATTTCTTTATTTATGATCGTAATAATGATGTTCGGCTTCCACATCCGCGCCAAGGCGAAGAATGCCAAAGGAATAACGGGGCTGCCGGCGTTTATCGGTCGGCGAACCGGGATTGAACAGTAGTATTCCGTCTTTTCTTTCCAAATAGGGCGTATGCGAATGTCCGAACAGAATAATATCAACGGTCCCCTTACCATCCGCATCGCAAAAAGCTTGAAAAGCCGTATCCGGGGTTGAACGACCTCCATCGCCATGAATCAAGCCAACACGGTAACCCGCCAGCTCCAGCACCTTTCGGCGGCCGAATCTGCGGACGATTGCGGGTCCGTCATTGTTACCGGCAACGCCGTCTATCGGAGCCAGGTCTGCGAAGAGATCAACCACCTCTTCATCAATCCAGTCGCCCGTATGAAGGATCATGTCCACTCCCCGAAGACCTTCTACCAAATCTTGAGGCAGTGATTGGGACCTTCTGAACATGTGTGTGTCCGAGACGACACCGATTCGCATCGAACCCCGTCCTTCCTGATTTGTTTATCCCTCTATTTTACCATAATTGCTCTTAAAAGAAAAAGCTCTTTACCGACGTCTCAAAGAGAAAAGCCGCCTTTCTCGTTGATGCGCAAGGCGGCTCAGACAACTAAAACCCATAAGCCTATGCGCTCATGGGTTTATATAGTCCGGTAATGGTTTGTACGGGTGCTGCCGCAAACGGTCTGCGGACGGCATGAAGTACTTATGGCATGCCTGTCAAATTCAACGCTTGCGAGGAAATATCCTCTTTAAAACGCCCCATGCAGTTGCACAAATAATCTTTACGGCAAATCGGGCAAGGCTCTTTGAGCAGACGGTTAATATGAGTAACCTTCGCGCCTCCGGAAACGTCTTGTTCGTAAATAAGACGGCAAACCGTCCGGTCCTTGAGTTGAGCTACGATTTCGAATAACCCGTTCTTCGAATTGTGACTGACGATTTTGGCATCAACGACTTGAGGATTATATGCCATCTTCAGCACCTCTTTCCTTTATGTATTAAAGCGGCAATCCGTTTGCAATATGAATCATATCGTTTTTTAACACTCTCCGTCAAGCGACCTGCCCTGTCATTCACATGAAAAGGCCCTTCACTGGTATTCGATCCTCAGGCTCGATGCCGACTCCTTAGCCTGCTTCCGCGCCTGTTCAACGGTATCGGCCGAACTGAGCGCCACGGCCATACGGCGGCCTTTCTTTGTCTCCGGTTTCCCAAATATCCGCACTTGCGAATTCGGAACCGCCAGGGCTTCCTCAAGCCCTCCGATCCGGAATGTTTCCGTCTCCCTATCCGCCTTCAAAGTATAGGAGGCTCCTGGCGTCAGAAGACGAATCGTCGGAACAGGAAAACCGAGAATCGCCCGGACGTGCAGCGCAAACTCAGACAAATCCTGCGTTACCATGGTAACCATCCCTGTATCGTGAGGACGCGGACTTACTTCACTGAAATAGACACGATCCGGAGCCAGGAACAGCTCGACACCATAAATCCCTGCCCCGCCCAGCGCATCGGTAATCGATTTTGCTATATGCTGCGCTTCCCGGATCTGCGCTTCGCTCATGGCATGCGGCTGCCAGGATTCGATGTAATCGCCATCCTTTTGAATGTGCCCTATAGGCGCACAGTACGTCGTACCGGACACCGAACGAACCGTGAGCAGGGTAATCTCCGAATCAAAATGGATAAATTCCTCCACGATGACACGCGTTTTTTTGGCACGCCCCCCTTCCATCGCGGCATTCCATGAGGCTTCTACATCATCCGGAGTGCGGCAAATGCTTTGTCCTTTCCCCGAGGAGCTCATGATCGGTTTAATGACGCATGGAGTGCCGATTTGAGCGACTGCGGCTCGCAGCTGTTCCAAATTGTCGGCAAAGGCAAATTTGGCCGTAGGCAGGCCAAGCTGTTCCGCTGCAAGTCTGCGGATTCCTTCGCGGTCCATCGTGAGTCTGGCCGCCGTTGCCGTTGGCACAACCTTGTATCCTTCCCGTTCCAAATCCACCAGCGTCGGGGTCGCGATCGCCTCGATCTCAGGAACGATCAGATCCGGCTTCTCCTGCTCGATGACCCGCCGCAGCTCTTCGCCGTCCAGCATGTTTATAACATAAGACCGATGAGCCGCCTGCATCGCCGGAGCATTGGCATACCGGTCCACGGCAATCGTTTCTACACCAAGCCGCTGCGCTTCGATCACTACCTCTTTCCCCAGCTCGCCCGAACCGAGCAGCAGCATTTTTTTGGCTTGTCCAGATAACGGTGCACCATACATGTAATCGTTCCTCCCAAAATCTTATCATTTTAATGCCTAACGCAGTTATACTGTACTTGAAATGATTTTTCAAGAAAATTTTAGAAAGCCGGCACATAAAAGCTTAAGATTATATTTTAACAACCTTACAATTGTCAAGTTAATTATGTTAAAATAGAACCAAGAAGAGGTGAAGACGATGACAGAAAACTCGCAACCTGTATGTGCCAGGCAGCAACTTTGCCCTAAATTCGAAGCCGCTTTCGAAATACTCGGAAAGCGCTGGAGCGGTCTGATTATCCGCGCTCTGCTCGAAGGACCATGCCGTTTCAAGGATATCTCCGAGATGATCCCCGGCATGAGCGACCGGATGCTTGCAGAGCGGTTCAAGGAGCTGGAGGCGGCCGGCCTGATCAGCCGAAATGTTTATCCGGAGACACCGGTAAGAATCGAATATCAGCTGACGGAAAAGGGAAAAGCGTTGGAGCCGGTAATGGATGCCGTGCAGAAGTGGGGAGAAACGTGGGTCAAGTGACCCCGTTTCCATCCTGTTGATATTAAAAGTTTTTTATGTATGCCGATCACATATCGCCATTCGGATATTAAAAACTCCTGTTACCGGTTGGATTACCCGACACAGGAGTTTTTTGTCATTTCCTTGTATTCGTATCGTCTGGAAATACATATTGAACCATCGTATTAAACTCGTTCATATAATCCGTAAACGTGCCGCGCTCTTGCTCCTCTTTGGCGTATAGGCGGATCCGCTGCACGAAATTCGGATTGGCCGACACGTATACCTGATCAATATTTGTCGGGGCATGCTGCAGCACCAGCTTTCGGATTTCATCCGACAAGCTTGTCGATAAGCCGCCGTTCTCCGTCCAGGAATACTGGTTCGGACCTCGCTCTGAAGCAAATATGCCTACGCCGCCTGCAGGTGTAATCCGGTATTTCATCATGTCGGGCGAAGCTTCTGAATCCGGATTATGGCCTTCCATGACGACCGCTACATAACCGTTCACTTCGGTAAGCAGCACCTGCGCTTCCTGAATTCCGGGCAAGCTTTTCACCCTCTCCGCCAACTGCGGGTCGAAACCGGCCGTATTCGTCAAATGAGGGTTGGTCATATCGAGCTGCTCACGTCCGCTGTACTCCGTACCCTTACGATTCTGCTGCTCATCCACCCAGCGCTGCTTTACACCGAGGGACGGGTCCTCGTTGTTTCGCGAATCCCGGTCGAAGAGCGCCTGCTGGCGGTAATCCTCCATGCCTCCTCCAGGACGGCTGGCCTCGGGCTTGTTTCCTGCACACGCGCCGAGAAGCAGCAAACAGACTGCCGCGGAGAAAAGGAATAACGGGCGCTTCCGGTTTATGCTTATGTTCATCCTTCGATCGTCCCTCCTGTTGCTTGTCTTGATCGACTCACGCTTAGGATGAATCACTGTCCGGAAAATATGCGCATTATTCCTTTTTTTCTCCGTCATCCTTATTCAGCTTGTCCAGAAGCTTCCGCACGCTATCCTCAGAAAGATCCCCCTCCGCCTTGAATTTGGCGAGCTGCTGCGCGATCTCCAGTCCCAGCGCCTCATGCTCCTCTTCTTCCGCGGCATAAGAGGGATCAAACCAAACATAATCGCCCTCCGGTCCATTCCTCAAAAAAGGTTTATCCCAATGGTTGGGATAATCGTACGGCTGCTCTCCAAACAACAGACCGAGCACATCATCGCTGGTGAGGGGCATCAATTGATGAAAAACTTCTTCCTGCCCCGAATCCGGCCCGACGGCTTTGAAATTCCGGTGCAGATAAGCATAGTGCAAATAATGCTCTCCGGTTTCTTTATCTTTTGCAATTTCATACATTTCATGTTCAAGCTCTTTTAAGGAACGAACGGTCTTCAAGCGCTCTCCAAGCACTTGGGAAGGCACACGTTTCCACTCCGTCCAAGATCCGCCCAAAGTCATATTGAATCCAAGCTCCTTTACGCTTTATGAAATCTTATCATCCCATCGTTCCGGCGAAAGCCGCAGCGAGCGCCGGGGCAGCCGCCATTTGAAAGTCACCGAAAGCATGCGTAAGGTGACAATGAGCGCGAACAAAAATAACAAAGGCCAGGAGCCTTGAAACCATCCCATACCAATGACAAGACCGGCAAGCATGCCCCATACGGCATAGATCTCATCGCGCAGCACCAGCGGCTTCCGGCCGGCCAGCACATCGCGAATGATGCCCCCTCCGATTCCGGTCAGCATCGCAGCCACAATGACGGCGCTGAGAGGCACATTCATCTGCGTCGCATACAAAGCGCCCTGAATGGAAAACGCAGCCAAGCCGATGGCATCGAAAAGCGACTCCCAGGTTTTCCATCGCCGGATCCAGCTTACAGGCACGATAAAAACGAGAAATGCGGCAAATAACGCGATTTTTAAAAAAAAGCCCTGGTTCCATAACGTCGTAACCGGAATTCCGATCAGCACATTGCGGACGACGCCGCCGCCAAAAGCCGTCACAAAAGCCAAAACGAATACGCCAAGCATGTCGTACTCCTCTTCCATGGCTACTACCGCGCCAGAAATGGCAAACGCAATCGTACCGATCAGGCTGAATAGTTGTAAATGAAGCTCCATCAGTTCACTCATGAGTCATTAATCCAGATTCCAGTCCAAAGTAATGACATTGCCCGTGCGCGACGATTCATAGATGGCTTCCAGCACCAGGCTGTTCGTTAACCCTGACATCGCTGAGGCGATCGGCTCGCGGTTATTGCGGATGGATTCAATAAAATGACGGCTCATCCTGACTCTTGGACCTTCGTCATCCTGCGGCGCCGTCAGTTCGACATCGGCGGTACGGTCAAAGAGCTCGCTATGCAGTACGCCCTTGCCGCCGCGCAGTGAGGCTCCGCCTTCCGAACCCATTAAATAAATGTACGGGCCGTTATCCTGGAAAGTCGTGTGCGCCGCCCAGCTTACGTCCAGTGTCTGCGTGCTGCCGTTGTCCAGCTTGATCAAGGCCGTAGCCAAGTCCTCCACATCATAGAAGCCGTCCCAGTCCGGCTTGCCCCAGGTGCCGATGCCTCTCTTCTTCGGTCCAAACTCCGCATAAGTCGTACCGAACACGGAGACCGGCTTCGGACTGCCCATGAAATGGAGCGACAGATCCAGCATATGAACGCCCAAATCAATCAGCGGTCCGCCGCCTGCTTTGTGCATCCGGGTAAACCATGTGCCCCAGCCTGGAATGCCTTTGCGGCGCATCCAGCCCGCTTTGACATTGTAGATGTTTCCCAATGCGCCCTTGTCAATTTGCTCTTTCACCTGCATATTTAACGAATCCCAACGCATTTGATGGGACATCATCAGCACTTTGCCGGACTTGAGGTACGTCTTCATGATTTCTTTAGCCGAAGCGGCGTTAATCGCCATAGGCTTCTCCAGCAGCACATGTTTGCCGGCTTGCAGGGCATCGATAGCTATCGGAGCATGAGACTCATTCGGTACGGCGATAATTACCGCATCGATGCTGGAATCCTGCAGCAGTTCCTGATATGTATTATAAATTTTCGGAATGTTGTATTGCTTGGCCCGTTCGATCGCCATAGGCTGGTAAGCGTCCGTGACCGCGACGATCTGCGCTTCGGAAACTTTACCGAACTCTTGAAGATGGACATTTCCGATTCCTCCGGCACCGATGATGCCGATTTGAATTTTATCATTTGTACTCATCACTTGCGTTTTCCTCCGTTTGCCGTGTTGTTGCATCCAAACTGTACCTACTATATCATATACCGGGCGGAAAAGGTAATTGAAAAAACGGCTTCCTCCGGGCTCTTTTCCCCTCGTCAGCCGCTTCCTTGAGACGGACTACAAAATGCCCATATCCTTGGCCTTTTGCGCCGCTTCTTTACTGCTTTTGCCCCCGAGCTTTTTAAGAATATTGCCGACATGAACCTTAACGGTTCGTATGGAGATCACAAATTTGTCGGCGATTTGCGTCTGGGTGTGCCCTTTATCGATCAAATCGAGCACCTGAATTTCAGTCGGTGTAAGCAAATTTTTCAGTTCTTTGGCCCGCATCTCCTTTTCCAACTGCTTGAGGCGCCGGAATTCTTCGCGCATTTGTGCGGCTACGCTGGGGTGAATAGCGCTTCGGTTGGCATAAGCGCTGCGAATGGCCTGCGGGATTTCGGTGAAATTGGATTTGACCATGTAATCCACGGCCCCGGCTTTGAACGCGTCGAAAATCAATTCCTTATCCTCCATGGAAGAAAGCATAATGACGCGCGCGCCGCTGCACTTGACGATTTCCGCAGCAGCCCAAATCCCTTCCGGACTATCAGACATCATAATGTCCATTAAAACAACGTCCGCTTCCGTCTTCTCCAGCAGCTCCACCGCCGCTTTCCCGGAAGAAGCGTGACCGACCAGCCTGATATCCGGTTCCTTTTGCAGGTAGCTTTGCAGCCCGCGCAGCCAGTCAGGATCGTCCTCTACGATCACGACGCGAATCCCGCTCTGCTCCATTTAACCCAACTCCCTTTCCGCCGCAAGCGGTTTCCGTTTCGGAAACTGCATGAACACACTAGTTCCTTGACCCGGTTTGCTGTGAATGCTAATCGTTCCTTTGTGCTTTTGAACTATATTATAACAGTATGACAGACCTAATCCGAAGTTCATGTTTTTCCCTTTTTTGGTAGAGTAAAACGGATCGAACACCCGTTTTAGCTGATGTTTTTCCATGCCTGGTCCGGTATCCTTGATTTCCGCGACGATTTTTCGCTTTGTTTCCGTCAATCTGACCGTTAACCGTCCGCCGCCGGGCATCGCTTCCATCGCATTGGTCAGCACGTTCGTCCAAACCTCTGCAAGCAGCACCCGGTCAGCCGACATGATGCCGTTATACGTATATTGTTCAATCACTTCAATGCCCGCAAGCTCCGGCGACAGCATGCGCAGGCACTGCCGCATGAGTTCCGCCGGACGAACCTCCTCAAGCTTAAGCTCTACTTCTTGGGTCTGTCCATGTATGCGATATATCATGTCATAAATATGCTGCGATGCCTGTAAAATGACTTCAACATCCTGAATGATCCGAGAAGAATCCGCCTGCCCGGACACGGCTTCCGATTTGATCTTATCGCCAAACAGCCTGATTTTGCCCACATCATTTTTGATCGCATGGTTCAGAATGGATGTTCCCGAGGTGATCGCACGAAGCGTATAATCGAGCTTTTGGTTTTGGATAGAGATCTGAAGTCCCATAAATCCGTAACGGAAGCTGGAGACGATGATGACGGCTAAAGTAAACGCAATGGCCCAGGCATTGTAACGCCACCATTCGTACGTTTCAAAGAAATGCGGCAGCAAATAAAGCGTAAACAGCGCAAAAAACAATGCAGGCGCCGCTGCCGCCGTCGTCATCATCCGGCTGCGCCGTAGAAATGAATTGCGTTCCTTCAGCGTGGCTGCCACAAGCAGCCCAATGCCAGTTAAAATATACGGAGCTGCCCATAGGGTCACGTAACTATAAGGAATAGGCTCGTTCGGCTTCGGCTCGAAAGCCAAAGAGAGCAGAACCGGAACAAGAAGCAGCCAGGGGATATAGCGTCTTTTGGTCCACAACGAGTAACCCGGATAATAAACGACGGCAAACATCAGGAACGTGTAGGGCAAACCGTAGTAACAAATACGCGAACAAACCGTCTCCACGATGGGAAGCAACTCCGCCAGCAGTTCCGTCATCCAGCCGCGGCCGGCCAAATAAGGTATAAGCTGATCCCCGATGACGGCGGCCATTCCGCCGGACCCTCCGGTAAATGCGATGCTGCTGATCCACCGTGTCGTCTGCCGCTTCGGGTCGGTTACGATCAGGAGCAGGCCGATCGACCATAGTCCGATGACTACAAACAGCATAGCTGACACACTTCCGTCCTAATTATATTCTCCTTTCAAAAGCTCCAATTCATGGAGGCAGCGCTCGGCCCAGCGAATCATCCGCCGCAGTTCTTCCTCCTGCCGCTGCAGGGCACTGTGCAGTGACTCTTTGTAATCCGGCACCGGGCCGCTATAAGGCCGAACCGTATTTAACGGCATCAGCGCGATTTCCTGATATGCAAGCGCACGCCTCTGATGAAAGAACGCCACGTCGGGGTCCATATTCGTGTGCAAATCGCCCTGTGTCGGATGTTTGACTACAGCTAAAATTTTCACCGCAGCTTTGGCGTTGGAGGTCTGCTCCACCACTTCACCGATATATTCGCCGGTTTTGTAGGAAGCTCTGACCCGCGTGCCCGGTTCATAAGCGAATGATTCCATATTTTAGGATCGTCTCCTTTTGAAGGATGATAGGTTGGATTGATCTTCAAATCTTCAAGACCGATCGGTTACTTTGCCGCTCTCGTCCAGCATCCACAGGCGAAGCTCTTGTACGCTTCCCAGGCGGTACAGAAGCGCGGCGGGATTTCCGTCCTCGATCCGGACGAGACAAGGGACACTCTCAATTTGCCAACCGTGAGCCAGTCCCGGGGCATAGTTGATATTGCAGAGGCCGACAGGAATGTCCGGGTGCATGGCCGCGATGACTTCAAGCATGCGCATGCCTACCTTGCAAGTCCCGCACAGTGGCGTATAAAAATAGATAAAGCGAATATCCTGCTTCGCCGCTTTACCGCCCGATCGTTTCAACAGTTGCTTCTCGGTCCATTCCGGCAGCATCGTCTGCTCCCCCATCTTTTTTACATGTTGCTTCCTTGTGTACTAATCTATTAGAATGTAGCTATATATGACAAGGGCAGGTGTGAAAGATGTCAGACTCCACGAACATAAACGAGCCGCGCAAGATCAGCTTGGCTGATGCCATTAAAAACAAGCTCGCGCAGAAAAAACAAGGGCAGCACGAAGCCAGGGCAAACGCCCAACAGCGGGCAGGCAGCGATGCGGTCATGCGCAGCCAGAACAATAAAAAGCCAAACAACCAAAGGCGCCGTACCGGCGGGAGCTAGTCTTGCGCTCCGCAGCCGTATGGGAAAGAAGGATGAGCACCGCTTGATCGGCGGCAGCTCATCCTTTTTCCTGTTTCCGTTATGCGTACAGCGCTTCACGCTGCTTCTTGATCTCTTCATTCTCCAAGTATTCATCATATGTGATGCTCTTGTCGATCAAACCGTTCGGAGTAATTTCGATAATCCGGTTGGCAATGGTTTGCACGAATTGATGGTCATGAGAAACGAAAAGAATCGTTCCGTCGAAGTCGATTAATCCGTTGTTGAGCGCCGTGATAGATTCCAGATCCAAGTGGTTTGTCGGCTCATCCAGAATCAGCACATTGCCGCCGCTCATCATCATTTTGGAAAGCATGCAGCGCACCTTCTCGCCCCCGGACAGCACGCTCGCCTTCTTTAATGCTTCTTCGCCGGAGAACAGCATGCGTCCAAGGAACCCGCGGATGTACGATTCATCCTGCTCCTTGGAGTATTGGCGCAGCCAATCGACCAGGTTCAAGTCCGTATCGAAATAAGCGGAGTTGTCTTTCGGGAAATACGCTTGCGAAGTCGTTATGCCCCAGCTGAATTCGCCCGAATCCGCTTCAATTTCGCCCATCAGAATTTGGAAGAGCGTGGTCTTGGCAATGCCGTTCGGTCCAACGAAAGCGATCTTATCGCCTTTATTGACCGTAAAGCTGATATTGTTCAACACCTGCTGCCCGTCGATCGTTTTATTGATCCGATCAACGGTAAGCAGCTGCTTGCCCGCTTCACGCTCCGGCGTGAATTTGATGAACGGGTACTTCCTTGTGGACGGTTTAATATCCTCGAGCTGCAGCTTCTCAAGCATTTTCTTACGGGAGGTCGCCTGCTTCGATTTGGACGCGTTTGCGCTAAAACGACGAATGAACTCCTCAAGCTCCTTGCGCTTCTCTTCCGTCTTCTTGTTCTGCTCTCTGACAAGCTTCAAGGCAAGCTGACTCGATTCGTACCAGAAATCGTAGTTACCGACATAAAGCTGGATTTTACCGAAATCGATGTCGGCAATATGCGTACATACCTGATTCAAAAAATGGCGGTCATGGGATACAACAATGACCGTCCCTTCGAATTTGGCCAGGAAATTCTCCAGCCAATTGATGGATTCGATATCCAAATGGTTCGTCGGCTCGTCAAGCAGCAGGATGTTCGGATTTCCGAACAGGGCTTGAGCCAGCAAAACACGTACTTTCTGATTGCCGTCCAGCTCTTTCATTTTCAGATCATGCAGATCTTTGGGAATACCGAGCCCGATCAAAAGCTCGGCCGCATCGGATTCCGCTTGCCAGCCGTCCAGATCCTGAAACTCGCCTTCCAGCTCCGCGGCGCGCATCCCGTCCTCCTCGGAAAAATCGGGCTTGGCGTACAAAGCGTCCTTTTCCTCCATAATCTGAAACAACCGCGCATGGCCCATAATGACGGTTTTGAGCACTTCCACTTCTTCATATTCAAAATGGTTCTGCTTCAGCACGGCCAGCCGTTCGCCCGGAGTAATGCTTACTTCGCCTTTATTCGGCTCCAGCTCGCCGGACAAAATTTTTAAAAAGGTCGATTTACCGGCACCGTTAGCGCCGATTAAGCCATAGCAGTTTCCCGGTGTAAATTTGATGTTGACATCCTCGAATAAAGCTCGTTTTCCGTATCTCAAGGTGACGTTCGTAACGGTAATCATATGATAAAAAACCTACTTTCCAAATAGACTGAAGTATCCCTTAAAAGATGACAGCTTCCAAATTTATATTATAGCACAAGTTGCATACGGTTCCCAATACGTGTAAGTTTTTTTACGCTTCGGTCTATTTGTTCCGTGCAATCGTTTCTACAAGCTCGGACAGCTCCGCCCAGCGGTCCATGGTCTGCTCCAGCTTGACGGTAAGCTCCTGCTCCTCGCGGTACAGCTCCTGCACCTTGCCGTAATCGCTCCCGGCCTTTTCAATTTCCTGTCTAACGTGCGCCAAACGCTCCTCCAGCCCGGCGATAATGCCTTCGATTTCGTCCCATTCTTTCTGTTCCTTGTAAGAAAGCTTCCGGGGACGGTTCGGCTCGCGCTTATCATTGGCGGCAGCTTCAGAAGCCTCGGCCGGCTTCGATTCCCGTTTCTCCGCTTCAGCTTGCTTCGTCAGCCGGACGGACTCCATGTACTCCGTGTAGTTTCCGTAAAACCTGGTAACCCGTCCTTCCCCTTCGAACACAAACAAGTGATCGGCCGTCCGGTCCAGAAAATACCGGTCATGGGATACGGTGATGACAACACCGGGAAAATCCTCCAGGTACTCCTCAAGAATCGTAAGCGTCTGAATATCGAGATCATTGGTCGGTTCGTCCAGCAGCAGCACGTTCGGCTCTCCCATCAATGTGCGAAGCAGGTAGAGCCTGCGCTTTTCTCCGCCCGACAGCTTCCCGATCGGCGTCCATTGCTGAGCAGGGGTAAACAGGAAGCGCTCAAGCATCTGCGCTGCGGTCACCGTGTCGCCGCTTGCCGTGCGTACGACCTCCGCCGCCTCCTTGATGTAGTCGATGGCGCGCTGCTTCTCATCCATTTCCACGCTCTCCTGCGTATAATACGCCAGCTTCACCGTCGTCCCTGTGACGATGGCGCCCTCATCAGGTTTCAGACGCCCGGCCAGCATATTCAAGAACGTCGACTTCCCGCTGCCATTCGGTCCGATAATGCCGATACGGTCTTCCGGAAGCACGATATAGCTGAAATCCCTGATTAATGTCCGGCTTCCGATTGATTTGGTGACGTTCTCCAGCTCCATTATTTTTTTGCCGAGACGGCTTGCGCCGAGCGAAATATCCAGGTTCGCCGCCGGTCCGTCCGTTTTGCGGTCGCGCAGCTCGATAACGCGATCCACACGCGCCTTTTGCTTCGTCGTTCTGGCCTTCGCTCCCCGGCGCAGCCAGGCCAACTCGCGGCGCAGCAGATTTTGACGCTTATCCTCTTCCGCCGCTTCCCGCTCAAGCCGGTCCGCTTTCTTCTCCAGGAACGATGCATAATTGCCTTCATAGCTGTAAAGCTTGCCCCGGTCGAGCTCAAAGATCCGGTTCGTCACGCGATCCAGAAAATATCTGTCATGCGTAACCAGCAGCAATGCTCCCTCCCATTTTGCCAGGAAATCCTCCAGCCATTCCACCGTTTCGTGGTCGATATGGTTGGTGGGCTCATCCAGAATAAGTAAATCCGCCGGTTGGATGAGCACTCGCGCCATTGCCACGCGCTTGCGCTGTCCTCCGGAAAGCGTACCGACCTTTTGGCCGAAGTCGCGGATACCGAGCTTGGTCAGCACGGTCTTCGCCGTTGTAGACGCATCCCATGCTCCTGTGGCATCCATTCGCTGCTGTGCGGCAAACAGCTTGGCCTGCCGCTTTTCATCCTCCGGAGCCAGCTGCAGCTCGGCAAGCGCCCGTTCATATTCCCGGAGCGCCTGCATGATCGGAGTGTCACCGAAAAACACTTGTTCGAGCACCGTAGAATCCGGATCGAATGAAGGATTTTGCGGCAGATACTCGACATGGAAATGATTGGCATGAATCAGCTTGCCCTGCTCCAATGGTTCCAGTCCGGCCATCACCTTGAGCAGCGTTGACTTGCCGGTGCCGTTCACGCCGACAAGACCGATCCGCTCCTTTTCATTGATCTGGAATGTCATATCGTCAAAAAGTACTTTTTCACCATAGCTTTTGGATAAATGTTCAACCGTCAATATGTTCACGAGGCTCCTCGCTCCTTCGCAATAGAATACGGTTCTGCGGGCTCCGTCACGTATGCGGCGAGCAGGGCCGTTGTCTGTACGATCGCTTCGACGTGCGTCCGTTCCATCGCGTGGGAGGCGTGCACCCCCGGTCCGATCAGCGCCGCCCGAATGTTGCCGCCAGCTCGAAGCGCTGCGGAAGCGTCCGATCCGTAATGCGGATAGATGTCTACGGCATGCTTCAGTCCATCGCGTTTTGCCAACTCGATCAGTCTGGTGGTCATCGCGTAATCGTATGGACCGGAGGAATCCTTGGCGCAGATCGACACATCGAACTCCGTACAGGTCAGGTCGTCGCCGATGGCCCCCATATCGACGGCAATCATTTCTTCGATATCCTGCGGAATCCAGGCCGCCCCGTGTCCGACTTCCTCATAGGTGCTGATCAATATCTTCAGCTTGCGTGCAGGTACGACCGACTCCCGCCTGATGAGCTCAAGCAGCCCGAACAGCGCAGCCACCCCCGCTTTATCGTCGAGATGCCTCGATTTAATAAATCCGTTGGTTTTAAACTGCGTTCTCGGATCAAATGAAATAAAGTCACCGGGGGCGATGCCGAGCGCCTTTACCTCGTCCGCACTGCTTACACGTTCATCCAGACGCACTTCCATGACGGCTTCTTCCCGTTTCAGGTCACGGGCATCCGAAAAGACGTGAACCGACGGCTTATGGGTCAGGATCGTACCATCGTAGGTCCTTCCGTCACGGGTATGCACCCGGCAGTATTCATTCTCAATGGCCCCCATCATGTATCCTCCGATCAAGGTCAAACGCAGAGCGCCGTTCCCTTTGATCGATCGCACCATGGCACCGAGCGTATCGACGTGCCCGGACAGGCCGATGACCGGGTCCTCACGGCGTCCCTGCACCTCGATAATGCCGCAGCCTTTGGGGGTAAAGTCCATCGCATACCCAAGTTTATCGGCTTCCCGGGCAAGCTTGTCCATGATCTCCCCGCAGAAGCCGCTTGGACTCGGCGTTTTGAGCAGCATGTCCAGCACCTGAAGCACATAGTCTTGATTGACGTTCCATTTCAAGGTCTTCGCCCCTTTCTTGCTTCTATTTTCATTTTCGTGTAAGCTACGTTTGGACACAATGAAGGAGGTTTAATTTTACATGTCAGAAACAGCATTGCCGCCCAAAACTTGCAGCATCGACCAACTGGTGACCAAGGAAAACGACGTAGAAAAGGTGCTAAGCGGCGAAAAAACGGCGACTCGCCGAAACGGACGCTACGCCGATGTCGGCGAGATCATGGAGCTGAAAGGCCGTAAATTCGAAATCACGAAAGTATACCAGCAGTCCTTGGGCGAGTTAACGGACGAAGCCGTTCAAACCGAAGGATACCCTAATGTGGAAGCATACAAAAATTACATATTGTCCATGCATGCCGGAATGCCTTGGCTGCCTCACATGAAGGTGTGGGTTCACGAGTTCCGCGCGGTATGATATGCAAAAACAGTGTAGCCGCCTTTTCGACGGCAACCCAAGGTGCGGTCTCTCCGCACCCCGCCCGTCAACAGGCGCCTGCTACACTGTTTTTGTACTCCCTAACGATGGAGGCCTTATTTCATGTATCCTTGGCTTGTATTCATTCATTCCCTTAGCGCGATGGTGTCGATCGGACCTTACATCGTGCTTATTCCTATGCTCCGGAAGCTGAAAAGCTCCGAGGGAGCCGTGACGGATTCCTATCTGGATTCGTTCCAATTCACCGTTCGCCTGACCAAGCATGCCGGACATGTCCTCGTCGGTTCCGGGCTGCTCCTTATGTGGCTGGGCGACTGGCCTTGGACCACGCCATGGATCGCAGGCACGTTTATCGTACTGTTCGCCTCGCTGTTCTTCCTGGCGCGCGCCTTTTCTCCAACCATCCGCAAGCTGCGCGAACCGGGTCATGACCGCATCGCCCTGGTCCGAAAGCTGGGACGGGCGCTGTACATCTATTTATTCGTTCTTTTCCTGATGTTGTGGCTGATGGTGATGAAGCCTCAGCTTTGGTAACCGCTGCTCATGCCGGAATCAGCTCTCGAAATCGACGCAAATGCTGGTTCCGTCGAGCACTTGCTTCATGTGCGCTTTCACCTCAAGATGGACCGGGTGATTGTCGTACACCTGCAGGTCTTCAAGCGAATCGAACTTCGTAATCAGCACGATGTCATAGGAACGTTCCAGATGAAGCACGTCGATACCCACTTCAATATGGCGAAGCACCGGAATTTTCCCCTCCATATTTTTGAGCACATCGTAAGTCGCCTTTACGGACTCCGGGCTCCGGTCTTTCAGCTTAAACATCACTACATGGGTTATCATCTCATTCGCTCCCCTTTATATCCCATATCTTTTTTTGCTGCATCTCATAGCGTCGATATGCTGCTGTATATGGATAATCTGCCATTTGCAGAATTTTTCCGAAGTTAGCGGCGCAATTCGTCAGCCATTGGATTTTACTGCCTATAAAAGAAAATTTCTTTATCAAGAATTCATTATAACATTGAAAGTGTCCCGTAATCTACTGAAATCCTGACTTCCATTTGCGGAGAATAACAGAAAATACGCCAAGCATTCTTTTCAGGAAAAGAATGCTTAGCTGAAAATGGACGTTCACACGTCTCCTGACAGAAACAGGCGCCGTTCCTGACGGCTCCAGCAGCAGCAGACTGATGTTGTCCTCCGATTTCTTACTCAAAGCCCTGGAGAGCAGCTCATCGCACATCTCCTGAGCGTCCATTCCACTTTGCCGCAGCTTGCGAAGCATGGAAGCAACGGATGGATCGGAATAAAGATTATGAAATCCGTCGCTTGTTACGAGAAACAACGTATGAGCCGAATACAAGCCGGAACGTATGTAAATATCGGGATCCTTACGCATGCCAAGCGACTGCAGCAGGACATGGCGCTTCGGATGCGTGCGGGCGCGCTTGGCGGACATCCGTCCCCTGCGCACCTGCTCGGCAGCCCATGAATGGTCACGGGTCAACCGGCCGCATTGGCCGTTCGGCTTTAAGCGGTAAATCCGGCAGTCTCCCACATGGACAATGGTATATACAGGTTCAACAAGAAGGAGCAGCGTGAGCGTTGTGCCGAGCGCATCGTTTCTTTGGATCGCCGCATCACGAATTTCCCTGTTTATAGAACGAAAAAGCGCTTCGCCCTCCTGCGCCAACGCCGTTAAAGCGTCTGCCGAAACAAGCTGGGGCAAGCGATTGTCGAGCCATGCTTTTACCCTTTGTACGGCAAGCTCGCTGGCCCAACCGCCGTCGGCCGTCCCTCCCATCCCGTCGGCAATGGCTGCGGCGGCATAAGGCTTTCCTTCCCGGCTCGTCCCCATCCGGAGCAGCGAGCGGTCTTCATTCCATGTGCGAAACCACCCGGAGTGCGTGGCCGCTCCGTACCGCCAATGCACGGCAATCGTTTTTTTCACCCGTCAAGACCCCATTTTAAACGTAAATTCGGTCGTTACGATCTTTACTATATCACCTTCTTTCAAAGGCTGCACCTGGTATGGTACCAGAGCTTCCCCATTCAGGGTCGTACCGTTGAGCGAACCCAGATCGCGAATCCCATATCCTTCCTGATCCTGTAAGATTTCCGCATGAAGACGGGACACCCCCTCTTCGGCATGGATCAAATCCGCTTCATCAGCAGCGCGTCCTATAACGAAGCCGGGCTTTTGAATGCAAGCCTGCTCCCGAACGCCATCCCTGAAGAATTCCAGGAAAGGCTCAGCGCACTTTTCCTTTCGGGCAGGCCTTCCAAGGAATACGGTGGCGTCGGGAGGACTGAGCAACATCGTTCGCATCGCCAGATCAGGCGCAGGGGTTAAGGAAGGAAACGGTTCCACCGGTTGGATCTCCTCTTTTAACGGCTCCTTCCGCTGCACCGGTTCCGCAAGGCCGATTCTCGAGAAAAATCCGCCGTCGCCTCCGGCATCCCCGTAATCAGGAGCCCAATCTTCTACAGACGGCTCATCCTCAGCTTCGGGGCCTGCAGCATGACGAATCCGGCGCAGGAAGACAAGGGCGGCCGCACCGAACAGCACAGTCAGTCCGGCACAGACATACAGCATAAGTTCTTGGGGCTGATCGGCATAAAGCTTCCAAATCAACCCCCACATCAGCACAGTCAAGAGTACGATCCAGAGCTGCTTCTTCTTGTGCCGGTTCTCTTCCCTGCCTCGGGCTTCGTATACCTCATCTGTCGACAAGATTGGCGAAACGGCCTGCGCGTGCTGCATATCATCGAATTCTCGGCGCTCCTGCGGCTTTTCCATTATTTTTCGATCAACGGCAGACGGTTTCTCCGGCAGCTCCAAGGACGATGGAATCCCGGGCGGAACTGCTGCGGGAGTTTCCTCAAGAAGGTTCAACTGGTTGTGCAGCAGCTGCTTCAGCTCGGGCAAGTTGAAGGAATCCTCCTGCAAATAGCGCATCAGTTCCTGAAAGCCGCTGCCATGAAGCTCGGTAACGCGGTGGATCCAACGGGAAGCCAACTGCTGAATATCCGAGGACACCGGATGTTTGCCTGTCAAATTGTTTTTGGGCACGTAAGTCAAATACAGATCCTGCAATCCGCTGCCGCAGTAGATGTACTCTTCCTTAAGCACATATCGTCCGGGCTGCAGCATATAAACTTTACTGTCATCGAGGATTTCAATGATCCTTAGCAGCAAACTATAATAACTGCGAAGCGTCAACTGCTCCATGCGGAGCCAATAGGCAAGCATTCTCTTGCCAGTGATGTTGTAGTGAAGCCGCATTTGGCCATCCTTCGCTTCTACCTGCAGCTCAAGCAGTCTGGGAATCCGGTTGGCCGAGAGCATATTGACCTGAAAGGAGGATAGCTCTTCCTGCTCTCCATGAGGAAAAGTGAGGACCATATAATGCCCATGCTCACTTACGTAATTCACTTGCAGACCATAAAGCTGCTGATCCACTCCGTTGTCCTCCTCTCAGCCTAAAATAAGGGTGTACGCCGCCCCCGGCGCTACAGCCCACATAAAAGGAAAGCGCAGACGGCTTCCCGGATCCCCTGCCCATTCAGACGGGTGCAGATCGTGGAAAATGACGATGCGGAGCAGTGACACAGCCGTATCTTTCAGCCTTTGAACTCCGTCGCTGCGCCATAACAAAATTACTACGGCGATACATCCGGCCACCAGAAGGGAAGCTGCCATAGCATACAATACAAGGGTCGCGCCAACAAGCGATCCCAATGCGGCAAACAGCTTTACATCACCGGCAGCTACTGCACGTATCGCATATAAGGCCAGCATCGGAACAAAGCCGCATAGAAATCCAAGACCGGCGAACCACAAACCGTTCCAACCGTCGGCAGCGGCATGGCAAACCACCCCCGCCCCGGTTCCGGAAACCGTAAGCCAATTCGGAATTTTATGCTTCGTAATGTCCGTTACAAAAGCAATGGAAAGCAACAAGCCCGAAAGCCACAGCGCCATCATGATTCCCCTCCCACCCATGCACGCTCCAGCGCTTTTTTTCGCAGCATGATCGTTTTCTTGAAAAACGGAACGGCAAACGTGTATTCATACTGTGCCTCAATGGTGACATAGACCTCCTCATGATGATCGAAATCGGGAAACGAAAGCCTCGTAACCAGCAGCTTCTCCCTCTCCAGCCGGTCCGTCGCGGCCAATGATGCAATGATAGGCGTTGCCGCTTCCGCCAGCCGACGCTCGAGCTCCTGCTTGGCTTCCGCCGCAGCAGAGCCCCCTAATGCCTCAAGCTGCTCCCTCCGCTCTTTCTCCCATTGAGCCAAGCGGACAAGCGGCTCCGGAATCCATCGCCCGTATTGCTCCACAAATTGTTCGGCATCCAACACCTTCTGTCTTGCCGCATCCGCCTGGGCCGCAGCATGGCCGAGCCATACGCTCGCACGGCTGTTTGACCACCGGGATTTCGCTTCTCTGTACAATTGTTCTACTGGATACATATTCGCAGCAACGACCTTAGCCGATTCCGAAACGGCCGACTGCAATGCCATCTCCGTAAGAGACAGCCGTATGAAAGCAGTGAGCAGCGTAACAAAGGCGATAAAGAAAGGCAGCGTCAACGCCGCTTCCAGCACAATGCTTCCCTGCTGCTCTTTCATAATACGCAAGCTCTTCCGCCCCCTAATATGAATAATCCGCCGTCTTGGTGATTCGGCACCTGTTCCCTTCGATGACGCAGCCGGAAAACTCGGATTTCCCTATCGCTTTCATTACCCGCGGAAGAAACCAAAGCTGAAACGAGGTCGAAGCCGTACCCGTGACATAGGTCGAAGCTTCCCGCAAATCGAGGCCCGTATTCAACTGCAAAAGTCCCTGCATACGAGATAACAGCGTCTCTTCCCGGCTGTGCAGAAGCAGAAACACACGCAAATAATCTTTATATCCCATCGTCAAAAGGTTCCCAAGTTTGCTGGAAACGGGAAGCTGCTCGCCCTGGATCAGCCTAGCCATGTCCTGCTGCGCCTGCAGCGCTCCTTCTGCAATGGCTGCGAGCAAAACCAACAGAGGCGAGCCCGCGGTTAATACTTTGCTCTGCGGTTCGAGAAGCGATTCCAGCACGCCAACCGCCAGCCGGAACGCAAACATCTCCGCGTATGCCATGGAATAATTACCGGCGCATGACCCCGCCCCATAAAGCAAGTATTCCACCTCCTGGTTTGTGAGCGGATGCTGTTGAGGAGCCGAAAGCTCTTTGGAGGCTTTGACTTGACCGAAGGCATCTTTTTCAAGCCCTAATGTACGATAACTGAATTTGCTTACCACAAATTCGTTGATATAAAAGTCATCCCTGATCTCCATAAGGGCCTGCTCAAGCTCAGCGACAAGCCTTAAAGCCGACAAACCGGCTTCATCGGGTGTTCGCAGATTGACGTCGGGAACCGGTGCGGCCGCGTTCGCGGCTTGATTCCATTCCAAATAGGATTGAACATACCCCGATCTTTCGCGCTCGGCCGGATTTCCTTGCAGCTCCTTGTAATATCCTTCATATGGATCCGTTCCGCTGATCAGACTGCAGCTTCCAAGGCCTCGCTGAATCTGATCCAGCACAGCTTGTGTTTTTGACCGCTGTTCCCGCTTGGCCGTCCGGTTTGCGCCGCTTATCCGTTGACGCTCCTCATGCCCCGGATTGTATCTGGAAAATACTTCATCCGCCTTCTGACGGAAACCATCCAGAGAAGACATGGTGGCGGCATATTTTTGCTGCGTGAACATCAACCCGTCCTGGATTTGGGCATGAACTCCGTAAAATTTGGAGACCGAGGCGCTAACGCCGGCTTCCTGTTCGTCCAAATCCTGCCGGTCGACAAGATGCACGTTTCCAAAGACCTTTTCGGCTTCCAATGCACCGCTGTTCTCCGCTTGAGAAGAAGCAAGCCGGGAGATTTCGGCGTTGAGCTCGTCGTTTGCCTTCTTGGCCAGACTCATCGCTTGGCCGTAAGCTTCATGCAATGAGCTTAATGCTTTCATATCTGCCGTGGATTTCAGTTTCAGCATAGCGAGTACTTCTGCATATCGGATAAGATCTTGCAGAAGCTGTTCGTACTCCATGACCTTTTGCACGGCCTCATCCAATTGCCGCTCAAGATTCACACGGGCTTGATTCAGCTGGGCTATAGCCTCGGCAGTCACAGCTCCGGCCGAGACCATTGCAGCGATCGATGCATTCAAGCTTCGGATCTGCTCTTGAATGGTCTCCACCTGGGCTTTGGCGTTTTGGAGCGTAGACCGGACATTCTCGATCGTATGAATTCCGATACGCCCGCTGAGTTCGTTCAAATCACGCAAGTGCGTTTGATAGAACGGATGCATCTCCGTCGCCTTTTGACGGATATCGAGAAAGGCCTCCCAAGCCTCGTCCAGACGCAGGTCCCGTTCCTCCAACAGCTTCTCCACCCTAGCGGCATGCTCACCGAATCGGGAGGCTTGGCCCAATCCGGCGGCCACCCCGGTTTTCTTGAACTTGTCGGCCAGCTCCAGCCCATATATCATCGGAGCCCGGTATTTCATCTCCTCCAGTATTTGCTGTTTAAATATGCCGTGGTTGGAGAGAGCATACATGGGTGTGATCCGGGCGGAACCTGCTTCATACCGCTGATCGATAAACCGAAAGCGATCCGGCTCCGCTGCCTCGGACACATTGCCGGCAACGGTCCGTTCAAAGATCCGGTTTGCCCCATCGCCTCCGGAATGAAGCGAATAAAGCCCGTAAGTCTGCAGCGATTTGGAATATGCGGAGAGCGTAGATCGGACTCCGGCCTTTACCGCATTCTCCGCTTCTTTATCCGCGCTTTTCCACCTCATCACATCGATCAACAGCCCGCACAATAAAAATATGGGAACAAGGACCGCAATCAAATAGATCGAGACGGCACCGCTCTGCTCCTTCCAAAGTCGGTTCCGGCTTCTCAGTTCACCCACCTCCCGATTCGTTTTATTCATGAATGACAACGACGATCCCGTTTCGCTCCAGTTCACGCAGCAAGCCAGGCGATAATTTTACCTTGTCTTGTTTGGATGGCTTAAAAAAATGCCAGACAACCCCCTTCACTTCCGTCCCTTTCTTGAGCAGCTCGGCATCTTTGACCATTTGAACCTCGCGTAAATTTTTTTCATTAAAGGTATAGTAAGCTTGATGGGCCACCCCTCCGGCATCCAACGCGTCAATCTTCCGCATGGTTCCCGGATTAACCTCTATCTCCTTTTCTGTGCCGCTGACGAGCAGACGCAAATATTGAGCTGCCTTCTTTTCATTATCGATCAGGGGCTTTTCCTTAACGGAGGTTTTAGGTTCAACCATCGCCGCGAGCGCATCTTGAGGCTTGATTCTGCCTTGAATTTCTCCGATAAACGTTCGTGTCAGATCGGTTAGGCGGATCGTCTCCGCCGGATCGACCACATAGGATTTAGAGGCTCCGCTGACGTTGGCTCTGCCCCACAGCCTTTGCGCAAAGTCCGGAAGGTGCATTGGCTTATGAAGCGCCGCCCGGACAAAACGCAGCACGCCAAAATTTTCGTACCCCAGCTCTCCCTGAGCTTCATCAGCTGCAATGGTACTCGCTGCTCTTACCAGTTTCGCTTGTGGTCCGCTATCTGCGGAAGCGCTGTTTGGAGTCAGCGGAAGTTTGACGGATGCCGACGGCATCGGCAGCAAAAAACTGAACATATGAGAAACGTTATCGTTCGTAAGCCGCCAATACAAACCGTCGTTGTCTCCCGCCTTCACCGCGCCTGTGAACGGATCCTTTTTGCTGTTATCCCAAATATAGGCCGCCCGTTCGGATGCCATGGCTGTCGTATACTGCAGCGAAGCCTGGTGATAGCTAAAGAGCGCCAGAAATAAGAGCAGCACCGTGGCCAGAAAAACGGCCGGCAGCGCAAGCGACGCCTCCAGCATGATTTGACCTGCCGGTTCCCTGAGAAAGCGATGGATTCGTTTCATCATCAGAGCACCTAATTTTGTGAAGCAGGAGGATTGATTCTGACTTTATCCGATTCATAATTGTTTTGGTTATCGATAATTTCTTGGTTTGCTGATTTAAATAAACCATCGATCCATTCAATAATCCACTTCCGAAACGCAATCGCAATGATAATCAATACGGCGACAATCAACAAAATTTCCAGTGTGCCGAGACCGTCCTCCTCTTCCCACAATGGTTTCCAACCTATCGGCCAATTGTTCATCCTTCACCCTCCTCTTCTCGTCTATACACGTTTTGTTATTTATCAGTTCATCATCAGCATGGCCGGAGCCGCCACAATGACCATGACGACAAAGAAAATCAGCACCATCGGAAATACCAGTTTCGACGAACCCTCCTCTCCCAGCGTACGGGCCAGCGCTTTCCGCTTATCCCATAAAGTGATGGACAGCTCTTGAAGCGACATCACAAGTTCATCGCCGCCCCTCTTGTGATTCATAAGCAGCGCAGTCGTAAACAGGGAGGTTTCCTGCATGGCGCAGCGTTTGCTGAACTCTTCCATCACCTTGGAAAAAGAACCGTTCATTTTCAAAGCTTGGACGGCCGCCGCAAGTTCC
Source organism: Paenibacillus sp. JMULE4 (assembly GCF_013337105.1). NCBI lineage: Bacteria > Bacillati > Bacillota > Bacilli > Caryophanales > Paenibacillaceae > Paenibacillus > Paenibacillus sp. JMULE4. The sequence goes on from NZ_SGWF01000010.1 coordinate 532,324, forward strand.
GTCAGCAGTGGACTTCCCTTGTGTTCCTTGCCTTCCACCGAACGGATTAAGGCTTGAGGCACCGTTTCACCGGCACTGACCAGCAGCAAGATACGGTTGAGCACCTCGGGCAGTTCGATCAGCATCTGCCGCTTTCGCTTCTGACATTGATTTGAAATTTGCTTGTACATTACAAATGGAATAAAAGCGGCCAACAGCAAACCGTACAGAAGCATTTCGGCTTGGCCGCCTGCGGCCCATCCCAGGAGTGTACTCAAGCACAGCGCACCATAGGAATACACGATGGCCTGAGCTGCAAACCGTTTGGTTTCGATCAATGCCTTTTTGGCTCCGTGCAATTGAATCATGATCAAATGCACTTGCCCGAGCGGCTCGGTTAACCGGTCGGCCAGTCTTGTCCGGTCCATGACCCAAAGACCTGCGGGCAAGATTCGGCTGAGCGCATCCAACGGTTTCGTCCCCCGATGCCCATGCACCCACGAACTGTACTGCGGACGGGCCATATATAACGCAGCGAAAGCAGCGGTCAGCTCCAGCACAAACAGGACAGCTATCCACACCTCAACTCACACCTTTATGTCCATTATTTTTTGCGCCAGCACATAACAGCCAAAAAGCACCGCGAGCGCACAGCTCATGATCAGCAGTCCTCCACCCTGGTAGAGCGGCTCCATGTAATCCGGAGTCGTCCAGGCCAGCGTTGCGATAATAGCCACTGGAGCAACGGAGAGTACTTTGGATTCGAATTTTTTTTGTGCCAGCATGACTTGAATATCCTGTTCGATATCCAGCTTTTCCTGAATCAATACGGATGTGCGGCGAACGACTTGAACCAAGCTTCCTCCGGTTCTTTTACAGGTGACGAACACTTCCGCAAACCTGTCGATTTCCTCAATATGAGCCCGTCCGCTAAACCCTGTTAAGCAGCTTTCAACCGTTTCCCCGTTTTCCATGCGCCTTTGCATGATCTCCAGCTCTTGGATGATCATGGCTTTGGAATCGGGATAAAGCAGCCTTAAGTCGCTTAACGCTTCCATCAATGCCGATTCCACCGACCGGCCTGCGCTTAATGCCGATGCGAGCGCCGCCAGCATTTGTTTGAACTGCAGCTTTAACTGCGCTTTTCTTTTGACGATCAACTGCTTTCGGCGAATCGACGGATAGCCCAGACCGACAGCTCCGAATAATGCGGCTGCGACCGGATGCTTATAGAAAATGTAAGCAATGGCTGCCATCACCGCAGCCCCCCATAAGGCGGCGATCGTTATCTGACCTGGACTCATAACGTATTCGTCATAATCTTGAAGTGTTGAATTCGCCGGGGGCCGATGCCCCCGAACAAAAGGAATCGGCACTTGAAGCTTTGGCCGCCCTGGCGTTGCCTTAAACATGGCCATCGATTCTCCTTTTCTGAAGCTCATCTTTTTTTAACCCAAGCCTGCCATCCGAAGCTTCCATGTTCGCATCAGCGGATTTCCCGTCGGCTTGAGTTCACCCAGCACCATCCCCTCCGGCGTTTCTCCTGTTTCCTCGAACAGGTACAATGGATTCAGCATCACCTCCCCATCATCCATTCCCACCACTTCACTGATTTCGGTCACCCGCCGGGAACGGTCCCGCAGCCTCTGCAAATGCACCATCACATCAATCGCCGAGGAGATTTGCTTTCGTACCACGCCCACGGGCAAGCTCGCCCCGCTAAGCACCATCGTCTCCAGCCTGCTGAGCATGTCCTTGACCGAGTTGGCGTGACCGGTAGACAAGCTCCCATCATGACCGGTGTTCATCGCCTGCAGCATATCCAGCGCCTCCGCTCCCCGCACCTCTCCGACAATGATGCGATTGGGTCTCATCCGCAGCGATGTACGGATCAAATCGCGGATAGTAATCTCTCTCCTTTTCCGTCCGTATTGGCATTGCGCGTTTCCAGTCTGACCAAATTCGGTATACCGAGAATCTGCAGCTCCGCCGAATCCTCAATGGTGATGATCCGTTCGTCCGCCGGGATAAACTGCGCCAGCGCATTCAAGAATGTGGTCTTTCCCGACCCGGTCCCGCCGCCGATAAACAGGTTATATTTAGCCTTCACGAGCCGGATCAAGTCCTCGGCAGCTTCCTGGGATACCGCTTGTCGTGCGGTTAAATCCCGGATCGTCATCGGACGCTCCGGAAATTTGCGGATCGTCATGGCCGGGCCCTGAAGCGCAATCGGCGGAAGCACAATATTGACGCGGGAGCCGTCCCGCAGCCGGGCATCTACCATCGGGCTCGATTCGTTCACTAACCGGTTCACCCGGCCGACGATCGCCTGAATGGTATCCTCCAGCTTCTCACGGCTGTCGAAACGGATATCCGTCGCGATCACTTGCCCGTCTTTTTCAATAAAGATTTGATCATGGGAATTGACCATAATTTCCGATATGGTTCTGTCATCCACCAGCGGCTGCAGCACATCCAAGCCCCGAAAAGAGTAAAACAGCTCCGAAACGAGCTGCCGTTTCTGCCCAGCGGTCAGAAACGATTCTTTTGAATCCGCAAACACATGCTGTTCGATCGTTTCAACCAACTGCTCATCCGATAATGTGTTTCCGTAATCCATGCTCTCTTGAATTTTTTTGAGTAATTTCTGTTTCCTTTCCGCTGCGTTCATCCGGCCCGGCTTCTCCTTTCTCGCGCAATAATTCCTGGACCATAGAAGCTGTGAAGGCGGCTGAAACCATCCGCTCTACATGAGCCACCGCTTTCCACTCCGGCACATAAGGAAGCTCTCCCTGAAGGGTTATTCCGTACTTTGAAAAATCATTGAGCGCATGTCCGGTACTTTTATTGAGCCAGAAGGCGATTTTATCTATCGAGAGCATATCCTTATGATTCTCCTCCCCCTTCCAGCTTGCAAAAAGCTCCGCCGTCTTTTGCAAATGAATGCAGTCGTCAAGCACCAGCCAAAAAATATGATCCGCTTCTTGCAAGCCCTTGAGCGTGACCGGACTGGGGAAGGAATCCAAATCCAAAATGATCCAGTCGTATATACCCGATGCCGCCGCCCCTTGCAGAATGCGCTGTAGATCGGCGCTTTCCATCTCTACCATTTCTTTAGGGTGTGATGATGGCGGTACATAGTCGAACTTCAACTCCGGATGCCTGCGCTTTAACTGCTCCATTTTGGCTGCGAGGATGTCCGGATTCGTTTTGGCATAATATAGCATCTGCGAGAAAGTCTCCGACTCCCCGTCGCGATCTTCCGCAAACCAGGGTTTGGACGGAAGCCGTTCCAGCGGCAAGCACAATACCTTCTCCCCATGGAAGGCGAGTTGACGGGCCAGATGGACAGCCGTAACGGTCTTCCCGCTCCCGCCGACAGCGGAGTATACCGCTAAGGTTCTTGCGCCCCTTCTGCCGCGCAGCGGAGCGTCCTTGCAATATTCGTTATAATGAACGGCAATCCCCGACAGCAGATGATTCAGCGGCTGAAATTTAAACAGCACCGGATATTCAAGCAGCCCGCCCGCTCTCATTGAATCGCTGATCAGGACGATGCATCCCGTTTTGACGCGATAAGCCGAATCCGGCAAAGGCATCCAGGATTCATGGACCATCATAATAAACGGCTCTCTGGTTTCTTCCACAAAGCGAAAGCCCTCTTCCGCAGCGGTAAATACGCGTAGGCTGAAGCGTTCCGCATATTCCGAGGAACGAATATAGGCCGACAGCATATCGGCAAAATACGCGTCGTCATCGAGCAGCACCAGCAGCATTTTTGCCAAGCAGCATCACTCCCTTTCCTGTTTAGCGCCGAAAAAAGGCAACAAAAAAAGCACACGCCGCCAAGGTTCCCATCAACCTTGAAACAGCGGTGCTTCCGCTTGATATCATGAAATTAATCGTATTATATCCCTAATATTTGGAAAATGCAAGAGGAAATTGAGATAAAATATCGCTATTGGCCATGTTTATGAAATGGGCTCATCCTCACGTCTCCCAATTCCCTCCCCGACCGTCGGCTGCTAAGCTGAAATTCAAAAAAGCACACGCCGCCAAGGTTCCCTCGAACCTTGAAACAGCGGTGCTTCCGCTTAAATAATGAATTTGATATATCATCAATCTAATATCCCGCGAACCATCAGCAGGTTTTCACCAAAAACAAGGTAAGCTCTTCGCGGTTATGAAAAAGCTGCTTCGCTTTTTGCAGCTCCAGCTCGGGAGACAGATCTTGAATGACCTCCCGGATCGATTGAAATGCTTTTTTGTTCATCAGCTTCACGGTAATAATGGCCGTTCCGCCCGTCTTCAAAGCGTAAAGCAACCCGCGGACCAGCTTGGCCATCTGCCGGTGACTCCAGCTCATATCGCAAACCAGCAGATCGAAGGCGTCTGCCGCAAACACCACCTCATCCGCTTTTTTGGCATGATACGTAAGGTTCGGATGACTCAAAAGCCCGGCATCCAGCTTGGCCGGATCTACCGCCGTCACCTTCAGCCCCCGCTCCAGCAGCAAGGAAGTCCACCCGCCCGGCGCCGCCCCGATATCGAGCGCGGACCGGTACTGCGTAAAATCAAGGCCAAACGCCTGCTCCGCTTCCAGCAGCTTGAATTTGGCCCGGGATACCTGCCCATCTTCCCTGCGGAAGCGAACGGCTCCGCCGGACCAATCCGATAAGTTCTCTTCCGGACGCGACATGCCGTAATAAACGGTATCTTTTGTCAAAAAGAGCGACAAAATGAAGTCCGCTCCTTTGACCACGGGCTCCGCGGTATAATCAGATGAAAGCCTCTCATCCACTGCCGTCTTGACAGCGGAAGAGGAAATGTCCGGTGCGGCATCCTCCGTTTTGCGGACCTGCACCGCAATCTTACTGCCGGTATACGGAGGAGATGCAGACAGCCGTTCGACAACAAAGCCCATGAGCGAGTCCATGGAACCGTTCCATGACGTTCGTGCGTCAACAGGCTGCATATGCCTTAAAAAAACCGGTTCATTGCCCGTGATCCTGCGAATCGCTTCTTCCTTGTCCGTTTCGGCTGCGAACAGAAAGACTTCCCCGGGAACGATCCATTCGGACTTTACCGATCCCAACAGCCGACGCAGCTCTTCCTGCGCCTGCTGAGCAAATCCCCTGTTGGCAGTTCCGATAAAAACGCCTGCGTTCATCATAGTACCCGAATCCAGGGCCGGTCCCCGGACCAATCGATGCGGATCGGAACCTGAAACGCCTTATATAAATTTTCTTCCGTAAGCACCTCTCGCTTTAAGCCGGAAGCAATCAGCTGCCCTTGCTCAATCAGCGCCACATGAGTGAACATCGGAACAATTTCCTCAATATGGTGCGTCACGTAAATGACCGTCATCTGCTGCTCACCAAGCTCATTGATGTTTTCCAGCAGCCTTTCACGCTCAAAAAGATCAAGCCCGGAACAAGGCTCATCCATAATGAGGATCGATGGCCGTGTCATCAGCGATCTGGCTAGCATCACTTTTTTGCGCTCTCCTTGCGAAAGCGTACCCAGCGGTTGATCCGCAAGGTGGCGCAGCTTGACGTCACTCAGCATGTGGAGCGCCTTTTCTTTGGCCTGCACAGGTATTTCCTCATAGAACCGCAGGAATCCGAATTCTCCGGTAGCGACCACCTCCCAAACGGAATCTGCAGGGTTCAGCTTTTCATAAAGCGATTGGCTGATGTACCCGATTTGTTTCCGTACCTCGCGCACGTCGCATTGTCCATATGTATTTCCGAGAACCTGTACTTTGCCTCTGCTCGGAAATTCATATCCGTTCATCATCTCCAGCAGCGTCGTTTTTCCCGAACCGTTCCTTCCGAGAATGACCCAATGCTCTCCGGCTTGGATCTCCAGCTGAACTCCCGATAAATATGCCTGTCTTCCCGGATAAAATGAATTTGCTGTAACGATAAGACCTGTGACACCAGTGACCACAACCTATTCTTTGACGTTTTGGGCAATCTCCTCAAGCAGCGCATGCGGCATGGGGCCATTCACCACAAGGACATGCTCGGGCTTGCTCGCATATAAAGCTTGAAACATATGTTGCCTTCCCGAATCGCTGGATGTGTGTAAATAAATGCGTTTCGGGTAACGGTTTGAAGCAACGATGCCTCTGACGACATCCATCCCGTTAGGCTTGCCCCATCCAAGGTCGTAATCGAGCGAAAGCACATCCACCTCGCATTCCTGCAGCAGAAGAAGGCATTCTTCCGCACTGCGTGCATGCAGGAATCCCTTCGGACAAGTCCGATAATCGTCCAAATAAACATGAATCACCCTTCGCTCAGCTCCTTGACATAACGGATTTCCCCGGCATGCGTCGTCCCTCGCATCAGAGGCGTTTCCAGGACAACCGGAAGATTCATGCTCTTGAGGCGTTGGGAACGCAGCAGCGGAAGAAAAAGCGCTTCACCCATTTGGCCTTTGCCGATCATGGCATGCCTGTCTTTGCATGCGCCGCGCGCATATACGGAATCGTTCAGATGGATGGCGCGAAGATGCGGCAAATAGCCAACGGCTTCGGCATGTCGTTCCCACTCCGGCCAACCCGCCGGGAGCGCCGGGAACAATTTGGAGGCAAAGGCATGGCACGTATCGAAGCAAAAACCGATCAGCTCGGGCCTCCGGCATAATCCCCGAATCTGTACAAGCTCTTCCAGGGTCGTCCCCATCAACGAGCCTTCCCCCGCTTGATTCTCGATCAGCAGCAAGGCGCGACCCGGATATCCCGCAAGCACCTCATTAATACATTCTATAATATTTTTATAGCCTTGTAACGGGTCCTTGCCTTTGTATTTGCCAAAATGAACAACGACGCCTACCGAACCGCATGCATCCGCAATTTCGAGATCGTTGCGAAGAGAAGCGATCGTCGCCTGCCGCAGCTCGCCCTCGTCTACTGCAAGGTTGGTTGGATAGGGCGTATGAGCGATGGTGAGAATGCCATGCTCGCGGCAGTACCGCTCGCAGCTCTCCGCGTCACTGCGATTGTATGCCTTCACCATCAGGCTGCGCGGGTTTTTGGGGAAATATTGAAATGACTGCGCGCCCAACAGGACCGCCGTCCTGGCCGCTTCCAGGTAACCCTTCCGAATACTGATATGGCAGCCGAACCTCATGTCCTCTCCCCCCTTACCGCTGGCAGCCCAGGCAGCAAAAGGATTTCTTCGAGGAGACATCCTGCCTCACGATAGGACGTCCGCAGCGTACGCACGGCTCCCCCTCACGGTCATATACGCGGCATCGGCTGTCGAAGCCTCCAGTTAACGTATCTCCCGTAAAAAGCGGCATTTCCATATACCCGCCATAATGCGTCGCCTCGGTCAGCACTTCTCTCATGGACCGGTACAGCCGGCCAAACTCCAGAGAGGTTAAATCGAACGGACGTCTTGAAGGCAGCAGTCCGGCATGAAAGCAAATTTCATCACTGTAGCAGTTTCCGATACCCGCCAACAAGCTTTGATCCGCCAGATTGCTTTTGAGTGTGCCTCTCTTCACTCGCAGCCGTTCTTCAAACCTCTCCGCGGTAAAGCCGGGATCGAGCGGTTCCGGCCCGAGCTTTTCCATAAGGGCGGAAGCTTCCTCGGCCTCATAAAGATGCAAATATCCCAGGCGGAGTCCTATGCAAAACAAATGCCGGTCTCCAAAATCAATCCGCACCTGAACGGTTCGCTCAGGCGCTTCTTCCATCGTGCCATAAAATATCATGCCCCCCAGCATCAAATGGAGCACCAGGACTTTGCCTGAGGTCAAGGGAAACAGCAAATGCTTGGCTCTGCGATCCACCGTCCGGACCGCTTGGCCTGTCAGTTCGCGTTCAAACCGCAGCGGAGATACGTTGATCGACTTTTCGCGTCCAATCTCTGTGCCGGTAATCGTCCGTCCTGCGATTCGTCCGTTCAGAAGGATGCGGTAATTTTCCATTTCGGGCAGCTCCGGCAACGACTTCACCTTCCTCAACTTTTCGATCTTTCACTAGATTTCCAAGAGGAAGGGAAATTATACCTTAAAGAGGCATCGACAACTGCTCGAATCCGGGGGCGAGCCGCCGTTTTCTTGATGGCTTCGTCACGGAAGGAGACCAAACGGAAGTGGTGGATGAAGCCGACTTTCTTTTCAGCCGTTCAATCCTTTTTTCCAGTTCTGCCGCTTCGTTCCCCGCCTCCTTCGACCCAGCTTCCCGTCTCACGGCTCCCGTCCGGTTTCCGCTGCGCTTTAGCGCGCCTTGGCGCCATACAAGATCGAGTGCCAGCTGAGCGTACTCCAAAGCCGGCTTCCACTCCTTGGCTTTATGTTCGTAATACATAGACAGCTCTATATAAGGCTCCAAGGATGCGGTTCGGCTTCCGCCCTTGCAGGCGATATAATGCTTCCAAAGCAGGCATGCCTCAGACAGCATACGCCGCCGCTTGAAAAATTGAGCCAGAGGCAGCAAGCAAGCATCCACTTCGCCTGTTTCTCTTTGGGCAATGTCTGATAGAAGTTCCTCCGCTAACGCGCTCAAAGCCTCGTCGGCCTGCGCCCTCATCCCGATTTTATCCAGCCACAGCCCGAGCCGGAACCACTCTTCCCTGCCGAATTCACGGGCATGCATCCAATCCAGCTTTCCGCTCAGCAAGGCGGCAAAATGCACGGCCAACCCGGCCAACGACAGAACGTCCAGCTCGTTGTGAACAAATACGCCCTTTAAAATCTCAGGGTCCCGCTCCGCCAAATATTGAAAATAAAGCGCCGGCGCCAGCGATCCCGGGACATCGTTGTCCCGGTACACGCCCAGCCGCTCCTCCTCGATATGGCCTAATCGGCAGGACGGCAGCGTATGCTTCCATAAGCTTCGGGACGGATACAAAAAATCGATATGCCCTGCGGGCTCCGCCTGCAGCGGCATCCGGTTCATAATGTACCGGTTCTTGACGATGGGCCAGTCAAACGATTTGCCGTTATAAGAAATAAGCACCGGACGGCTTTTCAGCTTGTTTTGAAGGTAACCAAGCATGGCCGCTTCTTCCCCGGGATGCCGGATCAGCATTTGCTCGACCGTGAAACGGTCCCCTTCATAGAACCCGATCCCGATCATGAAAGGGACATTGCCGGCGCCATGGCCCAGACCGGTCGTTTCCGTATCCATGAAAAGAAGGCGTTCGTGCGGCATGCCCGACGTTTCGGCAGAACCGGTCCCCGGTTCTTTGGCAGCCAGCAAACGCCAAAGCTCATCCCCGCTGTTTGCCAAATCTCCCAGCCGGCTCCCGCCGTGCCGGTATTCGGCCTCATAGGTATTCCGGCGCAGCACGAAATCGCCCCATTCGCTTTGTTCCATGACCGCGCCAACCGCACTCCACTCGTCCGTAGAAGGATTTTCGCTTGGAGTGACCGGCACGGCCGTCTCCTCAGGCCGCTTATGCCGCAACAGCCTTTCCCTGAGCGAGCTCATCCCGCTCCCTCCAGTCGACGCAGCAAGCCAAGCGACAGCTGCTTCCCGGTCATCCCCACTTCCTCGATCGGACCGACACAAGCCGGGCAGCCGCTAAGGCAGCCGCATGAAGAAATAAGCCGCTGCGCTTCGGCAAGCAGCTTACCATGCACTTCGTAGAGCCGTTCACTGAGACCTACACCGCCCGGATACCGATCATAGAAGAAGATCGTCGGCTGCTTGTTATGCACGGCTTTTACCTGCGGGACGACGCGGATATCCTGCGGGTCGCACATCAAATACAGCGGAGCGATATGCACCAGAACGTTGGACAGCCCGAGAAGCGCAAACTGCATATCGTTCGCCGTCATCCCGGAAGCCGCTTCTTCATCAAATGTGAACCAGTAGGAGCTGGTGTGCAGTTCTTCCTCAGGCAGATGAATCGGTCCGGATCCAATGTTTTCATGAGTCCCCAGCTTGATTTTTTTGAAAATCGTCGCTTTTGCGTTTACCGTCACTTCTCCATACTGCCTCAGCAGTCCCCTCTCGGCCGCTTCCCGATGAACGTGCAGCACCTTCAACTGAACCGCCAGATTGGCGTCCGTAAAGTAATCGACGTTCACTTCGCGGACATACGCTTTCTTCTCTTCATAATCCAGCTTCTCCACTTGAAACTGCACGCCCTCGTGAATATAGATCGCTTCTTCATGGATCAGCGTTGGCGCGCTGAACCTGTCTACCTCGCCGAGAACACGCGCACCGTTGGTCATATCGATGATAATAAAATTTTCCTGCGCGGCGGAGCGCAAGCTGATATCGTGCGCCGGAAACGACTGCTCCATCCAATGCCAGCGGTTCTTTACCCGGTGCAGTATCCGCTCCTCCGTCAAAAACTCCAAAATGTCCTTAAGCGATTCGTCCCCGAACTTCTCATTCTCCTCGAAGGGAAGCTCATATGCGGCGCACTTCACATGATCCACCAGGATGATAAGGTTGTCCGGACTGATCAGCGCCTGCTCCGGCGGGCGTTCAAAGAAATACTGGGGATTTTGGATCATGTATTGATCCAGCGGATTGCTGCTCGCTACAAGAAACGTAATCGAGCTCTCCTGTCTGCGGCCGGCGCGGCCCGACTGCTGCCATGTGCTGGCGATCGTTCCCGGATATCCGTTTAATACGCACGCCTGAAGCTGCCCGATATCGATGCCGAGCTCGAGCGCGTTCGTGCTCACAACACCGCGGATTTCCCCGCTGCGCAGCCCCCGCTCGATCTCGCGCCTCAGCTTGGGCAAATAGCCGCCGCGGTAGCCGCGTATCGATTTGGCGCCCAGCTCGTGGGCGACAAGCTCCTGCAGATATGTAAGAAGGATCTCCACCCGCACGCGGCTGCGCGCAAACACAATCGTCTGAATCCCCTGCTTCAGCAGCAAGCCGGCAAGCTTTCGCGTCTCCAGCACGCTGCTCTTGCGGATGCCCAGCTGCTCGTTGACGACGGGCGGGTTATAAAACACAAAGTGCTTTTCTCCCGATGGCGCCCCATTGTCATCCACCAGCGCCACTGGTTCGCCAATCAGGCGTTCCGCATGCTCCTTCGGGTTATCGACCGTTGCGGAAGCGCAGATAAACTGCGGATTGGAGCCATAAAAACGGCAGATTCGCTTCAATCTCCGGATGACATTGGCGACATGGCTGCCGAATACTCCCCGGTAGGAGTGAACTTCGTCAATCACGATAAATCGGATATTTTCAAACAGCTTCACCCATTTGGTATGGTGAGGAAGTATTGCGGAATGGAGCATATCCGGATTCGTCACTACGATATGTCCGGCGTTGCGGATCGCCTGGCGCACGGCGGGCGGCGTATCCCCATCGTACGTGTGCGTCTTAATATCCGCTCCCATAACATTCGCAAGCTCCTGCAGCTCGGCAACCTGATCCTGGGCCAGCGCTTTGGTCGGAAACAAATAGAGCGCCCGCGCGCTCTCATCCTTCAATATTTCCTGCAGCACAGGAAGGTTGTAGCAAAGCGTCTTTCCGGATGCCGTAGGCGTCACCGTAACGACGTTCCGTCCGGCGCTCACTTCACGGAAGGAGTAGGCTTGGTGCGTATACAGCTTTTCGATTCCTCTTGTCTCAAGCGCTTCTCGCAGAAGCGGATTTAACTCGTCAGGGAACGGCTCGTACCGCCCTTCCCGAGGCGGAATCGTATGCCAGTGCGTCACCTGAGACATCAGCTCAGGCGTCGCCTTGATCAAATCTATCAATTCATTTATGGAAGCAACCTTTCCGGTCAATGGGTTCATCTTTTCGCCTCCTTTTGACGGCAGCGTTACTCCCATTATATAGAATGCATGTTCGTATTACAATTCCTTTTTGCATTTGATCTGCCAAAAGACCTTTTAGTAATGACATATGCCGGCGGATTTCACAGCCTTAATAAAATTTAACATCATAAAATATTTATATGATAAGATTTTTAAAAGGATTAGCCCAGACGTCACCCTATGGCAGTCTTTATCGTGATCCTTGCCGCACGGCCTATTTTTCCCTGAAATAAAAATATAACCCGAGCCGATGGGTTTCGGTTCAGGTCTTTTTTACTTAAACGCGAAAGATGTTGAATATTACCCTTGCCGGCACCCATGGCCGCGCAGGATTGTGTCACTTCCTGCGCTTTCCCGGGCAATTAGGAAAACCCTTAGAGCAAATCAGAGGAATCATCGTAATCGTAACGAAGCCTGTCTTGAGAAGCCGTCGTCTGTAAAGGGGGCGATACCATAGCTGCTGCCGCATTCGTTTTGAGCTTGTCCAGCACTTCATGAAACTTCCATGCCTCTGATTCTTCGCCCTGCGAACGAATTGCGATTTGCAGAGCCTGTTCTATGACGGCGATATCCTGACTTGTGAAAGCCATACCGCAATCCCTCCTCCACATTTTTACTGCAACTATTCTTGCCCAATCCCCTGTTCTTCATACTTTTTTGTGAATCTAAACCTCTTCTTCTCCCTTGGTTCCGGAACGCATTCGTCTATTTGAACCAAATATATATCGGGACGAAAAGTACGCTGGTGATAATCGCCGTTACTCCCATGGCAAACCCACTAATGCTTCCTGCCAGTTCCGAGTCCCGGATCATCCGAGCTGTACCGATACCGTGGGCGGCGGTACCGATGGCCGTGCCGAGTGAAATATCCTCTCTTACCCCGGCCAAACGCAGCAAAGCCGGTCCGAGCAAACTTCCGATCAGTCCCGTTAACACCGTCATTGCGGCCGCGAGCTCGGGTATGCCCCCTGCTTGTCGTGCAATTTCCATAGCTACCGGGGAAGTCACGGACTTGGGCATCATCGTGATCAGCAGCTCGCGACTGCCTCCCAAGCTCCAGACTAGCCCGGCCGACATCATCAGCGCACTTACTGAGCCTACGGTAACGCCAGTGATGATAGGCAAAAAGTTCCGTCCAATTCGCTGGGCGTTCTTGTAAAGAGGGACACCCAGCGCGACTGTAGCCGGACCGAGCAGGAAAACGATGTAGTCCCCGCCCTTTTTATAGGCTTCATAAGGGATCCGCATCAACATCAGCACCGCAATGATCAGGATAGACGAGATAAGAAGCGGATGCAGCCCTTTCCACTTTTGCTGGCACTTTAAAGCGACGGCATAAGCGATCACCGTTAACGAAATGCCGAATAACGGCTCGGCGCTAAGCTCTTGAACGGTCATAACGGCGTTCTCCTTCTTTCATCTTCCTGCCGCTCATCAGCTTCACCGTCCAACCGGTGAAAAGCAGCACGCCGAACGTACTCATGAACAGACTGATCACGATCGTCAGCGCCTGCTCCCCGATCAAGGAGAAAAACACCATCGTTCCAGCCACAATCGGCGCAAATAACAGGAGCATATGCCGAATCAGGAACTGGCTTGCCTCTTCCACCCATGACACCTTAACGATTTTCAGAAATAAGCTGAGCGTAAATAGAATCAAGCCAATAACATTGGCGGGTAAAGGCACTCCGAACCCTTCATGAAGTACCGTTCCCAGCATATAAAAACAAGTAATATGGCAAATCCCATCATAATTTTCGTACTCCTTCCAATGATGGCCGTATACCGGACTCGCCGTATGCATAATTTGCCCTTTCGGGTGGTATCGTAAAATTGGCGCAATGCCACTAACGTATTGACACTAACCAAGACGGGAGTTGAATCATCATGGCCAAGCCGGACAATCGTGCGGACAACGTAGAACACCTGCAAAAAAACATTAATCACACCATCGAAAACATTGAAGAGGCTGAAGCCTATTTGGACGAGCATGCCGAGGAAATCAGCCCGGAGGAACAGCAGCAGATCGAATCCAAAAATGACCGCCGCCGCGAAAGCTTAGCCGCGTTCCGTTCCGAAATCAAAGACGAAGCAAACGAACAGAACGAAGAGTAAACCGCATAAATACCTCCTCCCCCTTCAAAGGGGAGGAGGTTATTAGCTTTGCGGCTATGCATTCGTTGATCTCCGCGATACAGGGATTTCAAAACGAAAATGATCATAGGCCAGGTACGTCTCCTCATGGACAGTACGAGCCTCCGCCGTTAATTGTTCCGCCAGCTCACCTTGATAACGCGAACTAATGTGCGTCAAAATTAACGTTTTCGCACCGGCCTCCCGGGCTGTACGTGCGGCGTCGATCGCCGTCGAATGATCATATTTTACAGCCATCTCTTTTCTCTGCTCCGCAAATGTCGCTTCATGGACAAGCACATCCGCAGCCTCTGCAAGCTTCACCGCATGAGTGCACGGCTGGGTATCGCCCAATATCGTCACCGTGCGGCCGGGAATGGATGGACCGATAAACTCCTGTGCATACAGCACCTTGCCATCCGGCAGTTCGATGTTTTCTCCATTCTTGATTTTGCCGAACAGTGGTCCCGAGGAAAGTCCAAGCTCCTTCAAACGGGCTGCATCCAGCTTTCCTTTTTGCGGTTTTTCGGTTATGCGATAACCATAGCTGTCAATGCGGTGCACCAGAGGGGCCGCCGTAACGGTCAGCTGCTCGTCTTCAAATACAAGGAACGGCTCCGATTCTTTAAATTCTACGATGTCGATCTCATAACTCAGATGGGAATCGCTCACACGAAGCGCCGTTTCAATGAATTCTTTAATTCCCTTTGGACCGTAAATGGTAAAGGGACTCTCTCCCCCTTGGTAGGATCGGCTTGACATCAAACCGGGAAGACCATAGATGTGATCTCCGTGCAGATGGGTAATAAACAGCTTTTCCAGCTTGCTGATTTTGACCGGAGCCCTGAGCACCTGATGCTGCGTTCCTTCCCCGCAATCGAACATCCAATAGACGTTTCTCTCCGCCAGCAGATTCAGCATCACGGAGGTCACATTACGTTCCTTGGAAGGCATTCCGGCGCCCGTTCCCAGAAAATAAAGTTCCAATATCCATCGACTCCCGTTTCGTTAAAGTCCAATCAGTGAAAAGAGTGGAGCGTTCACGCTCCACCCTGTATAGCATACCCCAAATCGGCTTTAGGTGTTAAAATATCTGGCATCGGGATGTGCAAATACGATGGCGGATACGGAAGCCTCTGGCTCCATCATGCTGCCTTCCGTCAGATGAACGCCGATATCCTCAGGGTGCATCAATGCGAAAAGCTGCTGCTGATCATCCAGGTTCGGACATGCGGGGTAACCGAACGAAAACCGCTGCCCGCGGTATTTGGCTCCGAACCTCTCCTGCATGGTCATCTCCGCCGGATCCGGGAAGCCCCATACGTCGCGCATCATTTGATGGATGCGCTCGGCGAATGCTTCCGCCGTTTCAAGAGCGGCCGCCTGCAATGCGTGCGAACGCAGATAATCGCCTTTCTCACGCCACTCAGCCGCCAATTCGCTGATCCCATGGCCGGCTGTGACGACAAGGAAACCGACATAATCCATCTCGCCGCTTTCTACCGGCTTTAAGAAATCGGCCAGACAGAGATAAGGCTCTTTTTGCTGCCGCGGAAAACTAAATTTCTGCAGCACCTTGGTATGATCTTCCGGATCGTAAACCAGCACATCGTCGCCATCGGCCTGAGCCGGGAAGAAGCGATACATACCGTGGGCTTTAATAATGCCTTCACGCTGCGCTTCGAATAAAATCTGATCTACCGTTTCCTTCAACTGAACAGCTTTCGGGTCCTTCTCGGCCAGCAATCGATCGACTTTACCTTTCAGCCCCAAATGGTGTCCAAGCAGCATCTGCATGTTGATATAAGGCATCAAATGACTGATCGGATAATCGCGCAGCACGCGGCGTTCCAAATCCGGCGGCTGCTGTACCGGCACCGTCCGGTCTAACGTAGATACCTTCACCCGTGTCAGCTCAGGCATTTGCTCTTCCTTACGCCCGGATTCCTTCACATCCGACTCCATGCTTTCTCTCAGCTCACGAATCAATTGCTGCTTTTGTTCCGGGTCGCTGAGCTTGTTCGCGATTTCCAAGCCATCCATCGCGTCTTTGGCATAAAGGACAAGGCCGTCATATTCCGGAGCAATCCGTGTCTTGGTAAACTTCCGTGTTAATGCGGCTCCGCCCACAAGAATAGGAACATCAATTCCCGCATTCTTCAAGTCTTGAGCGGTAACGATCATTTGCTGTGCCGATTTGACAAGCAGTCCCGACAGACCGATCGCATCCGCCTTCTCTTTGCGGTACGCTTCAATCAACTGCTCCGGAGGAACTTTGATGCCCAAGTTGATAATTTTATATCCGTTATTGGACAAAATGATTTCGACGAGGTTTTTACCAATGTCATGTACATCGCCTTTCACCGTTGCCAAGATGATTTTTCCTTTGACGGCGCTCTCCGTCTTTTCCATGAACTGCTCCAAATGCGAAACCGATGCCTTCATCACTTCAGCACTCTGCAGTACCTCGGCTACGATGAGCTCGTTGTTATTGAAAAGCCGTCCGACTTCCTCCATCCCTTTCATCAGAGGACCGTTAATGATCTCAAGCGGCGAATATTTTTGCAGCGCGTCGTTCAAATCCGGAATCAGGCCTTCTTTGGTGCCTTCTACCACATAAGAAGCCAGACGCTCCTCCAAGGTCAGATTGGAAATCTTCTCTTTCTTCTCGACCTTCTTGCTGCGGAAATGCGCAACAAAGGCGGCCAGCGTATCATCATTGGTATTATAGATGAGGTTTTCCGCCAATCTCCGCTCTTCTTCAGGAATGGACGCATAACGTTCCAGCTTCTCCGTATTGACAATAGCGTAATCCAGTCCTGCCTTCGTACAGTGGTACAAAAAGACGGCGTTAAGCACTTCGCGCCCAGCCTCCGGGAGACCAAACGAGACGTTGCTGAGACCGAGGATCGTTTCCGTATCCGGCATCGCTTCCTTGATCATGCGAATGCCCTCAATCGTTTCTTTCGCCGATCCGATATACTGCTGATCACCCGTACCTACAGGAAAAACGAGAGGGTCAAAAATGATATCGTTCGGGTTCATTCCATATTTGTTCACAAGCAGATCATAGGAGCGCCGGGCAACCTCCAGTTTGTCTTTCGCTGTAATAGCTTGTCCCCGTTCGTCAATAGTACCTACGACAGCAGCTGCGCCATATTTATGAATGAGCGGTACGACTTTCTCGAACTTCTCTTCGCCGTCCTCCAGGTTGATCGAGTTAATGATCGCCTTGCCCTGAGAATACTTTAGGCCCAGCTCAATGACCCGGTGGTCCGTGGAGTCGAGCATCAGCGGTACCTTTACTTTCTTGACGACAAGCTCCAGAAACTTCTGCATATCCGCCATCTCGTCGCGATCCGGATCCTGCAGGCAGACGTCGATCACGTGGGCTCCGCCCTTCACTTGAGCGCGGGCAATTTCCGACGCTTCCTCATACTTGCCTTCAGCAATCAGGCGCTTAAATTTACGCGAACCCAGAACGTTCGTTCTCTCCCCAACCATGTACGGACGATTCGCGTCTTCAATATATACCGTCTCTATCCCGGAAACGGCCGGCGGGTGAGTCCCTCTATGCACCCGAGGCTTGTATGAGCTGAGCGTCTCCGCCAAGGCTCGAATATGGTCAGGCGTTGTACCGCAGCAGCCTCCGGCAATGTTCAGCCAACCCTGCTCGGCGAATCCCGCTATCTTCATCGCTAACGTCTCCGGAGATTCATGGTAATTTCCGTTCTCATCCGGCAGTCCTGCATTCGGGTAACAGCTGACGGCCGTACCGGCGATATCAGCCAGCGTCCGAATATGATCCCGCATAAATTCCGGTCCCGTCGCGCAGTTCAAACCGATCGAAATCGGCTCCAAATGCTCGAGGGAAATATAGAACGACTCGATGTTTTGACCGGCAAGCGTCGTCCCCATCGGTTCGATCGTACCGGAAATCATCAGAGGAAGCTTTCTGCCCATCTGATCGAACGCCTTGCGAATGCCGATGCTTCCGGCTTTCACGTTAAGCGTATCTTGGGAAGTCTCCAGCAGCAGCGCATCTACGCCGGCTTCGATTAACGCCAGCGCTTGTTCATAATAGCTGTCGATCAATTCATCGAATGTGACGCCGCCTGTGACCGAAAGCGTCTTGGTTGTCGGACCCATGGCGCCTGCCACATAACGCGGCCATTCCGGTGTACTGTATTTATTAGCTGCCTCGATAGCCAGCTTGGCTGCAGCCAGATTGATTTCCCGGGCACGATCCTGCAGACCATATTCCGCGAGCACCACGCTGGTAGCTCCGAAGGTATTGGTCTCAACGATATCCGCGCCTGCGGCAAAATAAGCTTCATGAATTTTACGGATAATATCCGGTCTGGTAAGAACAAGGATTTCATTACACCCGTCCAGCTCTTCCCCGCCGAAATCTTCCGCAGTGAGATTTTCCTGCTGGATCATGGTACCCATGGCACCATCCAATATCATAATTTTCTTTTGTAATTGCTCTTGCAAGGATGACTTATCCATCAATAATCCCCTTTCAAACTGCCGCCATACCTGTCGTCTCTTTTTCTCAACCAGCATCTCTTTCGTCGCTGTCGAATAAACACGAAATTCAGCAAATCGTTTATCCCTAAAGTGTACCAGAAACATGCCATGATGAAAAGGAACTTCCATCATGTTCAACAGCTCACGATGCAAAAAGATTGAACCTGAATTTCGAAAGTAACGTCGTCTAAGAATAGAAAAAAGGCTCAAATCTTTGGTAGAATGTGGTGTTTGCAGACATCACATCACCCAAAGAAAGGAGCACCTTTAAGGTGAAGTCTACCACACCCGTCAGCAAAATCAAGACCGAATTTACTTTACAAAACGCCACAAGCGTCGGAGGAAGCAAAATCTTTCTGGAATATCTCGAAAAAATCAAGCTCGGTAAGGCCTTGCAGAATTTAAATTGTGCCAAGCAAGGCAACTCCCTGTTCCCGGTGTTCCGCATTCTGCTCTATCTCATTGTCGGCTGGGCACTCGGATGCGAACGCCTCTTTCATTTCCGCAAGCTGCAACACGACGCGCTCATCCGGCTGTTTCTCGGCGGGCGTTGCCCGCATCATTCCCTGCTATATAAGGAACTGGACCGACTTAGCAAGACCCGCCCAACCTTAACGATGGAGTTGCGAAAGCTGAATCAGCAGATGATCGCGCCTTGCCTGCCTTCCCATCTCATATTGGATCTGGACTCCACGGTGGAAACAGTATACGGTCAACAAGAGGGAGCGTCCGTCGGTACGAATCCCCACAAACCCGGACGGAAAAGTTACCATCCGCTGATGGCGTTTGAGGGGCAGTCGCGCCTGTGCCTGAATGCAGTACTCCGTGCTGGGAATACGCATGCTTCCACCGATGCAGCCGCTTTTCTCCGTCAGATCTTTGAGCTGCTTGGTGACCGTCCGGTAAAGTACGCCCGGTTTGACAAGGGATTTGGCGGCGAAGACTTCTACAGCCTATGGGAAGCCAAGCGAATCGGGTATGTCGGGAAATTGAAATGGACGCAGCGACTTCAGGCCGAAGTAGGGCGATGCCGCTACTGGAAGCGGTTTGTCGATGAGGATTGGGTCATCGAGGGGATCACCCTGATCTACCAAGCCACCTCGTGGAAGAAACCGCGCCGCGTTGTGGTGATTCGTAAAACGCAGGTGTTTGACGGCGATCAAGCTAGGCTTCTCCTTGATACAGACTGGCAGTACGAAGCGATCGTCACCAATCTCGAGTGGGAGCCGATCGACCTTTGGCGCTTTTACAACCAGCGTTGCTGCATGGAGAACTATATCAAAGAAGCCAAGCGCGGCTTTTCCATCGATCGAATCGCTACCGGTGACTTTGCCGCTAATGAAATTGACCTGCTCATCAAGCTGCTCGCCTACAATCTCTACGAGAGATTCAAGCAAGACTGTTGCGAACCGGTCCTTCAAGGGTATACGATTGCCCGGTTCCGTCTAGAGTTTTTCCACTGTGCAGCTACGATGATTCAGCATAGCCGACAAGTCGTTCTGAAACTGGCTGAAGATTTCGCGAACCGCTGCGCCTGGCAACGTATCGCCGCTAAAGTCGCTGCCTTAGAATGACGTTTACCACAAATTAACATGGAAGCTGATTAGCCCGCTCTGATGGGGAAGGGGGAAGACTATCTTCATTTCATGTTCAGGCGCTGATTATACTGGGTTTTTCCCTGTTTATTACAGCACTTGTCGATCCGGTTTCTTACAGAAAGCCCGCAGTAATGAGCTTTCGAAATTCAGGTTGAAATCTTTCTCCAATACTCATCGACAGATGTGGCACCTTTCACTATAATATATATAGATACGAACAATTCTTATAGGAGAAGAGGGATTTACCATGGCAGAAATCAGAATTCGCAATACCAACGAACGAATCACCGGCGAGCAAAATGTCAAGGCATTTTTGGATAAGCAAGAGGTGCTGTATGAACACTGGAACGCTGCGAAGCTGCCGGCTGAGCTTCAAGAAAAATTTGTACTGACCGATGATGAAAAAGCGCAAATTTTATCCACTTTCGATGCGGAAATCCGCGATCTTGCAAACCGCCGCGGGTACCGGACATGGGACGTCATCGCTCTTTCCGATGCGACGCCCAACCTGGATGAACTGCTTAAAAAATTCGAGCAGGTGCATACGCATACGGAAGATGAAGTGCGCGCCATTACAGCAGGTAAAGGCATATTCATTATTAAAGGCAGCGACGATGTAGGCTATTTTGACGTCGAACTGGAAGCAGGTGATGTCATTTCCGTACCGGAGAACAAGCCTCACTTCTTCACTTTGATGGAAAACCGCCAAATCGTGGCCGTTCGCCTCTTTATTGAAACGGAAGGCTGGATTGCACATCCGTTCGAGGATCCGACGTTCCAGAAGGCATAATTAATTAACAATGAACCCCGCCATATAAGGAGGCCACGGAAGAACTTACACTTTTTCTCGGGGCAGCCAAAGCAGGACGACGAAAAAGGGGCTGTCCCAAAAGTAGCTTTTAGCTACGCAGGGACGGCCCTGTTTTCTTAACTTCTCGTTTCCATACAGAAAAAAAGGTCGAGTAGAGGGCTATACTTGCTCTCTTACTCGACCTTTTTGGTTCATCGCCGCCCACTTTAATAAATTATGGGCAAGGGAAAGCCACCCGACCTCCAGGCTCACTTTGGGCAAGCCGCGAAGCAGGAAACGCCGGTAGTTCCGGTTGTTTTTCATTTGTCCGAACACACTCTCCGGTTCGATCATACGTCGAACCGACAACGCGTAGCCTTCCTCACTTCGCAGCTTTTCCCGCGTCTGCTGCTTGTAACGATGGTACTTGAGACTCACTCGGATTTCCCGGTTCCCTTTGGCTTTCGTGCAGGCGTCTTTCAAAAGACAGCCTGTACACTCCCGACTCCGGAATAGTGCTCCAGCTTGACGTACTTCTCCTCGACAAGAAAACCCAAAATGGCTGTAAAAACCGTTTCGAGAACATCTTTCATCCGCTCGGAGCGGAAGCGGTTAATGGTGCGGAAATCCGGCCGCTGTCTGGCCGCAAGCCACATGAACATGATATTTTCGCGGACGGCTTTGCGATCTGACGAGAGGAATAGATTCGCTGGGTGTAGGCGTACACGATGAGTTTCGTAAGCATTTTCGGATGGCAGCTATCCCGCCCCCAACCCGGGTAAGCAGCCGCAAAGATGTTGTCGTCTAACCGATTAACCGCATCATTGACAATGCGGACCAGATGCCCCGCGGGAATATCTTCTTCTAAATCCATTTGAATGGTTGCTCGTCACTTCCATTTTACCAAGGTTTGGCTTCTTTTTGTTTTACAAAATTGAAAAGGGGGTATCCCCGTCACCTCAGTGACCTCCATCCGATTCAAGATTCCGAACAATATGGTCAATAAGCGGCATCGAGTTTAAAGACTATGAATGGCCGGAACCAGTACTTCCTAAATTCAGAGAGCATTAAAACGAATTAACCGACTTCAATCAAGTCGGTTACTTTTTCATATATTGAACTTTTTACTAGCCAGTTGCTCTAAGACTGAGTCAAACCGTACGGGGGACGGTTTATATCCAAATGCTATTGGGTGGAATGACTCATTGTATGGGGTATCAGGCCAAACGATTTCTAAAGAGAAAATAGGGGAACAATTAGGTGTGATCACAAGCATTAATCTTCCCATGCCAATAAAATCAGGTGAATCGAATAGCTTAATTATACAGGAAAAAAGGTACAGCCTTCTCATTTATTTTAGGGACTGTACCTTTTTTTATTCCAAAGGGACTTTTTCAGTGGCCTCCCCTAACAGAGGGGTTTTCTTTTACCGACAATATGATGAAGTATTAGGACCAATTTACAACGAATCGATGACCGATTGAATCTCACGCAAGCTTTTGATTTCGTGCGACGGTACGATGTCATCCGTACGCTTTAGACCGTGGCGGTTGATCCACATATTGCGCATACCGACGGTATTGGAGCCGAGAATATCCGTCGTCAGCTTATCCCCGATCATCACACCTTCATCCGCTTGAATCCCTAACAAACCCATTGCATGTTCAAAGATCGCAGCCGCCGGCTTCCCTTGACCGAAATCTCCGGAGATGACGATATGATCAAAATACGGAGCAAGCTCAGGAACGCCTGCCAGCTTTTCCTGTTGCAAATCGGGCGAACCGTTCGTCAAAAGGAGCAGCTGGTACTGGCCCTTCAGCTGGTCCAACACCTCGAATGTTTCCTCATAGACGATGGGGCGATTTCTTCGTTCTACGGGAAACAGCTCTCCAAGTTTATAGCCAAGCTCCTTGTCTTCAATGCCTACCGCTTTCAACCCGCGTGTCCAAGACTCGGTACGGTATTGGGGAGCCAGCGCTTGAAGCTTGCGAAATTCTTCTTGTTTCCCTTGGGTAAAATGCGCCCAGAGTCCTTCAAACGGGTTAATTCCGATCATTTTTGTGAACGGGAACGTCTCGTACGATTCATATAAAGCGCGGGCTTCACGTCGTACGGCTTCCTCCAACTGATCCGGATCCACTTGATAATGTTTAGCCGCTTCAGCACAGGTTGCTTGAAAAGCTTCTTTCACACTGCGGTCGTCCCACAGCAGCGTATCATCCAAATCAAAAAGTACTGCTTTGATCGCCATAAAAAGTGTTCCTCTTTCCAGATGTTAATCTTGTATTAACGTCACGTTGTATTTTTCAGCATACTCCTGAAGCTTGATTCTAGCGGAATCGATCGGAAACATATGATAGATCTTGGTGAAAACCCACCGTTTTCCTTTTGCCTTAAAGTTAATGACTATCGCGTCTTTGCTTATGGTAATATCCTTGATTTGGTCCGCGTCATAAAAACGGTCCCCTCCAAATCGGCGGGAAGATAAGGTTTTTTTATCGATTTTCAAAAAAGGGCGCCGAATCCAATAAATCAGTAACGCCAGAAATATATAGCTTGCTCCTGTAATCCAATACAGCTGTTCTTGCCCGGGTTGATTCCGAAACACGATAAAGCAAAAAACACCGGTAGCCACGAGCAGCATCGGCAAAAACCAGCTCCGGCCTTTGAATATGACCGAACCGTCGGCATTTACTCCCGATATCTCACCTTTTCCGCTCTTCCTCCGCTGCATATTAGAAATTTTCGTATTTTTACGAACCATACGTTCCCACTTACGTGACATGATGAGTGCCCCTTATATCGTCATTTACACCTTGCGCGAAAATTTATCAATAAATCGGGTTGGATATTCGTATTCCAGAGCGCTTACATCATCCAGACGCTGCCACAAGGAGTCGTCCAGCTTCCAATCCACCGCTCCCATGTTTTCCTCGAATTGTTCCAATGTCCTCGCGCCAAAAATAGGAGAAGTGATGCCCGGTTTATGAATCAACCAGTTCAATGCCACCTGAGCCGGGGTCTTGTCCGTCTCATGGGCAACCGAAATCAATTCATCCAGAATGCGGAAGTTTTTCTCCGTATTGCGAATTTCCCAACGGCTTTCTCCCGTTTTAGACGCCAAACGCCCTTCCGTCGGTTCCTGTCCACGAACATATCTTCCTGTCAAGAAGCCGCCGCCAAGAGGAGCCCAAGGGATCACACCAACGTTTTCCTCCAAACAAAGAGGCAGAACCTCACGATCCATCGTACGGCATACTAAACTGTACTGCGGTTGAATGGAGATAAAACGGGCATAACGATTAAAGTCACTGATGCTTAATGATTTCATCAGCTGATAGGCCAAAAAGTTGGAGCAGCCGATATACCGTACTTTGCCTGAAGTAACCAGATCATCCAAAGTTCTCAATGTTTCTTCTATGGGCGTAATTTGATCCCATACATGCATTTGATATAAATCGATATAATCAGTGCCTAATCGACGAAGACTGGCTTCCACACCGTCGAGAATATGTTTTCGGGATAAACCGACGTGATTGACATTATTACCTGTAGGAAAGCGTACCTTGGTCGCCAAGATCACATCGGAACGACGCTCCCGAATCGCTTTTCCCACGATCTCTTCGGAAACACCGGAGACATACACATCCGCCGTATCAATAAAGTTTCCTCCGCGATCCAAAAAACGATGAACCATTTCAATCGAGTCTTGTTCGTTTGTCGTATTTCCGAATGTCATTGTTCCTAAACAAAGCTCGGAAACGGCAATTCCGCTTTTGCCCAAAACACGATAATTCATCCCTTAACCCCCCTTCTTACTTCTTCTCTTCCTGATCAACAAACTTGATGTTATCCAGTTGACCACGCAAGGAGGTTTTAAAAGAATCGATATACTTCCTTCTTAATCCATTGCGTTCATCCAGTTCGGCATCGGTTAGCCCTTCCGATTTCGCTTTGCGGGCCAATTCGTTAATTCGCCGCACCAATGCATCATGATTCGATTCACTCATGCCGATCCTCCCGGTAATGTCATTTCAAATTATACTTTGACATTACCGAATCTGATTGTCAAGAGAAGCAATACGGCACATGCGCAGCGATTAGGGAAGCAACAATTTTTGTCCTACTTGCAAATGGGAATTCTTAAGATGGTTGATCCCTTTGATCTGATGTATATATTCCCTTATATCCTGTCCTTGGTCCGCATACTGAGAGGCAATGCTCCAAAGCGTGTCCCCCGATTCAACCTCCACGTAAGAATACATCTGAGGCTGCGAGGATGCCGCATGAACATCTTGGTCAAAAAAGAAGCTGAACATCGTAGAGATAAAGAACACTGCACAAAAAAGGAAGGCACCCAAAACGGTAGCACGAACATATGTTCCCTTATTATTATTATCATTATGCTTGGTTAGCATTACCTGGCGGGAATGATACTTATGTATAAGCCGAGAATTTTGAATCATCATGATCGACCTCCAAACATTTGTTCTGTTTTTAATCTATCAGGAACATTTGTTTGTGTCAACCGTTTATTCGAACTTATGTTTGTACGAACTCCGGTTCTATGTTATACTTCTAAGTAATGATTACCAAAAATGGAGTGATGATCTTGAGCAAAATTTCCAATCGGCAGCAGGCGATTCTAGACTTTATCAAGAATGAGGTCAGAGAAAAAGGCTATCCCCCTTCAGTAAGAGAGATCGGAGAGGCTGTGGGACTGGCATCCAGTTCCACAGTTCACGGGCACTTGGAACGTTTGGAAAAGAAAGGAATGATTCGCAGAGACCCGACGAAGCCGAGAGCTATTGAAATATTGGACGGAAGCTCGGCGGACGGCGCATTCTCCGTATCGGTTGCCAGAGTGCCTTTGATCGGGCGCGTTACCGCCGGCGTACCTATTACCGCGACGGAGAACATCGAGGATTACTTCCCGCTGCCCAGCCATTATGTAAAAAATGATAACGTCTTTATGCTAAGCGTAATCGGAGAAAGTATGATCGAGGCCGGTATTCATAACGGGGATTATGTTATCGTACGCCAGCAGCAAACCGCCAATAACGGAGATATTGTCGTTGCCATGACCGAAGACGATGAAGCGACAGTGAAAACCTTTTATAAGGAAAAGGATCATATTCGACTGCAGCCTGAGAACCCGACGATGGAGCCGCTGAGACTCAAGAACGTCACGATCTTGGGCAAAGTCATTGGTGTATTCAGAAATATTCAATAATTTTTTCCCTTTCACCGCCGATTCCGCCGGTTGAAAGGGATTTTTTATATCAACGCATTTATGGCGAGTCTTTGGAAAGCGAAGAAGGATTTTACCGCTGAAATCCACTTTTTATGAGCCCAGTGCACCGCAGGAAATCTTGTTGAGCGTTTGCAAGCATATGATCTGCGTAAAATAAGCCTGTTCCGGCGTTATGCGGATAAGCGGCTTGTTTAGGCTTGTTTATATATGATCCTCAATTAGAAAAACCAAAAATCTACGTCGTCACCATAGCTCCACCGTTGACATGGACAACCTCACCGGTCACATAGCTGGAATCATCTGATGCCAGAAACACGTAAGCCGGAGCCAGCTCGAACGGCTGCCCTGCACGCTTCATCGGAGTATCCAGGCCGAAGCGCGATACTTCATACGCCGAATAGCTGGAGACGATCAGCGGAGTCCAGATTGGCCCCGGAGCGACGGCATTGACCCGAATTCCCCGTTTCACCAAGGATAGAGCCAGCGAACGCGTGAACGAGACGACGGCTCCTTTTGTGGAAGAATAATCGATCAGCTCGGGTGCACCTCTATATGCGGTGATCGAGGCCGTATTCACAATCGCGCTTCCCGGCTTCAGATAGGGAAGCGCGGCTTTCGTCATATAGAACATCGGGTAAATGTTCGTGCTGTACGTATTGTGCAGCTGTTCGGCGGAAATGTCGGACACGCTTTCCTGCGGAAACTGAACGGCCTGATTCAAAATCAAGATATCGATTTTTCCAAAGGTGCGGAGCGTTTGATATACCGCTTCCCGGCACACCGTTTCCATCCTCAGGTCGCCGGGTATGAGCAAGCATGCTCTGCCGAGCTGCTCGATGCGCTGTTTTGTTTCGTATGCGTCCCGATGCTCATATAAATACGGGATGGCTATATCGGCTCCTTCCTTGGCAAAGGCGACGGCGACCGCCCGACCGATGCCGCTGTCACCGCCGGTAACGATTGCAACCTTGCCGCGCAGCTTGCCGCTGCCGACGTAGTGCGGGTTTTCAAAAATCGGACGGGGCGTCATTTTGTACTCCAGTCCGGGCTGCACGGGCTGATGTTGAGGCGGGAATGCAACCGGCTCCTCGATACATTTCGTTTCTTTTCCAAAATAGGGATAAACGGGTATCATATTGACCTCCTGAACTTCTTATTCAGATGGCCTATTGTATTCCAGCAGGATCGTAACTGTGCAGCCTGGCTGGAACTTGCGTCCACTCCGCTAAGGGAAAAAGCGATGGCCGCGCCTATGGAGCCTCATTCTACTTACAGAGGTCAGCCAAAACAACAAATAATGCCCACAAAAAGAAAAATCCCTTAACGCTTAAAGCGCCAAGGGATTCCCCGATTAATACAGCGTCAAATATTGATCCCGCTCCCATTGATGAACCTGAGTGCGGTAAATGTCCCACTCGATCTCTTTCAGCTCTATGAAGTGTGCAAGTGCGTGATCGCCGAGCGCGTCGCAAATGACATCGTCGCGGAGCAGCTCGTCCAACGCCTGCTTCAAATCAAGCGGAAGACTTGGAATGCCTTGCTCTTCCCGCTCTTCTTCACTCATCACATAAATATTGCGGTCCGTTGGAGGCGGCAGTTGCATTTTGTTCCGGATGCCATCGAGACCGGCCTTCAGCATGACCGCCAGAGCCAGGTAAGGATTGGCCGCCGGATCCGGATTCCGCACTTCCACGCGTGTGCTGACGCCGCGGGATGCAGGAATACGAATCATCGGGCTGCGGTTGCTTGCAGACCAAGCCACATAACAAGGCGCCTCATAACCTGGTACAAGCCGCTTGTAGGAGTTGACCGTTGGATTGGTTATTGCGGCAAAAGCGCGGGCATGCCGCAGTATGCCGGCCATGTATTGTCTGGCTGTCTCGCTTAAGCCCAGCTTATCGCTCTCATCATAGAACACATTCTCTTTGCCGTTGAACAATGATTGATGGCAATGCATTCCGGACCCGTTCACTCCGACCAAAGGCTTCGGCATAAACGTGGCGTGCAGACCGTGCTGTCTGGCAATGGTTTTGACGACCAGCTTGAAGGTCTGAATTTGATCCGCGGCTTTAATCGCGTCCGCATATTTAAAATCGATCTCATGCTGACCCGGAGCCACTTCGTGGTGAGATGCTTCAATTTCGAATCCCATTTCTTCCAGCGTAAGTACAATTTCACGACGGCAGTTCTCGCCAAGGTCGGTTGGTGCCAAGTCAAAGTAGCCGCCCTGGTCGTTTAATTCTGTCGTCGGATTGCCCTTCTCGTCGGTTTTGAACAAGAAAAA
This sequence comes from Paenibacillus sp. JMULE4, assembly GCF_013337105.1. Classification (NCBI taxonomy): domain Bacteria; kingdom Bacillati; phylum Bacillota; class Bacilli; order Caryophanales; family Paenibacillaceae; genus Paenibacillus; species Paenibacillus sp. JMULE4. The sequence goes on from NZ_SGWF01000010.1 coordinate 560,649, forward strand.
CTCAGGCTCAGGCCCGACGTTCATTGCGGTGAAGCCCATTTCTTCGGCTTCTCTCAATACGGATTTCAGAATACCGCGCGGGTCGCCCGGGAACGGACGGCCATCCGGCAAATACACGTCGCATATTAAGCGGGCAACACGGTCTTCCGCTACCCAAGGGAACACGACCCAAGTATTCAGATCGGGGTATAAGTACATATCCGATTCTTCAATGCGCACATAACCTTCAATCGAGGAACCGTCGAACATCATTTTGTTATCGAGGGCTTTCTCCAGTTGACTTACAGGAATTTCCACATTTTTGATGGTTCCAAGCAAATCTGTGAACTGAAGTCGAATGAACCTTACGTTTTGTTCCTTGGCGATGCGCAGAATATCTTCTTTGGTGAAATTCTTATCTGTCACTGTGAAATCTCCTCCTTAAACTAAGTGGCAAAATTAACGGAGCATGCCCGGTACGCTTGAAAACGGTACCGGACATGCTCCGGTCAAAGCCTACTTTCTGAAAAAACGGGATAATTCTCCCTGGATCAAGGACACTTGATTAGGACGCCGGCCTCCACCCAAGAGCTGTTGTTTCAGTATCCGGTGAAGCTGCGTGTCGCTCAGCTCTCTACGCTTGACTTCCGTCTGCTCATTGAGTATGGTAGCATCCTCGGAATCCTTATCAACCGGCAGCAGCACCTGCTTGATCCCGGCGATGTTAACGCCTTTCTCGATCAAATCCTTGATCTCGAGGAGACGTTCTACATCATTAAACGAATACAACCTTTGGTTTCCTCCGGTCCGGGCCGGGATGACGAGCTCATGCTGCTCGTAGTACCGGATTTGTCTGGCGGTTAAATCGGTCAGCTTCATTACGATGCCGATCGGAAAGAGCGCCATATTTCTGCGGATTTCATCAGTCATGACCATCACTCCTAAGCTACTCTGGAACCTTACCTCTATTGTAACCTTACCGGAAAACATATGTCAAGCTGTGTTAGGTTTATGCCATATGTTATTTTTGATTACAGCGGCTAACTTCCTATAGCAATAAGTCCTGCTCCTGAGCAGCAGCCGTCAGAGCTTGTCCGCGGCTTTGGCAAGTGAAATAGCTGGCCGAGCTGCGGGAATTAAGCGAGCAGCCCCCGGTCGATCATGTTTTGAATGGCCGTCAGCACACCCATCTTGCAATGGGAGTAGGTTAATCCTCCCTGCATATAAGCGATATAGGGCTCCCTGATCGGAGCGTCGGCAGACAGCTCCAGGCTTCCGCCCTGGATAAAGGTGCCTGCAGCCATAATGACGGGATGCTCGTAGCCGGGCATGTCCCATGGTTCCGGCACGACGTGAGCGTCAACCGCGGCGGCTTGCTGAATCCCTTGTACAAAAGCGATTAAATGCTCGGCGCCCGTAAATTGAATCGCTTGGATAAGATCGGTGCGAGGGTCGCTCCAATGCGGGCTTGTCGTAAATCCGAGCTGCTCGAACACCGCGGCGGCGAACACCGAGCCTTTCACGGCTTGTCCAACCAGATGAGGAGCCAGAAACAAGCCTTGATAGATGGATCTTGTCGTACCGAGCATAGCCCCGACTTCCCCGCCGATCCCCGGAGCCGTTAATCGATACGAAGCCAGCTCTACATACTTGGCTTTGCCCGCGATATATCCCCCGGTCTCCGCCAAGGCTCCTCCCGGATTTTTAATCAGCGAGCCCGCTATCAGATCGGCACCGACCTCGGTCGGCTCGGTCAGCTCTGTGAACTCACCGTAGCAGTTATCGACAAAGACGATGATATCGGGACGGATTTCCTTGACAAAACGAACCATCTCGGCAATCCGGGAAACGGTGAAAGACGGCCGCCAGGCATAGCCGCGCGACCGCTGGATTCCGATGACCTTGGTGCTCGGGCCGATCCGGCGGGCAATTTCGGCATAATCGGGCGATCCGTCCTCGAGCAATCCCACCTCGCCATACGAAATTCCCCAATCCTGCAAAGATCCGTTTCCGTCACCCGGTTTCCCAATGACCTTATGCAGCGTATCATAAGGTCTTCCGGTGATCATGAGCAGCTCGTCACCCGGCCGGAGCACGCCGAACAACGCCGTGCCGATCGTATGGGTTCCCGATACGAAATGGGGACGGACCAGGGCCGCTTCCGCCCCGAACACATCGGCATATACGAGATCCAGCACTTCACGGCCGCGGTCGTTATACCCATAGCCCGTAGAAGCGGCAAAATGATAATCGCTCACTTTGTGCTTTTGAAAAGCGCGAATGACCTTCCATTGATTCCGGTCGACCACACGGTCAATATCTTTCAGCTTCTCCTCGATTTTTTGCTCAGCTTGCTCCATCAAACGGAGCACTCGATCCGTAAACATACCCTAGACGTCTCTCCCTTGTTCTCCCTCAGCAGGCCGGACTGCATCGTAGGCAGCCAGCATATAACCGATTTTATCGAATGCCTTGTGATTTACTCTTACCTTAAACAGCATATCGCTGCCGTCAACCTCATTCTCAAGCACCTCGCCAATGCGGTAGACCAGCGAGATCATATCCCCTTTGTCCGCCGGAATCCGGAAGGAACGGCTGCCGCCCGTCATACGGGCTTCAATCCGCTCTTTGAGCCGAAGTAAATCTTCCTCCCGAAAAGCGGATATTTTCAGGAATTCCCCTTCCGTCGTCAGCATATCGGCCTGCTCCGGCGGGCAAAGATCGATTTTGTTGAATACCGTTATCCGATCTTTCCCGTGGGCGCCCAGTTCTTCAAGCACTTGGTCGACCACCTGCATCTGGGCTGCCATCATCTTGGAAGAGCTGTCCACAATATGCAAAATCAAATCGGCTTCGCAGACTTCTTCCAATGTGGCCCGAAAAGCAGCTACCAAATCATGCGGCAGGTTCTGAATGAAGCCTACCGTATCCGTAACCACGATCTCCAATCCGTTTGGCAGCTTCAGCGAACGCGACGTCGGATCAAGCGTGGCAAACAGCTGGTTCTCGACATATACATCCGCATGGGTCAGCTGCCTCAATAATGTCGATTTACCCGCGTTCGTATAGCCTACCAGCGCGGCTTGATACACACCGGACTTCTTGCGTCTTTCCCGGTGCAGACTCCGATGCCGGACAACCTCCTGCAGCTGCCGCTTCAGCTCGCTGATCCGGTTGCGGATATGACGGCGGTCTGTCTCGAGCTTCGTTTCCCCAGGACCGCGCGTTCCGATACCTCCACCGAGCCGGGACAGATTTTTGCCCTGACCGTACAGCCGCGGCAGCAGATAGGTCAGCTGGGCCAGCTCCACCTGAATAATCCCCTCCCGCGTTTTTGCGCGCTGCGCGAAAATATCCAATATGAGTTGTGTCCGGTCGATGATTTTGACATCCAGAAATTGCTCCAGATTCCGCACCTGAGCTCCCGAGAGCTCCTGATCGAAAATGGCGGTATTCGCCCCGGTTTCCTCGATCATGGCTTTGAGCTCCTCGGCCTTGCCCCTGCCGATAAACCATTTGGAATCGGCATATTCCTTATTTTGCGTAAGCGAGCCGAGCACTTGTACCTTTGCCGTCTCCGCCAGACTGGCGAGCTCGGAAAGCGAAAATTCCGGATCATAGGCTTCCCGCATTTTTTGCTCAGCGGTAACGAGACTGACCAGGATGGCCTTTTCCTGTGCGTTCGGCATCACTTCGTAAGATGTTTTTTTCATATATGTTTATATTTCTCCTTTTTATAATCTCCACTGCTTCGCACTGAAGCAAGAAACAGGAATAAGGAACGTTCACGTTCATTGTAAACGTCCCTTCGCCGAATTACAATTCAATGATGAATTTATAATGATTCTTTCCGGACTGAAAACGTTACAAACCCTCTTGATGACTCCTAACCGTATTTTTATAAGCCAATTTGTTTTTTTCTAAACGGATTCGTCAGCTGATCTTCATAGAGATTAAAATCCTGCGGGAGCAAATTCATTAAATCCTGTTTGTTCGGCTTCTGGGCTTTGCTTAACAACCGGACCGCCTGATACCGTATGGCTTTCTCAATCAGATTTCTGACATATCTCGCGTTGCTGAAATGCAGCTCTGTCAGCTTTTGAATATAAAGATGCTCTTTTATTTTTTTATCGTCTCGGGCATTAGCACATATTCGCGTTCGGAAGCCATTTTCTCCGATATCTTGATCAGCTGATCCACTTGATAATCAGGAAAATCAACTTGAATGGGAAATCGTGACGGCAGCCCGGGGTTCGTTTGCAGGAAATGATCGATCTCATCAGGGTACCCGGCCAGGATCAGGATAAAGTCGTTCTTGTGATCCTCCATGGCCTTGACGAGGCAGTCAATGCTTTCCTTGCCAAAATCCTTCTCTCCGCCCCGCGCCAGGCTGTAGGCCTCATCAATAAACAGAATCCCGCCCAGCGCCTTTTTGACCATTTCACGGGTTTTTAGCGCCGTATGGCCTATGTACTCTCCAACAAGGTCTGCACGCTCCACCTCGATCAGATGCCCTTTGGACAAGACGCCCATCGATTTAAACAGCTTGGCAACGATTCGGGCCACTGTCGTTTTGCCTGTCCCCGGGTTTCCTTTGAAAATCATGTGGTACACATGAGACCCCGCATGCAGGCCGGCTTCCGTTCGAAATTGCTTGATTTGAAGCACCGCATATATTTGGAAAATCAGTTCCTTAACATCTTCAAGACCAATCATGCCGTCAAGCTCTTTAAAAATGTCCGAAAATGTTTCGAGATGCGCAGGTATGGTTTTCCCGTTAATTTCGATCATCTGCGCTGCAGGCGGTTCCTGGTTGTTGAAGACAACATTAATTTGACGGTCCCTTTTGGTTATTTTACGCGTGTCCTCCTCCATCGCTCTCACCTCTTCACTCATTTTATGCATCAAGCCGCTGTGATCATGTTTTAAACTTTTGGCGCTTGTACTAAGGCTTCCTATTTTTGAATAGGGGATGAGACAATAATCGACACATCCTTCTGTTTACTCACGTGACTTTTGTATAATAAAATTGAACTGACGAACTTATGGGCGGGGACGATCACGATGGACCGAAAAGAGCTGGAGATTGAAGACATTGTTGAACAGCGGGGTATCAGTTTGGGAATGTTCAAGGAATGGAATAAGGAAAGCATCAATAACGAACCAGAAAGCTTATTTATAAACGCGAGCTGATAATCAATGAGGCGGCCCCTAGGGACCGCCCTTTTTTTCGTAAGGCATCAACCTCACTTTGAGATGATGGAGAACAGTTTATAATATACCAAGTTTGGCTGCAGCCTTTTGTCATATTCGGATCTGATTCAGTTTACGGTCCAGCACATAAATGTTTCCGTTCAGGTCGCTCTATTTCTCGACTTTGCCGTCCGTTTCAATGCGGTATATACCGTGAGCCCCATTTTCTTGATCCCGAGAAAACCGGTTATACGTTCCGATCACCAAACTCCCATCCTTTTCAGCACTGACCACCTGAATATCGTGAGTATTCAATTGATCATTGATGACGTGACAGTACCCTTGGCTTTGGTCAAAGTCAATTCGCCCGCAAGATCCGCGTTTCTTACAGTGACCTCTTCCGGTGCGGTACGGATCACCCAAGAGGACCCATCCTGATTTTTTTAGCGCTTCACCGGATCGTATCCACCGGCTCATCGATACGCCATCCTTTGCCTTCGACATAGCGCAATTTAATTGTTTTTTCTTCAAATTCATCAAAGAGCGGTACTTGGAAACGGAAGGATCTCGTTCCTTTGCCGTCTTGGATTAATGTCGCCTTGGCATCTGCCCAGCCCGTCATACTTCCGCCGTCAGCCTCAGGTTGGGCCAATTTCCCTTCAATTTCCACAATAGAGCCGTTCTCCGTCTGCTTTTTCCAATAAGCCTCCGCCTGTTCAGGCGTATAGATCTCTTCGATATAGGAGATGAATTTGTCCTTCGTATCTAAATCGCTGCCCATCCAACGGTAAGGATGTTCTTTCCCCGGAACGGAAAAGGACTCGCTGATGTGTTGTCCGTCGCCGCCCCTGGAGATGACCCAGAAATGATTTTGGGCGTCTGCCGCAAGTCCAACCGCATCCCGCTCAGTGATGTCCTCGTTCTTTCGCTGAAGTTTACGATAGGCTTCATTCTCAACGATGACGGTTTGGTTGGCTTCATCCCAGATGACTCTGGCACCTAAAGCTTCCGATAATGCCCTTGCCGGAACTAAAGTGCTCCCATCGATAATTTGAGCGGGGACTTCGGAATGAATCTCATTGCCGTTAACCATCAACTTCACAACTTTAGGTGCGGCAAACGATATTCCCGAAAAAAGTACCGAACCCAAGACGACCCCGCTAACAAAAGATTTCCCGTGTATTTTCACCTGCACAGCTCTCCTTCCATGGATGAAATCATAGATCTGCTCATTTGACGTTTAAGACAGCCCTTTTGTTACGGATTTTGGAAGACATATTCCTTTTTTTAATAAATTACCGGGGCTGCAGTTCTGGGTTGAATGAATTTTTGATTTCCTGAAGACGTTTGCGCGATGCCTTCCTGTATAAATAAGTCCACGAAATAGCAAGACCTATGATTCCATACATCACAATATGAGAAGTCGCTAAATAAACAGTAATCGAAAGGGTGTAAACCATGATGATTTTTATTACGGCTTCGCCAAGCAGTGTGATTCCCCATCCTGCCGTCATGACACGCATCACCTTGCGTACATAAGGCAAATTCCAATTCTCTGCAAAATCAGCCTGCTCAGCCTCACAGCTGCAATACTTTAGAATAAACCCGGTGGCCATAAAAGCAGCGAAGACATCCAGCTTCTTGTGTTTAAGCAGATGAACCAGGGTGTCGATCAGTGGAATTAATGTAGCGATGGACAGAGCCGCTACTTCCGACATATGATTCTCCAGGACTTTGAAGACCAATACCGGCAACCCGCCATTGATGAATAAAGAAATGAATATCCCTCGTATCACCTTTTTCCGATCTATCTATTACACCCCTCTCTCATTCGTATACAAGCCGTGAAAACCAAAAGGAATGTGATGAGGAACCTCAGCCCGTCCTACCTCCTCCAAGCTGCGGGCATTACATACTAACAAATAGGACCTTCCTTTCAAGCCATCCAAAACTACGGAAAGCAAGAGGCCGTCATCCTCCGCTGTTGCTCCGGGAGAAGGAACAAATACCGGTTCACCCGGATAACTGCCTTCTTTATGCCAAATCCAGGATTCACCTGTATGCGTATCGATTTTGATCAATTGGTTGCTTACGTTTTCCGGACGAAGCTGATAAAGCTGTGCATATAGGCAGGCTCTTCCGTTTCTATGGTTCCGATGATACGCCGCCTGGTTGTTTTGGGATCCATCGAATACACATGTGACTTCCATTCATTACACGCTGATAAGCTTCTGTACGAAGAAAACGGTTGGCATAAGCTACGGCTCCCTGTTGAAAAGAAAATTTGTGAATCATGGCCAAGCCGTCGAACCAATGCCCTCCCTGGAAATAAGCCGGCCCATTGCGATACAGTGCTCCGGAAAGCCACGCCGGAATCTCTCCCCTGATCGGAAGCGAACTAAGATTTACTTCTTGCTCCAATGTTGTTAAGCCCATGTGAAATGTTTGCATAACTTCCTCCTATTGCTCGCTTTTTTAAAGCGCACCAACCATGAGAAGGAACATATCCTGCAGCTTCGCAGCCTGACGATCCGGATTTTTGTCCAGCAGCTGGTTTATGCGTAATCCATAGGACAAGGTGACAAACATGGAAGCAAAGGATTTGGCATCTACATCAGCCGGTATGGCGCCGTGCTCTTGCCCAACCTTGATCCATGTCTCAGACAATAACAAAGAGTTTTGATGTACTTCTTCCAAAATAGCTACCGTTTTCATATTATGTCTTTGGCTTAATAAATAAATAAAAATGAGATTACTTACTTCTCTCTCAGCAAACGAGGATACAAGAGCTTGAACAGGCTTCCGGACATCCTTGTCCTTTGATTGATTAACCGCTTCATGGAAGCTATGATTTAATTCCTCCATATAACCTAATAGAATTTTCCCGAACAGCTCATTCTTGCTTTTCACATAATGGTATATCGCTCCTTTAGACAAGCCGGTTCTTTCCATAATGTCCTGCAGAGTCGTTTGTTGACATCCCTTTTCTTTAATCAGCTGCTCGGTCGTCGATAAAATAAATTGAAATGTATTTTGATCCATTTTTTCACTTTTTTGAAGAGCCCTCTTCATCGGATTTGCATTACGCCAGGCTAACGATTAGTTCACGCAGGGGAAGTTCTTCCATGGAACTCAAACGCTGATCATACTCCCCGAACTGAAGTTTGGCGGTAACGCTGTTCGGTACAATCACGCACCACATGCCAGCACGCTTGGCCGCAAGCGCTCCGTTAGGCGAATCCTCGAACGCTACGGCCGCCTCAGGACGTACGCCAAGCCCCTCCAACGTCTTCCTGTACAGCTCAGGGTCCGGTTTGACCTTGGTCACATCATCGGACGTACGAATGCAATCAAACCACGGAAGGAGACCGAAACGCTCCAAATAACCGGTAACCCATGCTCGCGATGAGCTTGAGGCCAGGCCGACGCGCAGACCCAGTTCTTTCGCTTCCTGCAAATAGGCGCGAACGCCCGGACGTACGTCCGCATGCCGCATTTTCTCCTCATAGGTCATCTTGTGCCTTTGACGTGCTGCCTCCCTATCCCATGCCCGGCCTATTCGCGCTTCTAAATCATCATAAGGATTAAAGGCTTCCGGTCCGGTTCCGATGCATTGCCCCCAAATGTCCAGAGTCAGCTCACAGCCGTGCTGCCGGTACATCTCTTGAAACGATTCAAACTCCGGCGTCTCCGTATCCACAATCAGCCCGTCGAAATCAAACACCACCGCTTGGATCACGTTCGTCATCTCCCTTCATTCCTTGTAAACTATCGTACTATGTCCGGAGTTCCTTGGATAGCATATTTTTTCTTCTAACAAAAAAGCGCCTGCCTTCCGGGGCAAGCGCAGCACGCAGCCATCAGGACTCCGCCGCCAGCGTCAGCTTCTTCTTATACACCCATTTGGATAACGAAATGCTGAATTCATAAAGCAGCAGCAGCGGGATAATTACCAGAATATCGGATATGAAATCCGGCGGCGTGACCGTAATGGAAACGACAACCAAAACAAAATAGGCAACTTTTCTCGCTTTCGCCAGCTTAACAGGATTAATCAGCCCGATTTTCGTCAAAAACATCACAATCGCCGGCATTTCAAACAGCAGCCCAAACGGTAAAGTAAGGTTCAGCATAAAACGGAAATATTTGTCCGCCGTATACATCATCAGTACTTGATCCTGGGCCATTTCCTTCATAAAGGAGAGCACCATCGGAAATAAAACAAAATAACCGAAAGAGATCCCTGCAGCAAACAGAACGGCAAGAGCGGGAATGAAAGCGAGCGCCGCCCTTCTCTCATCGGGCTTTAATGCCGGTTTGACAAAGCCCCATGTCTGGATGCCTGCAACAGGTATGGTCACCGCAATCGCAAACACGCCGGAGATCATCAGATACACCCACAGCAAATCGGTCGGACCCAGTACGGTAAGCCTGCCTTCCATGTCGCGAACCAGCCAGGCATATATCGGTTTGGCATATAAAAAGGCGGCGGCAAGCGCAACCAGGAAGGAGCACAAAGTCACGATCAAACGCCTTCTCATTTCTTCCAAATGAGTGATTACTTGCAATTCCTGATCTTGTTGTGCCATGAGATTTCCTCCGTAATCAAAAGATCGCTTCCGGTATGAAACAAGCGGAGGGGGTTCGCTTGTCCACCGGAAGCGCGCATATTGGCTTGCATTAAGACTGTGTTTTCTCGACAGCAATCAAGTGAGGCTTGGTTTCAGCCGGCGAAGCGTTGGCAACGGCAGCGGAGGCGGGTTTCTCCTGTGTCTTGTCGTTATCGGTCTTCTCTTCGTCTCCACCGATCAATCCCTTCGTGGCGCTTTTAAATTCACTCAAGGTACGGCCAAAAGCTCTTCCGAGCTCGGGAAGCTTGGACGGTCCGAAAATGATTAAGGCAATGATTAAGATTAAGATCAATCCGGGAATCCCGATATTACCAAACGGCATGTAAAGTCAGCTCCTTATTAAAATTGAAAACCGGTAATCGCGATCACGGCCGGACGAGGCATCGTATCTCCCGGACGGCGCGGCCAAGTGCTGGTCGGTTTGCTTGGATCTGTCGTGTTTTCACCCGGATGCTGCACGGCGAGGAACAAAGTGCTTTCATCGGGTGTAAACCAGGGGCCTGTCATCTCGGCTTCGACCGGAGCGGAAGCAAACTGCATCGCAACTCCCATATTCGGACCCGTTGTCGGGATCACAAACATGCCGTTGTTGGCAAACGAAGTGAATACTCCCTTGTTCAAGCTGCCTGAAGATATATCGGTTACTGTCCACAGATTGCCGTTGCTGTCGAAGGTAAGGTTGTCCGGCGCGCTGAAGCCGCTTTGGCGTCCGCCTGCGGCAAAAATCTCAAAGTCAAATTCCATCGCGCCAAGGTCACTGTCTTTCTCAAAGAAGCGGGTGATGTGCCCGTGAATGTTCCCGTGATTGTCATTGTTGGTGTGAGCTACGAAGAAGGTATTGTCAAAAGGACAAATTTCGATGTCCTCAGGACGATCCGTCGGCGTTGCGCCAAGAATCAAGGCCGCTTCGTGCGTATTCACACAAACATCCGCCTGCGTCTGGAATTTGGCCGCGAGCTCTTCTTTTGTCGCTTTAATCAGGCTAGGCACCTTGAATTTTTCATCCTTCAATGCTTTCTGGACGGCTTCGATAGTAAGAGCAATCCACTTGCCTTTCTTCAAATCCGCAGCGTAGAGCGTTCCTTCCGTCAGCAGAGCCGTATTGGCGCGACCCATTTCGGGTACATAATTGTTCTTGGAAACGAATTTGTACACACAGGCATCCTTCTTGTCGTCTCCCATGTATACAACGACACGGCCGTCTTTGCTAAGGCCCATCGCCGTATTCTCATGGTTAAAGCGGCCGAGCGCGGTGTGCTTGCGGATTTCAAATGTCGGATCAAACGGATCGACTTCCACAACCCACCCGTAGTGCGTAGCATCCAGCCCCGCTTGTCCGGACGTCTCTTCAAAGTTTTCCTCACAGGTCAGCAGCGTGTTCCACAGCGTCATGCCGCCGGAACAGTTCGCGAATGTTCCCTGAACATTCACCGCCCCATTCACCGCCTTCGTTCCTGCAGCAGGACCCACTAATTTCGTTGGCGTCAAACCGGTCACGCGGCGTGCGTATTTCGATTGGGTGTCGAGCTTCCAGACCCCTTTTTCGTCGCGGCGCACTTCGATGACCGACCCGCCCTGAACATACAGCATTTTCTTGATCTGCTCCGCCGTATAATTCCCGTCGGCGCCCGGCTGGCCATGGACGAACACATCGCTGGAGTATTCATGGTTTACCCACAGCAAGCCGTGCGTATTGGAGCCGTCGATTGGAAAATAGACGGTAAAATCATTGTTAAAACCAAACGTATCTCCTGCTTCGTTAATGACGTCTCCGTACGCAGCCACCACATCGTATTTAAATCCTTTTGGAAGAATCACATCGTCTACCTTACTGTGCGCAATCGGCTCAAAAAAACCGGACACTTTGTTGCTTTTGTAACCAAACAAGTGGTCAGCCGTCCTGGCGGCATAGGCTTTATCGCCGCCGGTCAGGGACCCTAGTCCGGCAGATGCGGCGGCCAGCGCAGCCGTACCTGTACCCAAATAAGCAAGAAACTTTCTTCTGTTCATCTCCATACCATTACACCGTCCGTTTCTCCGTATTGGTAATGATTGTTTTCAAAGCTATCATACGGGACAAACGTAAAAGGAAGATTAAGGCGGTATGGATTTTTTGTAAATGAGCGTAAGAAAATGCATTGTATATTCATCTATTTTATCGTATATTTATTCATGAATTGCGGATATAAGCTATAAACGAGGAGTCGAACGAGACATTGAGCACGGCCTTTTTTTCATATATCGAGTCATTGGCCCTGAGGACATGGCCCGCGGAGACGGAAGAATACCACAACGGTTGGGTTTTTCGGGCCTCCGGCGGGATCACCAGACGGGCGAACAGCATCTGGACATCCGACGGCACAGGGCCTTGGCAGCTGGATGACGCCAGGCCCAAGATGGCCGAGGCATTCTACCGGAAGCACCTTCTTCCCTTGCGATATCATATCAGCGACGCATCGCCCGCGGGCTTGGATGCTTGGCTGGAGCGGCAAGGATATGCAAAGGAAACCCCATGCTCCGTAATGATCGCCGATACGGACGAGGTTTGCGAAAGGACCGAAGCATCCCGTAACACCAAAATCAAAACGGTCGTCCAGCATCGGCATGACCCGGCGTGGGTGGAGCATTTTATACATATGGAAGGGTTTAAATCCGAGGCTGCCGGTTTTTATGACGGCTTATTCCATCGGGTGAAGCCCGACAAAGGGTTTGTGAGCCTGATTGACGGAGAGCGGTGCGTTGGGGCAGGTATGGCCGTTGCCGAGGATGGTTGGGCAGGTTTCGTCAATGTTGTGATTCATCCTCAGGAACGCGGCCGCGGACTGGGAAAGCTGCTTCTGCACGAATTGGCCCAGTGGAGCCGCGACCATGGAGCCTCCCGATTGTACTTGCAGGTCATGAACGACAATGCCCCCGCGATTCGGCTGTATAGCAGTACAGGCTACAAAAGACTCTACGGGTTTCATTATCGTACACAGACTTCATCATAACTTTATGCATAAAAAACTCCCTGTTCCGTAAGCTTTCAGCAGCATACGCAGCAGGGAGTTTCAGTAAATATACTTATGATTTTTTCTCATCCTGGGGCTTGCTGTTATCTTCTTTATCCCCGGATACGAGGCCGCGAGTGGATTCCTTAAATTCGCTCAGCGTTCTGCCGAAGGCTCTCCCCAGCTCGGGAAGCTTGGACGGTCCGAACAGCAGCAATACTACGATCACGATCAATACGAGACCGCCGATACCGATATTACCAGGCAAGTCATTCCTCTCCTTTACGTTCAAACAGGTGTAGCTTTATTATATCAGCTTGTTTATGGAAAAGAAACCGTTCCCGCATTGTGCCTCGCCAACCTGCCATTCTATTCCGCTATTCAGATTTCCGTCTGCTGTCCGAATACCATCCTGACCTTGTCCCACTGCCATTTGGTTAAGGCTAATGTCTCCCTGCCTTTATGCCAGGCCATCATGAGCACCCTGGAATCCATTGGCGAGACCGCGGGGTCTTCATATCCCAGAAACCGGGCGATATCGAGCGCCCTTACGGCGTGATAACGGTGAGTTATAATGACGGACGAGGTCCAGCCGTTACTGCGCATGATTTTTTGGCTGAACAGCATATTTTCGTAAGTGTTCGTTGCTTCATTTTCCAGGTAGATGTCGCTCTGGCGGACCCCCTTATCCACCAGATAATTGCGCATGCCTTCCGCTTCCGTAAGCTCGGCGTTCGCATGATCGTATCCGCCGGATACAATAATATGTTTAATGGTACCCGATTCATACAATTGAACCGCACGGTTCAAGCGCTCCTGTAATGCCGGACTCGGTTCCGTTTGCCACAGTGCGGCGCCTAGCACGATCCCTACCTCTTTGGGCGGGAGCTTGCCATCCGGCAAGCTGGCCATCTTCCATTGAATGAATAGCACCCACAGGAGAGCGATGGCCGTAACCATCAGCATCACTTTGACCGGAAACCTTAAAGCTTTCGCCAACCGGGGCGCAGAATTTCCTCTTCTTACCTTCACCTTCAAACCGAACACTCCCATACCCCAATCATTTCAAAAAACGCTCCACCGCTGCAAATAATTGCGGCGCTTCCGGCTCCATGCAAATCAGATGACGGGAATGCGGAAAGTAAATCAATTCCCTTTCCCCCTTCAGCTTGCGGTAAATATACTCTGCGCTTCGGGGGTGTACAATTGGATCCCGTTTTCCTTGAGCAATCAGCGTCGGTACCGTAATCCGCGGCAGCTCACGCAGCTTCGTATAACGAGCCAGCTTCGTAAATTGAAGGGCTGCAGGAAGAGGCGTATGTTTAATACGGTACAATGGCTCCAAGTCCCTGCAGCGGAGGCGGCCGGCCAAATCGCGAATAAACAAGTACGGGCTGAAGTAAATCGCCGCGGCATTAAGCAGCACCAGCCTGCGTACTGGGAAGCGGTTGGCCAAATAAGCGGAGAGGAGTCCGCCCATGGAAAAGCCTACTACCTCAATCTCCCCAAACTGCCGCGCAAGCCGATCGGCCTCCCGCGCGGCCGCTCTCAGCCAATCCCGCCATGTGACGTCACCGAGTCCCTTCAAGCCTTGATCATGACCAGGCAGCGTAGGCACATGACAATGAAAGCCTTGCTCGCGCAAATGCTCGGCCAGCGGCATGACCTCGTAAGGTCCGCCGGTAAATCCGTGCAGCAGCAAACAGCAGCGGCCATCTAATGACGGCGTGCCGGGAGCGGATGCCGAAGCATCCGGTTCAGGGCAGCCGCTGATATGAAGCGTCATAAGTACTTCTCCCCTTTAATGACGATGGAAGTTGTCGTTTCGTTCCGTTCTCCATAAAAATATTTAACCACAGCCGGATATATACGAATCTTTCTCCCCGGGTTTGATGTCAAAAAAGCAGCGTGGCGGACCACGCTGCTTTCTATTTTTCAGTTATCTCTATCGATTGGATCGTGACTTTCTCCGTCGGTACGCTCGGCGTCGGCTCATTCCCTTGCTTCACCGGTGTAGCGGCGATGTTCAGCACAACATCCATGCCCTCCACGACTTTGCCGAAAATGGTATATTTCTTGGGCAGGCCTTTGCTGTCCTCGCCCGTACAAATGAAAAACTGGCTGCCGTTCGTGTTTTTGCCCGAGTTCGCCATAGCGACAATGCCCGGCTCATATTGATGAGGCGAATTCAGTTCATCCTCGAACTTATAGCCGGGACCTCCCGTTCCATTGCCGAGCGGGTCGCCGGTTTGGATCATAAACGACTGGATGATCCGGTGGAACGTGATGTCGTTATAGAAGCCTTCTCTCGATAGGAAGACAAAATTGTTAACCGTCTTCGGAGCGTCTTTGGCGAACAGCTCGATCGTGAATGTGCCTTTGGAAGTCGTCACCTTCGCATGATACGTTTTGTTCGGATCAATCTTCATCTCTGGAGGAGATGACCAGGATTTCTTCCCGGCCGGCTCTTGGGACGATGCATTTTGCCCGGCAGGCTGGCCGCCGCTTTGAGGAGCGTTCCCCGTATTCGAAGGCGCAGTTTTCGTGCCGCAGCCCGTCATCATCAGGGCCAGGAGCGCCGCAGTGCAGAACCAAATGGCTATTTTTCGTAATCGCAAAGCTTTCATCCTTAGCAATTCACTCCAATGCTGTTATGTCGAAATGCGGTTAGTATCCGGTGTTCATTATACTACGGATGTACGCCAAATTAAAAAACCAAACGAAGTGCCTCATTACTGCCTTTGAGCGTTCGAAGCTCAGCGTATCCATCCTGGTATCGGCTCCTGAGGTATGACGGCCCCAGGCTCGGAGGCCGGCGGGAACTGGATACCGGGTCCGCCGGGGCCGTCTGCCGGAGGAGCCGGCCCTGTGCCGCCGGTACCATTATCGGAGTCTGTGCGGGGTTCATCGGTGCCGGTGCCGCTACCGTTTTGGCCGCTGTCCGGTGTACGTTTGCCGCCATTCTGACGGCCTGGCCCCGTCTGCCCTCCCGGACCATACCCGTTCCCCGGTCGATCGGTTCCCGGCAGGCCTGTTCCCGGTCTCTCTCCCGGCCTTGTTCCAGACTCTCCAGTGTCTGGGTATTCCATTCCAGGATCATTCGGATCCGCTTGCTCTTCATTCGGATCCGTACCCGGCTGCTCCGGATGCAAAGGATTCGAATCGTCGCCTTGCTCCGGAACCGTGACGGATACTACGTTGGAACGCGGGCCTGCCGTATTGTTTTCCCCATTCAGCGGCACAACAACATATTGATAAGTATCCGGCTGTATGGCGGAAATATCGTTTACTTCCGTTGCCGTGGTGGTGATGAGAGGTTCTGCCGGGAAATCCTGCATTTTGCTGTCCTTGCGGAATAATTGATACGATACCCCGGAGCCCACGCCGCTCCAACGGAGATGGACCGATCGTTTATCCTGTTGATATTCCGCCGTCAAGTCACCGATTGCTTTTGGAGGCGCAGCAGGCTCCTCCACGCCGGCCGGCCTCTTAAATGACCTGACCGGACGATTCGTCAGCGATTTCTGCATCACTTCTTTGAAGATCGCCGCGGCGCTGCCGCTGCTCATCGATACATAATGCTTCGAATCGGTCTTGTCGAATCCCATCCAGACGGCAGCTGTCCATTCCGGGGTATAGCCGACGAACCACAAGTCCCGCATGTATCGTTCCAACCCTTTGATATCCAGCTGCGTCGAGCCGGTTTTACCTGCAACCGGACGTTCGAATTTCGCCGCCGTACCGGTTCCCCCGGGTTCAACCACCGTTCGCAGCATCTGGGTCATATACCAAGCCGTTTTGGCGCTCATCACAGGCGACTTCCGCTCTTCTTTAAACGAAGCCACCTCACCCTTGTCATTCGTAATTTTGATAATCGCATGAGGTTTGTTCATATACCCATTGTTGGCAAATGCGCTGTAAGCTCCGGCCATCTGAAGCGTGGTTACACCTTTGTGCAATCCCCCCAGCGCAATGGCCAGGTTGTTATCCTCGGGCGTCAGCTCGATTCCCAATTTGCGGACGAAATCCCTGCCGGTCCTGACCCCGATCTCATTCAACAGATCGACGGCAGGCATGTTGATCGATCTTCTGATCGCTTCCTGCATGGTGACCTCGCCGCGATAAACGCCATCGTAGTTTCTGGGCGAATACCCGTTGTACGATCTCTGTTCGTCTCTAAGCCGCGAGTATGGCGTATACCCTTTTTCTTCAATTGCAGGCGCGAAGACCACAAGCGGTTTAAACGCCGAACCCGGCTGTCTAGGTTGAGACACGGCACGGTTCAACCCGCGAGTCACATAGTCCCTTCCTCCGATCATGGCGACGATGCCGCCATCCTCATTATTCAGAATGACCATGCTGCTTTGCATTTTTTGCTGCGGACCGTCTTTTTGGAAAAATTTATTATTCGCATACGTTTGTTCCATGATTCTCTGAGCTACAGGGTCTAAGGTCGTGTAAATCTTATACCCTCCCCGCAGCAAATCATCTTCCTCAAAGCCGTACATATCCTGCGCTTCCTTGAGCACATAGTCGATATACGTTTGGTAATTGCTTTCCGCCACACCCTTCGGAGGCGTATACTCCACGGCGGCCGCTTCCGCCCGCTGCGCTTCGGTAATATAGCCTTGCTCCTGCATCAGTTTAAGCACAACCGCCCGGCGCTCCATAGATTTTTCAGGATCGTTCAACGGATTATATGCATTCGGCGCCTTGGGCATAGCGGCGAGCGTAGCCATTTGCCATAATTTCAGTTGATTTAAATCCGACACGCCGAAGTATACTTTGGACGCCGCTTTCACACCGTAAGCTCGCTTGCCAAAATAAATACGATTTAAATAATAGCTTAAAATTTCATCTTTCGTATATCTTTGCTCGAGCGCTACCGCAATGGACATCTCCGTCGCTTTGCGGAAAAACGTTTTGTCCGAGCTCAAGAACACGTTTTTGGCCAACTGCTGCGTGATCGTACTGCCGCCCTCCACCATGCTGCGGGCGACGATATCCTTGACCAAAGCGCGGCCGATGCCCAAAAAGTCAACGCCTGCGTGTTCCTCGAACCGTTTGTCCTCCGTGGCAACAAAAGCTTTTTTCAGCAGGTCCGGAATTTCGGACGAATCTACATTCTCCCGGTTTTCCACTTTCAACGAACCCGCTTCCTGCCCATGCACATCATAAATGTGGGACGCTTCGCTAAACTCTAATTTATCCAAATTTTCGGTCAAGATCCGGTTGCCGTTGACGATAATAAAGATATACACTCCCATGGCACAGATCGCCGCCACTGCTCCTGCAACGAAGGTCCACCAAAACACTTTTCCTATCGAAACTTTCTTTGCCTTCTTTTTGACCTTGCCCGACGCCGGTTTTTTCTCCATGGATGCTTTTCTCGGTGTCTTGCTGTTTCTTTCCGTCATGCCCCGACTCCCTTTCTTTATCTGTCTCTTGCGTTTTACAGGATCTGAACCTGCAGCACTGCCTCTTAAAGAAAGAACAACCCAAGGAATCAGGGTTGCTCAGGGAACTGTATTCTAATAGACGTACCGGATGACCAAAATGTTGCTTCCAAAAATTTGTGCTCTTGGCGCAGTCAAACGTGATTACTCGCCGCTTTCCGGCTGCTGCATCAAAGAAACCGCACGCTGCGGGGTAAAGGTCGAGATGGCATGTTTGTATACCATTTGCTGACGGCCTTCACTATCAATGATAATGGTAAAATTATCGAATGCGCGAATCACGCCGCGAATTTGAAACCCATTGGTCAGATAGACGGTGACTGGAATGTTCTCCTTGCGTAGTTGGTTTAAAAACGTGTCTTGAATGTTGATCGTCTTATTCATCCATGGGCCCCCTCCAAAATAATTAACGGTCAAGCTTAAGCTTTTGTGCTATTATAGCATGAATCTGTTCCAGGTGTGTAGGAAATTCTGCCAATTCACTCACATCAACCCATTCGATATCCTTCATGCGGCGAAACCATGACAACTGCCGCTTGGCAAAATGACGGGTGTCCCGCTTAAGCAGCACAACCGCTTCCTCAAGCGAATAATGGCCCAAGAGATAACCTGCAATCTGTTTGTAGCCAAGCCCCTGCATCGCAACCGACGACGGACTGCAGCCTTGTGCCAGCAAGCCTCTTACCTCCTCCACCAAGCCTTGCTGCATCATGGAATCGATTCGCTCTTCAATACGTTTATATAGTAAAGCTCTATCCATTGTCAACCCGACGATACACAATTCGTACGGCGACTGTTTTTTTTGACGTTTCAACTGATCCGACAACCGCTCTCCGGAGACATGAAAAATTTCGAGCGCCCGGATAATCCGCCGCTGATCGTTGGGATGCAAACGCTCCGCGCTTTCCGGGTCTACCTGCTTAAGCCGTTCATGAAGAGCTTCCGCGCCTTGCGCTTGGGCAAAAGCCTTCTGTTCTTCGCGGAAAGCGTCGTCCGAGCCGGCATCGCTGAATTGAAAGTTATAGCACACCGACTCGATATACAATCCAGTGCCACCGACGATAAAAGGCAGCTTGCCGCGTCCATGGATCTCCCGGATCAGTTCTGTGCATCTTTCTTGAAATTCCGCTACGGAAAACGGCTCATCCGGATCACGGATATCGATCATATGGTGCCTGATTCTGGCCCGTTCTTCGGGAGTAGCTTTGGCTGTGCCGATGTCCATCCCGCGATATACCTGCATCGAGTCTCCAGAAATGATTTCCGCGTTGTATTGTTCAGCCAGCGTAAGGCTCAGCTTCGTCTTGCCGACGGCAGTAGGGCCGACCAGCACAAGGAGCCTTGGCCGCTGCCGGTCCGTTTCTGTCAGCATCTGATCACTCCATAAGCAATTTTGTTCCCGGAGAGGTGCACTTCGGCAAAACCGAGGCGGGCGAATTGATCGCTGTCGCGGTGCTCCTTCATGACGACGGCCCTGCGGGAAGCCCGTATCGCTTCCTGCACGCTCTCTTCCGACAGCGCCCGGTCGTCGGCTAATCCGCGAATCGCCCCTATGGAAGCCGACTCTGTGATCGGCTTGCGGAACATCGGATCGAAATAAACGACATCGACGCTGCTGTCCGGCAGGTCGCGCAAGTAGTCCAAATGGTCCATTTGGATCACCTCAATACGGCGCATGGCGTCATTCAAACCGGCCACATCGGAATGATAGGTCTTCAGACCTTGCTGCAGTAAAAAACAAGGAATGCCCGCATTCTCAATCGCCGTCACCTTGCCGTCCGCCCCTACAGCAAAGGAGAAAACGAGCGCATCGGAGCCGAGTCCGGCCGTACAATCGACAATCCGGTCACCGGCTCTGACGCCTGCGATCTCCAGGAGGGGATCGCTTTCGCCTTTGAGCAGCCGCTTGATGCGAATAACCGCCGTACTGGGATGAAAAAACAAGGGTGCCCGCCGGGCATGATGATACTCGAGCCTTTCCTTGGACACCAGAAGGATCTCCTCGTCCCCGTATCGCCGCCTCAACTGCGACAAAGACATCTGCCGGCGTTCAATATAGCGGCCGTTCAGCAGATGCGCGAGCCGCCGGGCTTCTTCCAGCTGCGCGGGACAGGGATCATAGGAGGTAGTAACGAACAACGATGATCACCCTTTACGGTTATGCTTCAATATTCACTACCATTATAATGCAATTGCGCGGGAACGCAAATTCCGCGTCCCGCTTTTATTGTACCCGTTTGAACATTTTTTCCAGCTCATAGGTGGAGAAGCTGACGACGATCGGCCTTCCGTGCGGGCACGTGTACGGATTGCGGCAGGCCGCAAGCCGGTCGAGCAGCGTTTCGATCTCCAGCGTTCCGATGCTTTGATTCGCTTTGATCGATGCTTTGCAGGAGCACATGATCGCCGCTTTTTCCCGCAGCTTGCCGATATCCACCTGCTTCTTCTCGCTTAACAGCCATTCGATCATTTCTTCTACAATCGCCTGCTCATCGCCTTTCGGCAGCCAATGCGGATAAGCGCGGACAAGAAAGGACGTTCCTCCGAACGGCTCCAAATACACCCCTGCCTGCTCGAGCTGCGGAAGCTTGTCCGCCAGTCTTTCGGCCTCTACTGCCGTAAACTCCAGGGTAATGGGAACGAGCAGCTCCTGGCTTGCCTCTTCAGGCCTGCCGAACATGTCAAAGAAACGCTCGTAATTGATCCTCTCATGCGCCGCGTGCTGGTCGATCAGGAACAAGCCTTCCTCGTTCTGGGCGACGATATAAGTGCCGTGAAGCTGCCCGATGGGCTGAAGCTTCGGGAAACCCGGCAGCGCCGGCGGAGTCTCCGGCTCCGGTGCCAGCGTGCGCAGCAGCGCGCCGGAAGCGGCGGCCGCTTCGCGCGGCTGCAGCCGCTCGCGCGGGGCCTCCGCCCGCACAGGTGCCGGCGGCTCACCGCGCGGCGCCGCGAATGCGGGGCGCTCCGGACGCGGCGCATCGCCTGCAGGCGGCTGTGCCCACGGTGCCCGGGGTGCCTGGCCGACCGTGCCCGTCAGGCGCTCCGCGGCTGCGGCGGCCTGCGGCCGATACAGCTCGAGCTGCTCCTGCACGAGCGGCTCGCGCGGCCGCTTTCCCGCACCTCCCGGCTGTCCAGCCGAGGGGATCAACCGCTGCCGGCCGAGCGTTTCGCGCGTTTCGCGCTCGATCAGCTGCATCAGCTCGGGCTCCTTGCTGAAGCGCACCTCCAGCTTGGCCGGGTGGACGTTCACGTCGATCAGTGTCGGATCCATCTGTACGTGCAGCACCGCCACCGGGAAGCGGCCGATCGGCAGCAGCGTGTGATAACCCTGCAATAGAGCCTGTACCATCGGATAATTGCGGATATAGCGCCCGTTGATCACGGTCGTCATGCCGCCGCGGTTGGCCCGGGTAACCTCCGGCTTCGCGATAAAGCCTTCCAGCCGGTAATCCAGCGTTTCGCCGTGAACCGGAAGCATGCTCTTGGCCACAGCGGTACCATAGATCGACGCAATGGTCTGAAGCAGATCCCCTCCCCCGGGCGTCTGCGCCAGCACATGCCCGTTATGCTTCAGCGTGATGGCAATGTTCGGATGCGCTAGCGCCAGACGGTAAATATAATCCGTCACGTGCCCAAGCTCCGTTTGGATCGTCTTCATATATTTCAGCCTGGCCGGGGTGTTGTAAAACAGCTCCCGTACCGTAATATCCGTTCCTTGGGGTGCCGTGGCATCGGAACGCTCCAGCACGCTGCCGCCTTCCAGCACAAGGCGCGTCCCGAGACCGCTTGAATCCGGGGAAGTCAGCAGCTCCACCTTCGATACCGCCGCAATACTGGGCAAAGCTTCCCCGCGAAAGCCGAGCGTACGGATTTGGAACAAATCGTGAGAGCTTGCGATTTTGCTTGTGGCATGGCGGTAAAATGCCGTTTCGCAATCCTCGCGATCCATCCCCGACCCGTTGTCGGTCACCCGAATGAGCTGCAGACCGCCTTCTTCAATGGTGACATCGATCCGGGAGCTTCCGGCATCGATGGCATTTTCCACAAGCTCCTTCACGACCGAGGAAGGCCGTTCGACCACTTCGCCCGCGGCGATCTGGTTGGCGATATGTTCATCTAAAATGGTGATTTTTCCCATATGCCCGGACTCCTTTACGCGGTTGGTTTCTTCACTTGCTCAAACCCGATCGTGATATTCCTGCCGTCATCGCTCCATTTCAGGGCACTCCATACGGAAGCCGCCTGACGAAGGCTCACAAAGCCTGTACCGTCTTTCAGCAGAAGCTCTCCGCCGGCAGAACCAAATTCGAATTGGCCGTCTGCGGAACCGATCCGTACCGTCCGGTTCACCTCGTTCCACTCCACGGTACCGCCGATCAGAGCCGCCAGCACACGAGAGGGAACATAGGTTTGACCTTGTTCACGAATAACCCGGAAGGTGTTGTCCACGGCTAAACCGTTCACGGTCAAGTTCAGCCGCATCAGCGACAGGTCGATGCGGTTCGCACCGGCCAACCGGAGAGCCGTCAGCAGCTGCGGAACGTCTCCGCCCTCTACTTTAATGTCCGGCTCGATCCCCACTCCGTTCACTTTTCTGAACTTGGGAGTCAAATACTCTTGGATGGTAAGCTTCAAGGCACCGCCCGATTTCAGCGGAACCACCTGCTGCACACTGCCCTTTCCGTACGTTTTCGTTCCGATGACCTTAATCGCGCCATAATCCTGCAAAGCCCCTGTCAGCACTTCCGACGCGCTTGCGCTGTTTTCGTTGACCAGGAAATAAACCGGAAAAGGCTGCGTTGTCCCGTTCGTTATTTTCACCGGGTCGTCCACGTTATCGCGGTCCTTGGTATGCATCAGCGTACCCTCTTTCACGAAGAGCCTTGCCATTTGCTGAGCCGTCTCCAGAATGCCGCCGGGATTATCGCGCAGATCCACGATCAGGCTTTGGATTCCTTGCTCCTTGAGCGCCGCCAGCTCTTGACTCATCTTCTCATCTGCGTCGCTGGAAAATCCGATCACCTTCAAATACCCGATGCCCGGCTGAAAACGCCCGGCCGTTACACTGGGAACCTGCACTTTTTGACGCTCGATCGTCAGGTCCTTCGGTTCGCCGTCTCGCGTGATTTGGAGGTTCACCTTCGTTCCGGGCAAACCGATAATCCTGGAGGTAACTTCCTCCAACGGCTTCCCGATCGCGGATTCTCCCTCCACCCTGACAATCAGGTCGCCTGCCTTCAGTCCCGCTTGGCTGGCCGGAGAACCGCCAAACACTTCGGTGATGTAGAGCCCGTCCTCTTCCATGGTTACCCTGACGCCGATTCCGACGTATTGATTCTCGACCGAGGCTTCAAAAGACTTCAATTCTTCCGGCGTAAAGTATACCGTATACGGATCGTTCAACGCATCGATCATCGCTTGAATGGCCGCATCGGACAATTTGCTTCCGTTCGGGGAGCTCACATGGTTTCGCTCCAGCAGCTCCAGCACTTCCGTCACGCTCCCCGCGCCCGCAGCCCAAGCCGGGGCTGCGGCCGGAAACAGAAGCGACAGCGATAGTACGGCAGGAATCGCCTTGCGTAAGAGCAAGTTTTTCATTGTTCGTTTCATGATTAGTCCCTTCTCCCCACAGCCTCTTCGCCTTGCGAATCTTGATTTAGGAGGACAGTTGTTTTTTTAATTCATATAAAAAGTTCATGGCCGCCATCGGCGTCATATTCACCAAATCGGCCGAACGCAGCTGTTCAAGCACCTTGTCTGCTTTGGCCTCCTTTCGGGAAGGCTTGTCCGCCTTCTCCTCGGGTATAGGGAAGAGGCTCAGCTGCACGACCTCTTGCTGCCCGGAATGAACCGGCTCGGACTCCTTTACCTGCGGAGGCGGCTTAGGTTCATTGCGTTCTCCGCTTTCGCCGGCAGATGCCTGAAGCTGTCCCTGCAGCAGCTCTCCCCGCGCTTCAAACGCATGAAGCAGCTCGTAAGAGCGGTCGATGATCCTGGACGGCAAACCGGCGATTTGCGCGCAATAAATGCCGTAGCTGGTGCTTGCCGCCCCGCGGATCAGCTTCCGCAGAAACGTGACCTGCTGTCCGCTTTCTTTCACCGCCATGCAGTAATTGCGGAGTTCCCGCAGGCTTTCTTCCAGGTGCGCCAACTCGTGAAAATGAGTCGAAACCAGCGTTTTGCACCCGATCTGGTCGTGCAGATATTCGATCACCGCCTGTGCGATCGCCATGCCCTCGCCCGTGGACGTCCCTCGTCCCAGCTCGTCAATGATGACAAGACTTTTGGCGGTCGCCTTCTCGGTCATCACTTGAATATCCATCATCTCGACCATGAAGGTGCTCTGCCCGCCGATCAGATCGTCGGCCGCGCCGATGCGCGTGAAAATACGGTCAACGATCGGTATCCTTGCGCTCTTCGCCGGAACAAAACAGCCGATTTGCGCCATCAGGACAATCATCGCCACCTGGCGCATATAGGTGCTTTTACCCGCCATATTCGGACCGGTAATCAGCAGGATGCTGCCATCCTCTTTGGACAGCCTGGTTTCGTTGGCGATGAACACGCCGTTTTCCAGCACCGCTTCCACGACGGGATGACGCCCTTGCTCAATGAACAGCTCATATTCGTCACTGATTTCAGGCTTTGTAAAGCGATTCGCGCTGCTCACGTGTGCCAGCGACTGGTACACATCCACCGTCGCGATCAGCTCGGCCAGCTGCTGCAGCCTTGGGATGTGTGCAGCGAGCTTGTCCCTCAGCTGGATAAACAGCTCGTATTCGAGATCGACCATGCCTTCCTGGGCTTCAAGAATGAGGGCTTCCTTTTCTTTTAGCTCGGGCGTAACGAACCTCTCGGCGCCGGCCAGCGTCTGCTTCCGTTCATAACGGCCTTCCTCCAGAGAGGCCAGATTCGACTTCGTCACCTCGATGTAGTAGCCGAACACTTTGTTAAATCCGATTTTGAGCGATTTGATCCCTGTTCTCTCCCGCTCATGCTTCTCCAGCTCGGCGATCCACTGCTTGCCGTTCGTGCTCGCCTCGCGAAGCTGATCCAGGCGGGCGTTCAGCCCCGCCCGGATCATCCCCCCGTCCCGAATGGAGACGGGAGGGTCGTCCACGATGGCCTCTTCGATGGAGGCCATCAGATCCTGGCACGGATCGATCCGTGCCGCAAGCGCCGCCAGCGTGGCGGAGCCGCTGGTTTCACAAAGCTGCCGGAGCTTGGGCACCTGCGCGAGCGATGCCTTGAGCGCGACCAGATCGCGCGCGTTGGCGCTGCCGTAGGCAATGCGGGCCGTCAGCCGCTCCAGATCGTAAACCTCCTTCAGCGACTGCTTGAGCTCGTCGCGGACGATCAGTTGGCGGTACAGAAGATCCACCGCTTCCAGCCTTTCCTCGATATGCGTCCGGTTCATGAGCGGCTTCTCGATCCAACGGCGCAACAGCCGCCCGCCCATCGCCGTCACCGTCTTGTCGAGCAGCCACAAAAGCGTCCCTTTCTTCGACCGGTCGCGCACCGTCTCGACGAGCTCCAGATTACGGCGTGTGAACGGGTCCATCACCATATACTGGCTGGGCTCATAGACCCGGATATGCTTGATGTGCGTCAACGAACGCTTCTGCGTCTCCTGCAGATATTCCATCAAGAGCGCCAGCGTATCGCGGCCGCCCTCCGGAAGCGAGCGAAGCTGCGCCTCCGAGAAATGGCCTTCCGGAGACAAGCCTCCTCCTGCCGACGACCCGTCGCGCTCCCGCGGTGTCATCACCGCCGATTTCATCCAAGCCGCCGCCCCGCTGCGGATTCGCTCCAGCAGCGCGGCACTGCCCAGCACCTCGGACGGGCTGTACACATTCAGCTCGTCAAGCAGCAGCTCAAATGAGCCCTCCAGACGCGTCACGTAAAGCTCTCCGGTAGAAATGTCGCAAGCGGCAAAGCCGTAGCCTTCTCCGGAACGGACGACGGCAACGATATAGTTATTGCTCGTCTCGCCGAGCAAACGCGCGTCCATCACCGTGCCCGGCGTCACAATGCGAACGATTTCCCTGCGGACAGGCCCCTTCGCTTCAGCCGGATTCTCCACCTGTTCGCAGATGGCGACCTTATATCCTTTTTCTACCAAGCGGGCAATATAGCTTTCCGCCGAATGATACGGAACGCCGCACATCGGTATGCGCTCTTCCGCGCCGCCGTCCCTGCCGGTCAGCGTGATTTCAAGCTCGCGGGAAGCCAGCACCGCGTCATCAAAAAACATTTCATAGAAATCGCCTAAACGGAAAAACAAAAAAGCGTCCTGCACCTCCGCCTTGATGGCGAGGTACTGTTCGATCATGGGTGTATATTTGGCCATGCTTCATCCTCCAGATGCCTGCTGCGAAATCGCCCGCAAACATGCGTTTAACGATCCGTCGTGTTCTTATGTACAGCCGCGTTCTGCGGGCAGCAAGAGTTTCCGAAAGTTCGCCAAGCTTTGCAAACCTTCGTTACTCTATCTTTTAATTCTATCATGCCAATCATTATATCACGAAAAGATAGAGAACACTCGCGTTCTCTTCTATGCAAAGGGAGAGATTTTCCATTTGGGGCGGATGTCCTCCCGTTCATTCCAGGACCTCATCTGCAGCATCATGCGGCGAAGCGGAAGGAGATAGGATTCATGGCGCGCGTAACCGGGCAGCTTCTCCACATCACGCCAAAGCGCCGAAAGCAGCGGCCGGATGCGTGCTTTGTCCCCTTGATAATAGGCTCTCGTCACCTCGGGCTCCGCAAGCGGCCGCTGTTTCAGTTCAAGGTAATGTTCGGCCACCAGCTTCGCGAGGGCCAGCACCCCCTTGGCTACCGTCGGAGAAACCATCCAGCTCGGCAGGACGCGGTATTCGAATCCACCGTGCCTGGCCTTGCGAAAATCGCCCAGAAATCCGTATTGCGGCTTGCGCCAGCCGGTCGTCGTGTCCTCAAGCAGGGTCAGCGGGAGTGCAATATAGTTATCCAGCGCCCGCAGCAGCCTGCCGTCCAGCGGAGTCCCGCTGAAGTGAATATGTCCTCCCAGCGGAAGCCCGCGAACGGGCATTCCGCCCGCCACCCAGAGCAGATCCGAATCCGTGATCCGCTTTGCGGCAAGCTGCATCGTCCTATGAAGATGAATGAGGAGCTCCCGCACCTCGGTGCTCGGCTTCGGCCGCAGCTCGGCCAGGGGGAATATTTTCCTTCGGCTCCGGAGCACGATGGCATCGCAGCCGAAGGGCCCATCCTTATCGACATAACGGGAGGCGAATTTGACTTTTCCCCCCGGGGTAAGCAGCAGAAATTCAGGGTCCGCGCCCAGCATCACTTCTTTGTGCCGGCTGAAAACGCCGGAAGCCAACTGCTCGTCAAAGCGGTTCATCGCTTCGGCGAACAGCTCGGCCAGCCGGGGCGTCAATTGGGGAATCGCCTCCAGGCGAAGCACGGCCATCGTGCCGTCCGGCCTGACACCAACGCGGACAACGCCGTAGTCGAGTCCAAGTGCATAGATCGTTTTCACGGCTTCGCGCATCGCATGCGCGGCGTAATATGTAGGCCGGTCGGTCCCGAGCTCCGTCCATTCGGCCGCCGCCCCATCACGAATCCGCACCCCCGAAGGCGCGCCCGAACTGTAGTATACGCCAAAAGATTGATGAAACAAGGATAGCGCCTGCAGATGAAAAACGGGCACCGCATAGATATGGGTCCAGCGCCTCCCTTTCCCGGGAGCGGCGGCTGCGGCGGTCAGGTTCGTCCGCGCGGCTGACGACGGGTTCCCCTTTGCGGATGGGTCCTCTTCCAAAGCACAGTCTATTCCATGCATTTTCAACAGCTCTGCCACTCTTGCAGGCTGTAAAGAAAGGAGCAGGCTTTTGACCGGTTGAAGCGCCTCGGCATGGCCTCTTTCCGGATGGTAAGCGCCCCAGTGGATGATAAACCATGCTTCTTGTTCAGAAGGCAATCGGCTCCCGTGAGCAATGGTCAGCTTGTCTAACAACAGTTCCAGCGCAGGTTCGTTGGAATGCAGCAAAAATGCGCGCATAAGGAGGTCCTCCTTCTTCAAGTTTGCGGTAATGTCCAGGCGATGGCCAGCCGGCAGGACTGCTGACAAGCAGTCTTGGCACATACCCGCCCTGCCCAACCAGCCCATTTTTAAGCGGACAACCGCCGGGAACAAAAAAGAGGGCTGACGCCCTCTGCCGAAATGCCTTGTTCCGGCATATGATGTTAAGGAAAGATCGGATCAGTCCAGTTCCTCGTCTAACAGATCGGGATCCAGGTCCTCATAATCGCCGTCCTCGGTGCTGTCGAAATCCACATGCTTGTCGTCGAAATCATCGCAGCCGTTAGGGCATACCACCACGCATACCTTCGTCTCTGCGATCATTTCCACCTTAAATTCCCGTTCCACGCGAATAAGCACAGTATCTCCATGAGAGGAGATGCTTGCTTCCACGCAGTTCGGTTCCTGGGTAGCGACAGCCGACACTTCCGCTGTAGACGGCTTATGCTTTTTATCAAGATAGTGAAGCGACACCAACTCCGAATAAGATACGGTTTCTTTCGCAACATCGGTTTTGGTATTCCGGTCGTAGGAATACCATATGTTGACGTCGTAAGTACCTACCACTTCCACATGTTCACCCGACTTTACCGCATCGTATTGGTTGTTGATGATCCAAGCACCCAAAATACTTGTCGGAGCATGAGGCGGAGTGATCGAGTTGGTTACTTGTGAGAATTTGCGTCCTTTGCCACAGACAGCCTTCGTATAGATCTCTCTGCACTGCAAATCTTTATCTATTGACATCCTTCTAACCTCCTCCATACAATCATTCATTACATTTGTATGCAGGACATTCGTCTAGTGTGCCATTTTCTTTGTCATTTTTAATGAATTTCAAAAGTTTCTCAGAAACGTGCCGTTGTTAAGCGTCCTGCCCCACAGGACGTTTTTCCCGTTTGGCTACGCTAAAATAGACCTTCCTCTCTTCCGTGATCTGCAGCAGCTCGGCGCGAATCTCGAACTCTTCTCGCGTTGACGGCAGCGGCATGGATTTGAACTGCTTTTCCAGCTCCGCCAGCCGGTTCTCCGCTCTTCCCGTACAGCGCGGCATCTTCACGTCCTCTGCGAGTTCCTCAAACACGCCGGCCGGCAGTTCTCCGTGCGGCAGCATTTGATAGACCCTGGCGACAAGCTGTACCCTCCGCCGAATCGCTTCCAATTGCCGCTCGCGCATATAGAAATAGGCGGGCCGCGGCGCCCGGATCGCCTGCTCCAGCATATCTTCAGCCTCCAGCAGTCCACCGCCTCCGCTCCAAATATGCTCTGTATCTCTCAAATGGCGCGCTAGCTCGTTAAAAATCTGCGAGAACAGCAGCACCACCCTCACTTTGTATTCGAGCAGATTCAAGCTCGACACCATGTACCCCGCATATTGCCTTTTTCAGATGTTATCCTTGATGAGCCTTGAGCACAAAAAAAGGAACCGCCCGCTGAGCCGATTCCCGTATACTCTTTACCGCCTTCTCCCTACCAGCTTGCCTTCGAGGTAAGCTACCCCTTGATACATCACCGTCGCCGCGATAGCAATGATAAACAAGCTGCCGATCACCAGCGTGAAGTTGAAGACCTGAAAGCCATAGATGATCAAGTAACCCAGCCCTTGTTTGGATACGAGGTATTCGCCCACGATAACCCCGACCCAAGACAATCCAACATTCACCTTAAGCGTAGAAACGATGGTGGGATAGGAGGCGGGTAAAATGACTTTACGGAAAACCGTACGCCGGCTCCCGCCGAAGATCTGCACGACCTTGATCAAATTCGGGTCCACCTCACGGAAGCTGTTATAGATGACCAATATCGTGATAATCACGGTGATGGAAAGCGTGGTG
The DNA here is from genome assembly GCF_013337105.1 of Paenibacillus sp. JMULE4. NCBI lineage: Bacteria > Bacillati > Bacillota > Bacilli > Caryophanales > Paenibacillaceae > Paenibacillus > Paenibacillus sp. JMULE4. Next base: position 590,799 of record NZ_SGWF01000010.1, read on the forward strand.
GCGATGATCGACATCATTCCGGGCCCGAGCGCCACGATAAAAAGCGGCCCGAGCGCTACTTTGGGCAAACTGTTCAAGACGACAATGTACGGATCCAGCACCCGTGAAAGAAACGGGGAGAACCAGATGAGTGCTGCAATGGAGGCGCCCATGACCGTGCCCAGCAGGAAGCCGACCACCGTCTCCCATACCGTTACCCAAGTGTGAACCAGCATAGTTCCGTCAGCCGTCTTCTCCAGCAGCAGCCCTGCGACCCGGCTGGGCGAGCTGAACAGCAGCCCGTCAATCCATTGAAGCCGGCTGGCCGCTTCCCATAACCCGATAAACAAAATCAGCATGGTCCACTGTGTCAAACGAACATAGAAGGCAAGCTTTCGCTCCCTGTTGCGATACTGCTCGAAGACTCGCTCGGCCAACGGATCCATGGAGACTCCGGTCTCATTCCGAAGTCCGATTCGTTCACTCCGCTCCACTTTTGTTCCCTCCCCTCTTATCCATCTGCTCAAAAAGCCCCCACAAATAATGAAACAATTCATGAAATCCGTGCTCCTCCCGTGCTTTGAGCGGCAGCGCCCTGCGGATCGCTTCGGGCACTTCCACCTCCGCCAGCACGCGCCCCGGATTCGGACGCAGCACGATAATACGGTCGCTCATGGCAATCGCTTCGGAAATATCGTGCGTCACGAGCACCGCGGTTTTTTTCCGTGCCTTCAGCGTTTGGGCTACCAGGTCCTCAAGCTGCAGCTTGGTTTGGTAATCGAGTGCGGAGAACGGCTCATCCAGCAGTAAAATATCCGGTTCGGGAGCAAGTGTCCGCACAAGCGCCACCCTTTGCCGCATTCCCCCGGAAAGCTGGTGGGGATAACGGTCAACCTGATCGCTCAGGCCCATTTCATCCAGCAGCGCCAGTACGGACGAACGGGTATGCTCATTCAGCCGGCCGAGCAGTTCCAAACCGATCGACGCGTTCTCATCAATGGTGCGCCACGGGAATAAGTAGTCCTGCTGCAGCATATACCCCACCTTGGCCGTCGGCTTCCGAATCTCCTCCCCCAGAATGCGAATGGTCCCGGAAGTCGGGGGCAGCAGTCCGCTGATCAGTGAAAGCAAGCTCGTCTTGCCGCAGCCGCTTGGACCGATCAGGGTCACGAATTCACCCGGACGGATGGTAAGATCAATATCTTTAAGCGCTGTGAAAGTGCCTTTCCTATTGACATACACCTGCGACACGCCGTTCAATTCCACGGCGGATATCATGCTCATCCCTCCCTTGCCTTGTCTTGATGAAGATAGCGAAGAGGCGCCCGGCTTTGATTTCCATGACCGCCCCTATCGCTGCTTGATCCTCCGTCTTTCCTCATTCTTTTACGGTTTGCTTAGCCTGTTCGGCAAAGCGGGTATCGACAAGCGTTTGATGATCCACCCGCTGCTTCAGCTCTCCGGCTGCCTGCATGATGTCCTGAAGATGGTTCCACTCCTGCTCATCGACAATCCCGTCGGTTGCGAAGGAGCCCTGACTTTTATAGCGCTCTACGACGCTTTTTATAATTTCCTTATCCGTATCCTGGAAAAACGGCGCTATCGCCTCCGTTATTTCGTCGGAACCGTTTTTCTGCACCCAATTCTGGGCCTGCTGCACCGCATTCGCAAACTTTTGAATCGTTTCATGATTTTGATCGATGTAGCTTTTTTTGGCCATAAAGACCGTGTAAGGCAGCTTCCCGCTTTCTGCCCCGAACGAGGCGATCACATACCCTTTTCCTTCCTTCTCGAACATCGTCGCCTGCGGTTCGAACAGCTGCACATAATCACCTGTTCCGGAGGCGAACGCCGTAGGAATGTTGGCAAAATCGACGTTCTGGAGAAGGTTCAAATCCTTATGCGGATCGATACCGTGTTTTTTCAGCGTATACTCACCGGCCATCTGCGGCATTCCGCCTTTTCTTTGACCAAGGAAGGTGCTCCCCTTCAGTGTATTCCAATCGAAGTCGCCCTCCGGTTTGCTGCGGGAAACCAGAAACGTACCGTCTGTTTGCGTCAATTGAGCGAAGTTAATCACCGGATCGGCACTGCCCTGCTGATGCACATAAATGGAAGTTTCCGATCCGACCAGCGCGACATCGATGCCTCCTGACAGCAGTGTCGTCATCGTTTTATCGCCTCCGAACGTTGTCGTCAGCTCGATATCCAATCCCTGATCCTTAAAAAATCCCTTGCTGATCGCCACATACTCCGGGGCATAGAAGATCGAGCGCGTGACCTCGCCCACCCGCACCTTCTGAATGTCTCCCGCCTTTTCCGGGCTACAGCCTGCAAGCACCGCACCCACAGTCAGTATGAGCGCAAGCACAATAGCATACCCTTTTACCCGCCGCATCGTTTTCATAGGCCAGTCCCTCCCTGTCTGCTTCTACAATTCTTGATGCCATCATATGCACCTGCCCAAGGAAAGGTTCAGGATGGACCGCCGGAAAAGTCGTCAACATGGAATAAGGCATTCCCCGGATGCCCAAGGAATGCCTTGTTAATGAATGAATGTTTAGAGCCTGTAAATATCCGAATATTTCTCGCGCAAGTAATCCACCAAATAGTCGGGATTCAACTCCTCTCCGGTGACCTGCGTAATGATTTCCGTTGGCGTCAGGCTTTTGCCGTGACGGTAAATTTTGTCCGTTAGCCAGTCCTTGATCGGATGCAGATTTCCTTCCCGAATCAGGGCGTCCATGTCCAAATCCTGCCGAAGCGTACGCATGATCTGCGCCGCGTACATATTGCCGAGCGCATAAGAAGGGAAATAACCGAAAGCGCCTCCGGACCAGTGCACGTCCTGAAGCACCCCTTCCCCATTGTGGGCCGGTACGACTCCAAGGTAGTCGCGGTATTTTTCGTTCCAGATCTCCGGCAGGTCAGCCACCTTCACGCTGCCGCTGAACAATGCCTTTTCAATTTCGTAGCGGACCATAATATGCAGATTATATGTAAGCTCATCGGCCTCGATGCGGATCAGCGAAGGCTTCACTTCATTGGTAGCCCGGTAAAAGTCCTCCATAGCGACATGGTCGAACTGTCCGGGGTAATTGTTCTGCAGCTTCCCGTAGTATTGGGTCCAGAAAGGACGGCTCCGGCCGATCATATTTTCCCAGAAGCGGGACTGCGACTCATGAATGCCCATCGATGTGCCGGTGCACAGAGGCGTGCCGATCAGATCCGGCGAAATGTTCTGTTCGTACAGTGCATGCCCGCCCTCATGGATCGTACCGAACAATGCACTGTTCACATCGTCGGGCAAATACCGGGTCGTAATCCGCACATCGCCCGGATTCAGACCGGTAGCAAACGGATGGACGGTTTCGTCCAGTCTTCCGGCCTCAAAATCATAGCCCATTTGCTCCAGGATATACAGGCTGAACCGCTTTTGCTTTTCCTTATCAAACTCCTGTTTTAAAAAGGACGTATCCGGTTTATGCGGCGAAGACTGAATGGCAGTAAGCAGCGGCACAACCTTCTCACGGAGCGCGCCGAATACCTGATCGAGCTTCTCCACCGTCATGCCCGGCTCATACATATCCAGCAGCGTGTTATACTTATGTCCCTTGTAACCCCATAAATCGATAAACTCCAGATTCATATCCACAATTTTTTCCAGATAAGGCTGGAAGCCCGCAAAGTCCGCCTGTTCTTTAGCTGCTTCCCATGCCGCTTCCGACTGGGAAGTGAGCACAACGTATTCCTGATAGCGTTTGGGAGGAATTTTTTTACTGCGGTCGTACTCCTTCCGGCATTCGCTGACGATCTTCCTATATAAGGGATCCAGCCGGTCGTTCACCTCAGGGGAAGCAAAATAGTCCAGAAACGCTCCCATTTCATCCGACACCGACATTTTGAACAGCTCGCCGGAAAGCTCGCCTACCACCTCGGAACGCGTCGCAATCCCTTTTCTCGGCGCTCCCGTGCGCATATCCCAATAGATGAGTCCTACGGCTTCCTCGTAGCTTTTCATCTTTTTTAAATAGTGCTTGAAGTCGTTCAACTTTGTTTCAAAGCTTGATGTCGTCACTCGGCATGCCCCTTTCCTTTATCGGTATATCTTGATCATACTTCCTCTTGAAAACAGAAGCAAATTTCTCCAAAATGGGGTATGATAGATAGAGGAGGAGAGTGAACACCATGCATATTACTTTTACCGAAGAGGCCGCCAGGGAGATTGATTCAAAGTTGAGCGCCGCTGCCGGCGGCAAGCTGAAGCTGGTCTATGACGCGGAAGGCTGCGGCTGCGCGGTCAGCGGCGTGCCGACGTTATGGATTACGGACAAGCCCGACAGCAACGATTTCACGGTTCAGGACGAGCCTTACCCTCTGCTGATGGATCGCAAGCATGAAGTGTTTTTCGAGGAGCGCATGACCATAGATTACAAAAAGAGCGGTCATTGCTTCGTATTGACAAGCGGCGGCCAAATTTTCAATGCCCACATGCGGCTTTTGGACAAAAGATAATATAAAGAGCAAAGAAAACTGGATCATAGATTTGACCTATTGGGGAGGACTAGAGATGTCTATATTATCCGATATTATCGAACACAATCAGGCATTCGTGGAGGCCAAAGCGTACGAGCAGTTTAAAACCACCAAATTTCCCGATAAAAAAATGGTCATCCTGACCTGTATGGATACACGTCTTACCGAGCTGCTGCCCAAAGCGATGAACCTGCGCAACGGAGATGCCAAAATTATCAAGAATGCCGGGGCGATCGTCTCCCATCCGTTCGGAAGTATTATGCGGAGCATCATTGTGGCGGTTTATGAGCTCAATGCCAAGGAGGTCTTTGTTGTCGGCCACTACGAGTGCGGCATGACCGGACTGAATGCGAAAGATGTACTGAACAAAGCCCGCAGCCGCGGCGTAACGAGCGAGCTGATCGATACGCTGCAGAATGCGGGTATCAATCTTGACGGTTTTCTGACCGGCTTCGATTACGTGCACGACGGTGTCGTCAACAGCGTAAAGCTGATCAGAAACCATCCGCTGCTGCCCAAAGATTTGCCCGTGCACGGCTTAATCATCCATCCGGAAACGGGCCGCCTGGACATCATCTCCAACGGATATGAGGCCATCGGCTGAACGTATCCATGGACTGAAATCATCGCGGAGCTGCCGATATGCGTTATCGGCCTTCACTGCGATGATTTTTTTATTTCAGCTTCTCCATCATCCGTCTCCCGCTTCAACCGCTGCTTCCGCTTGAGCTGTTTCTGAAGCTCCCGCTCCGCCACGACCGTGCTGCGGTCGCGCAAGGTATGCTTATGAATCAGAAACTCATCGTTCATATCCGTTGGCTGTCCCCATACTTTGCCGGTGCGGGCGCAAGCCTGACCGCATAAGGTTGTCAGTGTCTCGTCCTTCAAGGGGATGTCCAGATCCGAGTAGATGAAGCTCGCCGGATCCATGCATTCCTGCAAACGAGCCTGAAGGCGCTCCCTGAACTTCTCTCCATCGATGCCAAGTCGTTCCAGCCGTTCCTTGTCTAGCCGCTGGATGGCGCTGGTTAGCATTTTGACCGCTCCGGACAGATTGCCCCGTCTTTGATGGTAAAGCGAAACAGCCACCTGAATCAGGCCGACATACGCTTCGCTGTTCGGGTCTTCCGGATGCTCCTTCCAATATTCTTCCAGCACTTCGTGACATTCGAAAAAATCCCGCTCGGCATGAAAATGAAACAAATAGTCGATATAAGCTTTCGGGTATAAGTTCATCGGCATTCATCCTTTGGACGTTCATCAGATTTTAATTTTATTTTAACCTTTTCGTTTAAAATGTGAAACCATCGTCAACATTGATCGTATTACATCTTGAAAATACTATATATACTGGAGGATGCTCATGATGTGGAAGAAAAAATTGTCTATGATTCTGTTGGCTAGCGTGGTCGCTTTATCGTTTACAACGGTCACCCTGCCTGATCAGGCGGACGCCAAAAGATCATACAGCTCTTCGAAGAAAAGCTTCAGCCCAAGCTCGGGATCGACAACTCAAACGCCAAACAATAATATCAATCGAAACCAATCGACGACGTCCAACCAACAGGCTGGTACTACGGCAACGCAAAAACCCGGATTTTTCGGCGGCGGTTTGATGAAAGGCTTGATGATCGGCGGTCTGGCAGGCATGCTGTTCGGCGGCTTGTTCGGCGGTATGGGCTTCCTTGGCGAAATGCTCGGCATGATGGTCAACCTGCTTGCGATCGCGGCACTGGTTCTCATCGTGTTCCGTCTAATCGCATTCTTCAAGGACCGCAAAAAAGAAAAACTCAACGAAGAACCGAAGCGTTTGTAATGTATAAAACTCTGTTCAAAAGAGGTTAGCGCGCTAATGAGACTTTCGGAACAAGATATCATCAATGCCATTTGCCTGAATATTGCTGAACGCAAGCAAATTCAGCCCACGCAGGTTGAAGTGGAGCTCATGTGGGATGAGGATTTGGGCTTCTCGGCGGAAGTGCATGCGGAAGGACGCAGCCAAATTCTGATTGCCGCCAATATGCTGGAAGCGATCGAACGGTATCTGCTAAAGGAGTACAACATGCGGGTGTTCCGCGATCAAATCCAGCTTAACCTGGAAGACGAAATCGTTGCAGACATCGTACAATAACGGCAGCAGCCCCAGCCCCCTGTCAAGAAAATCTTGGCAGGGGGCTTTCGTTTATTTCACAATCTATTTTATCTATGAAAATACCCTATTCATTTCCAACGCAACTTATCACCCTCTTTTTACGTTTAATAGAGTAGACTTACTAGAAAGAGGTTGATCTATGTTGAAGCGCAAGGCATTGCTGTCCTTGTCGGTCTTGACCCTGTTCTTTTCTTCCACTGGCTCCGTAATGGCCGCAGACAAAACGACCAAGTATCGTGTCTATCAGGATACCCGCATCATACTGGAGACATCGGATTATAAATCTGCTGAAAATTACGCCAAAAACTATCATCGGAGCCATGTCGAGGACATCGCCACACGTCAATGGCTTTGGGATAATTATCCCCGCTACAAGGTTTACCAGCACGGCTACAGCTCAACCGCCTGGGAATTTGCCACGCGGGATGCGGCGATAAGGGAAGCCGCCAAATGGGGATTCTCCAGTGTGCGCGATTTGCAATCGGGCGGTTGGATTTGGAATAACTATCCGAAGTACCGTGTGTACCAAGGCGAAATCACGCTGGACCATTGGAAGTTTCAAACCTTGGCCGAAGCCATGGCCGAAGCCAAGAAATGGGCCAATTCCTACATCGTCGATTTGGATACAAACCGCTGGGTATGGGATAACGTAACGGAAAGCAGAAAATCGGAGCTTCGCCGTTCCGGAAAGAAGATATATCAGGTCTACCAAGGTACATACACCGCAGATAGCTGGAAGTTTGCATACCTTGGCGATGCGGTGAACGAATCGCTGAAATGGTCTAATTCTATCATTCGCAATGCGGAAAACGGTAAAGTCGTCTATTCCAACGTGAAACCTTACAAAGTATATCAGTACGATAACTTTCTTCAATCGTTTCTCAGCTTGAATGATGCGATCAATTATGCCAAGCTTTACGATCACACCAAAATCATGAACGACAATGCGCCGGCCGTGGGCGGCAAATCCGGTCCTATTTGGAATAATTATCCTTATTATCAAGTGTACCAAAACGATAAATGGATTGCCGATTTCTCTACGATACCTGCCGCTTTACGGTATGCCAAAGGCTATGCCAATGCTTCGATCCGCACTTACAGCGACGGAATAAGCATTTGGGATAACCTGCGCAAGCTGCAGTTCTGGGGTTGGAACGGCACCTCCAGCGATGCGACGATTCGCGCTCATGTCAACAACACTTCAGGGCTTGATGTCGTTTCGCCGACCTATTTCCAACTCGCGGACCCTACAGGGAACATCACGGATTCCTCGAACAAAGAAACCGTAGCTTGGCTCAAACGTCAGGGATATACCGTATATCCCCTTGTCGCAAACCAGTTCGATTCGGCGCTGACGACTCAGTTTTTGGCTAAGCCGGAGGCCCGCACCAAATTTATCAACGACCTGGTCAGCAAAGCGGTTGCTCTTGGCGCAGACGGGCTTAATATCGACTTTGAGAATCTGGCAGGTTCCGACAGAGACCGCTTCACCGCGTTTATGCAGGAGCTGACGCAAAAAGCACGTGCACAGAAGCTCATCATCTCGGTCGACCTGCCGCGCGGCAGCCTCAGCTGGAATGATAAAACGGCTTTCGATCACGAGAAGCTCGCAGGCATCGTTGATTACATCATTACGATGACCTACGATCATCATTGGAAGGGCAGCACCGAGCCAGGTTCGGTCGCAGGTCTTTCTTGGGTGGAGGAAGGCGTGAAGGAGTTTTTGTCCTACGGAATTCCAAGGGACAAGCTGATTATGGGGATTCCCTTCTACGTTCGGGAATGGCAGGTGGATTCCTCGGGCAAGCTGGTCAGCAACCGGGCCTTGTTCATGAAGGACCTGTCCAAGCTGATTGCCGAGAAGAAGGCGTCGATGACTTGGGACAGCCGGTTTAACCAATACAAGGTGGAGTACAAGCAGGACGGCTTCACCAACGTATTTTGGCTTGAAAATGAAGAATCGGTCAAAGCCCGTCTTGCCATTGCCAAGAAGTATGATCTGGGCGGTGTCGCCGCATGGCGATTAGGCTACGAGCCTCGTGAGCTCTGGAATGCCATGATACAAGAAAAATAAAATGATAAAAACGGACAACGTTTCCTCGTAAGGAACGGTTGTCCGTTTTTTCGATGTGCCGAAATCCGGTGACCGCCTGCTCAACTAATTCCGGTAGGAGCTTATGTAACGATAGCCGGAGCTTGCTGTACGCTTATCTCTGATGATCAGAAAAGCCGTCGAGATACAGAAAAGCCCCGCCAAATATCCCGCGGCAATATCGGTTATGTAATGAACGCCAAAATAGACCCGGCTGTATCCGACTCCGAGAATCATCAGTGCTCCGGCGGAAATGATAGCCCATTGACCCCATCGGGTTCGGATGCTGCGCACCAAAATATATGAAAGCATGCCGTATACTACCATGCCGACCGTCGCATTACCGCTTGGAAAGCTGAAGCCCGATGCGTCAATCCAGCCTTCATGGAGGGGACGCTCCCTCCCTACCCATAATTTGACCGCCGTATTGAGCAAGTACGCCGCGGCTACCGTGACCAATAATGCCACCGCTTCTTTTCTGCGCCGCAAAGCCCACACCATCACGGAACCCGCAATGGTAATAGCTCCGAAGGCCGCGGTTGAACCGAGAAGATTGACCGCACTAAGCCATATCGAAGGCCCGGACGAAGCATCGGCCGCCATATTCGCTTGGCCCCAAGCGTTCCAATCGGTTTACATCGTCTCGTAGTACCGACATCATGATCAAGGCAAATCCCATTGCGCTAACCAATGCAACCGCCACTGCCCATCTTTTTTTCTAATCAAGCCTATGACCTCTCCTTTGGTTTAGATTGCCATTTCTCTTAGAAATCGTACCGGAATCTATCAGGTTCGGTCAACCCCTGGTTACAGGATTTCCCGCATTCAGGGGCCTGAACATAAATAAGGCCGAGGAAATTTGATCCCTCGGCCTTGCAAGAACTCTTTATAAATTTAGCAGCTCCCGCAGCTCTTCAAGATCGCTTACCGGAGACTGGCATGCGTAATTTTCACACACATAGACCGTTGCCCGTCCACCTAGCGGCAGTTTATCCTGCACGAGCGGGATCAAACGTCCGGTCTCTTCAGCAACGGCCGGATCGGACGTTCGAAGAATCGTCAGCGCGTTCGGGAGGAATGACTGCCGCACCTCCCGGATCATCGCTTGGGTATCGTCCTTTACCGGATCTCCGGCGATCACGATTTCCGTCGGCGCTCCATACGCAAAGTCTACTGCCATCAGAAACAACGCATGACCTGAAGGATAGCGCTCCACCGATCCGGCGAAGGCTTTCAACTGCTGCTCTGCTTTTTGCGCCAATGCCGCATTGTAGGTGTAGCGCGACAGCTTCTGCAGGTTTAGCGCGGCAGCCGAATTTCCCGACGGCATAGCGCCGTCGTAGATTTCCTTCGGTCGCGTGAAGAGCTGTTCCCCGTCTTCTCCGTAAAAGAACAAGCCGCCCTTGGCTTCATCCCAGAACAACCGCAGCATCTCGTCATTCAGCTCTACCGCCTGACGGAGATAGTCTGGCTCAAACGTAGCCTCATAAAGCTCAATCAATCCCCATACCAGGAAGGCGTAATCGTCGGCATAGCCGAGATAAGCCGATTCTCCGTCACGGTAACGAGCTAAGAGCCTTCCATCCTCCCTGCGCAGCTTCGTCAATATGAAAGCGGCCGCTTTCTTTGCCGCATCGGCATACTCCGGGTTATCCAGCGCCTTGGCCGCTTTGGCCAAAGCCATGATCATCAGACCGTTCCAGGAGGTCAGAATCTTGTCGTCTTTATGCGGATGGATGCGCTGCTCACGGTGGGCAAAAAGCTTTTGACGGGAAGCCTCCAGCCGCTCTTTCAGCTCTGATTCGTCCAATTGCTTCAGGCGGGCCATGGTTTCTACCGTAGCGTGAATCAGGTTCGGGATGCTGTGCCCCTCGAAATTGCCGTCTTCCGTAATATCATAGACTTCGCAGTACAGCTCTCCCTCTTCCTCCCCGAGCACCTGCTTCACTTCTTGAGGAGACCAGACATAAAATTTCCCTTCCTCCCCTTCCGAATCCGCATCCTCCGCCGAGTAGAACCCGCCTTGGGGATCGGTCATATCCCTTAGCACATAAGCAATAATCTGCTCCGCCACGTCAGCGTACCACCGCTTTCCCGTCGCCTGATACGCTTCCACATACGTCATCGTCAGCAAAGCGTTATCGTACAGCATCTTTTCAAAATGCGGCACCAGCCACTTCTCGTCCGTAGAATACCGTGCAAAGCCATATCCGATATGATCGTACATGCCTCCGCGGAACATCGCATCAAGCGATTTCTCCACCATATGCAGCGCTTTCTCATTGCCCGTCCGTTTCCAATATCTCAGCAAAAACGATAAATTATGGCTCGTAGGGAACTTCGGCGCATCCCCAAACCCGCCGTAGCTTGAATCAAACATACGTTCATACATCTCGAACGCGCGATCCAGCAGCTCCTCCGATAAATCCCCCTCCAGATTGGCGATCAGCCGCTTCTGCGTCTCCTCCACAACCTGCTCGCCGATCTCGATCACCTTGTCCTGATTCTCCTTCCACTTCCCGGCGATTTGCGGTAAAATATCCATCAACCCATGACGCCCATATCTGCGGGCCTTGGGGAAGTACGTTCCGGCAAAAAACGGCTTCTTCTCCGGAGTCATGATGATCGTCAGCGGCCACCCCCCCTGTCCGGTCATCGCTTGACAAACGGACATGTACAGATGATCGACATCCGGACGCTCTTCCCGGTCCACCTTGATCGAAACATAGTCGCGGTTCAGCAGCTCCGCCACTTCTTCATCCTCGAACGATTCTCTTTCCATAACGTGACACCAATGACAGGTGGAATAGCCGATGCTCAGAAACACCGGCTTGTTTTCTTTTTTCGCCCGGTCGAAAGCTTCTTTTCCCCACGGATACCAGTCTACGGGGTTGTAAGCGTGCTGCAGCAAATAGGGAGATTTTTCGTTGGCCAGTCGGTTGGGTTTATGCTTTGTTGTCAAGAAGCATCGCCTCCTTGTTCCATTGGTTATTTTTGTTATTTGAAGCTTAGCATATTCTGCAGTAAAAAGAAAAACCCATGTTTAAAAAGCAAACAATCGCAGAAAGCGGAGCATTGTCGCATAATAAGGACGTGAATAATAGTCTTCTGCCGACTGGAATGATTCCAGCATGAGATGAGGCACAATGAAAACCGTTGTGCTTCCACCAATGAAAATAGCCGCTCTTCCTTCGAGCAAACGTGCGGCAACCACATCAGGCCTTTCGGTATTGGAGATTGTCGGGAAAATGGAGAACGGAGCATCCTCGATAAATTCTTCGATATATCCCACAAATCCTTCTCTGGGGCCGCGCACGGTGGTTTCGGTAACCGGTTCATCAATGCTCCGCATTTCCCATGCCCGGGCACCCGGAACATAAACGTAGTCTAAACCGTCAACAAACAAAATAGGATCCCCCTGCATCAGCAAGGCGATACCTTTTTTCATCGATCTCTCTTTTTTATACTGCTCATGCTAAGGACGTTTTTTTCAACATAGGTTAGCAGTTCTGTTCCTTTGATTTCTTGAAAATCAAGATTCATCAAGGGTTTAAGAACATTTTCGTTTACCGTGTTTTTTTTCGTATAAGCCGTCAATAGCGACTAAAAAAGCTTGGATCTCTTGCTTCTTGCCGATCGAAAAAGAACGAAACACGATGTCCGAGCTTTCTTGAAATAATTCTTGCATGTAGGAAACAAGTGAAAATGATTGCTCGGGGAAATAAGCCCAATGAATAGGATACGCAAGGGGGCAGGCGGATTGTTCATCCGCCTCTTTCATCAAAATAGACTTAAAACGTCCATTAAGGCCATTATTCCGAATTTTACCCTTCGTGCTTTGTTATTCTCCTATTCGTTACCGTTAATTTATATATTTTACTGATCACAGGCAAGCAAAGAATGAGAATGGTCAAGATCATAAAAGTTAAAGATAGCGGTCTTGTAAAGAAAATCGTCATATCGTTTTTGGAGATTAAAAGAGATTGCCTTAAGTTTGTTTCGATCATCTTGCCAAGGACAACAGCCAGAACGAAAGGCGTTAGCGGAAAGTCAAACTTTTTCATGAAATAGCCCAAGAGCCCGAATATCATCATTAAACCTATATCAAAAAAGCTGTTTGACAACGTATAAACACCTATAAAGCAAAGAGCGGCGATCAAAGGAATCAGGTACGGCTGCGCTTTCTTTATAAGAATAGCAAAAGCAGGTACGAAAGCTGTGTTTAAAATGAATAACAATACGTTCGCAAATACTAAACCCGCAATGACTGCCCAAACAAGATCTCCTGATTTTTGAAGCATTAACGGTCCCGGTTGTAAACCGAACATGACCAATGCGCCTAACAAAACAGCGGTTGTACCCGAACCCGGAATTCCCAAGCTGAACAGCGGGATTAGCGCCCCCCCAACGGAAGCATTATTTGCGGATTCCGGAGCACTTACGCCTTGTTCAGCACCTTTTCCAAATTCTTCAGGAGTTTTGGACAATTTCTTTTCTAAATTATAGCTTAAAAACGTCGCAATCGTAGCGCCGGCGCCAGGTAAAATCCCAACCAAAAAACCGATGATAGAGCCTCTCACGATACTCCATTTGTTCCTTAATATTTGCTTCACGGTCGGAAACAGTTCTCTAAAAGGAATCTTCCCTTTGTATTCTTCCGATTTTTTCGCCTTCTCCTCGATTAAAATCAACACCTCCGAGAGACCGAAAACACCGATCGCCACAACAACAAAGTCGATACCGTCCATAAGCTCGAAAAATCCGAATGTCAAACGGTTAATACCTTGAATGGAATCGGAGCCGATCATGGAAATTAATAATCCTAATCCCATGGCGATCAGACCTTTGATTAATTTTTTGTCGCCCAGACCGCTTGTGGCAATTAATGCAAATAACATGAGCGCGAAATATTCAGGGGAGCCAAAAACATATGCCCATTTGGCCACATACGGCGTTAAAAATATCAATCCGATAAAACCGATCGTCCCGCCGATAAATGATCCAATCGCACTTAATGCCAGCGCAATGCCGGGCTTGCCTTTTTTGGTCAATTGGTAACCGTCCAAAGTCGTTACTGCCGACGAGGCATCGCCCGGTACATTAATTAAAATGGAAGTAAGGCTTCCTCCATACATCGATCCCTGGTAAATGCTCATGAGGAGCGTTAGTGCGTTGAGCTCGCCGATGGTGAAGCTTAGAGGCAGAAGCAGGGCTACTCCAGCCGTTGGACCAAGCCCGGGGAGCGCGCCGACCAATGTTCCGATAATTACCCCGAGAACGCACCAAAAAATAACCTGTGGGTCCAATATATTCATAAAACCTTGCAGTAATAGTTGTAATTCCATTCACTTCACCTTCTACCCCAATATCCCTTTCGGCAAATTTAGTCCGAGCCAAACATCAAAAATGAAATAAATGCATACCGTAGCTGCCGCACTGAAAATGGCCGCTCTTACCCATGACAGTTTTTCGACCATAACCAAAGTCACAAGCAGAAATAAACCTATGGTTAACTCCATTCCTAAATAATCACCGGCCCACAAAGAGAAGGCCATCATTACCATTAAAAAACACTGCTGCCAAACGGTTGATTTTAAGACCGGCTCCTTTTGGGGATATCGTCTTCTTTTCAAAATCAACTCTACTAAATAATAAATAATCAAAGCGATCAAAATGATGATCAGGATTCTCGGAAAAAAACCGGCACCCATTAATCCGTTTTTTATTAAGAACGGGAGTTTCATAGATTGCACAAAAAAAACCAACATAAGTATTAACAGTGAAGCGCCAAATATAATTTCAACTAACATTTGTCCTCCCTTTTTCTTTTACGTCATGATGAATCAAGTGTAAACCCTATTACGCAGGTGTTAAATTCATGCAGAAATACAAAAAACGAAGTCACCCTCCTTCAGGATCACATCTCCGGTTGTCCGGTCGAATTATTTCATATTATTCACATGTATTTAGTATGGATTAATGTTTGTTATGATAGCATCGCCAAAATCTTCTGTCAATACCGATGTTACCCTTTTCATCGACCTCCGGCGATTCCGCTCCTCACTTGATTACCTCTATTATAACAGGTGTCGTAATTAACATTTTTAACATAAAGAAAGCTGTCGAGACTTTCTCGACAGCCTGACCTGTTCCGAAGAACAGGCCGGATTTGTTCATCAAATCCCTTTTTGGAGGATTCGATCTGTTGCAATTTTTCTTTTCCATCACGAACTTATTTGGGCATTCGTTCATATAAAAAGTCAACGATGTGCACGGCTTGCATTTTGTCCGTAAGATCGGCCCTTTCAATGCCAAGTTTCATTTGCAGCAAACAGCCGGGATTGCTGGTAAGCAGATATTGGGCGTCTGTTTTCCTCGCATTTTCCATTTTATGGTCGAGAATTTGCGCTGCCATATCCGGATGAACCAGGTTGTATATTCCTGCTGAACCGCAGCATTGGTCAGACTGGGGCAACTCTACGAACTGAACGTTTTTGATGCGTTTCATGAGTTGGCGCGGCGCAGCGGATGACCGCATCACGTTGCGCAAATGGCAGGAATCCTGGTAAGTAATTTTTTCCCCAGGCCATGCCGCAAATTCAGGTACTCGTCCTTTTTCCAGCAAAATCAGGCTGACGTCCTTGACACGGGAGGCAAACCATTAACGCCTTTATTAGGAAGCATCCGGTATAATCCGCTCCATCTGGCTCAAATTTTTGCCGAATAGCCGGGTGACCCGAAGTTTTTGCGCGAGCCGCCTGAACCCCGACTTTAGATAGATTTGCAAAGCCAAGCCGAGCATGCGCATCTTGTTCTGGCGGGGGAACAGATAACGGAACATCCACGTGCGCATCCACTTGACCCATCCGCGATGTTCGGCGTGCTGCCCGATTATATGATACGGCTTCGTCATCGTTCCGAAGTTTATTTTTAACCCCGACATCATAGAGCTTGCCAGTCCGAATACCTTTTTAAATTGCATTTGATCAAATCCATACAATTTCCCTGCGGCTGCCGCAGCACCAATCACACCGAGTGTCGCGCTGGGATGCCACCCTCTGATGTTATGGGATGGATTGAAATAATTTCTCAGCTTTGTCATGACTTCTACCCCGACGGCAAAAGCCGTAATCAATTCTCTGCCGGTTTTGTTCTCAGCTTCGCAAACAGCCAGAACGGCAGCGTATACCGGTAAACTGGGGTGGCCTCTCAAACCCGCATGTACATCGTCGAAATCAATGGCATGACCCATGGTGCCATTTAGTAATACCGCTAAAGTTTCGGATGTTTTAAAACCATACCCCAGGACAGTGGATTTCGGAGCCGCAGATTGTTGTTTTACCCACTCAACGAGTATTTTGGTGACAGGCTCTTCATACCCTGTGAAAATAACGCCATGCGTATCAATAATCGCTTTTTTGGCATTTTCCACCACTTCCGCAGGCAAATCTTCATATCCAATCGAGCTGCAAAACCGACTTACATCGTCCATAAAGGCCATTATTCCGGCACGCCCTCGTCGTACTTTTGTATTCTCTTTTTGGCAACGGTTATTTCATATATTTTTTTGATCACAGGAAAGCAAAGAATGAGAATGGTCAAGATCATAAAAGTTAAAGATAACGGCCTTGTAAAGAAAATCGTCATATCGTTTTTGGAGATTAAAAGAGATTGCCTTAAGTTTGTTTCGATCATCTTGCCAAGGACAACAGCCAGGATGAGAGGCGTTAGCGGAAAATCAAACTCCGTTTTGCAGCATTTCACAATGGACCATAAGAAAAAATGTGAAAAAAAATTGACATCAAAAATTTTGCATAATATAATGTATCTGTAACAACTGTTGTTATAGCAACAAGGAGGTGGTTGTTTGAAGTTGTTAGATGAATATATCAGCATTTTTATTCACCAGACCGACTTAACCTTGACCAGTTACATTAAAAAGCAATTGGCTCCATACAACCTGGCGCCTGAACAAAATCTGGTTATGATGCTTCTTTGGGAGAAGGATGGCCTTACCCAAAATGAAATTGCGGAACTGCTCGTAAAGGATAAAACCAATGTTGCACGGATGTTGTTTAATCTTGAACAAAAAGGATTTATCCGAAGAGCATGTCCGAAAAACGACCGTCGATCATTGATCGTTTATTTGACGGAAGAAGGAAAACAACTCGGCAATCACATTATTCCTCTCACTGAGAAGTTTAATGAGTTGGTAAAAAATGAGATTACAAATGAAGAATTAAAGGAACTAAAAAGAATCCTTACAAAGATAAGCCATAATGTCACATAAAATCCTGCATATCGCTGCCATCATGCAGCTCTTGTATATTCATATAGAGACTTTGCGAGCACTAAAGTTGCTATAACAACCATATACTCATTAGAGGGAGTGTCGAACGATGTACGATATTGCTGTTATCGGTGCAGGCCCTGCCGGAGCAACCGCTGCACTCTTTGCCGCTAAAGCCGGTAAAAAAACGTTATTGATTGATAATGACAAAACCATGACGAAAAGAGCTTGGGTTGAAAACCATTATGGCGTACTCGAAATCTCAGGACCCGGGCTTGTAGAAACAGGAAAAAAACAGGCAAGCAAATTGGGGGCGGAAATGGTTACAGCTACAGTGGATAATATTACGGAAACAGAAACAGGTTTTAAAATTCATTTGGACAATCAAACCGTTGAATCGAATCAAGTGATTTTGGCTACGGGCGTCCTAACTGATCTGGCCGAAAAAATTGGCTTGGCCACAAAAGAAGGCACAGAACCGCGCATAAAGAAAGTGATCTCCGTCGACAGCCATGGTAAAACAAACAAAAAAGGCATTTGGGCGGCAGGAACTGCAGCAGGGGTAAGCGTTCATACCATTATCACAGCCGGCGATGGCGCGAAAGTGGCGATTAATGTCATAAGTGAGTTAAATGGCGAACGTTATGTTGACCATGATGTACTTAAGTCTTAATTTAATTTAGAAAGAGGGTTATTTTATGGTGAATCAACCGGTTGTTGTTCATGCGATCATCAATGGCGAGAAAGTCGAAACAGATAAACAGTATTCCCGCGAGAATCCGACGAACCCCAACGAAATTGTCGGCTACGGCCCTGTGAACACACGCGAGGAGGCCATTGAAGCCATTGAAGCTGCGGCAGCGGCTTTCCCCGATTGGAGCAAGACACCCATCGAGGAACGTATTGCACGGATGCAGCGCGCCATTGCAAAGCTAAAAGATGCTAGCCCGGAAATTTCGAAGCTTCTGTCCCGTGAGCATGGCAAACCTCTGTACGATGCAGAAGGTGAGCTTGCGATTTCCCTGATGTGGATGGAATATGCCTGCAACACGGCTAAGGAAGTGCTTAAAGATCAGGTACAGGAGCATGAGAACGGAAAAACCATTATTTCCAAAGATGCGATAGGTGTCGTTTCCGCCATAACACCATGGAATTATCCGCTCTCCCTTTCGACCATTAAAATCGCTCCGGCGCTGTTGGCGGGCAATACCATGGTGCTCAAGCCGAGCCCCCTTGCCCCGTTGGCTGTAAGCAAAGTCATTGAGATGATTGCAGCCGAGTTTCCGGCAGGCGTGCTTAACATGGTCCACGGCGAATCGGATGTGGGAGTGGAACTGACCTCTCATCCCAAGGTTTCCAAAATCGCATTCACCGGCGGAACCAAGACGGCAAAAGCCATCATGAAAGCCGCGGCAGATACTATTAAGGATATGACATTGGAATTAGGCGGAAATGATGCGGCGATTATTCTTTCTGATTTCGACGTGAACGATGAACGTGCGATGCGCCGCCTCGTGATCTCAAACTTCCTTACTGCCGGACAAATTTGTATGATTGCGAAAAGAATCTATGTCCATCGCTCAATTTATGACAAATTCGTGGAGAAATATATTGAGGCGGCGAACAAGTGGATTCGGGTGGGCGATCCCTTTAACCCGGACGTTACCGTTGGCCCAGTGAATAACGCTGGTCAGGTTAAGTTTGTACGGAGCTTAATCGACGATGCTCAAAACCGGGGTGCCCAAGTGATCAAGTTGGGACGTATTCTTGATCCGGAACTGTTTGAAAAAGGTTACTTCCTGCAACCGACTGTCGTATTGGGAGCCGGATACCATGACCCTATCGTCGTGGAAGAACAGTTTGGTCCCACCGTCCCGATCCTGCCCTTCGATGATGATGACCAAGCCATCTCCTTAGTCAATGACAGTATTTATGGTCTGACGAGCTCCGTATGGGGCGAGGAAGAGCATGCCCTTAGGGTAGCACGGCGAATCGAAGCAGGTACAACCATGATTAACACCGCTGCCGTACAGGGACTTGACGTTCGTTTTCCATTCGGCGGGGTTAAGCAGTCCGGCATAGGGCGTGAATATGGTCCGGAAGGCATTCTCTCCTATGTCGAAACTCACGTCATTAACATACCAAAGGTCGGCGAATTGCCTTATATTCCCGAATAACCATTTCCTTTTTATAAGCATGTCGTGGCTTCCTGCCTCGACATGTTTTTCTGTTTATGTTTCACTCGGAAATGAAGGAATCGTGATTGCTTTCCGGATCGGCTGCCAGGTTTGGCCGGATTTAAAATGATTGGATTTACCAGCAAGATTTGGTACAATAATCTGAAGGTCTCCCTTATGGAGACCTATATTTACATGGGAGGGATTTCGATGGTAAGTGGCTTTAACTTCAGAGTATATGGTTTGCTTCGTAAAGGAGGGGAAATCTACTATGAACCATAGTCTTATGTATCAAGGTTCCCGGCTGCAACTGGTGAATCAGCTGGTTTATTTTGACGATGAAAAGCTGAATTTCCTCAACCAGTATTTCCCTGAGCCTAACCAAAAACGCCGCAATGTGGAGAAGACAATATCAGTATATTGTTCGACGCTTGAAAGGATTATCAAGGATCTAACCGAAGAAAATCTGAATTCCATGGCGCTCATAGGAAGCCAAGTAGATTTGCGATATCTGGACGATGGATCAACGGAATCTCTTACGATTGTATTCCCGCATCGGACGGATCCCAATAAAAACCTGATATCTTTCTTATCTCCTATAGGCTTTCAACTGCTGATGGCACAAACCAATGAAAACTATCAGCTTGTGATACCTTCCGGCGAAACCTTGGTAAGAGTGGAAAATATTAAGTTTGTTAATCACGGCGATGTACATTAACGGTTATGAGATTTAGAAGAGCAGACCTGGCAATTGGGCACGCTGCTTTTCATAAAAAAAAGTCAGCTAGTGCAAAAACTGGCTGGCTTTTTGTGCATATTTTATTTATTGCGATTTCTATAAAGCAGATAGATAAAGAAGGGTGCACCTACACCCGCAGTAAACACGCCCGCGGGAATATCGAGTGGGAGAAAAGCCGTTCTGCCAAACGTATCGGCAATCAGAAGCATCAGGCTGCCAATAAGAGCCGCTACCGGAATTAAGCCGCCAAACGAAGCGCCTACGAGCTTTCTGGCGATATGCGGAGCAATTAAGCCGATAAATCCAATCGCTCCGGCTACGGCCACGGCTGAACCCGCCAACGCCACGCTGATGAACAGCAGCATTAATCGGTGATGCTGAACAGGAGCCCCTAAAACCATCGCAATATCGTCCCCCAGCTCTTGAACATTGATGTGTCTGGAATAAATCAGGGCCAGCGGAATAAAATAATCAACCAAGGCAGCAAAGCATACACATTATCCCACGATGCACCGTAAATACTTCCGGTTAACCAAATATAGGCCTGACCGGCTGCTTTAATGGGGCTGAGAACGATCATTAGCATGGTTAAAGAGCTTGTCGCCGCTGAAATCCCAATCCCAATCAGCACCAGCCTTGTTGGAGTAACTCCTTTATTCCATGCCAGCAAATAAATAACGATCGAGACCAAGCCGGCCCCCAAAAAAGCTGCTACCGGGAGCCACTGGATGCTTACCGTCCCCGCAAAATAGGTAATAAACGCCACTGCCGCAAATGTGGCCCCTCCTGTAATCCCGACAATATCCGGCGAGGCCAGCGGATTGCGGATAATGCCCTGAAGGATCGATCCGGAAACCCCCAGAGCCGCTCCGACCAATACAGCCAGAATAATACGGGGAAGCCTTAACGTCCCAATAATCAGCAAATTCACGGCCGTCCCTTGCCCAAGGATCGTTTTGTACACGTCCGCCAGAGAAGTACCCTTGTTGCCCAGCCCGATACTCATCATCAATACAAATAATAACAATAACGTTAACACGGAGAGCACAATCATCGTTTTCTTCTGTACAAGAAAAGAAAAGCGCCCCGTTTTGCTTCGAAAAACAACCAGCCGCTTCATTGCGAAACCCCTTTCGAGCGAAACCCCTTCCTGGCAATGTAGATAAAAAATGGCACTCCGATTAATGCCGTCATTACTCCGATCGGCAGCTCTCCAGGCATAATCACAAAACGAGCGACGATATCTGCAAGCAGCAACAAGATAGCCCCCAGTACTGCGCTGTAAGGAATAATCCAGCGATAATCAACACCCACCAGAAAGCGGGCAATGTGCGGAATAACGAGACCTACAAAGCCGATGGAACCGGCAACCGCAACAGAGCTGCCCGCCAATAAAATGACCGTAACAGCAATCGATATTTTCACAAGGCCTGTTCTTTGCCCCAATCCTTTGGCAATATCCTCTCCCGAAGAAAGAATGTTGACAGGCTGTGCCAGTACCAACGCGGCGATCCCGGCGAATATCATGTACGGCAAGACCGGAATTAACCCCTCGGCCGATTTGCCTGCGACAGAACCGGCTAACCAAAACAACACATTTTGCAAGCCCGTTTCATTGACAACCAGCATCCCTTGAGTAAAAGAAGTAAACAAGGCTGTCATCGCCGCGCCGGCTAGTACGATTTTAATCGGAGTCATGCCGTCCCGACCCAGAGAACCGAGGTAATAAACGGTCAAAGCGGCAATACCCGCTCCAAAAAAGGCGACCCATACCAATTGATCCAGGGAAGAGACCGGGAGAAAGGCTAACGCCATTACCACAAAAAAAACGGCACCCGAATTAATGCCGAAAATACTTGGAGAAGCCAAAGGATTCCGGGTCAACGCCTGCATCAGAGCGCCCGCAACGGCTAAATTCCCCCCTATCATAGCGGCAAATAAAGCGCGGGGTAACCGTGTCGTTTGGATAATCACATGTTCGTCCGATGACATATCATAATGGATAAACGACTCGATAGCCGTGAGAAAGCTGATTTTCGTTGTTCCCAGCACGATACTCAGTATAAAAGAAATAACAAGGATTAAAATACCAAACACCAAACCCGAAGCTTTTAAAGATGTCTGGTGTAATAATGGACTCACAAAGACCCTCCTCTTTGAGGTTTCATTCTCTCCACAGCCTTCATGAAACGAAGCGGAATTTAAGGAAGAAACTTCTTAGAGGCTGTTGATCCCGTCGTTGTTCAACAGCCTCCTCATCAAAATATGCTATTTTAAACCATAGAATTCATAGAGATCATTTACCATCTCCATAGCCGCTAACGGGCCGGAGCCGTTATTCCATACCGCCGTATCCACCTCGAATACTCTGTTGTTTTGAACGGCTTTTAATTTTTTCCACAGCGGATGCTCGCTCCATGCTTTTCTCAAATCCAGTCGGCCGTCATCTCTTGTCGTACTCGTCTGATCAAATATAATGTCTGCATCCATTTGCGGAATACTTTCCTTTGATGTGAGCTGGACTCCCCATTCCGTTCCCCTCTGGCTGGCTGGCCGGGCGATTCCCAACTCGTCCAAAACGAGAGCTGAAAATCCGGTATAAACAATTCGGGCATGATCTACCCGGAAGTCAACGATGCCGGCTTCCAATTTTAATTTATCGCCCATTTTCTCCTTAAAATCGGCTACCTTCCGATTCCACTCTTCCAGAAATTTTTTCTCTTCATCCTTTTTGTTTAAAGCTTCTGATGTCAGAGCCAACGTATCCTTCCACAAATGAACCTCTTCTGTCATGACTGTTGGCGCGATGGCCGATAATTGCTTATAAATCTTCTCATGGCGTGTCTTGGAAGCGATAATCAAGTCCGGCTGAATTGAAGCCAATTTTTCCAAGTCCGGCTGGTTTTCCGAACCCAGGTTAGTTACCCCTTCCATCTGGGCTCTGATGTAATTGTACCAGGGTTGTTCGATCCAGGATTCAACGGCTCCCACAGGCTTAACTTTCAGCGCCAAGGCAGCGTCCGTAGCCCCTTGAAACAGGGTGACCACGTTTTTAGGCGTGCCTTTAATTTCAGTCGTGCCCATGGCATGTTGAACGACTCTGGCGTCCTGATTTTCGGTTTCTGGTACTTGTGGCGGCTGAGAAGCCTCTCCCCCCTGCTGATTCCCCCCGCAGCCGGCGATCACGAGCATCAATACGAACATCGCCGCCAGCATCAATACTAATTTTTGGCGTCTAACCATTTGTGTACCTCTCCTTTTTCTTGGTGTACCTATTAATGATATTGATTCTTATTCTCATTATAAGGATGTACCACATAATGAACATGGAGATTTTTGATCACTTTTTGGACAATACAGATCTTTCTGCAGCGGCATCTGCCATCAACAGCTGGTGCATTTTGTCCAGAAATAAATCATGTGACAGAGGATTATAGCTTGTATAAAGATGCTGGCTGTCATACATAAAATAAACTTTTTTGTTCCTGACCGCTTTTAGCGCATGCCATTGTTTGTTGGCATATAACGCGCATACTTCATTCCGGATGGCCTGATCCATATGTGCAGTACCATCGTGCCTGTAGCTGGTTAACAGGATACGATCCGCATCAAACTCCAACAAATCCTCCAGCAATATCTCCTTATAGTGAGCAATCCCCGATACACCTTTGGGAGCGGCCAACCCTAAATCGCCATAAAGAACCGACCCCATGTTTCGCAGACCATACACGCACATTTTCCCTTCGCCAATGCCAACAATTAAGAAGGTTTCATCTCCTATTTTGCTTTTGATTTGTTTTCGGATCGTGTCTGCTTTCCAATCGTAACGCTCCAGCCAATCGTTTGCTTCCTTTTCTTTGCCGACGATCTTTGCTATCGTCTGAAAATGAACTCTCCAGTCTTTGGAAAAATGAAGCGTTATCGTCGGTGCGATTTGATTAAATATTCTCTCCTTCGGTGATTTTTCCACTTGGCGGGAACCGCTCGCCACAATTAAGTCCGGCTTGGCGGTCATCAGTCTTTCCAAATCGGGATTGAAGTGGCCGACGGCTATGGTGTTGCGTAACCGGGTAGTGATGGGGTAAGCGTTATTGATGATAGCGGCATAAGGCTCGATGTCCAGCGCAATCAAATGACCTGTAGTTTGATGATTAAGCGAAGCAATTTTACCGGAATATTTGATTTTTTTCACATAATTCATCGGCGAGCAGCCTGTTTCTGCCTTAAACTTGCGGCTGAAATAAAATTCATCGCTAAAGCCGACGCTTTGGGCAATCGAACGAAACGATTCACCGGACTGGACCAGCAATTGCTTGGCTTGATTAATCCGGATTTCAGTCAAAACTTTCATCGGACTTTTTTTAACCTGTTTTTTGAAGGCCCGCGAGAAATAATCCGCACTCAAACCTGTCATTTCAGCAAGCTTTTCCCGGGTTATGTTTAAAGGATAGTACTGTTCCATATAATCTAATGTAAGACGAATCGCTTGCTGCAAATCCGACTTCTCTTCCTGAATGGTATCCTTGAATAGCGTGATGATCATTTCTTGAAACATAATATTCGCTTTCATGGCATCCCAGCTATTGTCACTACGATGTTTTATCTCCATCTTTTGAACCATGTCGATCAGAAACTGAAAATGCGAAGCAAACAGTTCATCCGGACATTTCAATTCCGCAAGAACGAAATGCCCCCGGCCCGCAGGCCGCAGCGCATAAAACCGTATGTAATAATAATCCGCCTGCTCATTTTGAATGAACAGTTTGACATAGGTGCCGGGAGATACGATAAAAATCTTCTGCCGCTGCAAGGAATAGCTCCGTCCGTCGATGACAATGCTTCCTTCGGCTTCCTTAAAAAGCAGCATGCCGTACAACGAATGATCATGTTGAAATATGGACTCATTCGAGTTTACGTGTTGAATATCTTCCAGTCTAAACTGGCAAGCAGCGAGCTGCATTGAAAGATGTGAGCCGTTGTCCATTTGTACTCGTCCTTTTTCGTGAATAATAATCATTCTCATTATATATGATTTCGACAAATCTTTCCCGATTTCCTTGTTCGGATCCGTTTTTTATTATTCCTTCAGAACGGCTGCATCGGCAACGATTTTTCTTGCAACCGTCTGGTTGATCAGCAAGAGAACGGCGGAAAAAATAAAAATCATCGGCAAACCAAAATAAGACGCGACCACCCCCATCCCCATGGACCCTACCATACCTCCCAGAAACAAGGCACAATGGGAATAGCTGAATGTACGGCTTTCCATGCCATTCGGCGCATAGCGACGAATCAGGACATGGATGGAAGGGGTCATGCCGCCAAGGAACACACCCGTACAGAATCGCAGCACAATGAGCTGCCATAATTCCTGAACGATGCTTGGCACGGATGAGCATTAATTTACGTCCATACCGGTCTCCAAGCTTTCCCCATACCAATGAAAAAATAAAAGTGGTCAGCAGGTTTGCCCCGAAAATAAGGCCCGACCATATACGGACTTCTTCAGTGTCAGTGAGTCCTAATTGCTACAAATGCTTCACCTTTGGACAGTTTGAACAGTAGCCTTCGTCAGGAGAAACTTTATAGTAGAAACAGCATGTCTTTCGCATACGAACCGGTTGAACTGCAGAAGAAATCGTACATGCAGGATAGTAATACCTTGCCATTGGATTATCCGTTTCCCCGAATAAGGTCCCGGGCGCTGTACTAATCAGATATTTGAAATCCTCCTGTATGCGCTTGTTTTCCTGTAAGTCGGACCCTTCCCCCATTCGTTTCTCATAGAGCGAATATAAACGAACAGCCGTATTTTCCCATAAAATAGCCATTGGAATATCGGCGGCCTCCGAAATGGAACGCCACAGTTTTGCCAAATGCCCCGCGAACAGATTTCTTATCGTTTCATCGCGCCATTCATCGCGCTTCCCTGCCGCAGGTTCGTTCACCTGCAAATCTGGCGCGCATAGACGGGCCGACCACGATTTTTTGAGCGTTGCGGACGATTCAAGAAGGCTGTTTTCAATAGATAAATCCAATCCTTTATTATATATCGTCATAGCGTATAACCCGGGAGCAAGGGTTAAAAAAGCATACCTCTTGGCGAATTGCGAGGCGGTAATCATTCTTGACGGAGACTGGAGAACCATAGTTAATTCATCCAAGTAGGACGCACATTTTTCACCGTCAAGCAAATCGACGATTCGGATCGAACTCGTGAAATGGGGTGACTGCTCTATGGAAAAATAAAAATTTTTTATTACGTATTCCAATTCCCCCACTTCAAGCCGGGACTGCGTTTTCACCTGATTTCCTCCCTATGTCACGCTGCTTCGCATGGAGCGGATTCACAGCCGTGCCGTTGGTCATGATACTGATTATTATTATTAACTCAACTTTCGCAGCATGAAATGGGCAAACAAGCCTTAATGTAGTTGGGTAAAGCGGCAATCCATTGCTGGAGTTGACGTTGAATCAGAGCCGAAAGCTTTTTTCCTGCTTTCGTTGCGGTTTCGTTGATCAGATCGAGCAGTTGCTGCAAGGCGATCGCCCAGTCCAACGTGCCAACTTCGTCGCACAAAACATAAAACAAGCCGCCGAACGAGCGAGCATCTGTACTTTGCCGGTGCTGCCATGCCAGCAGAATATAGCGTGAAAACACAATGGTCGTATGGCTAATCAGCAAATCATAGGAGCGACCTTGAAACTCTTTCTGCAAACGAAGCAGCGACTTGGTGCACTTGAAGAAGACCTCGATGTCCCAGCGGATCCCGTAAATACGGATCACGTCCTCCACGGAGAGGGAAAGATCCGTCGACAGTACCGCGAGCCATTCATTCTTCTTCGTACGATGACGGACGAATACCACGCGAACCGGTATGCCGGGGGCAAGCTCGGTTTGAATCGAACGGAGGATGCCCCGTTTCTTACTCTGCACCGGAGACGCTGCCGCATATAGTTCTTTGAGCGACAGCTTCCGGCCTTGAACAAGGAAACGCTTATTGTCGTTCTTGACCATGCCGATCACGTCGAGCCCGCGAGAAACGATTTCGCCAATGAGGGGCGCGTGCGTGAACCAACTGTCCATCAAGACGTAGGAGGCCGTGGCTCCAGCGGTAAGCGCACGATCCAACATCGATACGATTACCTGCGGAGCCGGCAGGAGTGCTTCTTGACGTCGCTTATAGCCGTTCGTCCGTTTGTCGATCTTCTCGTTCATGCCGTTAATGGCAGATTTGCTGGAACTGAGCAGTGTGAAGTCCAGCG
>NZ_SGWF01000019.1:0-260400 GCF_013337105.1 Paenibacillus sp. JMULE4
TATGATACCGATACTGAAATCGGACATTTACTATACTCACAAGTTCAAGCCAAACTGCATAGACATTCGTTGAACCATACTGAAGTGGTTATGGAAGAGAACAAAGCAAATAGATACGGGTCGGAACAAATTATTCATCCGAGAATTGGCCAAGGAACGTTTAAGGTAATGGTGACTGAAGCTTATCACCGCCGCTGTGCAATAACAGGAGAAAAAACATTGCCAGTTCTGGAGGCCGCACATATAAAACCGTATTCTCAGAATGGCCCTCATATGACAAGCAATGGATTATTGTTGAGAAAAGATATTCATACGTTATTTGACCGGGGGTATATTACGATCAATGAAGATTTGCGCATCGAAGTGAGCAAGAGGATTAAAGAGGATTACGGTAACGGAAGAGAATATTATGCATTCCATGGCAAGAGTTTGGCTGAAGTTCCCGACAATATCCATGAAAAACCTTCGATTCAATATCTGAGATGGCACAATGAAAATGTGTACTTGGCCTGAATACAAAGGCTTCCCTTTGTATTTGATGCAAACATACGCGTGCTGACAAGATGCGGTTTAAACCCGTAACTTTAGAGTCTTACACCCTTATTCACACGATTGCGTAATTTCTCATTGATTTACGTCGTTGTCGCTCGTTGTCGCCCTTGACATGGAGCCTCCAGCGGGCATGATTTTTCGCGATAGGGCGATGCGGATAACACATGCATCGCGAGGCTAACAAGCCTATCATGCCCGCCCCTCCATGTAAAGGGCTTTATCCATCATACCTTAATCACAAGCGGTTTTACGGCTTGCTGATGCATAGCTTGATGAAATTCCTGCGGGGATAGATCATACAAACTTCCATGGATCCGCCGCTGATTATAAAACAAGAGATAGTCAGATACGATACGGTATGCATCCTGATAACTCTCAAATTCATGCCTGGAGAGACACTCTTGTTCTAAAATGGCATGAAATGCTTCGATATGCGCATTTTTATTCGGCGTTTTCGGAGGAATACGTTCATGTTCTACACAATACTCCAGGCATGCTTCTTCAAAAGCATGGCTGATAAATTGCGGGCCGTTATCGGTACGAACCACGGGCAGCTGATCTTTCTCAAAGAGCCGCCGTTTCCATAACGCTCTCTGCAGGATTTGCGCAGCATGCTTCCCTTCACAAGAGAGGCCCATGTGGTAGTCGATAATCGATCGGTCGTAGACGTCAATCAGGCTGAGCAAGAAAAAGAAACGCTGCTCTGCTGCAATATAGCCGTATTTCACGTCCATCTCCCAAAGCTGATTCGAAGCGCAAATCTCACGGTTGTTCGCCAGCTTTCGGGGATATTGGATTCGCTTCCGGCGTTGTGGCTGCAGGATGCCCAGTTCCTGACACAGCCGGTATACTTTTTTCTTGTTAATGATCAGCCCATACTGTCGTTTCAGGCATACGGTTAATTTACGGTAACCGTAAGTCGCTTCTTCCCCGGCAATAAGCTCCATCAGCCATTCCTTGATCTGCTCATCGCTGACGGGACGCCGCTTATGATCCAAGGAAAAGCCGGGAATCGGCCGTCCGCCGTTATACACTCGCTCTTGCTTGAAGTGTTTCTTCCGGTAATAGTACGTCGCTTCACTGACGCCGACGATTCGCAGCACCACTGCAGCTTTATAACCCCGCGCAATCCATTTGTCGGCGATCTCTATTTTGTCCGATAGGCGGGGTTCACCTTTTTTACGAGATCACGAAGAATCGCAATCTCCAAATCCTTCTCGCCCAACAGCTTTTTCAATTTGTCGTTTTCCTGCTCTAACGCTTGAAACTCTTTGGATGATGGAGTGTAGGCTGCAACTTTTTTGGATTCTGGTGATGCGTTTTTCCAGTTTGCATGCTTCGATTGACGAATCCAACGAGCGAGCATTTTCCCGTCTATTCCATGTCGTCTTGCAACTTGGCTGGCATTGCCTGCTTCTAAGGCTTCTTGGATGAGCTGTTGTTTAAATTCAATGCTGTAACTCTTGCGCTGCATCTTTGATCCCTCCACTTTTGTTAATTCATATTGTAGTGGATAAGGAGAAAAGACTCAAAGGTAAATATGGGGCTTTAGAGGATGTTGTTGTTGCCGCAGTGTATAATGACTGGGAAAGTGGTGTCGAAAAAAGGAACTTACAGTTGAATTGTGGAATAAGTCTATTGAACTATTACAACGATAGGAGTTACATACATATGGCAAAAGAGAACCTTGTTACCAGTTTGGAAGACAAACTATGGGCAGCAGCCGACAAGTTAAGAGGCAGTATCGCTTCTTCCAAATATAAAGATGTCGTACTTGGCATCATCTTTCTTAAATACATCTCTGATCGCTTTGACCAACGGTACAACGAGCTTGTGGCAGAAGGCGACGGATTTGAAGATGACCGCGATGAATATGAGCGTTTCAATGTATTTTATGTGCCGGAAAAAGCTCGTTGGAAATATATCATTGAAAACGCAACAAAACCGAATATTGGTCAAATCATCGATGAAGCGTTTATCGCTATTGAAAAAGAAAACAAGAAGCTTGCCGGAGTCCTCCCCAAGATTTATTCCGGCGCAGACATTGACCAACGCAGAGTTGGCGAAGTGGTCATGGTGTTTGAGAATGCCAATACCTTACTTATTGAGGAAGATGCGCTCGGTCGCGTCTATGAATACTTCCTCGGCAAATTTGCCTTTATGCTTGGTCAAGGCGGTGGGGAGTTCTATACGCCGAGTAGTGTTGTAAAACTTCTCGTTGAAATGATCGAGCCGTTCGAAGGAACCATCTATGACCCGTGCTGTGGTTCTGGTGGTATGTTCGTCCAAGCTCAGAAATTCGTGAAGGCACATGGCGGCGGCAACGCCTATAAGCTGTCCGTTTACGGTCAAGAGCTAAATGCCGAAACCCGCAGACTTGATGCGGCCAGTTTATTAAACCGTTGATCCAATGCTGGCCGCAACCAATCCGGCCATTGTTGATATGGCAATATGGCATAGCAAAATCCCCTCCCGAGTTCGAGTGTGTCGATGTTAACTCTGTCGGAAGGGGATGGCAAGTTGTGAATTACTACTTTAATGGTTTTTCCTGATATTCTTCTATCCAATATGGATAATATTCATTTTCCCATTTCGAACCATCATAGTATTCAACTTCTTTTACGCAAGCAATGAATTTAACAGCATCGACTGTTTTTGAATACCCTCCAGTCAGTTGAAATCCGCTATTTGAGCCATATGTTTTGCCTGGTTGAATATTTGCTTCGGCATTCCCTTCTTTTAAGAAATCGGGTGACAACCATCCTGTTTTAACAGGATAACCGTCTTTATCAAAGCCCATCCATCCAACAACATATTTTTTGACTACTTTGTCGGAATTGTTTTTTACTTCTATGGTCAAGTAAGTATCATCAAGCCAATCGGTAAAAAGGCTGGTCTTTATAACACTCACTTCTTGCTTTCCCTTTAGTTCCTCCATCTTTTTTTTACGTTCGGTAGCTAATTTCTCCTCGTTCTGTTTTTCGTAAACTGTTTTTTTAGCTATCATATCAGAATCATTAGGGATGATCATCAATGCTTCATCTATGACTTTGATAGCTTCATCGAATTTCTGCTCGGACACAAGCTTTTCGGTATCACTCAGAATGGCTGCTTTATAGTCAGATGAGGTCTCCTTTATCAGTTCTTGTGCTTTGGTATAATTGGCACTGTCAGTTTCGATGACCTTGTTAAACTCCGAAAGAGCGTCTTTCACATTTTTGTTCTTAAGGAGTTCCTCTCCAGTTTTAAATGCTGTTCTCGAATCATTCAATTTGTCTATCTCGTTTTGAGCAGCACTCACTTCGGATTTCAATAGATTGGTTTTTTTAATCGTTTCGAGTCGGTTTGATGCTGAGCTATAATCTATATTTCCGCTAGTAAAATCTTGTTTGATTTTATGAATATCCTCTTTGAGGAAAGTCTCAACCTCTAACTCTTTATCCAAATCTCCCTTTATTTCTTTTTCGTATACTTCAATGGCATCGCCATACTGGTTTCCATGCACAGCTTTTTTGAATGCACTTACGGGATTGCTGTTTATAAAAATGATCAACAGCATACCTACAACGATAAGAACTCCAAGAACACCACTGGCAATTAACCATTTTGTTTTCTTTGTTATTGTTTTTCCATTTGATTCAGCACCGACTTTTGTTCCGCATTTATTGCAAAACAAACTGTCTTCAGCTATTGGTGTTCCACATTTTCTGCAATCCATAATGACTCCCCTCTCAATCAAAGATATTCGAAACAATTATAATAAAGCAAACCGACAACATTATGTCAGCGAATATACGTTCCGCAATGATTAGAACTAGAGATGCAGGTAATTGATACCATTCAACAAAAATATACAAAATCCTCTATCCTACTTGTGAATCAATATTTTGAAAGATAGAAACAATACAATATTTAACCTTTGGGGAATGACGTTCCTGTATGACTTGGAAATAAAATGAATACTGTGATACAATTAATATGGGAACATACATTTGTGCTTGGGAGTGGTCGCAATTAACGATTGGCGAAAAAGAAGACTAGACAATATATTAGTTAGCCCTGTTTTGGATTTCTTTGATGAAGAAATAGTCACTGCTAAAGGAATGAATTATCGAGAAGGTCAAGCGAATATGGCATTAGATATTACTGAGGCCTTTCGAGATAACAAGAATATCATTGTTGAAGCAAGTGTTGGTATAGGAAAATCATTTGCATACCTAATTCCAGCCCTGCTTGTGAATCAAATAAGTGGTAGACCTATTATAATTGCCACTTCATCAATTCATTTATCAGAGCAACTCTTATCTGATGCAAAGCAAGCGGCAAAGCTTTTAAATAGATCTGTTAATGTTGTAGTTGGTAAAGGAAGAAACAATTACTCCTGTTTAAATCGAGCGTATAATCTAAAGGTTGGGAACGATTCAAACTTTAATCGTTTACTTGAATGGGTTTTAAGTAACAAGTTTGGTGATCGTGGAAAACTTGATTTTGAAGTGACTGATCGTGAGTGGAGCTATTTTAATGTTGATAAATGTACTTTTGAACGATGTCACCACAAGAGGGACTGCCATTTCTACAGAATGAGAATTAATATTTCTGATACAGGTTATCAGGATTTAATAATAGTAAATCATGATCTTCTGATTGTTGATTTACTCCGTAAAATCAAAGGATACTCTAAGTCGATCATTACTACAAGATCGCCTATGATTATTATTGATGAAGCACATAATTTAGAGTCTAAAGTTAGAAGTGCGCTTACAAAGACATGGAGCCATAAATTGTATTTGGGTTTCAAGAAAGACTTTACGAAGGTCGTCTCATCACTTCCAACATTTGATGATATTCGAGGGAAAATGGATAAATTCGGAAATATCATATCAATCTTTTTCCATGAAATCCAAAAATACGTCACACGTGTGGCAAGAGATAAGAAATACTGTGAGTCTGAGCGCTTTCCCGTAACAGTACCGAAAAATATTGATTTTGATTTATTGTTAAGTCTTATTGATTCTTTCGAGGTAGCTCTTACCTCTGTTCCTGAAGATCGATTTGGAGATAAAGTGCTTGACGACTTGACCGAACAATTAGATTCGTTGAAACAAATGTTAACCGGACTTTACAAAGATGATCAATCGAACTTTCTATTTTGGGCAACAAAGGATAATCAATTAGAACTTCATTACTGTCCTAAAAACATTAATGAAATTTTAAATAAAGTACTTTTTAAAGGAAATTCACGAATTGTTGTTACTTCCGCAACGTTATGTAGTTCAGCTCAAACATTAGAAGGACAGTATAAATACATTTCGGACACAATTGGTTTTGAAGGAGAGTTTTCTGAACCGAAATATTCAGGATATGATTTTGATAAAAATACCAGATTGTATATTGCTGGAGATTTACCCGATCCGCAACATTCAAAATATGCAGATAGCGACAAGTATTATGAATGCATATCTGATCGAATTCAGGAGTTAAGCCAAATAACCGATGGAAGAACACTTGTACTTTTTACATCGAAGGAGGATTTGAAACAAGTTCATCAATTGCTTCTTAAGAAAACAAACAGGTGGCCGATATTGATACAGAAGGAAGGTAGTTCTCAAGCCAGTGTGATTGAGGAATTCCGTTCAACACAAGGTTTGTTACTCGGTACCGGTGTTTTTGGGAAGGATTAGATATCCGAGGTGATGACTTGTCTCAGGTAATTATTGTACGGTTGCCTTTTCCGGTGCCTGATCCAATAATTGAATATAAAATGTCACTTTCGAGAAATCCTAATGATGAGGTTCTTTTACCGGAAATGTTGATCCGTTTGCGTCAAGGGGCGGGGAGATTGATACGCTCTGAGAGCGATAAAGGAATTTTAAGTATTTTGGACTCACGACTGTCATCAAGGTCAAATAAAAAATACAGGGAAGCTGTATTATCTTCTTTACCTTATAAGCAAATTACTGAAAATATTGATGAAGTTGTTAAGTTTGCCAGAGCAAAATTGCCGCCTTCAATTCGGTGTAAGAATGCGTCATGAGGTTACAATATATTCCTTTCACCGTCTCCACACATGTGGAGTGCTGTTCACTGTTAGTGAGGAAGGACAATTAAAACGGGGATAGGCTAGATTCATGCACAACAATTTTGATTTTGATAGTACTATCTATAAGAAGTAAGGTAGTTTATACTAAATTATTCATTGATATCAGTCGATAAATATATCAATTAGTATTTACACCTCGGGTGGTTTTCGTGAGAATAGCTCATAATATATCAGCATTAAATACATTAAATAGACTTAACAAAATAATAGATCTATTGGGAATTCTTTAGAAAAACTATCCTCGGGTTTACGCATTAACAGAGCGGCAGATGATGCAGCAGGACTAGCAATATCTGAAAAGATGAGGGCACAAATCAGAGGATTAGAGCAAGCGGAGAGAAATATTCAAGATGGGATATCCTTAATTCAAACAGCAGAAGGTGGATTAACAGAAATAACTGATAATTTGCAACGAGCTAGAGAATTAGCTGTCCAAGCGGTAAATGATACATTAACTGATGAAGATAGATATATGATTCAGAAGGAAATAATGCAGTTAAAACAAGAAATTGATGATATTGCAAATCTCACTCAATTTAATGGGATTAACCTTTTAAATGTTGAAAACAGTAATTTAACGACAGTAAGCTTTTCTACATATATTGGTGATAATATATCCTCACTAACAAGATCAACTTTGATTGGAAACAGTGATAACATACATACGGCAAGTGGAATAAATATTATTTCTGGAGTTAATGATGGGTTGACAATCAAGTTTGATGGTACAGCGTACTCCATTAATATATCGCCAGGATTCTACAGCGGTTCTTCTACTGCATTATACAATGATATTAATACCAAGCTGTCTGCTCTAGGCGCACCTGTTACACTATCTGATGTATATAGTGACTGGGATGATACTCATATGAGAACGTTATTAACGAGTACAATTCCAGGTAACCATACGATTGAGGTTGAAGGGACAGCATTTAATGAGATATTTGCAGCAGAACCCCAATTTGGTGGAAATTATGAAGTTTGGGGAAGAGAAGCTGATTTTTCCGTAGGGTATACTGTTGAAGCAGGCATTAATGATACGTTAAACTTTATTGAAAATGGGGTATCTAAAAGAATTGTTCTTACTGCAGGCTCGTATAGTAGAGATGAACTGATTGCGGAGTTAAATAATCAATTTGCCAATGTAGGTGCTAGTATTACCGCTTCAATGTCACCTTCAATTGGAGTAAATATGAGTGCTGGACCTGGAAATAAGCATTATATTCTTAAGCTCACACATAACTGTCAAGGCCGGAATAAAAATTTAATTTTTAGCCGGGTTATTTTTTTAGGATTTAGTCAATATGGAGTAAGGGACAAGGGGGCTAGCCCCCTTGTCCCTTACTCGGCGGCGCGCGGCCGGGAGGTCAGCCGGAGGAGAGCCTGAAATCCGGAATTTAGAACTCACCATATACTTTTCCGACGAACGTAGATTAAAGCGTACATCATGCAGGATGACGTACCAATCCCGATCCATCTCCAGTCGGCCAGGGATAGGCGTATTTCCAATATAAAGCTCTATACCTTCTCCGCAATGTAGATCGTAATGGCGATCATCGGACGCTTTCTCTTCATCCTTCGCCACCTCCCGAACGTCGTGGAGCTTTTGTTGAAGATGGCAGTACGCCGGCGCGTATCTTTTCTTTCAAACGATAGGAATCCCCGCGCATATTAAAGACCGAGCTGTGGTGTAAGAGGCGGTCCAGTATAGCCGTCGCCAGCACGGGACTACCCAGCATCTCGCCCCATTCGCTGTATGACTTGTTGGATGTGATGATGATCGACCCACGTTCGTAGCGCTTAGATATAACTTGGAACAGGATCTGGGCACTCGTCGCATCAAAAGGGGCATAGCCAACTTCGTCCAGGATCAGTATCGTAGGCCTTGCATAACTCCGGAGGAATTTCGGAACTTGCCTGCATTCGGCTGCTTCTCTTGCAGCTTCCATGAATTCATCCGCACGCACAAATAACGCGGTCTGTCCCTGATGGATAGCCTCTAGCGCGATGGCCACGCTAAGGTGCGACTTTCCTACCCCCGGAGGTCCCAGAAACATCAGATTATGGCCCTCCCTATAAAACGAGCGAGCGATTAAATCGCGAATCCGGCGTTCATCCACACTGGTTTGCGCGGCAAAGTCGAATTCGGTTAACGTCTTTACGAAAGGAAAACGAGCATTTCGGACTCTTCGGTTCCATGATGCTTCTTGTTTGTGGTTTTCTTCCACATGCAAGAGGCTGCCTAAAAATTCAGCATATGATATACTGTTGGCAGAAGCCTCTTCAAGCAAGGCGTCGAGCCGATGGGCAATGGATTTCCAGCCCAACTGAGCGCAACGCTGCTGGAGTTCGATCAAGGCTTGCATACCAGAAATTCCTCCTCTCCGATTAACTCGTAATAATCAAGGGAGCGAGTTTCTACCTCAGGAGCTTTCTGAACGTGTGGGGAGGTCGCCAAACCATAGTCCCCTTCTTCAAGAGCTCCTTTTAATTTCGGCAGATGCTCCGGTCGATAAATGGTCGTTTTACCCGTCTCTTCGTTGATCCGGTATGTCGTGATTTTTTGTTCGTGATCCCACACTTCGAAATGATCGGAATCGATCCAACGAATACGAACTTCTTTTAGACCCAAATGACTTGGAACCGTATATTTCTTGGATTTAACCGATATGTAGCCGTCCCACACCAGCCGCTTTTCCCATTTCGCCACCACATAGGGGGCGATACCGCTGATAGGCGACAAGGCCTTGATTTCGTCCTGAAAACGTTCCTCCGGCGGCACACCGGTTGTGGCATTGGGTTTGGCGTTTGCTACCGTCTCCAGCCACTGCAGCGCATCTTGGTTCCAAGCTTCCAGCGCCGGTTCATGCTTGCGTTGCAAGAAGTTTTGGCGAACATATTTGACCGAATTTTCAACTTTGCCTTTGGTTCGTGGTTTCCCCGGTTTGCATACATCCACCTGGAACCCATAGTAGTGTGCAAAATCCGCGAAGACGCTTGTCAGGACGACTTCTTTGAGCAATCGTTTCTGGACCACGGTTTTCATGTTGTCAAAGAGCACTTTTTTTGGTATGCCTCCAAAGTACTCGAAGGCTTGTCTCATGCAGCGCAGGAAACTGTCCATCTTCATGGTATCCGTGAAACATACATACCGTTTTCGTGAATAACCCATCGTCATGATAAATCCATAAATCCGTCGGCGTTTCCCTTCGAAATTTTGAATGCCGCAATCCATCCAATCCACTTGCGCCTGTTCTCCCGGCGCTGTTTCATAGCGCGGAACCCCCTGTTTTCTCGGTGCACTCCGAAACCCTTGCACATAATCTTTGAGAATCGTTTTTCCGCCGGTATAGCCCTTGGCTCGCAGCTCATCGAACAGAACCTCGCAATTGGTCGTGCCTTCCTCGATTCGCTGCCTGATATACGCCTTATATGGATCGAGCTTGCTTCCCCGAGCCGGCCGGGTTTGTTTCTTAGGGATTTCCTTCGTATACTTTTTCGCTGTAGGCCAACTGATCTGCAACTCGTCGGCGATAGCGGTAATGCTCCATCCCTTCTTCTTTAAGTCTTGAATCACCCAGAACATTTCTTCCTTTCTCTCAAAATTCACTACTAAGCCTCTCCCTCGACACAAAGTTGCGCACCCTATTATATCGAGAGATTCGAGACTATTCTAAAATTTTATTCCGGCTATATTCTTAATTTTACATTCGGCGTTAACATAACTACAGTAGTTCGGAAAATGCAATACAATTAGTGTCAGGCAATGCACTTAATCCCTTGTTTTTGCGTTTATCCCAGCCAGGAGATGTATGGACTCCAAAGACAACCAGTTATCTAAAAACGGATATTGATATTATAAGCGGAATAACGGTAAGAGCTGGACAGAATAAGTGGGAGTTTACTGTTGACGAAGGTATTAAAAAGGTAATAACACTATCACCTGGTTCATATACAGCTACGAGTTTAATCAGTGCTTTAAATAATGAATTCAATAATGTAAGTGCAGGTATAATCGCAGTAAACGATAACGGGGTTCTAAAGTTTGAAAGGGAAATGAATGGTAGTAGTTATACAATTTCAAACTTCAGAGTAATTAATGAAACAAGTAGCGTTACGTGGAGAAGTTTACAAATAGGTGCAAACTCAAGCGATACATTTCAAATCCTCTTAACTGATGCGAGAGCAACTGCACTTGATGTGGATAATATTGACATTTCAAACAGCCAAGGCGCAGAATCTGCTATCTCTAAAATAGATAAAGCATTAGAAAAAGTATCATCAGAGCGTGCTAAATTTGGTGCATATCAAAATGCACTAGAACACATTCATAATAATATTTCAAATTATAAAATTAATTTAACGGCATCAGAATCACGAATAAGAGATGTTGATATGGCAAAAGAGATGATGGAGTTTACAAAAAATAATATTCTCGCTCAAGCCTCCCAAGCCATGTTAGCTCAAGCGAATCAGCAGCCTGAAGCCGTATTGCAAATATTAAGTAATAGTTAACTGCTCTCCAATAATATGGAGGGTTTCTTATTTTTTCCTGCATATTGGGCCGGATCCGTTCCTTGCAGCGGCTTTACTTCGTCCGATGTAGCTGCCTTTGGCAGATGGCTTCCAAGTAGGCGGCAGCCAGCTGCGTGTCGGAGAACTGCCTTGTCACGCTTTCCAAATAAGCACGGATACCTTTGGTTCGGTCTCGTCGGTGATTGGTGTTTTGAATGAGTTGCCCTTTCAGAAAGGAACGTTCATGTTCGGCCAGATACTCTCTAGTATCCAAATCATAGATCCGCAGTCTGGTTTCACATGCTTGTACACCGACCTCTTTGGCAGTGCCGTCATATGTGCCAAGCGGAACCGAGTACCGGTTGCCTTCATACCAGATGGTATTGTCCTTTCGCACGGTCCTTGTTATACTCATTTTAGGAGATTTTATTTTTTCGAGGACCGGGCGAAGATGTTGCTTTTCGATGGCAAACACTTCGGCTGGTATTTTTTTCGTGGTATGGTGAACCAGGGCGTTGCCGGTCCGATCCAGCCAGGACAAACATTCCTCATTGAGCTTATCTACACTGACAAACATCCGATGGCGGGCAAAGTTTTGTTTCACATATTTCACGACATTCTCCACACGCCCCTTGCTTTCGGGATCCTGTTTCCGGCACATGCGAACGTGGAAGCCGCGCTGGCGTACATAGGATGCAATTCATGGGT
Source organism: Paenibacillus sp. JMULE4 (assembly GCF_013337105.1). Lineage (NCBI taxonomy): Bacteria > Bacillati > Bacillota > Bacilli > Caryophanales > Paenibacillaceae > Paenibacillus > Paenibacillus sp. JMULE4. Next base: position 11,876 of record NZ_SGWF01000019.1, read on the forward strand.
CAGGATCAAGTCGCCGTAATTTTCACTCGCAAGCAGCAAATGATCTTGGTCGTACACAATCTCCCGGGTCATCCCGCCATAATAAACAAAGGCAAGTTCGTGCGCGTCGATCACGTCCTTGGTGACGAAGGGACGGTCTTGCCAATGGACGAATTTATGCCTGGAGTGGGAAAGAACGAACGTGATGAACCATAACTTCACCGAGATGCCTTGCATATTTTTTATTTTCACTTCTCCGAAATCCACTTGCATTTGCTCCCCCATTGGTGGACGTAACTTCTGACGGTGCTCGCTCCGATTTTTAAAATCGGCATGGCGCTCTTTCAGCCAGCCAGGATTTGTGTTGCGGACAGATCCGGGTATTCCCGCAGCCACTGCAAGATTTGCTGCTCATAAGGGTCTAACTTTTTTGCACGGGTTTCAAGCTCTATAAGTTCGTTTTCTTCTGGTGTACGGTTCCGACGAATGCGGAAGCGGATCGCGCAGCTTTCGTGGTTCGGACATTCATGAACAAATTTCGTTTGAAATAACGGTGAACGCAGATAGCACGCACCTCGCGACGGCGCTGCAATCGACTTATTTTCCGTTCAAGCAAAGGACGCCTGGCGGCATGTACAGCGATCAAGCAGTTTCCAATCTGATGGGAGATTTATTCAAATAATAGTTGATATTGAATCAATCAACATTCTTTTGGAGCATCCGCTTAACCCTTTTAATGTTGCTAAGAACACTGATAAGTGTCGATTGGTTTTCACATAACCAATATCAAGTAGAGCAACTAAATTCTTGGACGACAACAGTTAACAACAAATTGAATGTACTAATTTCAAGGAGTTAGAAAATCTGAAATTTGACCGAAAAAAGCACTGCGAATATCAAATGTATGAAATATTTGGTTCCGATAATGGGTTCTGTGAGTGGAAAGTAAAAGCAAAAGGATTTGTCCTTTACTGGAATGATTTCGTGTCAGACGCTTGGTTTGTTAATTGGAACAAGCCCTACATAAAACATGGATTTGAATACAAAGAGCATATTTTTCAAAGAGCCGGTTGCCTCAAATATAAAGGTAACCGGCTTTTTGCATGAAGGTAGGAAAGTCAAGTGCCGAAGGTGATTGCTCTGGCCAACCAGAAAGGTGGAGTGGGAAAGACCACAACGGCGATCAATTAAGAAATCGGACTGGCTACTGAAGCGTGCATGTCCTGCAGGGCAACGCTCAGTCATTTTATAAAAATTCCCTTATAATTGGTAAGTCAGGAGGACGGGCTTCACGAGCACGGCCGCGAGGGATACCGGTTCCGCAAATTGCAAACCATCCAAAAAGACGATCAAACGGATTCAGTTCATTCGGGTGATTAGATCGAATTTCTTTACTAAACCTTGTAATGCGATGTATTATTGTGATACGATGTAATCGGTTGATTTTGAAGGTGAGGTGCAGGTATGGACAAAGAGATCATGAAAGGCAGTATTGATATTTTGCTTTTGTCACTCCTAGATAAACGGGACATGTACGGTTATGAAATCGTAAAGATATTGAAGGAAAATAGTAATGAACTGTACAACATGAGTGAGGGAACGCTGTATCCCGCCTTAAAAAGATTAGAGAATAAAGAATGGCTGCAATCGTATTGGGGAAATTCCGAGAGCGGCGGGAGAAGAAAATATTACAGAATTACACAAGATGGAAAGAAAGAATTGGAAAAGAAATTAAAAGAATGGAATCAAATCAATCATTTAATAAAAGTATGTTCGGAGGGAATCGCGTGGATAAAAAAATCGAAACCTATATTGATAAAATTGTAAGCGAATTAAATTGCGGCGAGGAACAAAAAAGGGAAATCATTGATGAAATGAGGGATCATCTATACTTATTGAAAAATGAATATATAGAACAAGGTTTTACAAATGAAGAAGCGACGCAAAAAGCACTGGAAAATTTCGGGGAACAAAAACAATTGATAAATGGTTTACAAGAGTCGTTATTTCCCTTTTATAAGGTATTCAAGATGGGAACATGGATTTTATTTGGTCTGTACTCCTTGATCATTCTGTTTAAGCTGCTATTTCAGAGAATGATTATACGTATTACAGATTATGCAAACGGTTTTGCGAACCCCTATTATGTTTTCCACCGAATTCAGAAGGATATTTTGATTTGGAAGCTTTAAAGTTTAATTCGAATATCATCCCTTTTAAAAATACGATGGAATACATAACTGGATATGACCGGTTTAACTTAGATATAATCATCAATAACACATTAGGGAATATTTTAATTTTTCTACCATTAGGAATTTTTCTTCCTCTTTTATTTAAAAAATACCAAACCTTCACGAAAGTATTTGCTGCGTCAATTCTAATCAGCTTTTCAATCGAATTCTTACAACTTGTTCTTAAAATTGGACAGTTTGATATCGATGATATCATTTTAAATGTCACCGGTAGTATCATCGGTTTTTTACTTATAGGGACAATAAAGAGTATGATCCATTTACCGAAAGGAAGTATATTCCGAAAAACAACAAATTAATTGCTTTTTCCCTTGGTTGCCTTCCGCAGCTGCTGGTGGTAGCTCTCGATCATATTGGTCATGTAGATCAGCTTGCACAGATCAGGTAAAGAAGGTAGCGAGCTCGTCCCAGTTGCTGCACCATGAACGGATAATGTTGTGGAGTGCTGCTCACTGTTAGTCAGGAAAGACTAAGAGTTGAGATGTATTGGCGGATATCGTAACGGAGCGGGAGAATGCCCGCTTCTTTTTTTGAACTTATTATGATAGGGGCGGCTAAGGAAGACGCTCTTCTTCTACATACCCCCTCAGTGCCGAATGATTGACTTTTTTGTCGTTGTAACCCTTAACTTAAGCATAATTTTCCTTCGTTTGTTTAAAACCATTTCCATTATTTAACTACTAATGTTTTACCTGAATCCGTGACAAACTTAAGTCCACTCCGCCAGAGAGGGCAGTATATGGAAAAAAGTAATCGGAAATCCCCCCATCAGCTAAAGATTCGTGATGAAAACAAATCTACAAATGACAGAATCCATCAAGCAAGGCATGCTCAATAAGCCTTGCTGTTTACGGTAAGGCCGGAACAGGGAAGAGCAGTTTGGGTTGGTCTGGATGGCGAAAAATGGATTCAGGCAAACGCTTGGTACACTCGTCGTACGGTCTGAAACCAGGGACTGTATCGCCCAAAATTGAAAATCGTTTGACGAGCGTGTCGGCTGACTCTAGCCGCGATGTACACGATGTTTTGAATCACGGTGCGGATGCGGCGACGTTGTACGCCTCCCCGAATCGGAGCATCGTCTTGGCGCAAGCTTTCCTGCCCCATGATGCGGAGCAGGTTGTAAGCGAACACCCCCGCGTGCAAAACCAGATCGTTGGTATCGAATTTGCCGGCGGGCAGTCGCTCCAAATCCAGATCCGTCTTCAGCTCACTATGAAATTGTTCGCTCGTGCCGTGATCGCGATACAACTCGATGACACGCCACGGCGAGCAGGTAAGAGAAGTCCAATAGACGTTCACTTCAATTTCCGGGAACAGGAGCATCTGACCTTCACGGTCGATCGTCCGTACGATCACTTGAAACACTTGACGAAGGGCTTGATCGAAGCCTTTTTCGGGAAAGGCGATCACGCCCATGTATTCCGTCTTGCCGGGGCGCTGCTCACAGGCCATGCCCTTGTCTTCGGCGATCCGTAGCCAACTTTCCTTGGATGTATTGCGCAGATTGACCTTGATGATATAATCGACCTCTGGCTCAGCATGACACACCTGCAGATTTTCCAGACTGTCGTGAGCGGAATCCATCCGCACGAGAAGGCGCTCTTTCGTGATGCGCCGGGCATACTGGATGCTTTCGCGCAGAAAATCAGCGCCATCCTTCTGACTGTGCGTGCTGCCTTCCCGAAGCTGCACATTCACGCTATACCCCTCCTGTCCGAGGTAGGCGAAAATGGGGGCGTAGCCGAACGTGCCTTTGTAGGTCAACGAAACACCCTCTTTTTTCGTACCGGAGTTATCGAACGGAGAGACATCGATATCCAGCGGAATCACCGTATGCTCGCCTGCTGTCAGTCCGGTTACAGGTGCTTTTACGTTTCGAATCAGATCGGCGGATTCTTGAAGCAGGATCTCGTTCCAGTTGGCATTCATCGTTTGAGCTGCGGCATCCAGACGCTGACGGAGCGTCGGGCTTGACGGCACCTTGCGGACACCGAGGCAGGTTTGGAATACGGGATCTTTTCGGAAAGGTTCGATGTGGTCGAAGTCGCTTTTGCCTTGGCAAAGCAAGCCAAGATAGCTGGTCATGACATCGCCATGACTGTGAATCGGGTTCTCCATTCCTTTCACGGTGGAGCGATTGAGACGCTGCGGCAATCGGGTATGGGAAAGCAAGGCGCCGACGGTGGCCAGGCCAGCATGCGTAGTCAACAGAATTTCCTTAGATTGGGTGAATTGGATTCTCATATGTAGCACCTCGCAGGTGAAAGTGGATCATTCATGGTTCCTTTAAAATTCACCATCGGAGATGCGATTTCCTTTCTTTTTCTTCTTTTTCACAGAAGAACTATCACGGATTCAGGTTTTAACCAATGAGCAGGAACTTTTAAGTAACGAGGTAATCTGGTCTCTTTATTACCTTTAGCCGAGTTAACCTGAGCTTGAGTAAGAAAAATACTTCCGGTAAGATTTGCACCTGATAAATCAGCATCTCTTAAGTCTGAACCAATAAAATCCACTTTTCTTAAGTCAGCGCCCCTCAAATTAGATGCAATCAACAATGCCCCTCTTAAATTCATACCTCGTAGGTTAGCACCTTTTAAATTCGCACCTATAAAATCCTTGCGTATCTTGCTTTCCTTATTACTTTGAATGAATTCTTTTCGAATGAATTCACTTGTTTTGAGTAATAAATGATTCACGATTTCTCTATGAGCCGGTACATCTAAATTAAGAATATCTTTCGGATTAAGATTAGTTAGAGATAAAGTTTTATCGAAAACGCTTTGCAATTCATTCCGGATGGGTTGAGTTTCTTCTAAATCTAAAGCTTGACTTAAGTAGCAAAGCATCTCATGCAACTGTTGAACAATAGGAAATACTGCAAACATTTCCTTTGATAACTCTGGATTCTTTCTCCAATCTTTACCTTTAAAAATTTCTTGTGAAACATGTTGTCCAGCACCAAAACATTCATAGGAAACACACCCATGAAAACCTTGATCTCTTAGATGTTCATGTATGCTGCAACGATGATCTGGACACAAGTTACGACAAGGGACTCAGCCTTCTTTATTAAAAGCAAAATCTGCTGATTTTGTATAGGGTAAGGCCACACAACATAACCCAAAGCAATTTTCACAGTCAGACTGCAATTTACTATTCAAAAAATCACTTCCTAAATTAATTTGACCCGCTTGCCCGTCGCCAGCGGCGAAAAGCCAAGGTAAGCGTTCCATTTGGTTCATCGAATCACTCTTCTTGATACGTGACCATATGGTAACATCATAATGGATGCTGTTCCATTTGTCACGCCGGCACAAATGTAGGGGCTCTCAACAATGAAACGTCTATATTGTCTAATCTATGAGATCTATCCCCAGCCCTGGGGGACTACCCCAAGCTTGCGACTATCATAGTGCATAGATAGACAGGCAAAACAAAAAAACTACCCATTGCAGTAAGGTAGGTCTTCTTTCTCAGCAACCTGGCGATCATATCACTGGGTATGTAGACCCATGGATTTGCGTCCCTATTTTTCGATAGGTTTGCCTTGTGTATAAATTTTATTGAAAAAAAATGTGCAACCTTCCATACTGGTCGTACAATGTTGATTATTCGACAATTTATTTATTGTACAATTATAGTCCTAAAGAACTCCATTTGCAACCATTTCCATTAAAATTCCTTATGCCAATAGGCCTATAAAATGTCCGCGAAACATTCCTCTACGTAATCAGGAGCAGCTTTGTTCAATTGTTCAATCGTATGTAAATACCTTTGAGTCGTATTAATATGAGCGTGACCCAGATTTTCCTGAACTTGCTGCAAAGAGGCACCGTTAAGAAGAGCAAGCGTTGCAATCGTGTGTCGAAGCCAATGTGGGGTTGGTTCCTTTCTCAGATCGCTTTGTTTACGAACTTTCTGCATAATTCTTTCGACCTGCCTGACCGTTAGGGGAAACAGACGTTGTTCCGGTCGATAGTGGGAAAAACGTTCTGCATAAATCATCCAGAGTTTTTTGGGAACCTTCACTTCTCTTTGTTTACCCCCTTTGCCGTCAACGACGGTTAACCACACGGAAATGCCGGCGGGATCCGAGTGGAAATGCCCCCATTCGATTGCAACCAGTTCCGATACTCGTAATCCCATTAATATTAAAGATAGGCCAATCAAATAGTTGCGTTCACCTGATTTTTTTAGCTCGATTAGGAGATGTATTGCTTCCTTTTTCGTCAGATAATGATTTTTGCTGGTTACCGGTACTTTGGGGGAGCGGATGCAAGTTGTTGGATTTACCGTAAATAGACCAATATTCGGATCACTCCCCCATTTGTATAGCGAACGAATAGGAGCAAGGAAATTTGCTACTGAAGCAGGGGATAAGGGCTTTTTACTAGGACTGCAAAGCCCCTCAGATAAACTGATCTTGAATACCTCGACCTCTTTCCATGTTACTTCACGAAGCGGCTTGAAGGATAGAAATTGACGAAATAATTGGATCGCTCTGCTGTAATTTCTCAAGGTGAATTCAGATTCCATGCAAGTCATTTTTAGGAACATAGACACGATTTGGTCATCTGTGTACGTTCGATTTTTCTGCTCTGTTTGTTGTTCCGGTAATACCATAACTTGATTCATCTTGGTTGTTTCTCCTCCATGATGTCGAATAATCAACATTGTGCGACATTGTACATCGTGTTTCGCATTAATTGCAATATGTTCTAAACGGAGGGACACCACATTGAATCAACGAATCGCAAGTTGGCTGTCCAAATTGCGGTTACACGATTCGTCTACCTATCATCACAGTATTCGCGTTAGTAATATGGCAAGACGAATAGCCGCAGAATTAAATTTAAATCAAGAGCAAACCCAAAAACTTGTGCTGGGATGCATTTTACACGACATCGGTAAAATTTTCGTTCCAAAATCGATTTTAGGAAAATCCTCCGTACTGACCCACAATGAATGGGTCTTGATGAAGCAACATCCGATCTGGGGAAACGATTTTTTACGGAATGAGGGCATTACCGATCAGGATGTTACCGGCGCGGTTCTCTATCATCATGAACGTCCGGATGGAACGGGCTATCCATTCGGTTTGGCTGCCGGTGACATTCCATTCTGCGCCAGAATTTGTGCCATATTGGATGCGTTCGACTGCATGGTTTCGGGCCGTCCCTACCGTAAAAGCATCACGTTCGCGGATGCCAAAATCGAGCTATGGGAAAATCGAAACAAACAATTTGATCCGTATGTTTTGACCGTATTTTTACAGATGAGTGAATCGTACTTTATTGAACTGCACCATACCATGAATTCAGAATATGACAGACAGTATCTTTCCCAGAACGATCCGCCGTATCTTTTATCCGAATCCGCATTCCTTGGTTGAGTGAATATCTAGGGGGTGAAATAGTGGAAGTTTTACAGCAAGACCAGTATATCGTGATTGAACTGGGCACAGAAGAATACGCTCTAAAGATTTCTGAAGTTTATGAAATTATCAAAATGCAAAAAATAACAGCAATACCTAACAGTAGGACTTTTTTGGAAGGTGTTACGCCATAATCATTTTGATAATAAGTACTGTGATTGTTCAGATGCTGTTTAAATACTTATGGAAGAGAGATGTGGTATGAACCGTAACTTAGTTAGAAATGCTGCCGGCGTATCGGTCTATTTGGTAACTGCTGTTTATATACTTCCGTTGATTTGGCTTCTGCTTGCCGCGTTCAAATCAAGAGCTGAAATGTTTACTATGCCTCCGTCTATTTTGCCAAAATCATTAAATTTTAATAACTTTGCCGTCGTTCTTTCCGAAACGTGGCCGTACTTTATTAATTCCCTTACCGCCGGTGTACTTTCAACCGTGATTGCCCTGCTGCTTGGCATACCCGCGGCTTATGCGTTAGCGCGATATACTCTTCGCGGCTCGAAACATATCGAATTATGGATCTTGAGCACGAAAATGATGCCCCCGATTGCCGTTATTATTCCACTATTTATTATTTTTCAAAAAGTTGAGCTTTTTGATACGCGCATGGGGCTGGTTTTGCTTTATACGGCATTCAACTTGCCTTTTGCCGTTTGGATGCTGGTCTCTTTCATTAAGAAAATGCCAAAAGAAATTGAAGAGGCTGCATTGATTGACGGGTGCAATCTGATGCAGACGCTGCTGTTCATCGTACTGCCATTAATTCGCTCCGGCATTGCTGTAGTGGTGATCTTCTCTTTTATTTGGACTTGGAACGACTTGTTGTTCGGGCTTATCATGACGCAGGATGCGGCCAAAACATTGCCGGTCGCATTGACCTCCTATACGAGTCAACTCGATATTAAGTGGGAGTTGATGGCGGCATTATCTGTTTTACAAACGATTCCTATCGTCTTGTTTACATTCTTTAGCCAACGTCATATTGTTTCTGGACTGACATTTGGCGGTGTTGAAAAATAATTACGGAGGCTATTGTCATGAATACTCCAACATGTTCGCTGGGAATTGATTTTGGCACGGAGTCCGGTCGTGCGGTTCTTGTGGATGTGTCGAATGGCGAAGTGCTTGCAAGCCATGTAACGCCGTATGCTCACGGGGTGATTACAGAACGTTTGCCTCATGCAGAATCCAACTCGTTTGTTCCCCCGGATTGGGCTTTACAGCATCCCCAGGATTACCTGGAGGTGCTTTACCGTTCCATTCCGGCTGTCCTTCAGGCGGCCGGCGTATCGGCGGAGCAGGTGATTGGGTTAGGAATTGATTTCACTTCATGCACGATGCTGCCGGTCGATGCTGCTTTTGAGCCGCTCTGTCTCAAAGCGGAATATTCGAATCATCCCCACGCTTGGGTTAAGTTATGGAAGCATCATAGTACCCAAGAGGAAACGGACTTATTAAATCGTATCACTCTGGAACGCAATGAACCTTGGTTAAAACGATATGGGGGGAAGATCTCCTCGGAATGGATGCTGCCCAAATGTCTTCAAATACTCCATGAAGCCCCTGAGATTTACCGGGATGCAGCTTATTTTATTGAAGCGGGAGATTGGATTGTCGCCAAGCTGATTGGTCAGTTGAAACGCAGCGGCTGTATGGCCGGATTCAAGTCGTTTTGGCATGAGGCCGAAGGGTATCCGGCTCCCGATTTTTTTGCGGCAGTAGACCCTCGCCTCCAATCGATTACCGATACCAAATTAAGCGGTGAAGTAGTGCCGCTAGGAAATCAGGCGGGGACGCTTCTGCCTCATATGGCTGCAAGACTTGGGTTAACTCCCGGCCTTCCGGTAGCCATATCGATGATTGATGCCCACGCGGCGGTTCTGGGCACCGGAGTATGCACCCCCGGGAAATTAGTTATGGTCATGGGTACTTCAACTTGTCACTTAATGTTATCGGAGAAGGAAATCTGTGTTCCAGGCGCCGAATTAGGCGGCCCTCATCGGAGGGCCGTTTTCGTTAATGATTGTCCTGGCTATGGCTTTGGCCGGCGTGCGATGGAGTTTCGTACGATTCGTAACGAGAAGCTGAGGATTGAACGGGACAATTTGAACAGAACGTACAGCGGAGAACGATTGCCGTTATGCCAGTCCAGCAATATCGACGAGTTTACGGAGACGACCTCTCATGGCATTCAGCTCATCGGAGGGGCAAAGCGCGGAAAGGCCATTATCATCCTAAATCCCGCCGAACCGCCGGTCATGATGCGGGACACCGTCTATGCGCTGGTCGAAGGGCAGGCGGACGAGTCGGCGATCGCCGCTTCCATTGCCGAAACGGTCGACTATATCCGGTCGTACGTGCCCGGCTATCGGCTGAGAACCGAGCCCATCATTGACGGCAATAAGGTATCGGTGTTTCTCGAGGTCGAGGGCGCGGGGGATTATTTGCCTTCCTATTCCGGCAATCTCGATATTATGACGGCGTCGGCTGTGAAGGTTGCGGAGGAAGTGGCGAAGAACCGGCTGTCCGAAGCCGCCGTATCATGAATCCGGGTCCGAAGGAGGAAGAGGGATTGAAGACGAATCAACGGATTACGATCACCGAGGTGGCGCTTCGCGACGGCAGCCATGCGATTAACCATCAATATACGGCAGATCAAGTGATCAGCATAGCGAAAGCGCTCGATGAAGCGAACGTTCCTTATATTGAAATATCCCACGGCGACGGACTTGCCGGGTCATCGCTGCAATACGGATTGTCGCGGACGAACGAGATGGAATTGATCGAAGCGGCCGTTTCTGTTTGTACCACGTCGAAGATCGGAGTGCTGCTGCTCCCGGGGATCGGAACGATTCGCCATTTGGACGAGGCGGCGAAGTTGGGGATCGGCATGGCACGCATCGCCACCCACGTCACGGAGGCGGACATTTCCGCACAGCATATCGCAAGGTCCAAGGAGCTCGGGCTGCACACCGTCGGCTTTCTCATGATGTCGCATATGGCCCCGCCCCGGCTACTCGCCGAACAAGCGAAATTAATGGAAAGCTACGGGGCGGATACCGTCTACGTGGTCGATTCGGCCGGAGCGCTGCTGCCCCATCAGGTGACGGAGCGAATCCGTGCGCTCACGCAGTCGCTCTCCGTTCCGGTTGGGTTTCACGGGCATAACAATTTGTCCCTTGCGATGGGAAATACGCTGGCGGCGATTGAGGCGGGCGCGACATGGATCGACGGCAGCGTCCGCTGTCTCGGTGCAGGCGCCGGCAATACCCAGACGGAAGTGCTGGTCGCGGTGCTGGACCGTTTGGGCATCGAAACCGGCATCGACGTTTATAAAATCATGGATTTGGCGGAGGAGATCGTTGCGCCGATTCTGCTGAAGCCGCAGGAAATTACAAGAGGCAGTCTTATCCTCGGTTATGCGGGGGTGTACTCCAGCTTTCTGCTTCATGCGGAACGGGCGGCGGAGAAATTCGGGCTTGATGCCAGAGACATTCTGTTGGAAATCGGAAGACACAAGGCGGTAGGCGGGCAGGAGGATATGATTATGAGCGTTGCGGCCGAACTGGCGAAAGGAAAGCGGGAAGCGCCGGTTTAGGATGGGGGGATGTCCATGAATCCAAGTGGTTATGAGGAAATGGCCTTGTTTTTAATCGAGTCGGAGGTCGGCAAACGAGAAGTCGAGCGGTTTACCAAGCGGCGGCCCGAATTGACGGTGGAAGACGGCTACCGCATTCAGGAAGCGCTCATCGCCCGAAAGCTGGAGCAGGGCTATCGGGTGATCGGGCCCAAGATGGGGCTGACGAGCCGGGCGAAGATGAAACAAATGAACGTTGAAGAGCCGATTTACGGGTTCATTTTTGATTATATGGTCGTGGAAGGCGATGTGCTTCGGCTCGATGAGCTGATCCATCCGAAGGTGGAAGCGGAAATCGCGTTTGTGCTGGCAGCGGACGTACAGGGACCGGGAGTGACGGCTGCGCAGGTGTTGGCGGCGACGGAATATGTCGTGCCTGCGCTGGAGATCATTGACAGCCGATATGAGGACTTCCAGTTTGCGCTGCCGGATGTCGTAGCGGACAACGCTTCGTCGTCTCGCGTGTTTATCGGCTCGGGCTTCAGAAGTCCCGTCGGCTTGGAGCTCGATTTGATCGGCGTTACGTTATCGATCAACGGAGAATGGAAGGACGCCGGAGCGGGAGCGGAAGTATTGGGCCATCCGGCCGAATCGGTGGCGATGCTGGCCAATATGTTATCCTGCAGAGGTCAGTCGTTAAAGGCGGGTCAGGTCATCCTGAGCGGCGGCATAACGGGTGCGCACACTTTGAAAGCCGGGGATACGGTCACGGCGATCTGGGACCGGCTGGGAACGATGCAATTCAGGGTGCAAGGTTGAAGTGCCGGCTTACATTCATATTATTTATCGGGGAGGTTGGCGTATGCAGGAGCAAGGATTGTATGACACGATCGGCGGTCATCGCGTGTATTATCATGAAGCCGGACAAGGGGAGCCGCTGCTTTTGATTCACGGTTCCGGGCCGGGGGTTTCGGCTTGGGCGAATTGGCGTTTGGTGTATCCGATTTTATCGAAGCATTATCACGTATACGCTCCGGATCTGATCGGCTTCGGCTCGTCGGAAAAACCCCCTTCGGCTCAATACGGGGTGGACGCGTGGGTGGAGCAGCTGATCGCATTCATTGAAGCGAAGCATATCGGGCCGACGTCGATCGTCGGTAATTCCCTCGGCGGCTGTCTTGCTCTGCATTTGGCCTATCGAAGGCCGGATCTGGTGAAAAAGCTGGTGCTAATGGGGAGCGTAGGTGTTTCCTTCCCCCTGACGGAAGGTCTGGACCGTGTGTGGGGCTATACGCCGGATCCGGAAACAATGAGACAGTTGATCCAAATTTTTTCCTATGACAAAAGCTTTGCCGAAAACAGCGATCTGGTGCATATGCGTTATCAAGCCACTTTGAACGAAGAAAACCAGTCGGCCTTCGCTTCGATGTTCCCCGCCCCGCGGCAGCGCCATATCGATGCGATGGCTTTAACGGAGGATCAAATCAAACGGATCGATTGTCCGGTGCTGCTCGTGCACGGTCGGGAAGACGAAGTGATTCCGGTCGAACAGACCAGCTGGAAATTGGCGCAGCTGCTGCCGAATGCGGAGTTTCATATGTTTTCAACATGCGGACATTGGACGCAGATCGAAAAGACGAATTCGTTCTGCACATTGGTGGAATATTTTTTGCAAAAATAGATGCTTTATAACGGAAAAGAAGCCGCGCCGCAGGCTGCCGCGGGCGGCTTCATGGCGTGATCGCCCGCCCGTTGAATTGAAAAAAGGAAATGTGCAGTGTGAAGATCAGGCTGGGGCCCTGGTCTTTTTTTCGTTCCCGGCGGATCATTTTACAATCAAGATATTGGAAATTAATTTCCGATCGTTTATAATAAAAACCAGGTCCGTCGTCCTAGAAACAGGAGCGCGCGAGAAGCGGACTATTCCTCTTCATGAGGCCGAAAGGCTACCCGTCAGTCCCGGCAGCCGGCCCGGATAAGGGTGTCTTTCTTGGAGTATTGTGAACGCAATTATGATCATAACCCCCATCTTTGTGGAAGCCATGATCAGCCATTCTCAACTGGGCACTTGAATGGCTGGGAGCGAGTAGTGCAACCGACCCCATAATCTATAGGGTCGGTTTATTTTTTACAATGAATTTCGGTGGAGCCGAACCATTCCGGCGGCATCCTTCCAAATCAAATTTAACGGGTGATGAGAGATGAGAAATCAAGGTTCAAATCGTGTGTCCGTTTCACCAACATATCCTTTTTTGGAAAGCCCATTATTCGAAAAGGACGAGAAATTGAAAAATATTTTAAAGGAATTGGCCGATATCAGGCATGCCTTGGACCAGTCCTCCATTGTGGCCATAACCGACCCGCGCGGGATCATACTCTACGTTAATGAACAGTTTTGCAGAATCTCCCGATATGAAAGGGAAGAATTGCTTGGTCAGGACCATCGGATACTTAATTCCGGGTATCACTCCCGTGATTTTTTTAAGAACATGTGGGCCACCATCGGATCCGGAGATATTTGGAGGGGGGAAATACGGAATAAAGCCAAAGACGGATCATTCTATTGGGTAGATACGACCATCGTTCCTTTTTTAAATGAACAAGGAAGACCGTATCAATATGTTTCGATTCGAAATGATATCAGCCTCCGAAAACAAATGGAAGAAGAGATCAGGAAAAGCGAGGAAAGATACCGTTTAATCACCGAAAATTCGTCGGACCTGATTTCAATCATTGATGCGGAGGGGAATTTTTTGTATGTGTCTCCTTCCCACGCAAGCTTGTTAGGACACGATTTGCCTGATTTTGAATCCAGCCAAATCCTTCAATGGGTGCATGAAGAAGACCGCGAGACGGTCGTTGATGCGATTGAGAGCCGGCTGGCCGCAAGAAAAGAGTCTCCGCCGCTGGAGTTCCGGGTCCGTACGAGGGGCGGCAGCTATTGCTATATGGAAACCAAGATCAATCCGATCCTCAACCAATCGGGCGAAGTCAACAGCCTGACTCTGATTATGCGGGATATCACCGAACGGAAAAAGTCGGAACAAACGATTTACCATTTAGCTTACCACGATACATTGACGGATTTGCCGAACCGGAGATTATTTATGGATCGGTTGCGTAAAGAAGTCCATCAAGCTAAGCGCCGTCATTCACAATTGGCCGTCATATTTCTTGATTTGGATCGGTTTAAATATATTAATGATTCGCTCGGTCATGAGGCCGGAGATCTTTTTCTCATCGAAGCAGCCAAAAGAATCAGTCATTGCATTCGTTCGAATGATATGGTCGCCCGATTGGGGGGCGATGAGTTTATCGTATTATTGACGAACCTGTCGAGTTCGGCGGAGGTCGAATCCATATCTCAAAGGATCCAAACCAGCCTCCAGGAACCGATCGAGCTGTTCGGGCAGCGCCATTGTATTTCTTGCAGCATGGGTATCGCCCTCTTTCCATCGGATGGGAGGGACCCGGATGAATTGTTAAAACGAGCGGATATGGCTCTATATGCTGTGAAGGATAGCGGCAGGAATGGAGTTTCATTCTTTCATTCGGATATGGAAGAGCGTTCTTTGGAACTCAACTTTCGCAGCTTAAATTCGGTAGGTAAGCCTTGATGTAATTGGGCAAACCGGCGATCCAATGCTGAAGTTGTGTTTGGATAAGTGTTGTGATCTTCTTACTGGCTTTCTTAGCGACTTCCTCGAGCAATTCAATAAGTTGCTTTAAGGCTACTGCCCAATCTAATTGACTTACTTCATCGCATAGCAAATGAAACAAGCCGCCTAGCGTGCGGTTGTCAGTGCTTTGTCGGTGTTGCCACGCCAGCAATATGTAACGGGAAAAGACAATCGTAGTATGACTGATGAGCAAGTCATACGAGCGCCCCTGAAACTCTTTTTGTAGACGCAGCAAGGATTTGGCGCACTTGAAGAACACTTCAATATCCCAGCGAATTCCGTAGATCCGGATTATTTCTTCTTCGGGGATGGAGAGGTCAGTGCATAGAATCGCAAGCCATTCTTTCTTCTTTGAGCGGTGGCGCACGAAAACCATTGTGACCGGAATCCCTGGGGACAACTCGGTACGAATGGAACGCAGGATTCCATTGTTCTTCCCTTGAACGGGGATGGCTTCAAAGTAAAGCTCTTGCAAGGATAAACGGCGACCGCGAACAAGATAACGTTTCTTGTCCGCTTTGACCATGCCGATCACATCCAGACCGCAATCAAGGATCGCTTGGATTAATGGGGCATGTGTGAACCAACTGTCCATGAGGACGTACGAGGCTTGCATGCCCGCCGAAAGCGCACGATCAATCATCGCTGGAATGACTTCAGGAGCAGGCAGCAAAGCTTCGACCCGCCGTTTGTAGCCGGACGTTCTCTTGTCGATCCCCTGCATGATGCCGTTCACTTGCGACTTGATTGAAGCGAGCAAAGAGAAGTCAACCGGAATAAACGTATGGCCGTCCGACCAGCCTAGCGTGAGCATCCGGAATCCTTTGTAGTAGCAACCCGTCGCATGATCCTTAAATCGGGAAAGCAGTTCAACCGCCTTGCTGCGATTTCGCTCAAACATGGAGTCGTCAACAACAAATACGGTTACGCGATTTTCTCCTGTCAGCGGCTGAATCTTACCAATGGTGGAGGAACTAAGCAATGTTAGAAATCTGCGCCATGCATAGCCGCTGTGATTTAGGAAGCGATAGACCGCATCCTTGCCAGGAAATGATTCACCCTTGTGGCTTTCCAACAAACGAAACCAGTTCTTGTGATGAAACAAGAGCACAAAGACAAGTTGGAATAGAAACGAGCAAGTATATCCGAATTTCTTTTTGAAGCCCGCTGTTCTTAAGTGTTGCAACACTTTCAGTTCTTTGAAGGCTGATTTGATTTCATTTGGAAGTTGATTCTGTTGTACGTTTTGCTCTATCATGTAGAGGACACCTCTTCTGTATGGTAGTGTTTGATTCGACACTCTCACTTTACCAAACGAAGCGGTGTTTTTCTATTTTTACAACATCCGTATTGAATCTGCTGTTTGTCTAGTCACATCATGCAATTAAACCGATTTTCGCTCTGCGAAAGTTGAGTTTGGAACGCATCCTGTTGGAAAATGAACTGAAAAAGGCCATTCAATATGAGCAATTTCGTATTGATTATCAGCCCAAACTCGACCTTGCGACAGGGAAAGTAACCGGCATGGAAGCGCTTGTTCGTTGGGATCATCCCGAATTAGGGAGGATCGCGCCGAATAAATTCATACCTATAGCCGAAGAAACCGGATTAATCATTCCTTTGGGAGAATGGGTTCTTCGCCGAGGATGTGAGCAAAATAAACATTGGCAGGATCAAGGATACCCTCCGTTAAAAGTATCCGTGAATTTGTCTGCCCGACAATTCTATCAACCTGACCTGTTGGACATGATCAGCAGGATATTGAAGGATACCGGACTGGAACCGCAATGGCTGGAACTTGAGGTTACAGAAAGTATTTTTGCGGACATAGACAATGCGGCAGCGATTCTGCAGGAAATCAGGAATTTAGGCGTTCATACGTCTATCGATGATTTTGGAACGGGATACAGTTCATTCAGTTATATCAAGAATCTTCCCATAGACACCTTGAAAATCGATGCTTCTTTCATCCGGGATATTCACCGGAATAAGGAAAGCCATGCGATTGTAAAGGCGATACTGACCATTGCCCAAACGTTAAATCTAAGCGTGATTGCCGAGGGAGTTGAAATTCCGGAGCAGCTGGCCGTTTTGAATGAGGACGGATGCGGTCACGGGCAGGGCTTTCTATTCAGCAAACCGTTGTCCAGTCAGGATTTTGAGAACTATTTGAAAGATTTGCCGATAACCACTTAGGCATTGTACCTATTTCTCCCCTATGCGGGTGAACAGGTCAAAGAGACCAAGAAAACGAATGCTTGGCCGAGGAGGGGATTCCCCTCTTTTTTGTTTTCATCGTATTTTTTAAAGCCAAATGAGGGACTGGGGTGTCTAATAAGTGAAACCGGGAGGAGGGAGACGACATTTGGATACCATAAACCTTGTCCAAAAGGCGCAGAAGGGTGATGAAACGGCCTATTTGGAACTTTTTAGGCAGCATGAGGAACGGATTTACCGCATGGCTTTTGTCTATGTGAAAAATCAGGAAGATGCTTTGGATGTAGTCCAGGAAACGGCTTATCGCTCATTTAAATCGATAAAGACTTTAAAGCAACCGCAATATTTTAAGACCTGGCTTACAAAAATCGCCATTCGTTGTTCTTTAGACTTACTACGCCAGCGAACCAAGGTGATTCACTTTGAACCGCGGAAATGGGATTGCGTACGGACGGAAAACGAAGATGATGTAACGATCTCCATTATGCTGGATGATGTCATCGAGAAATTGGATGAAACGGAAAAAAGCATCATCTTGTTAAGATTCTATCAGGATTACACCATCAAGGATGCAGCAGAGATGCTGGAGCTTCCATTAGGAACAGCCAAAACGGTTTTGTATCGGGCATTGGATAAACTTCGCGGGATGTGCGGGGAGGCGGAAGCGAATGGGAAATAACATCAAGAAGGAAATGGACAAAATAGAAATCCCGGCGGAGCTTCATCAAAGAAGTGTACTCGGTGTTCAAAAAGCAAAGCAGGAACTTGCCGGGCAAAGAGATGGGAGCGGTATGGGAATGAAACGGTTATGGCAAGGAATTGGGGGCGTCATCGCCGCTTCCGCCTTGGTCTTTGCATTAATGATGGCAGTTGAACCCGGCCTTGCATCATCCGTTAAGGGATACTTTAAAGATATAGTAAACGGGAGAGGGGCAGTAACGGGTACGGAATATAGGCAAGCGACCGATGAAATCAAGGTTGAACTTGGCGAGCCTGATATGAATGCAGAGAACGCCGTTGTGCCGCTGACCGTAACCATACTTCACGGAACCAGTGTACCTTACCGTGAGATCGAGGTGGTCTCGTTGGGGGAATTCACGATTGTCGGAAGCTCGGGTGAAATGTTGGATGACAAGGAAGTGACCGTTCAAGCGATAACGGATCAGGACTACAGCTTCGAGATCCGGGATTCCAGTAAACTTTTATCGGAAGCTATACCCGACGACAATAGCAGTAAAAAATTTCAAGCCCGTCTGATCATACCAAGAGATATTTTTGAACGAAATCATCATCTTGCGTTAAGAATTCATTCTTTTTATGGGCATAAAAAGGGCGATGCGCCGTTGGAAATAAAGGGGGAGTGGGAAGCGCAAATTAAATTACAGGAGTCATAACAGGGATGATGATTTCGCTAATAAAGGCAATCGTTTAACGGAATGAGTTAATCCATAAGGCTTTGGACTGTGCGCTTAACAATGGTTAGGAAATCATTGAGATGTAAAGAGGGGAATACCCCTCTTTTTTGTTTGGATTGTTCATGCCGTCAAACGTTTGGAATATCGTGTCAACTTGAGGATATTTGATGTTCCCAGTGAACAAAATAAAACAATCAGGTAATGGGGCTCGAAGCGGTCTATCCGAAGCCGAACCTGAGCAAGCGTCTCCACGCCACCTACACTCGCCCCTACCTGCAAGCCGGAAATCATGAACAGCGACCAGGGCTCTCACTTCACATAAACGAATTCGAAGACCCTCGCGCGTTGCGTCAAGGGATAGCTCGTTATATCCAATTTTACAACGAGGAACGTCCTTACCAGTCCCTCGGCGAGGCAAGGCCCATAAGGAGGTTTTCACCATGACTCAATCGATTGAGCGTGCAAACACGCGACGCATCACAAGCAACATCTTCAAAGGATCGGTTGGAAATCTGATCGAATGGTACGACTGGTACGTATATGCAGCTTTCGCCGTGTATTTCTCGTCTGAGTTCTTCCCGAAGGGAGACCCGACCAGCCAACTGCTCAACACGGCGGCAATCTTCGCCGTCGGCTTCCTGATGCGCCCATTAGGGAGCCTGCTGCTGGGCCGCTACGCCGATCGTTATGGCCGCCGTGCCGCGCTGACGCTTTCCATCACCGTCATGGCCAGTGGCTCCCTGATCATTGCCTGTACTCCAAGCTATGGCACCATTGGCGTGCTGGCCCCCATTATTCTGGTGCTTGCACGCTTGCTCCAAGGGTTGTCGCTGGGCGGAGAATATGGAACCTCGGCAACCTACCTGTCCGAGATGGCCAGCAGCGGCCGCCGCGGCTTCTACTCGAGCTTCCAGTACGTCACGCTTATTGCCGGACAGCTGGTGGCGCTGGGCGTCCAGATCATCCTCCAGCAAATACTCAGCGAACCCGATATGAAATCCTGGGGCTGGCGTATTCCCTTCTTCATCGGAGCCGTTGGAGCATTAGCCGTATTGTGGCTGCGCCGCACGATGGACGAATCGGAGCAATTCTCCAAAATGGGATCTGAAAGCAGGGAGCGTGCCGGAACCATTCGGACCCTGATGAAACACCCCAAGGCGGTGTTGACAGTGGTCGGACTAACGCTTGGAGGAACCGTCGCTTTCTATACCTATACGACGTATTTGCAGAAGTTCATGGTGAATACGGTGGGCCTCAGCAAGGAGGTCGTCAGCTGGATCAACTTTATTGCCCTGCTGGTATTCGTCGTGCTTCAACCGCTCGCGGGTCTGCTATCGGACCGGATCGGCCGGCGCCCGCTATTGATTAGTTTCGGTATCCTCGGAACGCTGCTGACCGTGCCGCTGTTCCTGATCTTGGAGCAGATGAAGAACCCTATCGGAGCATTTTTCCTCATGCTGGCAGGTCTCATCATTGTCACCGGCTATACTTCCATCAATGCGATCGTGAAAGCCGAACTGTTCCCGACCGAAATCCGCGCCCTTGGCGTGGGATTCCCTTACGCAATTACCGTTGCGGTGTTCGGAGGGACGGCGGAGTTCATCGCGTTATGGTTCAAGAGCATTGGAGCCGAGTCGCTTTTCTATTTCTACGTAGCCGCCTGCATTTTCGTGAGCTTCATCGTCTACTGGCGTATGGATGAGTCTTCCAAACATTCCCGTATCGAAGCCGAGCTCGACGGTAAAAGGGGCTAGCTGTCCGCGAACCTGGCTCAGGCACTCTGAAGCTACAATAAGTGGGCTCAAAGCGCCCCGTCAAAGGCCAGCTTTTTATTTTCTTAAAGACATTCAAAGCAGTCGCCGCGGCGGCTGCTTTTTCAGTGAAAGAAAAGACGGCGATTCTGGTGACCGGATGCTTCCCGGGGCAGATTCTTCTAGAATTTATGCATTTATTAATATATCTGATCAATCTTATAAGGTTATTCTAATTGACCTGCACCGCCAGCTGTGATAGGTTCAGAATAGTAGGAAATTATTAAGATGTGTATACTGGGAATTTCATATCATTTGGAAGCTTTGCGAGGTGGATATTGTTGAAACTGGAAGTAACAAACAGCCCTTTTAATCAGGAGCAAGTAGAACTGCTCAATCGCGTTCTGCCTCTGCTGACGGAAGCACAGCGTATCTGGCTGAGCGGATATCTTACGGCTCTTCAAGGTTCGGCGGCCGCGGTGACGCCTGTTCCTGCGCCGCTGGCGGCTTTGCCGGCGAATGAAGCGGTCGTTTCCAAGGAGGTTACCGTACTCTTCGGATCGCAGACAGGCAACAGTCAAGGATTGGCGAAGAAGCTGTCCAAGAAACTGGAAGAGCGGGGCTTTCAGGTATCGCTCTCTTCGATGGCCGACTTCAAGCCGAATAGCTTAAAGAAGGTCCAAAACCTGCTCATTGTGGTGAGCACCCACGGGGAAGGAGAGCCGCCGGATAACGCGATTGCTTTCTATGAGTTCCTTTACAGCAAGAGAGCGCCCCAATTGGAGGGCACGCAGTTTTCCGTGCTCGCGCTCGGAGATACGTCCTATGAATTTTTCTGTCAAACGGGCAAGGATTTCGACAAGCGCCTGGAAGAGCTGGGCGCAAGGCGGCTTACCCCGCGCGTCGACTGCGACGTGGACTTTGAAGAACCTGCAGCAGAGTGGATGAACCGCGTCCTGGAATCCCTCAGCGGTGCATCGGCGGCCCCGGCCGTCGCAAGTGCAGCCGGCGCGGCGGTCGTGAGCGGGACGGAAACGGAATATTCGAGATCGAATCCGTTCCATGCCGAGGTTCTTGAAAATTTGAATCTGAACGGCCGCGGATCGGAGCGGGAAACTCGCCACGTTGAGCTGTCCCTTGAGGGATCCAATCTTCAGTATGAACCGGGCGACAGCCTGGGCATCTATCCGGAGAATCATCCCCGCCTTGTGGATGAATTGATCGAAGCGATGGGCTGGAAGGCAGAGGAGCCCGTTGCCATTAATAAGAATGGCGAAGAGCGGCCATTGCGGGAGGCGCTGCTTCGTAATTATGAAATCACCGTTCTGACCAAGCCGTTGCTGGAGCAAGCGGCAAAGCTGACTTCGAACCAGGAGCTGAAAAAGCTTCTGGAGGCGGGACGCGAACAAGAGCTCAGAGCGTATCTCAACGGGCGGGATCTGTTGGATCTGGTACAGGATTACTCGCTTAAAGGTGTGCCTGCGGGCGAATTCGTATCGATCCTTCGGAAGATGCCTGCCCGTCTGTACTCGATCGCGAGCAGCCCGAAAGCGTACCCGGGTGAGGTACACCTGACGGTCCGCGCGGTTCGCTACGAGGCTCATGGACGAAACCGGTACGGCGTCTGCTCCGTTCAGCTTGCGGAGCGGGTACAGCCGGGCGATACGCTGCCTGTGTACATTCAGCATAACCCGAACTTCAAGCTTCCGGAGAATCCGGATACGCCGATCATTATGATTGGACCGGGTACCGGGGTCGCTCCGTTCAGGGCCTTCCTCGGAGAACGGGAGGAGATCGGAGCCGAAGGCAAAACATGGCTGTTCTACGGCGATCAGCATTTCTCCACGGACTTCCTTTATCAGATCGAATGGCAGCGTTGGCTGAAGGAGGGCGTGCTGACACGTATGGATGTCGCGTTCTCCCGCGATACCGACAAGAAGGTGTACGTACAGCACCGTATGCTTGAAAAGAGCCGGGACCTCTACCAATGGCTGCAGGAAGGAGCCTGTGTGTATGTCTGTGGCGACGAGAAGAAGATGGCGCATGACGTCCATGCGGCTCTGATCACGATCCTCGAAAAAGAGGGAGGCTTGGGCCCTGAGGAAGCCGCGGAATATTTGACCCGTATGCAACAGCAGAAACGTTATCAGCGGGATGTTTATTAAGTCCGAGTCCCGAAGATCGCGAGAGGAGAAAATCCAACATGTCAGAAAATAATTTACTATCACCGAACAGTGCGCCGCACAGTGATGTAGAGGAAATTAAGAAAAGAAGCAATTATTTGCGGGGAAGCCTTGCAGAAACGCTGGAAGATGTGATCACAGGCTCCATACCCGAAGACGATAACCGGTTGATGAAATTTCATGGCAGCTACATGCAGGACGACAGGGATTTGCGCAACGAACGGCAGAAGCAGAA
This sequence comes from Paenibacillus sp. JMULE4, assembly GCF_013337105.1. Lineage (NCBI taxonomy): Bacteria > Bacillati > Bacillota > Bacilli > Caryophanales > Paenibacillaceae > Paenibacillus > Paenibacillus sp. JMULE4. Next base: position 34,608 of record NZ_SGWF01000019.1, read on the forward strand.
ACTGGAGCCGGCTTATCAGTTCATGGTGCGCGTGCGTGCGCCAGGCGGGGTGGTTACGTCTGATCAGTGGTTGATGATGGACCGCATCGCGCAGAAATATGCGAACGGAACGATTCGATTGACGACGCGTCAGTCCTTCCAGCTGCATGGCGTACTCAAGTGGAACATGAAGAATACGATACGGGAAGTCAACGATGCGCTGCTGAGCACGCTAGCCGCTTGCGGCGACGTAAACCGCAACGTCATGTGCAACCCGAATCCGTACCAGTCGGCGGTTCACTCCGAAGTATACGAGTGGGCCCGCCGGATCAGCGAGCACCTCAATCCCCGGACCAGAGCCTACCACGAGATCTGGCTTGACGGGGAAAAAGTGGTGGATAGCCGGGATAACGGGGGAGAGCAGGAGCCGATATACGGGCCTGTCTATCTGCCCCGGAAGTTTAAAATCGGCATAGCCGTCCCGCCTTCCAACGATGTAGACGTATTCTCTCAGGATTTGGGCTTTATCGCGATTGTCGAAGATGGACGCCTGAAGGGCTTCAACGTCACGGTAGGCGGAGGCATGGGGATGACGCACGGCGATCCGAACACCTATCCCCAGATCGGTCAAGTGATCGGGTTCTGCTCGCCGGAGCAAGTCATCGACGTCGCGGAGAAGACGGTCACGATCCAACGGGATTACGGCGATCGCTCGGTCCGTAAGCACGCGCGGTTCAAGTACACGATCGACGACCGCGGCATCGACTGGTTCATCAATGAGCTAACCGAACGTCTAGGGTGGAAGCTTGAGGAAGCGCGTCCTTACCATTTTGACCACAACGGGGACCGCTATGGCTGGGTAAAGGGAACCAACGGAAAATGGCACTTCACGCTCTTTATCCAGAACGGCCGGGTCAAAGACGATGGCGGCTATCTTCTGATGACGGGTCTGCGGGAAATCGCCAAGGTGCATTCCGGAGATTTCCGGCTCACTCCGAACCAGAACCTGATCATCGGCAACGTAAGCAGCCAGAAGAAGAAAAAGATTGAGGAACTGATCAAGCAATACGGGCTTACCGACGGGGCCCACTATACCGCATTGCGGAGAAATTCCATGGCCTGTGTGGCGCTGCCGACCTGTGGATTGGCGATGGCCGAATCGGAGCGCTACCTTCCTACGCTGCTGGATAAGATCGAGCCGATGCTGGAGGAAGCGGGCTTGCGCGACGAGGAGATCGTCATTCGCATGACCGGCTGTCCGAATGGCTGCGCCCGACCGATGTTGGCGGAAATCGCGTTTATCGGCAAGGCGCCCGGCAAATACAACATGTACTTGGGAGGCGACTTTACCGGAAACCGGCTGAATAAGCTGTACAAGGAAAACATCGGCGAAGCGGAAATTCTGGAGTCGTTAAAACCGATTCTTACTCATTATGCAAAGGAACGGCGGGAAGGCGAGCACTTCGGCGATTTTGTCATCCGCGCCGGCTATGTCAAGGAAGTTCGTTCCGGTCAGGATTTCCATTCGTAAGTAAACCTACGTTTGGATTAAATGCATCATAGGGCAAGACCAACAGGAGCAGTCTGAAGCTGTCATTGCAGCTTTAGACTGCTCCTTGCTTATCTCGCGGAGAGGCGATGAGGATTAAGGAAGCTCGACGACTTGAGCCGCCGCGTTCCATTGATAATGCATCTGCTGCCCATGGCTGGTGAGGATGAAATGCAGCTGGTTCCGATCCCAGAAGTAAGTGTGCGTTCCTTCCACTTTTGTGGCGGAGAGCGCATCTTCGAGCATGGATGAGGTACCTTGTTCGATGTCCAATAGAAGAACATGGGATTGGAACTGCTTATCATCGTCCGAGAAAAGATCCAGCGCTGCGTACCGGCCGTCCGGCGATACGATGATTCCTTCTACGCCAACATTCTTCATGCCGTTCATGGCGGTGACATGCTCCAATAGCTTGAACGTTCCGTTGGCTATGTCATAAGTAACGACCTTCACGGAGGACGCCTGACCGATGCCCGGATCCTGTAAAACCTGGAGAGAGAAAATAACCTGATTCTGCTTCGAAAGGTAGGCTAACGACGAAATACGAAAATTTCCTTCGGGCCGAAGCTCGTTTGGAAGGGTATCGGCTGAAAAGAGCCTTTGCTTCGAGCCGTCATCCTTTTCCATCACGATGAATCCGTCCGGCTGCTGAAGTATCGATCCCCCTCCCGGCAGGTCCTTCGTTTCATCAATAAGATAACCTTGTTCTTTTGGCGTAAGATAGTATCGGACGTGGCTGAAGGAATAATACGGATTAGCGGTATAGGCCCAATGTTCTTCCACATCCACATAAGGCCTGTTATTCTCCGTTCCCGAACCTGTAATGGTATAGCTCACTTGGTGCGGATTGGAAACGATGAGGAAGTCCTGATGATCTTTCAAGAGACTCCGGGCAAAATCAAGGTCGCGCAGAATCTTCGCCTGATTAAAAGCACGGACCGTTTCTTCTTCCTGCAGCGCCTTTTTCGAGAAATCAATGCGCATCACACTCATGGTCGAGCCTTCCGAGTTCTTGCTTTTCAAAGCAAACAAGCTTTGGGAATCGCTGCTCCAAACGGGATGATAATAGCTGTACAAGCCTGTAACCTTGAGCACTTGCGGCGTATCGCCCGGCGTAAGTCCTTTAGGCAGGTCCTGTTCATGGGTTTGGCGGTTTGGCGTATTGGAAGTTACCACTCGCTTGGTTTTGCCGTCAATATCGGAAATCCGGATTTGGTCTACCGTATCCTCCGCATACACATGGGATTGCAGCTCACGTCGGTTGTTCTCGGATGTAATATAGGCGATATATTTTCCATTGGGAGAAACGGCGGGATTCCGCCCTTCATCAATCACGGTCTCTTGGCCGCTGGCTAAATCTTTGAAGACCACTTCAGACCGGGTGTCTGCCGTTTTTTCAAATACGATGGCTTTCTCTCCGTTAACATAGGAGGGAGATGCTCCATCGCCAAGCTTTGTCGGCGCCAGGCTGTCCAGAGTCATTTCGTAGATGCCGGATTCTTTCACTGTAAATCCATGCTCTTGTTGTTCCAGCACTTTTTTGACATACAGGATGGTTTGATGATCCTTCCAGGAAGGCTGTTCATAGAATACCGCAGAACCATCGCCTTTAAGGAGCTCTGTATACTTCTTTTGCGCAACATCATAAACGCCCAGCGTGCCGCCGGTTTGCAGAATCAGCTTGCTTCCGTCCTGATTGATTTTGGCCTCGTTGACTTCCTGCTGAAGCAGCTGGTGAAATCCGCTTTGGTCATAGGCGAACAAGCCCTTTCCGGCAACCGGGAGGTATACCGTTCCTTTGTACTCGGAAACTCCTAACGGGCTTCCGGAGCCTATATCGATAAAGGATATCTGGTTTTGCACATGCAGCTCCTGAGCCTGAACCGTTTGCAGCCCTCCCGGGCCCTGAAGCATAAATGTCCCTGCCAACAACAGGAGCGCCGCGGCAAGACCCCATTTTTGCAAAGTTCGCTGTCTTTGCCGCCGTTTGAACGCTTTTCCAAGCCGTTGTTTGAGTTCCATATTGACAGGTATCCGTTTTTTTAATTCCTTTAAAGCTTGCTCGACTTGATGATCATCCACCGATTTTCTCTCCTTCCAAACATTGCTTAACAAGCACGCCCAGCTTTTTGATTAAACGATAGACACGCGTCTTGATGGTTTCCTCCGACTTACCTGCAATCTCCGTCATCTCTTTGTACTTTAATTCTGCAAAATATCTTAGCTGAATGAGTTCCTGGTCTTCTTCGGAGAGAGAGGACAATGCTTTTTGCAGGCATTCCATATCCTCTTTAAGCTCTACCTGTTCTTCAAAGGAGAACGGCTGAATCAGCCTATCCATTCCCTCGCCGATGAACGTATCCTTCTTCTTGCGGTAAAAATCGATGATGGTATTGCGGGCGATCGTAATAAGCCATGCTTTCGCACTCGACTGCTCCTGAAGTGAAGCATAGCGTTCAAACGCCTTGCGGAAAATATCGCTTACGATGTCGTCGGTATCCCATTTGTTGCCTAATTTCATGTAAACATACCGGTAAATATCACTAAAAAAACGATCGTATATCTCGATAAAAGGTTCTTTCATCGGGGCCCCACCTCTCACACTAAATAACGAAGCCAAACGAAAAAAGGAACACGTTGGTTCAAAATAAATATTAATCGGAATACAAAACAACAGGTTTTCGCTGCAAAAGTAAGAGGATGGAGTGCCGCGGCAAGGAATATGCAAATTTTTCTTGATCCCTTGGATCATCCGACGATACAATCATGATAGATCGTAACGCGTTAAGGCGTTATCGCGCGGCTAATCCCGCTTATGATTCATCATGCGGCCCATCATCATACCATGCCGTTGATGTTATTCATTTTATAATTCACCGTATGAAAAATGGAACAAATAAACCGGAGCATATCCTATGCGGAAGCGGTTGAGAGGATGTTTATGAAGACAAAATCCATTTATTTTCTGTTTGGCGTGTTCGCCAGTGCTTTCCTCAAATCGTTGTTTATGGCAGTAACCTATCCATCGAAGAGCGATTATATCCTTTTTCACAGCGAAGGGAAACCGCATTTGTTTTTCATTTTTCTGGGAACGCTGCTTCTTCTGGATGCGCTTGTGATTTGGCTCATACTGAGGCCTAAAGCGATCGGGTTTTGGTTAGCCCTCGCAAGTATCGCCGTATCCAAATTGGAGGAGTTTACCGCACTGCAAATCGCACTGAGGAATAATGATCTCATTAAACAACTGTTCATTGAACAAAGAGAAGCCAGGGGCCGGCTGATGGACGATAAAGCGTTGCGGATGACCGACGTTCTCTTTTCGCCAACGGGGTTGTATGCAGGCTTCTTTTTGATGCTTGCAGGCTCACTTCTGGTGCTGCTCGTACTTTGGCGGAATAGGGATTACTTCTTTAAAAGCTATATATGGCGCTAAAGAGACAACCGTTTCCGGATTTGGTTATACGAATGACCTTAGATGCAAGGACCTGGCCGCAATAAAAAGACACAGATGAAAGGATAGCGGAGAATATGTATAATTACATATACATGGAAACCTCATTAGGTGGAATGTTCTCCTCGCCAATTATATCATAAAATATAAGCTTCCTTAACTTTATTAGAATGGGGGAAAGCCCTTGACAGTAACCTACGACGCTCACTATTATCCGTATCCTTCCCGGCGAAATGTGGTCTATGGACGAAAAGGGATGGTGGCCGCCTCTCAGCCGCTGGCAGCGCAGGCCGGTTTGCAAATCTTGAAAGCAGGCGGGAATGCCATTGATGCAGCCATTGCGACGGCAGCCTGCTTAACGGTAGTCGAGCCGACATCGAACGGAATCGGCTCGGACGCTTTTGCGCTTGTCTGGGTTAATGGAAGGCTGCATGGCCTCAACGCCTCGGGTCCAGCCCCCAAAAAGCTGACGATGGAAGCCGTCAAAGCGGCTGGTTATGATCATGAGATGCCTAAGCGCGGCATGATTCCCGTTACGGTCCCCGGGGCTGTCGGCGCTTGGGCCGAACTGTCGAGGAAGTACGGAAAGCTGCCTTTGACGCAGGTGCTGGCCCCGGCTATCGACTATGCCGAAAGCGGTTACCCTGTTTCCCCGACGCTGGCAAAGTTTTGGCAGCTTTATTATGAGGACTATAAAGAAAGCTTTAAAGGGGAAGAGTTCCGGCCCTGGTTCGATACCTTTGCACCAGGAGGAAGAGCTCCGAAGGCGGGGGAGATCTGGCGGTCGACCGGACATGCGGCGACCCTGCGGCTGATTGCCGAAACGAATGGAGAAGCCTTTTACCGCGGGGAGCTTGCCGAACGGATCGATGCCTTCTTTCAAGAGCATGGCGGATTTTTGCGGAAGGAAGATTTAGCGGAATATGCCCCGGAATGGGTGGACCCCATTAAGGTCAATTACCGGGGGTATGATGTGTGGGAGATCCCGCCTAACGGGCAAGGCCTGGTTGCGCTCCATGCCTTGAATATCCTGAAGGGATTCGATTTCCCGGAGAAAGAGAGCGTGCAAACCTATCACAGGCAAATCGAGGCCATGAAGCTCGCTTTTGCCGATGGAAGGAAGTATATTACCCAGCCTTCAGACATGAAGGTCACGGCAGAAGAACTGTTAAGTGAGCAGTACGCGGCGGAACGCCGCGCCCTGATTGGTCAAAAGGCTCTTGCGCCCGAACCCGGACATCCGCCGAGGGGAGGAACCGTTTATCTGGCCGCTGCGGATGGGGAAGGGAATATGGTATCCTTTATTCAAAGCAATTATATGGGATTTGGATCAGGTATCGTCGTTCCGGGTACAGGCATAGCGCTGCAAAACCGCGGCCATACCTTTTCCCTGAACCCGGATCATGCCAATGCGTTAAAACCGGGCAAGAAAACCTACCATACGATTATTCCGGGGTTTCTGACAAAGGACGGTCAACCGGTCGGCCCATTCGGTGTGATGGGCGGATTCATGCAGCCTCAGGGTCATGTTCAGGTCATTATGAATACGATTGACTTCCATTTAAATCCCCAGGCTTCCCTGGATGCACCGCGTTGGTTATGGACCAGGGATAAAACGGTGGAGGTTGAAGCGGGCTTCTCCAGCGAGATAGCCAGAGCATTAATACGCAAGGGGCATCAGGTGAATGTCGTATTAAAAGAGGATGGCTTTGGCCGGGGACAAATCATTTGGCGTGATCCTGAAACCGGCGTTTTATCCGGAGCTACCGATCCGAGGACGGATGGAGAAGTGGCCGCGTGGTAGGCCTGTTCCCAAAAAACGTCTGACGACCGCATGATCGTCAGACGTTTTTTGTGCTTCGCTTTATCGATGAGCATCACACATAATATTTCAAATAGACCGATTCGTAGTAAGGGCTTGCAGGATTGGGGGTGACAATTTCGATCATATGTCCGTCAGGGTCTTTAAAGAAGACCTGACGCAATCCGCTGGGGGCGTTTTCCAGCTCATACCAGGGAATATTTTCGGATTCGACTTTTTGGATAACCTTTTGGAGTTCTTCTTCATTGTCAACAAAAAAAGCAACATGGGCGTCCTGTGCGGACAATTTCGCCCGATCAACATGCTCGGGCTGATCTGGCTGTTGAATGATATGAATCATAATATCGCCTAATTTATACCATATTCCGGGGAAGCTGAAATTGGGCCTTGGAATTTCCGGCAAGCCCAAAATCCGGCTGTAAAAATCCTTTGATTTCATGGCATCCTTCACGGACAAAGCTACATGATCAATTCGGGATAATTTCATTATGCATCGCTCCTTTTTGGTTTTAGACCGGTTTACGTAAGGCCGTATAAACAGCCGTGTCCAATTTTTGGGACAAATCGGCAGCATACGTTTTGATATACTTGGGCTCGGAGGTAACCTTACCCCCGTAGAACATAATGTCGTCCGCTCTGTCAATGGCCAATTCCACACAAAGCATGGGAAACGGCATATCGGGAATGGGATCGGGCAGAACACGGGCAGTTCCCGTAACGGCTAACGTATGCTCCGGAATGGAAAATAAAATTTGCATCCTTGGACGTTCATTCACGTTGCGGATCAAGGGTGACTTGGGCGAAACCGCAAAGCGAATCAGATGGGGATTGACGGCCGCCAACCAGGAGATCGCCGTCGAATAGATTTCGTTGTCCGCATTGGTGGTGACCGCGAACGCCAATTTTTCTCCTTGAAGCTGATCGACGACCGCTTGAGGCAAAAGCGTGGTATCGGTTTTCATAAGTTAACTCCTTTCTTAATTATGATTTTTTTTCCAACCAGCCCGCGTTCACATCAAGGCCCAGGCTCGCCTTTCCGATAATTTCCAAGCATTTGTCATTATTCGGCGGCATGACCATTCCGGCACGGGCATCGCGGTGGATTCTTTCCAGGGGAAATTTTTTCATGTAAGCTCTGCCTCCGCATACACGAATAGCTAAATCGGTTACTTTGACGGAAACCTCTGTTCCGACATATTTGGCGATCGTTACAGGCAGAATCCGGTCTTCCGCGGTACCGTAATCACGTGCGTCCGCAGCTTGATAAAGCAGCTGCTTCGCAGCTTCAATTTCCAGAGCCATTTCAGCGACACGATGCTGAATCGTAGGATAATGGCTGATCGGATGAATTTCCGGTTTAAATGTGGTGTTTTGGGCATAACTGACGGTAAAATCCAAAGCGGCCTCCGCCAGACCTATGCCGACGGCAGCGAAGCCAAAGGCATAACCGTCACTCACATTTTTACGAACGGCATCCCCGGGTTCTCCGATCGCATTCGCTTCTTCTACAAAACACTCTTTAAAATGAATGGTATGGCTGGCCGTTCCCCGCATCCCCATGGCATTCCAGGTATCTTCAACCGTTATCCCCGGAGTGCCGCTGGGAATTGTCAGCATGATAAGGCCGTCTTCCACCGAGGTGGTGCCTTCGATTTGACACAGCGTATTGAAATAATCCGCCGCTGAGCTTAACGAGGCGAAATGCTTTACACCGGAAACGACGTAACCGCCGTCCACCTTGCGGGCGATGGTGCTTGGCTTGAAATTCCCCCTTAAACTGCTTGTAGGTTCACTGGTAACAGATGCGAACAATTTCCCATGCTCAACCACTTCCCTGAACAATCGCTGCTTTTGCTCCTCATTTGCCATTTCCTTCAAAATATTGATGACCGTACAATGCATATTAAAAGTATTTGCGGTGGAACCGCACGCTTTCGCCAGTTCTTTAAGAACTTCCCCCATTAACCGGGAATTGGCTCCAAGCCCCCCATACCGCTCGGGGACCATGAGGGAGAGAATCCCGTGCTCCCGTAAATCCTGATAGTTTTCATAAGGAAAACGGCTTTCAAGATCGTATTGGCTTGCACGGGCGGCGAAGTTTTCTTTCGCCAATTGCTTTACCACACCGAGAATATGGCGGGCTTCCTTGCTATGTGTTAATTGCATGAGCATCCTCCTCGAATTTTACGTGTCAATGATATACACAGCATTTTCCATGCCAAACTTTGCTCCAATCATAAAATAATCGTCAACCTCAAGCCTTTCGTGCGTATTTCCCCGCATATGATGAAAAAGTTTGATCCCTCGGAAGCAAGAGGCTGCATGTTTCAATCAGTTTTTGGTGTTTTTTTGCACCGAATGGTGGTGAATTGCACCGATGGAGAAGGAGGCCGCACCAGCGAATGGAAGTGAAGGATGGGAATACTCCATTGATTCAGGAAAGAAGGTCAAAAAAGTAAAGCTGGCATGAAAATTGCTCTTTAAATGCTAATAGGGGATGGAAATGAAGCCGCAGAGAGTAAATGGAGGCTGAACGGATGACGCAATTTTGGTTTTTCCTGTTGACGATAGTTGGAGGAGCGATATGGGGAGCCCAGGCTTCCATCAACAGTGCTTTAGGTAAAAAAATAGGCACGTTGGAAGGCGCTTTTGTCAATTTTGCAGTGGGTACGTTAATTTTGGCGATCATTGTTTTATTTTTTGGCAGGGGAAACCTCCTTCAGGCAGTGACGGTTCCGAAATGGCAGCTGGTTGGAGGACTTATGGGAGCGGCGGTCATTTTCACGACGATCATCAGCGTACCCCGGATCGGAGCGGCATCGATGCTTCTGGCCATGATTAGCGGACAAATCGTCATCAGCATGATCATCGATCATTTCGGTTTTTTCGGTGTTCCGCGAATCGCTTTTGATTGGCAGAGGCTTCTGGCCTTATTGTTAATGAGCGGCTCCTTATTTTTAATTTTCAGAAGCAGTATGTAAATGTATATTCATTATTGACACGAGAGGGGGACGGTTAGATGAGTTTTCCGAATCCAATGGATCCTATTCTGGGTATTCGCTTTGTGGTCTCGAGCTCTAACCTCCGGGAGTCCGTCAAATTTTATGGAGAGACTTTGGGTTTGAAGGAGGTTTCCTCCGGTTCAGAATTCACAAGATATGATATCGGTGGAATGATCCTGGATATTATTCCGGGAGCGATCAAAAAAGAAAAGCAAAATCAACTTGCCATCTCCTTGAGTGATCCTCATCTTGTGTTTGAAGTCGACCCTCAACGGTATGAGCGGATGAAATGGCTGTTGATACGGGAGGATATCACGTTATTGGAATTAAGCGACTTGGAAGGGAGGAACAAAATGTTTTTCAAAGACCCGGACGGCAACCTCAACGCGATCTTATCCGGTTAAGGCTTGATAACAAAATGGGCCGCGCCGCATTTCCCGGTAACGTTAAGGGGATGACTTTTATTCTTTCTTTCCATTATAATGAAGGATGTATTTCATAAATTATGGATGAAATCCCCGACATTGGAGGTTGACGAGCATGGAGATGGATGCGTCAAGCCTGCCTTCTGCAAGAGAGAGTGAATGGCATACCATTATAAACGCATTGTTCGATGGAATTTGGGTTGCTGATGGTGATGGCAGAACCGTACTGGTGAATAAAGCCTATGAGAAATTAACCGGGATTCGCATAGATGATGTGATCGGTCAACGCGCCCAGGATTTGGTTGAAGCAGGAGTGCTGTCGCAATCCGCCATTCCCGGTGTTATGGAAACCTTGCAAACCGTCACGATCATAAACAAAATGAATGGAAAGCGCTTACTCGTCACCGGGGTTCCGGTTTTAAATGATGAAGGGGAATTATGGAGAATCGTATGCAGTGTCAGGGATATTACGAACCTTGCCGAGCTCCAGCAGGAAATCGAACGGAAAAGCGCATTAATTAAACACTATGAAACGGAATTATTAAAGCTTCAACAGATCGACAATGGCCCTGTTATTCGCAGCCCGCATATGATCCGGTTGTTTGAATCGGCCAAGCATGTCGCAGCCACATCGTCTACGGTGCTTATTTTAGGAGAATCTGGAGTAGGGAAGGAAGTGTTGGCCAAATGGATTCACCAAATGAGCCAGCGGGTAAACCAACCCTATATGACCGTCAACTGTTCGGCTATCCCTGAAAATCTCATTGAATCCGAGCTTTTCGGGTATGAAAAAGGGGCATTTACAGGCGCACAGCCGACCGGGAAGGCAGGATTATTCGAAATGGCTCATAAAGGGACGATTTTTCTTGACGAAATCGGGGAGCTTCCTTTTGCCATGCAGTCTAAACTGCTCAGGGTGCTGCAGGAAAAAGAAGTCCGGCGCATCGGTTCCGGAAAGCCTGTTCCTGTTGATGTGCGGGTGATTGCCGCTACCAATCGATCCTTGGAAAAGATGGTGGCGGAAGGAACGTTTCGAGAGGATTTATATTATCGCATTAATGTCATTCCGTTTACCATACCTCCGCTCAGGGAACGTAAAGAAGATATTCCTATATTAGCCGCACACTTTTTAAATGAATTCAACCAAATCTATGATCGGGATGCAGAAATAGGTCCCGTCGTATTGAACCGCTTGATGGGATATCATTGGCCCGGCAATGTGAGGCAGTTAAAAAATATCATTGAGCGCATGATCGTACTGTCCAAAAGCAAAGAAATTACGGCAGACGATTTGCCTGAATTTTTGGGAACGGCCCCCGTATTGCAGCAGAACAGGGATACGATTGTCCCCCTGCGCCAGGCCCGGATGGAGTTTGAAAAGAATCTCATTATCCAAGCGTTGAAAAAAAGCAAGTCGATTCGTCAGACCGCGCAATTGTTGGAGCTGGACCATTCGACCCTGATTAGGAAAATCCAACAGCAGGATATCGATCCTGAGTCCTTCTTGGGACGGGAATGGTCTAACTAAAACGATAAATAACAACAAAACAGTCTGCCATTAGGTGAAACGGCACTCCATTGTTAGACATCGCTAACCCTTGGAGGGCAGTTCGCAAGGTGCAGACTGTTTTGATTATCCATACACGATTATTTGGGAACGATTAAAGTGACCTTGGTTCCTTCTCCGGGCTTGGATTGGACGGAAAACTGGCCATGCACGGACCGGGCTCTCTCTTCCATGCTGAAAAGCCCTACGCCTTTGGCGCCGGTTCCACGGATAAAGCCCTTGCCTTGATCCTCAACACTGACTTCAATATAATCATCGAACTCATGAAATCTTACGCGTGCCTCGGCCACATCCGCGTATTTTGCAAGATTGGTTAAAGCCTCTTGAATGACACGGTAAATGGTCGTCTCTTTTTTGGCCTCCAAGCGTCTGCGAAGATTGCAGTCAAAATGAACCTTGATGCCGTAGTGGTTGGAATAGCTGTCGATGTAGGAACGGATGGCCGGAACGACGCCAAGGTCGTCCAGGACGGACGGGCGCAATTCCCACGCTAATCCGCGCACATCCTCGATAATTCCTGCCACTCTGTTTCGCAGGTCGCCCAGCTGCTGCACTCCGGTTTCCCCGATTAAACGGTCAATTTCAATGAGCAGGGAAAAGAGGCTCTGTCCGATCCCGTCATGCAGCTCCCGTGAAAATTTGCGCCGCTCGTCTTCCTGAACCTGCATGACATGCCCCATCATATGCTTCAATTCTTCTTCTACCTTTTTGAGCCGGGTCACCTCGTTGCGAATGGCTAGATACTGGTAAGGACGCCCATTGTCGTCTTGAAACGGCACGATGGTGGTGTTTACCCAATAGTAGGTGCCGTCTTTGGCTTTGTTCTTGATGTCTCCCCGCCACACCAGTCCGGAGGAGATCGTTCTCCACAGCTCTTTCATGAACTCTTTGCTGTGAAAGCCGGAATTGATAATCCGATGGTCCTGACCGATCAGTTCATCGCGGTCATATTTGGAAATTCGGCAAAAATTGTGATTCACATATTGAATGATTCCGCGATGGTCGGTGACGGCAACAATAGAGGATTCGTCCAGTGCAAATTTGACATTCGCCAGCTGGTTTAACGATTGCTTCAGAAGATCGCGAAAGGATGGATCGGCGATATGGGTATCCAGCTGTTTTTGTAATTCAGCGACATTCTGGCCAATGACCTCAGGGTGAGTCTTGCTTGTTTTAGGCTTCAATACAATCCTCCTTCCTGCCGGGTTCATTTCTTATCTTAGCAAAGAAGGAAGAACCGGTACAATGCTCGCGGCGCAAAAAGTGAAACAAATCAAGACCGGCTAAGCTTGCTGCTGCCCGGTCTTGATTTGTTTTCCGAATGGATTATTTATGGGCCGGCACCTTCATGCGGCTTTTGGCTATCGGGTTATGCCCGCCGTTCCTATAATTCAGGTGAAACCATTTGCGCAGCAGCGGCAGCAAGTAATAGTCGGCGCCGAATTTGCCGGCATTGGCGCCCGCGACCAACACGATTCCGCCGAGCAGAATCATCCACGGGTTTGTGCTTACCGTTCCGGCGAAAAGAAACATGAAGTTCATCAATAATCCAAAGCCGGCGGCGGCCGTCGTTAAGGCGCCAAGAATCAGACCGAGACCGACCAGCGTTTCTCCCAAAGGGATGATGAAGTTGATCAGTTTCGCGTTAGGCAGTGCGAAATGGTTCAAAAATGCAGTATAGTTAGGATAGATTAATTCGTTTGTCGCTCGATCGAGAACCGGTTTGTTTATTGCGTTGTTCAAAAAGCCTGTCGAGTCAAACTCACCCGTTAGCTTGTGCCAACCCGATGTCAGCCACATCCAGCCAAGATAGATGCGAAGGACAAGAAGCAGGCCGGCGGCATAAACATGCTCTCTTAAAACATTCATCATGGCAACCATCTCCTCAACAGCAGTGGACTTTCCTTTCACGACTTCACTGTACATCAAGCGGTAAAGCTGCGATATGATTCGCATCACAGGATAAGAAAAAGTCTTTGAGTCTGTTGCTCCAAGGAACCTGATCCATACGTTTGGCCTTAAATACGGCAAATATGCTTCGGACAATTTTCACAGTGGCAGATATCGCGCAAATAAGTCAAATCCTTGATAATGAAATAACCGTTAACCATGTCGAGGATGTTTTCCTTTCTCATATCGTTCAGCATCCGGTTGACGCTTTCCCGGGTGGCGCCGATCATTTCGGCCATTTCCGTATTGTTCAGCTTAACCGAGATGCGGCTGTACTCACCGAAGGGCTCCCCGTAGGAATTGTTCAGGCGAATGAGAAGGGAGCAGAGCGCCCCGGGCTTACCGAACATCATCAAATCGCGGAATTTGGTTTGTGTCAGCAGGTGCATCGTCGCCTGCCAGCGCATGAATTCTACCGCAAGATCGCCATGCTGCCAAAGCAGAACCTCAAGATCCTTTTGCTGAATCAGGCCAAGGTCGCAATTCTCAAGCGCTTCTGCGCTGAGGAGGTAAGCCGAGCTCGCCATGCCGTCTCCATAGCCGATCAAGTCTCCGTCGTGGTGCAGATACAAGGTGAACGTACCGCCGTTATCGGCCGATTTGGTGATTTTGACGCGGCCTTGTTTGATGTAATACAAGTATTCGGCTTTATCGCCTTCCCGGAAAAGGCGGGAGCCCTTCTTCACCTTTTTCGAATACATGATACCGGTAAGCCGTTCAACATTCTCTTCCGTAAAATACTGCTGCAGCCCCCGGGTTTGAAACCGAACGGCGTCCGATGTATGATTAACCGGATAATGATGAATCATCCGCGCCTCCTCCTTTTTGCATTCTTTGTATTTATCTTACCAACTCCAATGACCCGGCGTTATCGGGGAATCCTCTGATATTCAGGGGGGAAATCCTGAATTGCGGCATATTCCCCGACCGGGAAATCAGGGTATTCCCTGACTTACAAACGAAGCTGCAGCGGTTACAATGAAAAGCATCGGGATATGGATTTCGGTTGGAGAAGTGCACGGAGCAGCATGGAGGGAGGCGAGAAGGGTGGACACGGAGCACAACCGGATTCTAAACGAGTTGTGTATGATCCGATCCTTGGTATCAGGAGACTTTGCCGCACTGGCCTTAGGCGTTGGCGATGGCCGTCTGTTTCGCTGGACATTGTTTTCCGGTAATGAGACAGAGCGGAGCGAAACGATGACGTTTCGCTCGGGGCGGGGTGTGGGCGGTCTGACGATTCGGATCGGACGGACGATAGCATGGAACGAAACCGATGAGGCTATGGTCCACCTGTATCGCGAATGTCCCCTTACGCTTGCGGAAAGATTGCGAACCTCCGTCACGGCTCCCGTTGTCGTACAGAGGGAGAGCCGGGGTGTGATATTGGTGGGTTCCCGTACGGGCCGTCTGTTTAGCGAGGAGGATATAGCCGCGGTGACGCTGGCGGCGCAGCGGATCGGCAAGCTGATGGAGGATGAGCGGTTTTGAGACCGGGTATGATAAAGAGGAGGGTGATCGTATGATAAAAATCATGGTAGTCGACGACCATGCCGTTGTACGATCGGGGTTGAATCTGCTGCTCCACGGCAAGCATGACATGGAAGTCGTAGGGGAAGCGGCGGACGGCGACGAGGCGATTCGCCTTGCCGGAGAGCTGAACCCCGATGTCGTGCTGATGGATCTAAGCATGCCGCACGGTAAGGACGGCCTGACGGCTGCCGCCGAGCTGAAGCAGAAGCAGCCGGATACGACGGTGCTGATATTGACCATGCACGATGACGAGGAATATTTGTTCAGGGCGATTCAAGCCGGGGCGTCGGGCTATATTTTGAAAAGCGCGCCGCACGAAGAACTTCTTGCGGCCATTCAATCCGTAGCGGAAGGAAACGCATACTTGTATCCGAGCGCGACCAAACGTTTAATGGGCGAGTATCTGGAACGGCTGAAGCAAGGCGAGAACACAGGCCCTTTCGACACGCTATCCGAACGGGAGAAGGAAGTATTGGCGCTGGTCGCCAAAGGGTATTCCAATAAAGAAATAGCCGATCAATTGATTATCAGCGTCAAGACGGTGGAAACGCACAAAAGCAATGTGATGGAAAAGCTAAAGCTAAAGACGCGCCCGGAGCTTGTGAAATTTGCGCTGAAGAAGGGGCTTTTGAACTTCGAATAAAGACGGGAAATCCAATGAATAAGGAACAGGGGACTGCAGCGGCACGCGTGAAGAGCCGCTGCAGTTTTTTTGTCTAAACTGTGACAAAAATCACAGCTTAAATCCGGGGTACGCGATATGCTGAATCCACCACATGTAGGAGGTCTGATTGATGGAACGGGGAAAAGATCGGTTCTTGAATGCTGCACGTCCATCGGATTTGGTTGTCATGTTGGAACGGATGAGGGACGAGCACTTGAAAATGAAACAAACCATAGCAGAGCTCGAAGCGGCGGTGGAACGGGCCGACCGGATGCCGGATGTATTGACGGTGGCGCATGAAATGCGGCGCATCAAGCAGCCGCTGATCGCGTACATGAATGAACTGGAACGCCATGCGACCTGGGAAGAGAAAGAACTGCAGCCTTTGCTCGACGATTATTTTTTTAATAAGCATGCGCCGAAGATCAAGGATTCGATCTGGGCAATGGAAAAAGACCACCAGTTGGGCACCGCCAGCCTTGAAACGTTCCTTCAAAGACTGGACGAATTCGGACTTCGGCCGCACGCAGCTGCGGTGGCGGAAGCGGTCGGCTGTTTTATGCAAGGCTGCGGCCTTCTTAAGAAGCATTTCAGACTCGAGGAGGAAGTCATAATTCCCCTGGTGGAACAAATGCTGAATGATTCGGATGCTGATGGTCATAGCAAACGAAAATGACTGGCAAGGAGGAAATCGCCATGCTGACAGGCCTTATTTTAGCCGGTGGGCCTAATACGCGGATGAACGGCGATCCGAAGGCGCTGCTTCCTTTTGGAGGGGAGACGCTTATTGAGCGGCAGATCAGGGTCATGAGGCAGATTTGCCGGGAAGTCATCGTCGTCACGAGGGAACCGGCTCCGTTACTTCGATTGCTGGACAAGGAGGTCCGCATCATTACCGACTTTTTTGGCGGCAAAGGTCCCCTTGCGGGCATGCATGCCGGATTCAGTTTGGCCAAGTACGATCAAATTTGGGTGGCGGCCTGCGAAATGCCGTTTCTTTCGGCGAAAGCGGCTGAATTGCTATTGGAATCCAAGAAAAGCGGTTGGAACGCGGTTCTTCCTGAGGTGAACGGCAGTCCATTTCCGCTGCACGCCGTTTATGATAAAGCCTGTGCCGGCCCCATAGCCGCTTTATTGGAGAAAGGGGACTACCGTCTTTCGGAGCTGTTGAAGTCCCTTCATTGGCTGGGGATACCGGAAGCGGCTTTTAGGGAAAAGGGGATTGACCTCCGGTTTACTGTGAGCATAGATACCCTTGAAGATTATCGGCAGGCGCTCCAAAGTGAGTAAGGTTACGGAGGCTACATGCAAGCCCGCATATTGCTAATATTTCACCGCTGGGGGGATGGATGATGGATTTATCGGAAAAACGCAAAAAGCAAATCGACTACTTGGGCATAACGGCGGATGACTTATTCCTTTTAGAAAGTAAAAAGGCGGAATTGACGGCGATCGCTGACGCTCTGGTGGAAGAGCTTTATAACCGCATTATGCTCCGTCCCGAGCTCAGGACCATTATTGAAGCGCACAGCACGATCGAGCGATTGAAAAAAACGCAGAGATGGTACTTTCTTTCACTGACCGACGGGAAAATCGATGAGGCTTTTATCGAAAAAAGACTATTGATCGGGAGCATGCACTCCAAAATCGGCTTAACGACGCAATGGTATTTGGGAACGTATATGCTTTATCTGGATTTGGCGGCCTCCCATCTCCGGCAAGTGCTTCCAAACGAGTGGCTGCCGGTTCTTCATGCGATAACCAAAATGTTTAATTTGGATTCGCAGCTTGTGCTTGAAGCCTATGAAGCCGAAGAGAAGCAGAAAGTGCAAAGACTTGCGGATGAACGCGGCCATCTCTTGGCCGGCATTAACGCGGCTGTGCAGGAGCTGGCTGCGATGATGGTTGAGCTTAGCAGCAGTACGCAATCCGTAGCGGAAACCGCCATCCATACGGCGGAATCCCAGGAAAAGTCGCTTGGTACGGTAAATGAGCTGACCCGGGAAATTCAACACATTCATCATATGGGATCATTCATGGAAGAGATATCGGAGCAAACCCATCTGCTTGGGCTTAACGCGGCCATTGAAGCAGCACGGGCGGGCGAGCATGGCCTCGGTTTTGAAGTGGTGGCCAAGGAAGTCCGCAAGCTCGCCGCCAGATCCAAAGACGCTCTTGTACAAATTCACTCCAAGCTGGATATGATTTCAAGATTGCTGAAAGAAGTGAAGAAGGAGTCCGAGCAGACGAGCATACAAGCACAAACGCAAGCAGCAAGCTCCGAAGAGCTGTCCGCGTTTGTTCAAATGATTGAGAAGGTGATCGCAGAGCTGGAGCAATTGAGGCAATAAGCTGTGAATGGCATGGTACGGGATATCCCTTATCCATGAAAAGAAACGGACATCGCTTGGGATCCCGTATTGCTGCCGGGGGAGATGATATGAGGTTTTGACGCGACCAACGGATCGTTTTATAAGAAACGGCGGAAGCCGACCCTGCTAACGCAGCGATAGCTCCGCCAGAACGATCACTGCCGCAATGACAATAGACGGAAGCAGATTGGCGACATTGATGTTTTTGATGTGGAGGATGTTGAGCCCGATGCCAATAATCAATACCCCTCCAACAGCCGTAACTTCAGTGATGACGGCACTCAAGTCAGCCTCGCTGATAAATAGGGTAAATAACGTTGACGTAAGCGCAATGGTCCCTTGATATAAGAACACCGGGACTGCTGAAAGCGTGACGCCGATGCCTAAAGTGGAGGAGAGAATGACGGCAGAAATGCCGTCCAACATCGATTTGGTGTATAAAATATCATGGTTGTGCCTCAGTCCGCTGTCGATCGAGCCTAGAATGGCCATGGCGCCTATGCAGTAAATGAGCGTCGCCGTAACGAAGCCTTCCGCGATGCCGCCTCTATTCGTCGGACCGGTCTTCTCCTCCCGGCGGAATTGTGACTCTACCCAGTGACCGAGCTGGTTCAGCCGATATTCAATTCTCATGACTTCTCCGAGAATCCCCCCGACTGCGATACTGATAATGACTATTAAGAAATTCTCCGATTTAAGCGCCATCGTGATGCCAAGAACGGCAATTGCAATCCCCAGTCCCTGCATGACGGTATTACGAATTCCTTCCGGAATACGGGGCAGAACTAGACTGCCCAATAAACCGCCTACCATAATGGCAAGCGCATTGATGATGCTTCCCCATAAAGCCATAAATGCTAATTTCCTCTCTGTTCGGGCCAGGTATGTGACAAAATATCGGTCCGCTGTCTATTGATTAATCCTATAAACCATATACCATAATAACCATTTCTATTAAGCTCATCAATGATTGAATTGGAAAAATTTCTTAACACCGTTCGAGTGAGTGAAGCCTTGACAATGAAATTGATTATCATTACCATATATTCATAATAAAAAATGATAATGATTATCAATATCTTTGGGTTAGTCAGGATGAAAACCAATGAAGCAGGAGGCTAAGGGTGGAAACCAATTCAATAATTGAAGACAGGTGTTTAAGTGACTGCCATGAACAGGACTTGTGTGCTGCGGTCTCCAAAATGGTCCGGGAGGATCCTATTGGTTCGGCGGCCGGGCATGAGCGTTATTTGTTCGTGGAAGTTCCGGTTCCCTGGGACTACGATGTCACGGCATCGAGGCATTTCCCGAAGGGCTTTATGGAAGTCCTCAAAAGGGCGGCCGAGAACGCGCCAAAATTCCGATTTTTATCTTTTGTATCCGATGCTCATCCCTCGCCCGCAGGGTACAGAAGAGTCATGTATTTTCAGAAGCCGCTTCCCCCTTTTGCCCGGTACGAAAAGAAGGAGTATGTAGCTCCCGAAGCAGAGTTAAACGCTTTAGCCGAAGCGCTGCTGAACGGCTCCGAGCTTATGGATCGTTATGAATCTTACAGGTTTCATTCGGAAAATGTCAGGGACTTGTTTGTCTGTACCCATGGAAGTCATGATGTGTGCTGCGGCAGGTTCGGTTACCCCATGTATAAAATGCTTGAAGATCATTATGCGGTGAAATCGTCCGGAAAGCTCAGAGTCTGGCGTGCCAGTCATTTTGGCGGTCACCGCTTTGCTCCTACGATTGCCGATTTGCCCGAAGGACGCTATTGGGCCCAAGTGGAGCCGGAAGATCTTGACACGCTCGTTCTTCGTCAAGGGCCGTTTTCCAATATCTCCCGAAAATACCGGGGATGGGGAGGTGTCGGAAAATATGAACAAATGGTCGAGCGTGAAATCTTCCTTCGTGAAGGATGGAGTTGGCTTGACTACAACAAGAAAGGCACGGTGTTGAGGGAAGAAGGACATTCCGCGGTGGTGAGAATAGATTATTCTTCCGCGGATGGAACGGTTTCAGGAGCATATGAAGGAACCGTTGTTTCCGCAGGTACGATCAAAATGGGCGGTTGCGGAAGCGCAATGAAAGATGTTCAGCAATATCAAGTCTCCCGGCTGACCAAGCTTTAATCCGGTTTAAAACATCATGACATAAGGCAGGAATTTCATAAAATGAAGAACAGCTCTGTAGTTTTCAAATGTTTAATTGTTATTTTGTTGGGTTTTATCGCTGCCTGCGGGGTCAAGCAAGACCAGGCAGCGGAGAATCAGGGAGTGGCGGCTCCGGATCAAGTGAAGGCGGCACAGGAAGAAAGAACGATAAAGCACAAGATGGGGGAAACGAAAGTACCTGCCGATCCCAAGAACATTGGCGCCCTTCAGCCGTTTATCATGGATCATTTGTTGGCGCTGGGAGTCAAGCCCGGTTCCGGCGTGATGTTCGACCAGAAGTGGCCTGCGTTTCTTGCAGATGATTTAAAGGAAACGAAAGTAATCGGCAATGATGCGAACCCGAATCTGGAAGCGATTCTGGCCGCCGGTCCGGATTTAATCATAGGGCAGCCCTTTCAGGAGAAAGCCTATGACGGGTTATCGAAAATCGCTCCTACCATCATTTTGGACACGAATGCAAAGGATTGGCGCAGTACCTTTCTAGAGGTAGGCGAAATCACGGGTAAAACCAAAGAGGCCCGGTCCGTGCTGGAAGCTTTCGATAAAAAAGCCTCCGAAGCCAGGAAGACGCTTCAAGAGTCCATTGGTAATGAAACGGTCATGTTTCTGCGGGTCACCGATAAAGAGCTTCGTTATTACGGAATCAAAAATTATAAAATTTTGTACCAGGATTTGGGGCTTCAGCCTCCGAAGGAATTTGTGACGGACGAATCCAAAACATTCCAGGCGATTTCGATGGAAAAGCTGCCGGAGATTAATCCGGATCATATCCTGCTGCTCGTACAAAGTGAAGAAAAGCTGAATGAATTAAAGGGAAGCTCCCTGTGGCAAAACATGACTGCCGTGAAGAAAAACCAGGTGCACTCTGTCGATTATGATCTTTGGCTGCAGGGCTGGGGGCCCATCGCTTATAGCAAGCTGATTGATGAGACGCTTCAGTTTTTGGCGCGCAAATAACAGAGGCCTCCATGAAGATGCCTATGAAAAAGAAGAGGGGCAGACCATGAAGCAAACCTTATACTCGGAACATTTGAATATTGCTTATGCGGATCGGATGATTGTTGAGGATTTAAACTTGCACTTTCCAGAAGGGAAAATCACCGCGCTCGTAGGTGCCAACGGTTCGGGAAAGTCAACCATTCTGAAGGCGATGGCAAGAATTATGAAGCCTGAAGGGGGACAGGTATATCTCGACGGCAAATCGATCTACAGGCAGTCGACCAAAGAAGTCGCCAAACAGGTGGCCATTCTTCCGCAAAATCCAGCCGCTCCTGATGGATTGACGGTCAGCGAGCTTGTCTCTTACGGCCGGTTTCCGCATCAAAAAGGCTTTGGCACGCTGACGAAGGAAGACAAAGAAATCATTCAGTGGGCGATTCAGGTAACAGGGATGACGGAATTTTATGATCGCCCGGTAGATCAGCTTTCCGGCGGTCAGCGGCAGCGGGCGTGGATTGCCATGGCTCTGGCCCAAGGAACTCAAATTCTTTTTCTCGATGAGCCTACGACATTTCTGGATATGGCCCATCAGTTGGAAGTACATCAGCTGTTAATGAAGCTCAATCAGGAAGAACAGCGAACGATTATTATGGTAGTCCATGATTTGAATCATGCCTCCCGATATGCCCACCATGTGGTGGCCATTAAACAGGGGAAAGTGGTCAGTGAAGGAAGTCCGGACAAGGTCATGACCAGAGAAGTGCTCAAAGAGGTTTTTGGGATCGAAGCGGATATTATATCTGATCCGAGAAGCGGGGTTCCTCTATGCCTGCCCTTTGCGCTGGCTTAGGAAGGGACCTGCCGTGCGTCGCCCGTATTCGTATTGAAGTTATGAATTTATAGTGAGGATGTTTTAACGTGTCAATAACAGAAGCAACAGAGCCTATTGCGGATTCTTCAACACCAAAGCTTCGTTCGCGTCCCGCCGCCGCCATCGTTTTGATCGGAGGTCTTGCCGCTCTTGTTCTCGGCATCGCGGCATCCATTTCATTCGGTGCGGCGGATATCGGATTGATGACCGTATGGGAAGCTGTATTCCGGTTTAATCCGGATCTTACGGCTCATCAAATCATCCAGGAACTGCGATTGCCGCGGGTGCTTGGAGGTGCCGTAGTCGGGGCCAGCTTTGCCGTCGCCGGAGCTTTGATGCAGGGCATGACCCGCAATCCGCTGGCCGATTCCGGTTTGCTGGGACTGAATGCCGGAGCCGGCTTCGTCATGGCGTTGTGCTATGCCTTATTCCCCGGCCTTCCTTTTATTTATCTGATGCTGTGTTCGTTTCTGGGTGCCGGACTCGGGGCAGGGCTCGTGTATGGCATCGGCTCTTCCGCGACAGGCGGGCTTACACCGGTTCGCCTTGTCCTTGCCGGCGCGGCGGTCACCGCCTTGTTGTCGGCGCTTAGCGAAGGGATCGCGATCCATTTTAATGTTGCCCAGAATCTGGCTATCTGGTATGCGGGGGGGTTGGAAGGCA
Source organism: Paenibacillus sp. JMULE4 (assembly GCF_013337105.1). Taxonomy (NCBI): domain Bacteria; kingdom Bacillati; phylum Bacillota; class Bacilli; order Caryophanales; family Paenibacillaceae; genus Paenibacillus; species Paenibacillus sp. JMULE4. The sequence continues at coordinate 57,557 of NZ_SGWF01000019.1, forward strand.
CCCGATGGATTCAATTGCAAATCATTTTTCCGTGGATTCTTGGCGCATTGATCGCCGCCATGCTGCTGTCTCGTTCCATCACGCTGTTAAGCCTGGGCGAAGAGATTGCGGCGGGACTTGGCCAGCGCACGGAAGTAATCAAGCTTGCGGGACTGGTCATCGTCCTTATACTCGCCGGTGCGGCGGTTTCGGTCGCCGGTACGATCGGTTTCGTCGGTTTGATGATTCCCCATGTAACCCGGTTTCTGGTTGGCGTCGATTACCGTTGGATCATTCCCTGCTCGGCTGTTCTCGGAAGTCTTCTGATGGTTTTTGCCGATCTGGCGGCGAGAATGGTTAACCCTCCGTTCGAGACGCCGTTAGGGGCGCTCATCGCTTTGCTGGGGGTTCCTTTCTTTCTCTATCTGGCGCGTAAAGAAAGGAGGGGGCTGTAATGGGAGCAATGCCGGAATCCGTCTTGGAAAACAGAAGAAAAAAAGGCGGGTTTACCGTCATGGCCGTTCTCGGCATACTGATTATCGCTGCTTTCATCATCAGCATGAACACCGGATATATACGTTTGTCGCCGCTTGATGTGATAAAGACGTTGTTTGGATGGGGGACCGGGAAGCAGGAATTGATTCTGTTTGAATTCCGCTTGCCGCGCATTGTCATTTCCGTTCTTGTTGGTGCCGGCTTAGCCGTGTCCGGCTGTATTCTGCAGGGCATCACCCGCAATGCGCTGGCTGATCCCGGCATTCTTGGCATTAACGCAGGCGCCGGTTTAACAGTCATGCTGTTTATTTTTTTATTTCCGACATCGGCAGCCGCCCCGGTACTTTGGCTTCCGGTAACGGCATTGGTTGGTGCGGGGCTAACCGCCGCATTGATCTGCATACTCGCTTACAAACGGCATAAGGGATTTGTGCCGACAAGGCTGCTGCTTACCGGGATTGCAGTGGCCACAGGCATCAAAGCGGCAATGATCGTACTGACGCTGCGGTTTGATCCGGATCAGTATCAGTTTGTGGCCACCTGGCTCGCAGGCAGTATATGGGGCTCGAGCTGGAAGTTTGTGCTCGCGCTTTTGCCATGGATTGTGGTGCTTCTTCCGTTTGTATTTTTCAAAGCCCGTGTGTTGAACGTGCTGAATCTTGGGGATCAGACAGCCGTTGGGCTTGGCACGCCGATTGGGAAGGAAAGGCTTATGCTGCTGGGTGCAGCGGTAGGTTTGGCCGGATCGTGTGTAGCGGTAAGCGGCGGCATCGGTTTCATCGGGCTGATCGCTCCGCATTTGGCGCGAAGGCTTGTCGGGCCGAAGCATCAAATGCTTTTGCCGGCATCGGCTTTGGCCGGGGCTTTGCTCCTTATCGTGGCGGATACCTTGGGCCGTTGGATTGTGCAGCCGTCAGAGGTTCCTGCCGGTCTCGTCGTTGCTGTGATCGGAGCGCCATATTTTCTTTATCTGCTGGCGCATGCGAAATCTTGAATCAGTTTGAATGTTGGAGGGAAATCTGTGTTTTTAATAAAAAATAGATTGTTGTATGTAACCTTGATGATCTGGCTAGTCATTGCTCTTGCTGCCTGCGGAGGCCAAGCGGGATCCGGGGCGTCGAATGCTCCAGCGGAGCAGACCGGCGATTCTTCCCCTGTGACCGACAAAAGCACGAAGATATTTAAAGCGGCGAATGGGGACGTTGAAATTCCGGTTCATCCGCAGCGCATCGTTGCGATCACGTTCTTGGGAGATCTGCTCGCGCTCGGGGTCAAACCGGTCGGCGCCGGTTCGATCGCGTTGAACAATTCCGTTCTTTTGGAAAAGGAGCTTGAAGGTGTAGCCGATGTCGGGGACGTCTCCGTGGAAAAGGTACTGGAGCTGAATCCGGATTTAATTATTGTACCGACGTATCTTCCGTCTGAAACGGTCGAGCAGCTGAAGAAAATTGCTCCTACCGTAGCGATTCCTTCCGTTGGCCTGGAGGGCGGAGATCCGCTGGAAGAATTGAAGACCTTCGGCGTGATGCTCGGTAAAGAAAAGGAAGCGGAAGCCTTCATTGCCCGGTATAAGCAAAAGGCTGAGGAAGCGAAGGCAAAATTAAACGGCATCATCGGTCCGGACGAAACGGTGGGAAGCTATTCCATTTGGGCGAAAAATCTTTGGGTATGGCCTAAAACGCGCGATGCGGGCTACAATCTGTTCGAGATGTTACAATACAAACCGCAAGACAAAATAGCCAAGGAAATTTTCCCGGATGGCAAAGGGAAGGACATTTCCTTGGAGGTGCTGCCCGAATTTGCCGCCGACCATATGTTTATTACGGTATACGAACCGGACGGAGGGGCCGAACGGGCGAAGGAAGTAGCGAATGGGGCCATTTGGCAAGGCCTGCCCGCCGTGAAAAATAACCATGTTTACTATTTGGATTATAAAAAATTCTGGATGATCGACGGGCTTAATTTGGAGAAGCAATTAGACATTCTGGTCGATCTCATCGTGAAGCAAAATCAAAAATAACCGGTCCCCCGGATATTCAAGTCTTGATGAAAAACCCGTCCTCACCGGACGGGTTTCGTTCGTTACATATCCATATCAGGCGTGCCACCAATGCCTTTCTTTTTCTGTTCCGGTTTATCGCTAACGACACATTCCGTTGTCAGGAACATGGCGGCAACGGAAGCTGCATTTTGCAAGGCGGAGCGGGTTACTTTAGCAGGGTCCACAATTCCCTTCTCAATCATATGTACCCACTCGCCGTTGGCCGCGTTATAACCTATGCCCGCAGGCTCCCGTTGAATCCTTTCCACCACGACGGAACCGTCGATCCCGGCATTGGAAGCGATCGTTCGAATCGGGGCCTCCAGCGCATGACGCACGATGTTGATGCCCGTCGCTTCGTCGCCGCCGTCGGTTTTTATGTTTTCCACAGCCGAAATCACATTGATCAGTGCGACGCCCCCGCCTGCGACGATTCCTTCCTCGACTGCGGCACGTGTGGAGTTCAATGCGTCTTCGATACGTAATTTTTTCTCCTTCATTTCGGTTTCCGTCGCCGCGCCTACTTTAATCACAGCAACACCGCCGGCCAATTTGGCCAGCCGCTCCTGCAGCTTCTCGCGGTCGAATTCGGAGGTCGTTTCTTCGATTTGTTTTTTAATTTGTTGTACGCGCGAATCGATATCCTGCTTTTGTCCATAACCGTCGACAATCGTCGTGTTCTCTTTGGTTACTTGCACTTGACGAGCGCGTCCGAAATGTTCGAGCCCCGCATTCTTCAGGTCAAGACCAAGTTCTTCTGTAATGACTTGTCCACCCGTTAGCACTGCAATATCCTGCAGCATCGCCTTCCGGCGGTCGCCAAAACCAGGTGCCTTCACCGCTACGCAAGTAAACTTGCCGCGCAATTTATTAATGACAAGCGTGGCCAACGCTTCCCCTTCCACATCTTCGGCAATGATCAGGAGAGGCTTGCCCTGCTGAACCACTTTTTCAAGCGCGGGCAGCAAATCTTTGACATTGGATACCTTTTTGTCCGTAATCAAGATATAGGGCTCATCCAATACCGCTTCCATTTTATCCGTATTTGTAATCATGTAAGGGGAGATATAGCCGCGATCGAACTGCATCCCGTCAACCGTTTCCAGTTCGGTCGTAAAGCCTTTTGATTCTTCAACGGTGATGACCCCGTCTTTGCCGACTTTCTCCATCGCTTCCGCGATCAGTTGTCCGATTTCTTCATCCGCGGCGGAGATGGCAGCCACCTGTGCGATTTCATTTTTGTGATCCACCGGTTTTGCGATTTTCTTAATCTCATCAACCGCAACGCGAACGGCTTTCTCTATCCCTTTTCGGATGAGCATCGGGTTTGCGCCGGAGGTCACATTCTTAAGACCTTCACGAATCATTGCTTGGGCGAGTACAGTAGCGGTGGTAGTACCGTCGCCGGCTACGTCATTGGTCTTGGTTGCCACTTCCTTCACCAATTTGGCGCCCATATTTTCAAACGGATCTTCCAGTTCGATTTCTTTTGCAATGGTTACTCCATCATTGGTAATCAGTGGAGAGCCGAATGACTTTTGCAAAACCACATTGCGTCCCTTAGGACCAAGAGTCACTTTCACGGCATTAGCCAGCGTGTCCACACCGCGAAGCATAGCGCGGCGAGAATCTTCGTTGAACAGGATTTGTTTAGCCATGGGTTACCAGCTCCTTTTGACCTGAAGGTTCCAAAATCGCCAAAATATCCGACTCTCTAAGGACTAAATAGTTTTTTTGCTCAACTTTTATCTCGGTGCCCGCATATTTGCTGTAAAGAACGAGGTCACCTTCATGCACATCCAAGGGTATGACGTTACCCTTTTCTATTCGTCCTCGACCCACCGCAACAATTTTGCCTTGCACCGGTTTTTCCTTCGCCTTTTCGGGAAGTACGATGCCGCTGGCTGTCACTTCTTCCTGCTTCTGTGGTTCGATCACCACTCGGTCACCTAACGGTTTCAACATCGAGTACCAACCTCCCAACTGAATGTATTAGCACTCGTACAGTAGGAGTGCTAATGCTGATAATTAATATACATCATTTGTATCGTCGATCAAAGGCGGTTTTCCCGTATGAAAGCTTATAAAAATGAATTCAGTTCGTGATTTTTTATCATTTCTCTTGATTTTGAAGGAATACTTGTATTTTTTACCGTGGACGCACAGAAAAAAAGAGAAAAATTAAGCAAAGAAAAGAAAGAAAAAGAAAATCCGGGATTTTTTTGTTCCGGTTGCCCTAAATTAGCAAAATGTACCTTTGAAAAAAAGCAAAAAGAAAAAATATACTCAAATTAGCACTCGTCTCATTAGACCGCTAACAAAAATGATATGAAGAAGACAATCATATTTGAAGCTTTTTATTGATCGTGGGAACATGACGGTAAAGAATTTCACCTATGATCATGTCTTCTTTTTTGTGGGGTGAACCGGTATGAAAACATGATGAAGTGCGACTCTCATTGCCAGACAGGGGTTTGACATACAGGGCCTGTTATTGATTCATTTGATAGGAGGTATTTGCCGTATGAATGCATTACTGCTTGCCGGAGGTCTCGGAACCAGGTTGAAGCCGCTCACGGAAACATTGCCCAAACCGATGGCTTTAATCGCCAATCGTCCGTGGCTGGAGCATGTGATTGTTCATTTGAAAAAACAGGGTATTCAAAATTTCGTTATCGCGGTCAAGCATCATCCGGAGAAAATACAGAATCATTTTGGCAATGGAGAGAAATGGGGGATCACGATCCAATATGCGATGGAAGATTCCCTCAAAGGCACTGCCGGAGCCATCAAAAATGCAGAGCGTTATCTTGACGATCGGTTTATCGTGGTCAACGCGGATATCGTTCATGAAATCGACCTTAATCCCTTATTGGAATTTCACCGGAAGCACGGGGGAAATGTCACCATCGGCTTGACGGAGGTGGACGATCCCACCCAATATGGCGTCGTGCAGCAGGACGGGGCCGGACGCATCCTTCGGTTTGTCGAAAAGCCCCGTTTGGAAGAAGCGCCGTCACGTCGGATCAATGCGGGAATTTATGTGATGGAAAAAAAGGTGCTGAGCTTCATTCCCCCGGATCGGGAAGTTTCCATCGAGCGTGAAACCTTCCCTCTGCTGATTACCAGGAATGCAGGTGTTTACGGAAAAGTGATTTCGGGATACTGGATGGATATGGGAACCAAAGACAGGTACCGCCGGATTCATTGGGATGTCTTAAATCGCGTGAACAACCTTCCGATCCCCGGCAAAGAAAGCGGAAAAGGAATCTGGCTGGGCAAAAACTGCGATATTGGCCCCGGTGTACTGCTCATTCCGCCGGTTCTTATCGGAGATAACGTGGTTATCGGGGAACGCTCCATTATCGGGCCGTTCAGCGTAATCGGAAACGATTGTGTAATCGGCCGTAACGTGCGCTGTTCCGAAACCATTATGTGGGACCGCTGCAAAATAAACGACGCAACCCATTTAAGCAACTGCATTTTCGGTTACGATCTTGAGATGGGCTCGAAGCATATTTTGCATGAAGCGGTCATGAATCGAATGGGGGTGCTGCAAGCATGACTCGAGTGGCTTATGTCAGTACGTACGTGCCTCAAAAATGCGGGCTGGCCACCTATACGTTTCATTTAAGGCAGGCGGTCAATAACGCCAAGGGTTGGAAAGGGAAGGACCCCGTCGTTGTGCTCACGGAAAACCCGGCCGACCGGTCCGGTGATCCCGTTTTGTGGCCGCTTCAGCGCAATCAAGTTGAAGATTACGCCAAAATGGCGAGGAAAATAAATGGCTCCGATATCGACGTTGTTTCCCTGCAGCATGAATTCGGGATCTTTGGCGGTGAAGCGGGAGATCACATCTTAACCTTTATCCAAAATCTAAAAAAACCTCTCATCACAACCTTTCATACGGTTTTCAAGAAACCCGAGCCACCCTACGCCTCGATCCAGAGGGAAATCGCGGAAAAAAGCGCAAAGATCATCGTGATGAACCGGAAGGCTATTGCCTATTTGCAAGAAGCGTACGGAATCCCGAAAGAAAAAATTTGCTTTATCCCCCACGGTACACCAGAGCCGAGTTCGGAAAAAAGGCAGCATGTCCGGGAGCAGCTTGGCTGGCAGAACCGAAAAGTGCTCATGACGTTCGGGCTGCTGAGCCGTGGCAAAGGCATCGAACTGATCCTGAAGGCATTGCCGGAAATCGCACGCAGGATTCCCAATGTTTTATATGTGATTGCCGGACAAACGCATCCGGAAATCAGGAAGCGGGAAGGAGAGTCCTATCGGAACGAGCTGCAGGAACAAATTCGAACCAGCGGTATGCAGCAGCATGTTGCAATGATTGACAAGTACATGGACGAGGACGAACTGATCAAGCATATTTCAGCATGCGATATCTATGTGACCCCTTACCCGGGGATGCAACAGATTACAAGCGGCACATTGGCATACGCCGTAGGGTTGGGGCGGCCGGTATTATCCACGCCCTACGCTTATGCGCAGGATTTGCTTTCCGACTATCCGGAACTGCTTTTGCCTTATGAAAATGAACAGGCATGGATCGATAAAACGGTCTCGCTGTTGACCAACGATCCTTTATTGAAGAGCTGGAACAAACGAATGGAGCGTATCGGGGAAACAATGCATTGGCCGGTAATCGGAAGGCAGCACGCAAGCTTGTTCGCCGAGGTGAGGGAACGTGAATCCGTCATCAGTTAGTTTTCGACATATGTTTCGGCTGACTGATGACACCGGAATCGTAGAGCACGCTCTTGGCCGCATTCCCCGCCGCCAGGAGGGCTACAGCACGGACGACCAGGCCCGGGCGCTCTGGGCGTGCCTGGAGTGGCTTGATTATGTTCCCGAGAAGGAAGCTGACGGTTTACATTCGCTCATCGATACGTATCTCTCCTTTTTGCTTTGGACACAAAACGAAAACGGACATTTTCACAACAACATCGCTTTTGATCGGACGAGAGAAGCCGAAACGCCCTCGGATGATTGCCTGGGACGCTGTTTGTGGGCCAGTGCGCTCGCTTTTATAAAGCTGAAGGATCGGGAACGCGCGCTTGCGGCAAAAGAAATCCTTGAAAAGGCGATGAACCAGGTGGCCAATTTGCAATACCTGCGGGGATCTGCTTACGCGATGGCGGCGATAAGTCTCTTGATTCGCCATAACTATCCGCGCGACTTGGATGCTGTATTGGCGGCACTGGCGGCGAAATTGCTTCATGCTTACCGGACCCATGCCAGGCCGCAATGGTTATGGTACGAACCGGCATTATCCTACAGCAACGGGATTATTCCCTGGGGATTGTTTTGCGCGTATGAGGCTATGAAAAACAATGAGCTTCTTGACGTTGCTGTAGAAAGCCTGGATTTTCTAATCCGGTTATCGCTGAATGAGAAGGGGCATATTCGTCCGGTAGGGAATAGGGGATGGTGTACGCCAGAGTACAGAGCACTGTGGGATCAACAGCCGATCGATGTCATGAAGCTCGCTTTGGCCGCTTCCAAAGCCTACGAAATGACAGGAAAAGCCCGTTATGCAGAGATCGTAGGTAAATGCAGGGGCTGGTTTTACGGCGAGAACGATGCGGGGGTTCCGATGTGCAACGCGCTGGAAGGGAGCGGATACGATGGATTGGGGGAAAAGGGTCCGAATCTGAACCAGGGAGCGGAATCTACACTATCTTATTTATTGACAGAGGCTGTTTATCTGAAACTTAACGAGAACAAAAGAGGTGCAGAGAACTATGCGGCTTATCGATGCTAAACGTAACCTGCTGCCAACCCAGGTTTTTCGGGAATATGATATTCGCGGAAAAGCCTACGCGGAAATCGATCTTTCTTTCTGCTACTTGCTTGGCAAAGCGTTTGGGGAAAAGGTTAGGGCTACGGGAACCGACAAGGTGATTGTCGGCCGTGACAACCGTAAATCGTCTCCGGAATTTCATCGTGCGCTAATTTCCGGTTTGCACCAAGCGTCCTGTCACGTCGTGGATATAGGGGAAGTCACGACACCGATGTTTTACTATGCGCTTGAATTTCTAAAAACGCCCTGCGGTGTAATGATTACTGCAAGCCATAATCCCGGTGACGAGAACGGATTTAAGATTGCGATGGACTATTCGACCATTTATGGAAACGCGATTCTAGAGCTGCGGCAAGGGATGCGCCGGCTTTCGGAAGAGGAGGACATACCGCAAAAATACAGATGGAACATGCGTCTGCTGAAGCGTGAAGACGTGGAAGAGCCGTACTTGACCATGCTGGCCGAAAAAATAAAACTTGGCCCGAGAAAATTAAAAGTAGTGGTGGACTGCGGCAATGGCACGCCGTCTCCTTTTGTTCCGAAAGCGTTGAAAAACTGGGGCTGCGAAGTAATTGAGCTTTATTGCAAGTCCGACCCGGATTTCCCGAACCATCACCCGGATCCCGTGGATCCTAACAATTTGAAAGATCTGATCGACAAGGTGAGAGCGTCGAAGGCTGATATTGGTATTGCCTTCGACGGAGACGGCGACAGGCTCGGCGTCGTGGATGAGCAGGGGAACGTGTTATGGGGCGATCAATTAATGGTTCTGTTCTGGCGCGAAATTCTTCCCCGATATCCCGGCTGTGACGCTTTAATTGAAGTGAAATGCTCAAAGGCGCTGGTGGAAGAAGTCGAGAGACTCGGCGGCAGGCCGGTGTATCACCGCACCGGGCATTCGCATATCAAAGCTACGATGCGCAGGCTGAATACGCCGTTCAGCGGCGAAATGTCTGGTCATCTATTTTTCCGTGACGAATACTACGGATTTGACGACGCCCTGTATGCGGCCGGTCGGCTCCTACGGATATTGACCCATACGGATAAGCGTCTTTCGGATTGTTTTAAGGATGTACCCCGTTATTATGCAACACCTGAAACGAGAGTTCCGTGCAGCGACGACGCCAAGCTTCGCATTTTGAACAAAGTGAAGCATTACTTTCATGGAAGTCATGAGACGATCGAGGTGGACGGAATTCGTGTTTTGTTCCCTGGAGGATGGGGGCTTGTCCGCTGCTCCAACACGCAGCCGATTTTAGTATTGCGTGCGGAAGCGGAAACGGAGGAAGGGTTGAATGAAATCAAGTCGGAACTGGAAAAGGCCTTGAAAACTGCATCCGGAAGCCTGCAAGTCAACTGGTAATTGGCAGTGCCCGGTTAAGGAGTGGAACATGGATTTGGACTGCTTGGAAGGGGGTTACATGCAATGAAAGTATCCCGATATATCGGCAACCCGATCATTGAGCCCAAAGATATTCGTCCATACCTTAAAGATTATGAAGTCATAGGCGTTTTTAATGCCGGTGTCATGCGTTACGGAGATGAGATCCTGCTGCTTCTGCGCGTAGCGGAAAGGCCGGTACACCGCGATCCGAACGTTGGATTGAGTCCGTACTACGACGTCGCCAACGGCAGAATGGGGATCAATCAACTGGAAAAGGGAGTCCCGGGATATGATTTTTCAGATGCTAGGGGCATCGCTACACCGGAAGGCTCATTGCTCACGTCCCTTTCCTATTTGAGAATAGCGAGGAGCAAGGACGGCGTTCATTTTGAGATCGATGACCGTCCCGCTTTATTTCCGGAAAACCAATATGAGATTTACGGAATTGAGGATTGTCGGATCACTCAGATCAACGATACGTATTTTATCAATTATTCGGCCGTGTCCAACCTGGGAATTACAACTTGCCTGGCTTCCACGAAAGATTTTGCATATATTCAACGCGAGGGCGTGATTTTCCAACCGGACAGCAAAAATATCGTCATCTTTCCGCAAAAAATTAACGGCAAATATTATGCCCTTCATCGGCCTTCCAGCTCCAGCTTTGGCAAACCAAGCATGTGGTTGGCGGAATCTCCCGACCTGCTTTGCTGGGGGAATCATCGTTTCTTGATGGGCTGCCGGCCGGGCCTATGGGATGAAGCACGAATAGGGGGAAGCTGCGTTCCTATTAAACTCGAACAGGGGTGGCTGGAAATTTATCATGGCGCCGATCGCAATAATAGATATTGCCTGGGGGCCGTGCTGCTGGATTCGGAACAGCCCTGGCGCGTCATCGCCCGCAGTACGCAGCCTTTTTTGGAGCCGGAAACGGACTATGAAAAAGAAGGTTTTTTTGGCAATGTCGTTTTCAGCTGCGGGGCGCTTTATGAAGACGGCAAGGTAAAAATTTATTATGGCGCAGCGGATACCTCTATGTGTTATGCTGAGGTAGAAATGAGTGAAATTCTGGAGCAATTGGAACAGGTTTGACCGGCAACCCGGCGATGAAGGAGCGAATGGAGACTGTTTCACAAGAAAGACATCAACTTTTGGGACAGTCTCTTTAGCATCTTTCTAAACGTATCCAGTCCGAACAGGTCACACGTCGTTTGAGGATGACTCTTATTTCAGCGGGCTGTTACCTTTATGATGATGTGGTTATAATAGTTATATATCTTGAATACGTTTTAAAATGAAGCGGCGGTTTTATAATGGGGAGTGAGTGTTATGAATAAGAAGAATGTGAAACTAAGAGGAGCCTGGATCATCCCCAATATATGCTTATATTTGCTTTGTATTGCGGTCGGCGTCTTTGTGATGGCGAATGCCAGTGGATTAAGTGAAATCGATAGATTAGGTACTTGGGTGGTTTTGTTGCTTGCGCTTTTATCGGTCGCCCTCATTGGCACGCTCAGAATCGTATTTTGGATTAAAAAAGGTAAGATGTGATCCTGCGGGAATATTTGTAATATATTAGCATAAATAGTAGTAAAAGCGTTTCTTTGATTGACGAATGTTTAACTATTAGGTATTATTATAGTACGCTTAATTTCCGAGTCATCGGAAAGCGGGGGAACCAATTTTCTGGGGCGAATCATGATTGTAGGGAACCATCTTTCCCGAGCCCGGCAGCTAACCTCGTCAGCAGTTAGATGGGTCAAATTCATTTTTTATTCGAATGATGGTTTACATTGACCCGTATTGCGGGTCTTTTTGTTTTGTTAGACCCGCCATATAGCTGCTGATCGTCAAAGGCATCTGCGGTCATGCTGCTTATTGCGGGTTTTTTGATGCGGCGAATTTTAAAGGAGGAGTGGAGCAGGAGAGGACTCTTCTTTAAAAGGAGATGCTGTAAAGCTATGATTATGAAAACAAGAGATGGGAAAGTCGTTGAAATTTTATATAAGGATGAACAGGGATTTTGTTATTGTGATGATGGGATGACCCGGCCTAAAAGCGAATTAACCGTACCTACCAAAGAAGAGGTTTTGGATAAACGTAAAAGCAATAAACTAAAGACAGAGGAAAGGAACATGCCATGATTCAGAGAATTACTGCCGCTCATTTACAGCAGCTATCCAAAGAACAGCAAGAAAAACTGCGCGAACAATGGCATCCGGAAGAAGGGGAATATATCTTTTACAGCGGACAAGAAGAGATGATCTACTACATGGGCGGTTTTCATAAAGAGAAAGCGCTCCCGTTATTGACGATTGGTCAAATGCTGGCGTATTTGCATCAATATGACAGCTATATTCGCATTGATAAGATTTACGAAGAATGGCTGATCAAGACTTCAAGCCTTGAAGTGAAGGGTCGCGAGCTGTGCGATGCGCTGTGGAATGCCATGAAATTGATCTTATAATGAACCAAGATCCCCCATTTCCAGGGGGATATTTTTATTAACTCCATTGACACTCTCTATGTCAGCAGGTCATAATCAATTTTGAACCGGTACAAATATGTATTGGATGGATGAAGTGAATACAATAAAGAAAGAGGTGTTTACGATCGAAACAAACCCGCGTGAAATATATGGCAGCCTGGTTTCAACGGGGGAATATGTATGCGTCAGCATTGTCGGCGAACGCATCTTTTCCGTCACGCCCGCAGAGAAACAAAAGCGTGCCGATAACGAAAGGGAAGTCTGGATTTGTCCCGGTTTGATCGATCTGCAAATTAACGGTTTTGCTGGCTATGATCTGAATAGGGCTGATGCGGACCTGGAGGAACGTGTGGAAGCGATTCGGCAAATGACACGGGAAGTGCTGCGAACGGGTACGACTTCTTTTTGTCCGACGATTATTACGGCCGGATTCGAACAGATTCATTCCAGTTTAACGGCGATTCGTCTGGCCTGCAGCCGGGATCCGATCGTAGACAGCTGCGTGCTGGGCGTCCATTTGGAAGGACCTTACTTGTCTGATCAGGACGGTCCGCGAGGCGCTCACCCCCGCGAACATATTAAGGATCCCGACTGGGAAGAGTTTACCGCTTGGCAGGAAGCCTCGGGCGGGCGCATCCGTATGGTGACATTGGCGCCGGAACGCACGGGAGCTGTCGAGATGATTCGCAGGCTTGTTCAAGAAGGCATCCTCGTATGCATAGGCCATACGGCCGCGTCTCACGATGAAATTATTGCGGCTGCCGATGCCGGTGCGAGAATGTCCACTCATCTGGGGAACGGAGCGCATGCACAGCTTCCCCGGCATCCGAACTATATTTGGTCACAGCTTTCCGACGACCGTTTGACTCCGGGCATCATTTCCGACGGACATCATCTGCATCCTTCTGTCATGAAGGTGATGGCGCGGGCAAAGAATAATCAAATAGTTCTTGTCAGCGATGCGGTGCATTTGGCCCATATGAAGCCGGGCATTTACAAGACGCACGTTGGCGGGGAAGTGGAGCTGCTTCCTTCCGGGCGGCTGCAGATGGTTGCCGATCCGCTGCTCTTGGCCGGAGCGGCCGTATCCCTTGCAGACTGTGTGCAAACCTATATGCGGCTTACTTCAGCGAGTCTCCATGAAGCCATAAGGTTGGCTACGATCATGCCTGCCCGCTTAATCGGAGAGCCGCTGCTTGGACAGGTGCGGCCGAATGGAATGGCGGATTTGTTGACCTTTACTCTGAATCCAGAGGACGGCAGGATCGATATGCTTGCCGTTACAAAACGTGGACAAACGGTATATTCAGCTGCGCAGGAAAATTTGTGAATAAAGAAATCTACCATTGACGATAAAAAATGAAAGCGCTATAATTTGATTTGAAACGGTTCAAAAATTTCGTCCCAAAATGGTCGAAAATGATGTTAAATGGTTGCAGTTGCAAGCCATTTAACAAATTTAAATCCATTTGCAAGCGCTTGCATAATTGTAGAAGGTGATTGGTTTTATGGCAATCGTCTAATATCCCACTAGAAACGCAAAGGTCACAACATTAACACGACAAATTATGTTATATATATGTTATTAATTTTATGTTAATCAAATTTATATTGATTAATTCCGTTTTTTGATGTTAATATAAATAACATAAATTGCTTGAGAGCAGCGTATTATTTTTTTAGTCCTTATTTGAACCGGTTCAAAAAATGAGCCGAATCAATAGTATTCACTATCAGAAGGGGGAAGTGATCATCCGCTGCACCCACGTCAGGAAGTGTAAGTAGTCGCAAGTTAGAAAGCGTGAGGTAAACTTCTGCTGGTTTTCGGTTTTGGCATGACATGTTCGATGGCGAAACGTAAATAACTTAGGGGAGTGATTGCAAAATGGCATCTAAAAAAGCAGTCTCAAGCGGTCTTGCAGGTGTGTTGGTATTATCGGCAATGTTGTCTGGCTGTTCGGGCGGCGGCGAACCGGCCCCCGCAGGCGGAAATGCACAGGGCGGTGGGGGCCAGCCGGCAGATCAAGCGGTGAGTCTTTCCATCTGGACAGGATGGCCGGAGCTTGATCCGTATTTCAAAAAAATGGCTGAGGAATACAAAAAACAAAGCCGAACGTATCCATTGAGGTCTCTTCTTTCCCGCTGCGCGATTACGAAAAGAAGGTGGCTGCGGCGCTTCCGTCCAAAAGCGCAGCGGATATCCTCCCCTTAAATCCAAACCTGGCGCTCCGCTACATTGAGGGAGGCTTGATTCAAACCACCCCCGAGGATCTCGTGAAGTACGTGAATTCCGGGATTCACGAGAAGTTGATCGTCGATACGACCAGCGTGAACGGTAAACCATACGGTGTGCCTTCTTTCATGGGGGCCGGAGCGATTTATTACAACAAAGACATGCTGAAGGAGGCCGGGCTGACAGAGCCGCCTAACGTCGATAATCTGCTGGAATATGCCCAAAAACTGGCCAAACGCGATGCTTCCGGCAATCTGGAGCGGGCGGGAATGAGCTTGCGGTTAAGCGGCGGCGGCAGCGGCGTCGGGGAGAAATTCTGGAACCTTCTGGCCCAGCGCGGCGGCAGTATCGTCAAGGAAGTGTCACCGGGAAAATATACGGCGAATTATAACACCGAAGAGGGTTACCAAACGTTGAAGCTGTATGTGGACATGGTGCACAAGTTCAAAACGGACGATCCGAAGCTCAAGCACGACACGGAAGCGTTCCAGACGAACCTGGCTGCATTCTATATTCGTGAATCCAATGTCATTATGGACACGAAGAAAAAAGCTCCCGATCTAAATTATGATGCCGCTCCGCTCAAAGCCAACGTCATCAGTCTGATCAACTATTATGTCTCCAGTACGGATAAAGCGAAAGCCGAGGCGGCATGGGATTTCATCCGTTTCCTGACCAAGCCGGAGAATCACAAGCAAATCATCACGATGAGCGGCTGGCTGCCGGCCCGCAATGATCTGGATCTCAATGACGTGTATAAGGAATATCCGCAGTATAAAGCGTTCTTTGTGAAGCAGGACCTGCAAATGTATCCGCCGCTGCCCGAATTCGATGAAATTCTGACGAAATTCGCCGACCGTCTGGCAACCAAAGGGTTTACGGATCCATCCTTTGTTGATAATCCGGATAAAATGAAAGCTTTCCTGAATGATGCGGCAAAGGAAACGAACGATATTTTGAAAAAAGCAGGCCGATTGGCGGAATAAAAGGAAGTTTATGATCGAAATCATTAACAACCTACAATTTTAGCAGTACTAACTAAACCGCAGCCGGGTCCGATGGTCACGGTCGGGCCCGGTTTGCCAGTTGGGGTGGGAGTATGCCGGACAAAATCAGATTCGCTATCGTGGGTGCCGGTGTGATTGCAAAGTATCACGCAGAATCCATCCGTCAGCATCCGGATGCAGAGTTGGCGGCGGTCGCCGACAACAGCACCGAGAAGGCAGGACGGTTGACGGAAGGACTTACGGACGCTCGCTTGTTTAAGGATTATCGGGAAATGCTGAAGATGGAGGACATTGATGTGGTCTGTGTTTGCACGCCGAGCGGTTCTCACAGCGATGTGACGATAGCCGCCGCCCAAGCGGGAAAGCACGTGCTTTGTGAAAAGCCTCTGGATATCAACGGCGACCGGATGACCGCGATGATCGATGCTTGCCGCAAAGCGGGAGTGAAGCTCGGATGCGTATTTCAAAGACGCTTGATGCCGGCCATGCTACATGCCCGTCAGGCGCTGCAGGACGGCAAAATCGGCAGGCCCGTTCTCGGCAATGCTTATCTCAAGTACTACCGCAGTCCGGAGTATTACAAGAGCGGCGGCTGGCGCGGAACCTGGAGGCTCGACGGCGGCGGGGCTCTTATGAATCAGGGGGTTCACGGCGTAGATTTGATTCAGTATATCATGGGTGAGGTCGAGTCGGTATTCGCTTACACGGCCACGCTGGCTAGGGAGATTGAAGTGGAAGATACGGCCGTTGCGGCATTGAAATATAAGAGCGGAGCGTTCGGCATCATTCAGGCCGCGACCTCCGTCTATCCGGGTCAGGAGACCCGGTTTGAGATTCACGGAGATCAAGGGACGATCGAATTCGGTGATGAAGGCATCAAGCAATGGACGTTCATGGGGCATGACGAACCGGCCCCGGTGTTGGAAGATACGCTCGGCCTGGCCTCAAGCAGCAATCCGCAGCAGATTTCCATTGCCGGTCACTACTTTTACGTGGACGATATGATTCAGGCGATCCGCGGCAATCGTGAGCCTCACGTGAACGGCGAGGAGGCCAGAAAGTCGGTTGATCTGATTCTGGCCATATACGAATCGGCAAGGTCGGGTAAAGAAGTCAAGGTGTAGACGCCAAGGAGGAGACGGATGTGGTAAAATTGGCAATAGATGGGGGAAGTCCGGTGAGAACGAAGCCATTCCCGGAATGGCCGATTTATGACCAGTTGGAAGAAAAGCTGCTGCTTGAGGTTCTGCATTCGGGAAAGTGGGGTGGAGCAACCCGCAGCAAGCTTCCCGAAGCGGAGAGGCTGTTTGCCGAGCTTCATGATGCGAAGTATGCGGTGACGGTCGTGAATGGGACGGTGGCCATCGCTATAGCCCTTCAAGCGGCCGGAGTAAGAGCCGGTGACGAGGTCATTGTACCTCCTTACACGTTCTTTGCTACCGCAGCGGCTCCGCTCCTGTTCGGAGCGATTCCGGTATTCGCCGATGTGGAGGAACAAACGCTTTTGATCGATCCGGATCAAGTGGAGGCGCTGATTACCCCGAGGACAAAGGCGATTGTACCGGTGCATATCGGGGGAGCGCCGGCGAACATGACCAGGATGAAGGCGATTGCCGAGAAGCACGGCTTGCGCATCATCGAGGACTCGGCGCAAGCGGCAGGGGCCCGCTGGAACGGAACGGGTGTAGGCGCTATCGGCGATTTGGGCACATTCAGCTTCCAGTCGTCCAAAAATATCAATTCCGGCGAAGGCGGCATGATTCTGACCAACAACGAAGCCTTGGCGGATCAAGCCTGGTCGCTGGTCAACGCGGGCCGCATCCGTGACGGTGCTTGGTACCAGCATGAAGTGATCGGTTGGAATTTACGCATGACCGAATTTCAGGCGGCCCTGCTTATCGGTCAGCTCAGCAGACTGGAACAGCAAATGGCCGTCCGTGAGAAGAATGCCCGCCTCCTGAATGAACTGCTTCAGGATGTGGATGGCGTAAGTCCGTTGGCAACGGACCCGCAGGTTACCCGGCACGCTTATCATCTGTATATTTTCAAATTGCATAAGGATCTGGCCGACAAGCTGAATAAAAGCGACGTATGCCGTATGCTGAACGCGGAAGGCATTCCCGTTCATGAAGGCTATGTGGCTTTAAACCAAAACCGCGCGATTTCGGAAGAGATTCGCAAGAGGACAGGGCAAGCCCGCAGGGATTCTTGTCCGGTAGCCGAACGCGCATGTGAAAAAGAAGCCCTGTGGCTTCCGCAAAATGTTTTATTAGGGGACGAACAAGACATGCACGATATTGCTCAAGCCATTCGCAAGGTCGTGCAATCGGTTTAGTTCCTGCAGGAAGGAGAGTACCCTACCCAATGATATGGGATCGTGTGGGCGTGTTAACCGACGAAGTATCCCCGCATGTGGAGGAAGCTCTGGATTGGATTGTGGAGCATCAGCTAAAGCATGTGGAAATTCGCATGGTTAACAGAAGGAATGTCATGAATTTATCCGACGAGGAGTTGGCAAACCTGCGCCGGGAAGTAGAGAAGCGGGGATTGTTTGTCTCCGCCATAGCCTCACCTGTATTTAAATGCGCTTTAGACCCGGCGCGTCCGGTTTCAGCCGGAGACACGTTTGGTCAGCCGGAGGAAGCGGTCGAAGCGCATTACCATAAATTGCACAGGGCAATTCAAATTGCCAAACAACTCGGGACGAGAAGAATCCGCATTTTTTCGTTCTGGCGGGAACAGGATCCGATGAAGTATGAAGCCGACATCGTCGCGCATCTCAAGGCGGCGGCAGCGATCGCGGAGCGGGAGGATGTCACCTTGCTATTGGAAAACGAGCCTTCCTGCAACGGAGGATACGCGGAGGAAGTAGGGCGTTTCGTCCGCGGCGTGGCATCCGAAGCCGTCAAAGTGCTTTGGGATCCTGGGAATGAGGCCTATGGGGGAAAGCCTGCATTCCCTGACGGATATGAACAGATTAGAGATGTGCTGGGTCATGTACACTTGAAAGACGCCCGGGTAGAGCCCGACGGAACGCCGCGCTGCGTGCCGATCGGAGACGGCCGTGTTCCGTTTGCGGCTCACATTTCCGCTTTGGAGAGAGATGGTTACCGGGGGCTGTACACCATTGAGACGCATTACATTCCCGAGGGCGGGACGGCTGCGGAAGGAACCCGGTTGACACTGTCAGGCTTGCGCAGGGCGCTCTCACAAGGGGAGGTGCAGCTATGAACGTGACGATCGCCGATATTGCCAAAGCTACGGGCCTCGCGAAAAGCACGATTTCCGGAGTGTTGAACCAAAAAAGCGGTTTTTCCGAGAAGACCCGCCAGAAGGTGCTGAAGGCAGCGGAACAGCTCGGGTATGTGCCTAACGAAATCGCCAGAGGCTTATCTTCAAGATCGACCGGTTCCATTGGATTGATCATCAAGGATATCACAAACCCTTTTTACAACCACATTACCAAAGGGGTACAGGAAATTGCCGGTGAGCATGGGTACACCGTATTTCTATGCAGCAGCGGCGAGGATCATCAAGCCGAGATTGATCACATTCAGGCCATGGTCCGCAAAAGGGTAGACGGTTTGATCATTGCTCCGCTCCTGGAGGAAGTCACATTCGACCATTTTTTGAATTGAAAAAAACGAACGTCCCGTTTGTGCTGCTCGGCAAAATTCCCGGCTTGTCCTGCGATACGTATGAATTCGACGATTATGACGGCGGACGCCAAGTGACGGAGCACCTGTTGTCCATGGGGCATACCCGCATTGGTTTTGTACGCGGCCCCAAAACCTCCAAAGCGGCCAAAATGCGCTATGCCGCATTTGTGGATACGATGAAGGGGCAGGGCATTGAGGTGGATGAAAGGTTTGTGTTTCATGATGCGAACGGAATAACGGACGGAATGGACATAGGCCATCGGATCGCCGAAATGACGGATCGGCCTTCCGCGATCATCTGCTTTGATGACGTGATTGCCATCGGTGCCGTTAAAGCGCTGCTGGAGGCCGGACTCCAGGTGCCGGAGGATGTCTCCGTCGTCGGGTTTGACGACATCGAACTGACTACGTTTCCGCTGACAACCGTGTCGATTCCGACTTATGAAGCGGGGAAAGCATTGGCCTGGACGCTGTTCGACCGTATTTTCGGGCGGCGCGTTTCAGGGTTTCAGCATATCATGTTCGAGCAAAAGCTCATCGTTCGATCATCGGTCAGACGGTTACATCATCTTAAAGAAACGGAAGGTTGATCTATGGAGTCCACAACAATTCATCAACTGACAGTATTGCGTCATACGACGCGCGAAGCGATGGGTAAGGCTGTAGCGCTCGATGTTGCGGGCAAAATGAAAGAACTTCTTGGGCAAAAAGAGGTCATTTCCATGGTGTTTGCTTCGGCTCCGTCCCAAAATGAATTTCTTGATGCGCTTCGAGACGAGGAGGGCATCTTCTGGGACCGGGTCATCTGCTTCCATCTGGATGAATACGTCGGGTTACCAGCCGATGCGCCGCAAAGCTTCTCCTTATATCTCAGGGAGAGGCTGTTCAATCATCGCCATCCCAAGCAATTTCATGCCATTAACGGCTTGAACGATCCGCAGGAAGAATGTAAAAGATATTCGGAATTGCTGGCTTCCCATTCCATCGATATTGCCTGCATTGGAATCGGAGAGAATGGCCATATCGCATTCAATGATCCCCATGTAGCGGATTTTCAGGACCCCTTGAAAGTGAAAGCCGTCCAGCTGGATGAATCCAGCAGGCAGCAGCAGGTAAACGATGGATGCTTTGACGCATTGGACCATGTTCCTGTTCAAGCCATTACGTTAACCATTCCGACGATTTTATCGGCGTCCGCTATCTTTTGTACCGTGCCGGGCGACAGGAAGAGCAGGGCCGTGCATGAGACGTTGTATGGTCCAATCGATGTGCAGTGTCCCGCTTCGGTGCTGCGCAGGGCCGAATCCTGCCGCATTTATTTGGACGAAGACAGCGCTTCGTTATTGTAGGCCGAATCGATGGTGAACGGAAAGGGAAGGAGGGGCTAGGGAAATGGAAGCATCTGTGAAAAAAAGGTTTCGGCTGAAGCCGGGTCACTGGTTTTGTATTCTGGCATTGGCGCCGATCATCGCCCTGTATACGTATCTTAGATTCATACCGATCGCCAAAACGATGTACATCAGCTTGTTTGAATGGGACCTGATATCGGTCAAAAAGCCTTTTGTTGGTTTGGAGAACTTTATCACGCTGTTTCAAAGTGAACCTTTTATTATTGCTATCCAAAATACGTCGATCATTGCCTTTGGCATTCTCATCTTTAGCGTGCCTACCGCGCTAATCATCGCCTCTATGCTTCATAAAGGCATCCGCTTTAAAGCATGGTACGAGGCGCTTTATTTTCTGCCTGTCATTACGCCGATGGTACCGGTGGCCGTAACCTGGAAGTGGATCCTTGATTCGCAGCACGGTTTGTTCAACTATTTTTTATCCTTTTTTGGGGTGGCGCCGAAGGCTTGGCTGTTTGACCCGGTACTCGCGATCGTATCGGTGATTATGCTGACCGTATGGAAAACGGTGGGATATAATATGATCATTTTTCTTGTGGGTATGACGGGGATATCGAAGGAATTTTACGAAGCCGCTGCCATTGACGGGGCGACGGGAGCCAAAGCATTGCGGTACATTACTCTTCCGCTGCTCAAACCGATCACGGTATTCGTGTCGATCATCACGCTGATTCACGGCTACAATGTGTTCAGCCAAATCTATATTCTGGCTTCCGACATTCAGGGTTCCCCGGGATATGTTGTGCGTGTGCTTGTGTATGACATGATCGAAAACGGATTCCGTTATTACAAGATGGGGTACGCCTCGGCCGAAGCCGTTGTGCTTTTCCTGATCGTGCTTGCGCTGACGATGGTACAGCTTTGGTTGGCTAAGGATAATACCACGTCTGGAAAGGGGTTGAACCGATGAAACGGAGAAATCAGATCATGACGGCCTTGCGGATGCTCCTATTGACTCTGGGAGCGATCCTGATGGTCATCCCTTTCCTGTGGATGGTATCGACGGCGTTTAAAACGCCTCCGGAGCTGAATATCTATCCTCCGTCATTTATTCCGCAGCAGTTTAATTTCGACAACTTTGTTGCGGTGTTTGAAACGGCGCCCTTTCACCTTTACTTTTTTAACAGCCTTAGAATGGCGGTATTCTCGGCGCTTGCCATTGTGTTCACCTCTGTGATTGCCGGGTACATTTTCGCCAAATTCCGGTATTATGGTCTGGCTTTTATTTTTTCATTATTGCTTGCAACAGCGATCGTCCCTTTTGAAATCTACATGATTCCGCTTTACTTGCAGATGCAAAGTCTGGATTTGCTGAATAAATTCAGCGGATTGGTCCTGCCGTATTTGGTCATGAGCTTCGGTATCTTCTTTATGCGTCAGAACGTCATTCAGCAAATTCCGGATGAAATTCTGGAGTCGGCCCGGGTGGACGGAGCGTCGGAGTGGCGCATCTTTTTTCAATTGGTCGTCCCACTGCTGGTGGCGCCGATGAGCGCCTTGGGGATTTTCGCGTTTATCGAGGCGTGGAACGCTTTTGTTTGGCCGCTTCTTGTCGTCGGCGACAAGTCTTTGTTTACGATGGAGCTGGGTCTGGCGATGTTCCAGTCGTCCTTCTCGATCGATATGACGGTAATGTCCGCCGGATCGGTGATTTCGGTGATTCCGATATTGATTGTGTTTATCTTCCTCCGTCGTCACATTATTCAAAGCATCAGTATGACAGGCAGCAAGTAAATACTGCAGCATATTCCAGGGTTGATCGGGGTGGGCCATGAATCATTTATTGTCGTTTTACCGGGAGCATGCGGAGAAGGTTCTATTGCCCTTTTGGTTTCGGGCTATCGACCTTGAGCGCGGCGGAATTTACACTTGCTTCAATAATGAAGGTACGGAGCTTGTCAGTACCGACAAGTATACGTGGTCCCAGGGGCGGATGATTTGGATTCTTGCCCATACGGCGTCCATGATCCAAAAAAATCTCCTCTCGGGAGATGCGGACTTTTGCTTGCGGAACGCCCGCAAAACGATGGATTTTCTGCGCGATCATGTATTCCTGGATAATGGGAACTGTGCTTATGTGCTGACGGCAGACGGCGGGAAAAAGGAAGCGATTCCGGGGTTGGGGTACGATATCAGCTTTTATGCGGATTGCTTTGTCGTACTCGGCTTCGCCAAATTTGCCCAAGCGGCCGGAGATTCGGCGGCGCTTCAGGACAGCTTGCGTTTGTACCGGCGGATCATGGAGCGGGTAGCGGAGGGGGATTTGCGAAGCGAGCCGTACCCGGTGCCCGAAGGGTATGAAGCCCATTCCGTTCCGATGATTCTGCTCAATGTCTCCCAGGAGCTTGCCGATGCGCTAGATGCGTTCTCGCATCCGGAGGTACAGGCCGTGCGGAACGAGGCGATTTCCTTCATGGATACGATCATGGACCGGTTTTATGATCTCGACGGCGGCATCATCCGTGAAATGCTTCCGGCCGATCGGAACGAAGCGGATACGCTGCTCAGCAGGCATGTGACGCCGGGACATTCGCTGGAGTGCATGTGGTTTGTGATGACGGAAGCGGTGAAGGCCGGCAGCAGGCAGCGGGTGGAGCAAGCGGCTGCAGTGGTCGAACGGGTGTTCGATTTGGGCTGGGATCCGCAACACGGAGGACTGTTTCGTTACGTCGACCGCGAGGGAGGGGGAGGTACGCGGCCGCAGAAGCGGCGGGCGCTATGAGGCATTGGTAAGCGACACGTGGGACATGAAAATATGGTGGCCCCACTCCGAGGCGCTGTATGCTTTGCTTCTCGGCTATCGACTGACGGGCAGAATCGATCTATATGCGAAGTATGAGCAGATGCACGATTATGTGTTTCGTACGTTCCCCCATCCGGATCAAGCGGTCGGCGAATGGATTCAAATCCGGGATCGGAGCGGTCAGCCGGTACAGAAGACCGTGGCCCTTCCGGTCAAAGATCCCTATCATATTTTGCGAAACGTATTGTTGATCATTGAGCTGCTTGCTTCGGAATAAAGGGTTTGCAGTTGAGGGGGAAGAGACCATGACAAACCATAACGCGGTTTTCTCCGAGAAACCGGACGGGTTGGCGCCATCTTATGATCTTCAGCTTGGCTGCTCCAAGGTCGACATCACCCCGCAAAGCCCGCTGCCGCTTGCGGGCTTTGCGCATAGACAAGGAGATTTTGAACGCGTCGAACGTCCTTTGTATGCAAGAATCTTGTTTTTTCAACAAGGCGGGACTGGAAGCGCGCTGGTGATATCAGCCGATTTGCTGTGGTGGGGGGCGGAACGCGTAGACAGCCTGAGGAACAAGCTGAATGAACGCTTTGGACTGAGTGAAGCGCAGATTGTGCTGCATGCCACGCATAATCATTCAGGTCCGCAAACCAGCGGCTTGTTCACGCCTTCGCTTGGCCGCCCGGACCCAGAATATATCGCTTTTTTGGAAGAACGTATCTTGGACGGCGCAGAACAAGCGGCACGGGCTTTCGAGCCTGTGACGGCGGAGCGGGGAATCGGGAGCTGCCGTCTTGGCATTTACCGCCGGAAAAGGGTAGACGGGAGTATACGGATGGCGCCGAACCCGGAAGGGCCTGCAGATCCTGAAGTGACCGTTATTCGTTATGCGTTATCCAACGGCAAAACCAAGGCCCTTCTGGTTCATTATGCCTGTCATCCTACCACATCGGGTGACAATACGGTATCGTCCGAATTTCCGGGGCTGGCCATGGGGCTGATTGAAGAGCAGCTCGGTTGTGGAGCGGTCTCGGCGTATGTGCAGGGCTGCTGCGCCGACGTTCGGCCGGCCCTTGTACGGGACGGCGAATTTTATCGCGGCGGCGATGAGGATGTGCGCAGCATCGGGCAGGCACTGGCTAGCGAGGTGTTGGCCGTTTTGACAAGGCCGATGAAGCCGCTTGCGCCGCGGATGCTGCATTCACGAACGGTGCGCGTTCA
Source organism: Paenibacillus sp. JMULE4 (assembly GCF_013337105.1). Taxonomy (NCBI): domain Bacteria; kingdom Bacillati; phylum Bacillota; class Bacilli; order Caryophanales; family Paenibacillaceae; genus Paenibacillus; species Paenibacillus sp. JMULE4. The sequence goes on from NZ_SGWF01000019.1 coordinate 82,026, forward strand.
GCTCCCCTTGCAAGAACCACCTTCTCCGGATGAGCTCAGGAAGTGGGCCCGCCTGGAACCGTCACAGAAGGAACTGGAGCTTGGCGGGGGAAGAGCCGGCGAAAAAGCCGGGGACGCGGTTGGAGCAGATCGTCCTGATGCCCATGCGAATCCCATCAAGCAGCTCGCGCCGGACGAAGATATTCTGGAGCAGTGGAGCAGACTGCTGCTTTCCAATCATCACTACCGGCAGCGCACCGTCGAGTTGGAGCTTTCGTATCTCGAATTGGCTGAGGGGTTCGCGCTGCTTGCGACCAATGCGGAAATGGCTGGAGACTACGGCCGCTTCGTCAAGATCGGCTTCGGAGGCAGGGTGCTCCCCGTGTGCTACTCCAACGGCATGATCGGGTATATCCCTACAGCCGGCCAGCTGGCCGAGGGGGGTTATGAAGCGGTCGATTATATTTATTATTTTGGCCTGCCCGCTCCGCTTGCTCCGGAAGCGGAGGAAATCATACGCAGCGGAATCCGAACCTTGGTTACCGCTTAGGAGGGCTTTGGACGAGACGCTCACGCTGACCGGGCCCGCATAGCCAGACCCAAACAAGCGCCTTCCGGCATCGTCATGTACGATCGGAAGGCGCTTCGCTTGTCGCGATGCTTATTCAATCCACTGCACAATATCCTCCAGGTTTTGTCTCGTTTTTGGACGATGCGGGTCTTGGGCCCGGTATCCGAAGGCTACCATGACCGAAATGTCCAGATTCCCGTTTTCCAACAGTCCCTCCTCGTCAAGAATCTTGTGTACCTCGTCAAAATCGAATCCTTCGATGGGGAGGAATCAATTCCGATCAGAGCCGCAGCGGTCATCATATTGCCAAGGGCGATATCCGTTTGCTTGCAGGCCCAATCGAACAAGGTACGCTCATTGTCCAGCAAATGTAGATCGGATTCCTGGAATTTTCGATATACGGTAGGGATGCGTTCCAATACTTCCGGGGGCATCTGTTTTACATTTTTGTACAGGTTGAGCACATAGTCGGAATCGTATCTTACGTTTCTCCGGGCCAGAATAATCACAAAATGACTGGCTGTCGGAAGCTGTCCTTGTGCTCCCCAGGATACCTTTTTCAGCTTTTCTCTCAATCCATCGTTCTGGACGATCAGGAACTTCCAGGGCTCAAAGCCGACGGAGCTTGGAGACAATCTTCGGGTTTCGAGAATAAACCGTTTCGAGAATAAACCGGAAATCCTCGTCGGAAATTTTTTTCGTCGGGTCGAACTGTTTGGTAGGTAGCATGTCTGAAATAGAAGGCGTCCAGTATTTCCTGTTTTTTGATCGCTGTCTGGTTCAAGGGTCATACTCCCTTTCCCGTATTTTTCCATGATCTCTTCATCATACCACATATCACTTATTTTAAGTAATCGCCCGAAGCTGCCGGTGCGGTTTCGAGGGGAGAGCGGCATATTATCCACAATCTTATCCACATCATCAACAATCATTTTGCTTATATGACGCATGTATTCCTGCAGCAGTGTCAACATATCCACAGTTCAAGTTATCCACATATGACGGCGCCGCAAGAACAACCATGTTTATAAAATCCACCGGGGGTTAATTAAAAGGTTGCGGAGGATTCATTTTGTCCAACGGATTTTTTTAGCTGTGAAAAATAGTATTGACAAAAGAAAAATTAACTTGCTAATATGTATTTCAGAAATCATTTTCTGATAGCGGTTACAAAATGACATCTATAATTTATGGCTGAGTATATTTTTTAACCATTTCAGAAATCGTTTTCTGAAACCGTTTACTGATGATTGTTTCATCAAAATGGGAGGTGCTTGCTTACCAGTTTTGGTTTACAAACGAGGCCTGAAGATTTGAGACTTCAAGTTCAGTCAGAGGAAGCCAATAAGGTTTACAAATACTGAGGGGAGTTAGGAATATGTTAAAAAAATCCAAACCATTCATGATGTGCATGGCTTTGACTGCGGCCGTTTCGCTGCTCGCTGCAGGCTGCTCTTCTTCGTCTTCTTCTTCCAACGGTTCCACCGCGCCTTCGGGAGAGGCCAAGCCGGTAAATTTGCGTCTCGGTCATGTTTTTGCCGCCAACAGCGTCACGGATCAAGCCTCCCAAAAATTTGCCGAATTGGTGGGCCAAAAAACAAACGGCGCCGTGAAAATCAGCATTTTCCCGGCAAGCCAAATCGGGGGGGATGAAGCACTTGGGCAGAATCTGTCCCGTGGTACCCTGGATATGGCCTTTTTGAATCAAGGATCGCTGGCAGGGATGGATCCGCTGCTTGACTTCAGCTACTTGCCTTACATTGCGGAGAACAACGAACAGGCGGATCAGCTCTTCTATGGCAGCGGCATTATCCCGGCGACGATTAAAGAAACGCTGAAAAAACACAATATTCATGCTCTGGGCTTTTACGAGCTGGAGTTTAGAGGATTGACGAACTCGAAGCATACAGTCAAAACACCTGCGGAAATGAAGGGACTTAAGCTGAGAGTTCCGGGTTCCCGCGCGATCAAAGGATTCTTCGAAGCGGTCGAATCCCAAGCCGTATCCATTCCTATGCCGGAGTTGTACACCTCACTGCAGCAAGGCGTTGTTGACGGGCAGGATAACGGCCTAATTATTACGTATGACAATAAGCTTCACGAGACGAACAAATACGTCACCCGTCTGAATCATGTTTATGCGTCCGGTACGATCAGCATCAGCCAAAAAATGTGGGACAGCCTGACACCGGAACAGCAGAAGGCATTTGAAGAAGCCGCTAAGGAAACGCAGCAGTGGCAAATTACGGAGAACCGCAAGCTGATCGATTCCTACGTACAAAAAATGAAGAATGAAAACATCGAGGTCGTCGATTTGTCGCCGGAGGAAATCGCGGCTTTTAAAGAAATCGGCCGTTCCTTATGGGATAAATTTGCCGACGTCTATGGCGCTGATCGGATATCGAAGCTGAGAGAAGAAATTGCAGCATTGAAATAAAACATCCGGGTCAGCGAATCTATGTGCCCGGATGCAGATACATTTTATGATACGGCGGTGGTTAACTGTGTTGGAGCGTATTGAAAATACAATGGCACGGATCGAAAAAGCGGTCGTCATCATTGCCTTTGTCGTCATGCTGATTTCAATCTTTCTGCAGGTATGCTTTCGAGCCTTCGGCTGGCCTTTGTTGGGAACGGTCGACATCGGTTTACTCAGTATTTGTGTATTGACCTTTATCGGATTCGGATTGGCCGTTTATACGAAAGACCATATAACGATCGAAGTGACCGATTTGCTGCGAAGTCCGAGACTACGCAAGGTGATTCATTTTTTATCCGAGATTCTCATGCTGACCTTCAGTGTTGCGCTCATTTCGATTGTGTATCCGTTCTTTACCTATATCGCCGAGTCCGGTGAGAAAACCATCGAGCTGGGGATTCCGATTATGCTGCCGATTGGTGCACTGGTGATCGGTGCAGGCCTTGCCATCTTCCATGGGGTGATCCAATTGCTTTTGATGATCCGTGAGATGCGTCCTACAGCAGAAATGAGGTGACTACTTCATGACCCTGGTTATCGTTAGTGTCTTCATTTTATTGATTCTTGCCGTACCGATCGGTGCAGCCTTTGCATTATCGGCTTTTCTCGGAGCGAAGATGAACGGGCTGCCACTCGATACCTTTGCATCGCTGCCGTACCAGACGATCAACTCCTTTCTTCTTCTGTCCATACCGTTCTTTATCTTGACCGGACAAATCATGAATCAAGGCAAGCTGATCGGCCGGCTGATAGAGATTGCCGAAATGTTCCTGTTCTGGCTGAAGGGCATGCTCGGATATGTGACGATTCTGGCCAGTGCGTTTATTGGCGCGATCACGGGTTCTTCGGTAGCTACCGTGGCTGCCATCAGCAGCATCATCGGCAATCGGATGGTCGATAAAGGATACAAACGTGGCTATGTAGCGGCTCTGATGGGATCCTGCGGGCTGCTTGGCGTTTTGATTCCGCCTTCTATTCCTTTGATCGTGTACGGTGCGGCCGTGGGCGCTTCGATTTCCGATTTGTTCCTTGCGACACTGCTTCCGGGCATCCTGATGGTCTTTGCCTTTTCCATCGTGCATTTTCTGCTTCTTAAGAGGGTGCTGAACCATCCGGAAGGGGAGCAGGGGAGCGGAGAAACTCCGGTCTTCAAGCAGAGCAAGAGGATCGCCTTTGTCCAGTCGATTCCCGTACTGCTGATGCCCGTGATCGTGCTCGGCGGAATATACGGAGGGATCTTTACGCCGACAGAAGCGGCTGCGGTGGCTTGTGTGTACGGCCTGGTGTTGGCGCTGGCGGGCAAAACGATGAAAATGCGCGAGCTGTCCGGAGTGTTTTATAAAGCGGCACTGACGTCCATCTCCATCTTATGCATCATTGCCTTTACGTCTGTGTTTAACAATTTCATGATTCTGGAGCAGGTTCCTCAGATGCTTACGGGTGCGATTCAGAACATCACGGACAACAAGATCATGTTTTTGATCATAGTCAATTTGATTTTGTTTTTGGTCGGCATGTTCATGGAAACGAACGCTGCCGTGCTGCTGATGGCCCCGCTTCTTTATCCGGCGGCTATGCAGTTCGGTATGGATCCGATCCACTTCGGTATCATGCTGGTGACCAACATCGAGCTTGGACTGATTACCCCTCCTATGGCGGCTAACTTGTTCGTGGCGGCAAAAACAAACAACAGCTCGCTGGTGGAGATGATGCCTTACGTCGCTTGTTTTTTTGCAGCGGCAGTCATCATCCTCGGGATGATCACCTTTATGCCGGGATTAAGCCTTTGGTTCAAATAACTCATCCAAGATCATCGACAATGAAAGGAGTTTATGAACAGATATGCAGCTACCCAAAACGTCTCAATCGGCGGTCGTACGCGAATTCGGCAAGGAAATCGGAATTGAGGAGGTTCCGGTGCCGCAGCAGCTGGAACCCCGGTCGCTGCTCGTGCAAATCGACTGTTGCTCGATCTGCGGTACGGACGTGCATCTGTGGGAAGGCACGCTTTCCCTGAAAGTGGATTTGCCTGTTATTCTTGGCCACGAAATGGTGGGCAGGATCGTGGCAATGGGCCCGAACGCCGACCAGGATTCCGTCGGGCAGTCCCTCCAGATTGGAGACCGGATCATCTGGTCTCATACCAGTTGCGGTTCGTGTTACTACTGCACCGTAGAAAGACAGCCGACGCTTTGCCATCATCGCCGTGCTTATATGTACGAAACAATGGAAAAGCCTCCTTATCTGATGGGAGGGTTCTCACAATACGGATATGTCGTACCGGAATCGGGACGGATAAAAGTGCCGGATTCTGTCGAGGACAAATTGGCAAGTCTGAGCAGCTGCGCTTTCCGCTCGGTTATTAACGCGTTCGATCAGGTCGGCACGATCCGTCCGACGGACACGGTGCTCGTACAAGGTACGGGACCGTTAGGCTTATTGGCCATCGGGGTGGCCAAAGTATCGGGCGCCAAAAAAATTATAGCCATCGGCGCCCCGGACAGCCGTTTGAAGCTGGCCGAGGAGTTCGGCGCCGACTGCGTGATCTCCGTAGATCAGCATGATCCCGCAGCACGAAAGGCTATTGTCATGGAGGAAACGGGAGGCCGCGGGCCTGCAAAGGCATTCGAATTTTCCGGTCATCCCGGCGCTTTCGCGGAAGGGCTGGAGATGGTGGCCAAGGGTGCGCGCTATATGGTCGTCGGCCAGCTCGGCGAAGGGAAGGTGACGATCCAGCCGTCGATGATTACAAAGAAAAACTTGAAGGTGTTCGGTTCGTTTTCCGGGGATATCAGCCATTATTGGAAGGCGCTGCAGTTCATCGCCAAACATCAGCGGGATCTGCCGTTCAGCAAGCTGATTTCCAACGAATATTCGCTCAAAGACGTTAACGTCGCATTGAAACGAATGCAGTCGTTCCAGGAGATCAAGCCCGTGCTTTATCCCTGGAAATAATTTATACGAAAAGACGAGGTGACGAGGATGGACGATCAGAAACGAGGCGAGCTGCCTCTTGCAGGATTACGGGTGGTCGATGCCTCGACGATATTGGCGGGGCCTATGCTGGCCACCTACCTAGGAGATTTTGGAGCGGAGGTCATCAAGGTTGAGCATCCGTCGGGTGATCCGCTGCGAAACGCCGGCCGGCAGAAGGAAGGCAAGTCGCTGGAATGGAAGCTCGTTTCACGCAACAAAAAGCCGATCACCTTGAACTTGGGTAAACCCGAAGGTCAGGAATTGTTTATGAAGCTGGCGGAAACGGCGGATATTGTCATTACCAATTTTCGGCCGCAAACCTTGAAAAAATGGGGGATCACCTACGAGACGCTGAGTGCCCGCAATCCCGGCCTGATACTTGTACAGGTATCCGGCTTCGGTGTGGAGGGTCCTTACAGCGACAGACCGGGATTCGGCACCCTGGCTGAAGCGCTCAGCGGATTTGCCGAAATCAACGGATATCCCGACCGCGGTCCGCTGCTGCCCAACCTGGCTCTCGCCGATCAGGCGACGGCACTGCTTGGAGCGTATGCCACGATGGTGGCGGTATACGAGCGCGATCATTCCGGGAATGGCAAAGGGCAGTTTATCGATCTGCCGATTTATGAGGCGCTTATGGGCATGCTTGGCAATCAGGTGATGGAATACGACCAGCTCGGTATTCTCCAGAAGCGAATGGGCAACCGTACCCAATGGACGGTCCCGCGGAATTTGTACCAGACCTCCGACGGCAAATGGGTGGCCATTTCGGGCAGCTCTCAGCCTATTGTCGAACGCATCCTGAAAGCGGTGGAGAGAGAAGATCTGATTACCGATCCGCGATTCAAAGACAATCAAGCCCGGCTGCAGCATGCGGAAGAAATCGATGGCGTCATCGCGGAATGGATGTCACGCCACACGCAATCGGAAGTGCTGGCGCGTTTCCACGAGTGCGATGCAACCATCGCGCCGACCTATACGATCGAAGACATTTTCAAGGATCCGCATTTCCGGGCGAGGGGCAACATTGTTGAGGTGCCCGACGGAGATTTCGGAAAGGTCAAAATGCTGAATACAGCACCGAAATTTTCCCGTACCCCGGGGCGAATCCGGCACAGCGGGCTGGAAAAAGGGGCCTGCAATGACGAAGTGTTCGGCAAGCTCGGGTTAAGCAAAGCTGCGCTGGATGAACTAAAGAAAAACGAAATCATATAACTTACCAACCGGGAGGATGACTATGGAACAGTATCAGCTTTATATTGGCGGGCAGTGGGTGGAGGCACAATCGGGAGAGCGCTCCGAATCCATCAATCCTTATACGAACGAAGCCTGGGCGAGCGTCCCCGTCGGTGCGGAAGCGGATATCGATCTGGCCGTACAGGCGGCGCGCAGGGCGTTTGACGAAGGTCCATGGTCGAAAATGTCGAACAGTGAAAGAGGACGTCTTCTCATCCGTCTGGCGCATTTGATCGAAAACAACATCGAACGTTTGGCGCAAATCGAAACCCGGGACAACGGCAAGCTGATCCGGGAGACTACAGCGCATCTGAAATCGCTGGTCGATTATTACATCTATTTCGGCGGCATGGCCGATAAAATTCACGGGGATGTCATTCCGCTCAACAAAACATCGGTGCTGAACTATACACTGCGTGAACCGATCGGCGTCGTCGGGGCGATTACGCCGTGGAATTCGCCGCTCCTGCTCACAACATGGAAAGCGGCGCCTGCATTGGCTGCCGGGAACGTCATGGTGATCAAGCCTTCCTCCACGACACCGTGCTCGATTCTGGAATTCGCCAAGCTGGTCGAGGAAGCGGGGTTTCCGCCAGGCGTATTCAACGTCGTTACCGGACCGGGCAGCCGCATCGGCAATTACCTCGTACAGCATCCGGGTGTGGACAAAATTTCGTTTACCGGCGGAACCGATACCGGACGTTCGCTGGCTTCGCTCGCGGGCAAGCACATTAAACGGATCACACTCGAGCTGGGCGGCAAATCGCCGAACATTGTGTTTGAGGACGCGAACCTTGATAATGCGGTCATGGGCGTCATGGCGGGAATATACGCCGCCTGCGGCCAAACGTGCAGCGCCGGGTCCAGACTGCTGCTTCAGCGTTCGATCTACGATGAGTTTCTGAACAAGCTGGCGGAACGCTCACGTCAAATCAAGCTCGGCGATCCGAGTGATTGGCATACGGAGGTCGGTCCGCTGGCCAACCGTTCGCAGTTGGAAAAAGTGGCTTACTATGTGGACATTGCCAAGCAGGAGGGGGCCGAGGTGCTGCTGGGCGGTAAACGTCCGGAAGCGGCGGAGCTGCAGCAGGGGCTGTTCTATGAACCGACAATTCTTACGAATGTCACCAACGACATGCGTGTGGCGCGTGAAGAGATTTTCGGGCCGGTCTTGTCGGTCATTCCGTTCGAAACCGAGGACGAAGCGATTCGCATCGCTAACGATTCCGATTTCGGTCTGGTCGCCGGCGTATGGACGAACCACATCTCCCGCGGACACCGGATGGCGCGCGCGATCCGCAGCGGTACGGTATGGGTCAACACCTTCCGCAATGCCAACTATGCTTCTCCTTTCGGCGGTTACAAGGCGAGCGGCTACGGACGCGAGAACGGTCTTGAGGTGTTGAAGGACTACACGCAGGTCAAAAGCGTATGGGTGGAAACGGAAGAGAAAATGAGAGATCCGTTCGTCGTTGGTTAGAATATGAAGGATAGGGGTGGATACCTTTGTTATATAGAACGATGATGTTTACGCCGGGTAACCGGCCCGACAGGCTGATCAAATCGTTGGATAGCCCGGCGGATGCCCTGATTTGGGACGTCGAGGATGCGGTCCACCCGAATGAGAAGGAGGCGGCCCGTACGGTGATCCGGGATGTGCTGGACTCTATGGACGATGCTCCCTCCAAGCCGATTTTCATCCGGGTCAATCAAGCAGGTACCCCGTGGTTTGAAGACGATGCCCGTCTGGCGGGACATCCGCTGGTTCGCGGCTTGCTCCTGCCCAAGACGGAGAGCGCCGCACAAGTGGAGCAGGCCTGGAAGCTGATGGGCCGCAAGGGCGAGCTCATCGTCCTGATCGAAACAGCTGTTGGCGTTCGCGACCTGGAGAACATTCTGGAGTCGCCGCTGATCACCGGTGTCGCTTTAGGCGCCGTCGATTTGGCTGTCGATCTGAATTTGACACTGACGGATTCCGGGTTGGAGCTGCTCTACTTCAAGTCCCGTATCGTAACGCTGGCCAGAGCTGCAGGTATTCAAGGCATTTATGATTCGGTATTTCCCGATTTTAACAACTTGGACAGCCTCCGCATACGAGCCGCGCTGACGAAAACAACCGGATTTACCGGACAAATGTGCATCCATCCCGTGCAGATCCCGATCATTACTGAAGTCTATACCCCCTCAGCGCAGGAAATCGATTGGGCTAAGCGGGTCATCCATGCGCTGAAGAATGAAGCGAAGGGACTGGGCGTCTTTACGATTGACGGCAAAATGGTGGATCGCCCGGTGATCGAAAGGGCAAAACAAGTCCATGAGGCGGCCGTTCGCTGGAAATTGGCCTGAAAGCACCCGGTTTATTGACATGCGGTTAGTTTCATTCTATACAATAGAGGTATAACTTTTTTCGTGAATGGGAGCAATGTGGATGAAGGTAACCATCGATGATGTAGCGCAGAAGGCGGGGGTATCCAAAGCGACGGTTTCGCGCGTACTGAACAAAAACTATCAATACATTTCGGATGATACGAAAGAACGCGTGCTGAGAGCGGTCGAACAGCTGGATTACCGGCCGAACGCGCTGGCCAAAGGCTTGAAGTCGTTAAAGACGAACGTAATAGGTCTCGTGCTCTCCAATCTGCGAAATCCGTTCTGGTCACAGGTATTGGAAGGTATCGAGGACGTGTGCAAACATTACGGATATAACCTGATGATCGCCAATTCCCGCGACAGCCTGGAATCGGAGGAGGATCACATCAGGGGCTTCGGCTTACGTCAGGTAGACGGCATCATTGTGAACCCTGCAACAGGTATGAATCCATTATTCGAGACCCTGTCCGAAAAACAATTCCCTCTGGTATTTCTCAACCGTAAAGTGGAAGGCGTAGCGGCCGATACCGTCGTGGTAGACAACATCAAAGGCTCCAGGATGGCCGTAGAGCATCTGCTGCGGCTCGGGAAGCGGAAAATTGCCATTTTCCTGTATCCGCCCAACGGAATCAGTCCTCGTCTCGAACGGATTGAGGGGTATCGATTAGCGATGGAAGAAAACGGTTTGCCGGTCCATCCGGACTGGATCAAAATCGTGCGGAACAAGCAGGAGTGTCAAGTCGAAATCGGCAAGCTATTGGAAACGGGGCTGCCGGATGCGATCTTTTCCACCAACAGCATTCTTACCCTGGAGATTATGGATGCGCTGAAGGAGTTGGGGCTTTCGGTACCCAAAGACATCGCCGTATTGGGCTACGACGAGACAGCCTGGGCCAAGCATCTCGATCCGCCCTTGACGACCATCGAGCAGCCCGCTTACGAAATGGGGAGGGTGTCCGCCGAGCGGCTGATCCGGAGAATGGATAACAAAACGGATGCAGCTTTGGAAACGATTCTGTTGGAGCCGGCGCTCATTGTCCGCCGTTCCTGCGGGGAAACCTAAAGGACCAGCGATCCGCATAGGAAAAAATAATTCAACCGTCCGCCCGCGGCATGCTTGAGAGAGCAGCCGCGGGTGGACGGTTTTTGGACTGCCGGACAGCTGGACTGGACCGGTAGCCTTCAAAGAGCGGGAAGACGGACGGAGAACGTGCAGCCTTTACCGGGTCTGCTATCGACGCTGATCGTGCCGTCATGGGCTTCCACAATCGATTTGGAGATCGAGAGTCCAAGTCCCGCGCCCCCATGCTTGCGCGTTCGGGACGCATCGCTGCGGTAGAATCGCTCAAAGATATGGGGAATATGCTCTTCGGCAATGCCGATACCGTTATCGCGGATCATCAGGTCCGCTTGATTCCTGCGGGACGACAAGCTTACCTTAATCACTCCGTGTTCCGGGTCGGTATGCTGAACGGCGTTATGGAATAGGTTGAGGATGACCTGTTTGATTTTATCCGAATCGTAAATCCCCCGGATGCCTGCCGTCAGGTCGAAATCAACGGTCCGGCTTCCCGCCAGCATCCGCAGGTGCGGCTCCATTTCCCGGATGAGTTCGTCCAGCCTTGTTTCCTTCAATTGAAGCTCCGGGGAACGGTCGAGCTTGGCCAGCATCAGCAAATCCTCTACGAGCTTCTTGATGCGTTTGGATTCGCCATGCATGCTTTTCAAGGCGGGATACAACTGTTCCGGCCTGTCGGCCGCCCCGCGAAGCAGCACCTCCAAAAAGCCGTGAATCGACGTCAAAGGCGTGCGCAGTTCATGGGAGGCGTCGGCAATGAACCGCCGCATCTGTTCTTTGGCTTCCCGTTCGGCCTCAAAGGAGGTCTCAAGCCGTTCCAGCATGCCGTTAAAAGAGTCAGCCAGACGGTCGATCTCCAGCTGCCCTTGCGGACCGGGGAACCTTTCGGCTAAATTTCCGGCATCCGTCCGTTCGACCGCCTTTACCATCATATCGAGTGGATTCAGCGTACGGCGAAGCACAGGCAGATAGAACGCCAAGCCACCCGCCAATGCTAGAACGGACAGCGCCACGAACGTCAGCAGCTGGCGCATGACCACATCCTGCAGAGGCGCTGTGGCCGTCCCCATTTGAAACATGCCGCCGATCTGCAAGCCGACCGGCCGGAACACGATGAGCTGTTCTTTCCCTTCCTCGTCCCGGACAACGCGATAATGGACCCGTCCCCGATGATCGGACGGCTGAATGGAGCGGTACTCCTCGTCCGACAGACGCGGCGAAACGGAACCATTGTCTCTGGTCAGATCGATGAAGGTTCCGTCATGCCCGATATAGGCGACAGACATATCCGGGAGGAACAGAACCGGGCCTCGAGGCCGGCCTGTATCGGACTGCGAGCCGGGCGCACGGTCGCCGGAAGACCGTTCCGGAAGCGGATTCGGCCGGGTCAATATATCTCTTGGCAGCGTCCTTAGCTGCGTTACCATCGTTTCCGCCTGATTCCGGTATAGAAAATCCTTCATTAATACATATTGCAGCGCGCCGATCAGCAGGAGAAGGGCGGCCAAAATGAACAGCGACCGTGTCAGAAGCTGAAAACGGAGCGAACGGGGAGCCATCACCCGTTTAACCGGATCAAGAACTTTCCTTATCATGGCAAATCCATCCGGTACCCGGCGCCCCTGAGCGTCCGGATCAACCGATGCTCCTTGTCGGCCAATTTGTCCCGCAAGGAACGGATGTAAACCTCGACAATATTTCTTCCCCTCCGAAGTCATATCCCCAGACCTTATCCAAAATTTTCGTCTTGCTTAGCACGATGCCATGATTGATGACCAAAAATTTAAGCAGCTCGTATTCCGTCGGGGAGAGCCCCAGCGCCTGCTCCTGATAGACGATTTCTTTTCTGCGGTCGTCAATGCGGAAAGGGCCGATCGTTACCTCGCCGAACAGATTCGGAAACTGATTGCGAATCCGGGCGCCGATGCGGGCAAGGAGTTCTTCGAAGCTGAACGGCTTGACCACGTAGTCGTCCGCTCCGAGTGTCAGTCCCTTTACCCGGTCATCGACTTCGTCTTTGGCAGTTAACATGATCACGGCAATATTGTTCCCGTTCTTCTTGAGCAGCCGGCACACCTCAAATCCGTCCATGCCCGGCATCATCACGTCCAGCACGACGACATGCGGCTCGAATTCTTGTGCCAGATTGACGGCGCTCATGCCGTCAGGCGCGGTTTTGACTTCGAAGCCTTCGTTTGTCAGTCCCAGCTCCAGAAATTGCAGTATGTGGGGTTCGTCATCGACCAGCATAATTTTAATGCCTTTTAAGCTTTTCATCCCTATGCCTCCCACGTCAGTCCATGGTATAAATTATCCGCCACGAAGCTGAATGTACGCTGAATGCGGCCTGAACCGCGGCTGAATCATTGCAGGAGGCTTGAAAGCATGCCGAGAAGCGATGCCGTACTCGAATTAAAGGAGGGCCTTGCCATGACAAAACCAACGGTTCTGTACGAAGCGGACTTGGATCAAAGAAGCTCTTCTTCTATGGTAACGTTTTGGCTGTATGAAGTAAATTCAACCGGATAAACAAACGATTAAAAGCAGGCTTTCGAGTGATTATCGGAAGCCTGCTTTGGTTTCATCCATATTCGTCAAGGGGTCATTTATAAGCCGAGGTAGGCTGCTTTGACATGCTCGTTTTCCTGCAATTGTTTGCCTGTTCCGCTGATGGCCACCTTGCCATGCTCGATGACGTATCCCTTGTCGGCAATCGACAAGGCGTGATGAACATGCTGCTCTACGAGGACAATGGTGATGTCCTTTTTCATTTTTTGGATCGTTTCGAATATTTCATCCACGAGAATCGGTGCGATTCCAAGTGACGGCTCATCCAGCAGCAGCAAGGAGGGCTTGGATGCGAGGCCCCGGCCGATGGCCAGCATCTGCTGTTCTCCGCCGGACAGGTTCCCGGCCATATTGCCTGCTCTTTCTTTTAAGCGGGGGAAGGTATCAAGGATATGGGCGATGGATTCCTCGCGAAATTTCGCCGCCCGCTTGTTATAGCTGCCCATTCGCAGGTTCTCCAGGACGGTCATTTGCGGGAATACCTTACGGCCCTCCGGGACATAGGCGATTCCGAGTTCGGCCATTTTGTGAGCGGGAAGATGGCCTATTTCCTGATCTTTGAAACGGACCGATCCTGTGTGAGCGGTCAAACCTACAATCGACTTCAGTATCGTTGTTTTACCGGCTCCGTTGGTGCCGATGATGGATACGACTTCTCCGGGACTGACATCAAAAGAAACATTCCAGACCGCTTGCACCGCCCCATAGAAAGATTCCAGATTAGTGACTTTTAACATATCCATCCCCCAAGTACGCTTTAATCACCGTCTCATCGTTCATAACCGCCTTTGGGTCCCCGTTGGCAATCATGACGCCGTTCTGGAGCACGACAATGTGATCCGAAACCGCCATCACGGCTTTCATAATATGCTCGATAATCACAATGGTTGTTCCATTCGTACGGATTTGATGAATCAGCTTGATCGCCTCGTCCACCTCGGATGGCGTGAGCCCGCCCATCGGCTCGTCCATGAGAAGCAGCTTGGGTCTTGTCGCGATTGCGCGCGCCACCTCAAGCCGTTTCAAATTTCCGATCGAAAGCTGTCCAGCCGGAATATGCTGAAGAGATTCCAAATGCGTGAAGGACAACATCTCCTTTGCTTTTTCTTGAGCTTCTTTTATATTTTTGCTTTTAGCCAAGGAGGCGACCATCAGATTATCGAAAACGGTTAATTTGGCTAGCGGTTTTACGATTTGGAAGGTGCGTGCAATCCCTATGGCATTCAACTCATGCGGCTTCTTTCCGGTAATGTCCTGACCGTCGTAATAAATTTTTCCTTCGGAAGGAGGGAAGACGCCTGCAATCATGTTAAAACAGGTCGTTTTGCCGGCTCCGTTAGGTCCGATGAGCGCGAGTATCTGCCCTTCTTTCACATCAAAGCTGATGTTCTCATTAGCGGTGACTCCTCCGAACCGTTTAGTAATGCGGTCGATTTTCAGTAAGCTCATGCGGTTCTCCCCTCCTTTTTTTCATGCGTGTCATCCATTTCTTTATCCCGTCAACCATGCCGCCCGGAAGGTAAACGATAACGGCCATAATCATCAGACCGTAAATGACCAGATAAAGGGAAGGGTAGGTTTGCAGCGCAGGAATTCCCTTTAAGTATTCCTGCAGGCCGATAAGCAGCGTGGACCCGATTATGGGCCCGGCGATGGTTCCGATACCGCCGATAACGGTGACAAAAATCATTTCCGCTGAAAGATGTACGGTAAAGGCCATCTCGGGATCGATAAACTTGTTGAACAATCCGTAATAGGAGCCTCCCAAGCCTGTGATCGCTGCAGAAAGAAATAAGGATAGGCTCTTATATCGTGCGGCATGAATCCCCATGGACTCCGCGGCATCTTCATTCTCGCGGATCGCGATGAGCGAATAACCGGTTTTTGTTTTCATCAGATAAGAAATGAACAGACAAACCAGAACCGTTAACGCCAAGCCGAGAAAAAAATACTCCTGTTTATCCGAAACGCTTATGCCAAGAAAGGTGCCGCCGGACTCCAGCATGATCCCTTCGCCGCCATTGGTCACGCTTTTCCAGTTTCGGGCGATAATCAGCAAAATTTCGGCCATCGCCAAGGTTCCTAAACCGAGATAAGGTCCCCGCAGCCGGAATATCAGTTTGCCCAGAGGGAGGGAGAACAGTCCTGCCAGCAGGGCGGAGAGCGCCATGCTCAGAAACATATCCATGTTGAGCTCGTTCATGAAAATCATGGAGGCGTAAGCCCCGATGCCAAGAAACATGGCGTGACCGAAGGAAATTTGTCCGGTGAAGCCGCCGAGCAGGTTCCAGGCTTGCCCCAAGATGATCCAAACGAGAATATAGGAGCAAACGGTGTAGAAGTAAGCGTTTTGTGCGCCGATGAAGGGGACGATCAAGCCTATGGCCAGGGCTGAGACGAGGGCAATGACAGCCGTTTTGGTTTTCATGTTTTATTTCGCCCTCCCAAACAATCCCTGCGGTCTGAACAGGAGAACCAACAGGAAGATGACTAACCCGAACATATCGCGGAAGCCCGTTCCGCCCGGAATGTAAGCCGCACCGAAGCTTTCCGTAACGCCAAGAATTAAACCTCCGAGCGCGGCTCCCGGAATGGAACCCATGCCGCCCAATACGACGATGACGAATGCTTTAACGACAAAAAGTGTTCCGATGGAAGCATAGATGGGATAATTGGCCGCCAATATATTTCCGGCAATCCCGGCAAAGGCCGCACCGAGACCGAAGGTTAAACCGGAGATGACCGACACGTTGACGCCGACAATCGTAGCCGCCATAGGCTCTTGTGATGCGGCACGGATGGCAAATCCGGTATCTGTTTTCGTTAAGAACTTGTGCAGACTATAGATCAAGAGTGCGGTGACGACAAAACCGGCCGTAAGGGTGGCATTGAGCGACAAGCTTCCGATATGCCATACTTTGTTTTCCCAATACAGGTTTTCACCGTTAAGACGCAGGAATTTAGGTCCGATAAAAGCGGGAAGCGCCATCACATTGGCAAATAAAATTCCCGTGCCTGCCGTAAGCAGAAGCGTATTTTCCTCGCGAGCTTTTTTGGCTTTTTCAACAAACCATCGATAAAGAAAATACCCGATAGCAAAACAAACGGGTACAGAGAACAACATGCTGATAAAAGGATCCATGCCGAATTTGGAAAACAGGAAATAACTGATAAACATACCGATCATCACGAATTCGCCGTGGGCCATATTGATGACGTGCATAACCCCGAATATCAGGGTCAACCCGAGGGCGATAATGGCGTAAATACCCCCGATCAGCAATCCATCCAGGAGGGTCTGGAGCATAGGTGTACTTCCTTTCTGTAAATAAAGTCGGGCAAGAGGGAACGGGGGATCCCATCCCCTCCGCCACGATACGCATCGTAAAGAATGCCTCTCTGATTCCTGCCGGGCTCTTTACCAGCCTTTGAAATCTTTCATTTGATCCTGTGCGTACTCATCCGGATACACGGTGATCATTTTTCCGCCGATCCATTGGGAAATATCGGTCATGCCCTTGTTCTGATTTTGTAACCGTCAAAATCTTCGAACTTCACACGTCCAAACACCGTTTCCAGATCGGTGGCTTCCAGCGCTTCCTTTACTCCTTCACGATCCAGGGTTTTGGCGCGCTTCAAGGCGTCGGCGATGACATAAATCGCTGCATAGCCCTCTACCTCGTGCTCGCCGGGCTCATGCTGGAACTTGGCGGTGAAGTTTTTATGGAACTCCTGGAATTTCGGATCCTTTTTGTTTCCGTGCCATGGGCCTGCGGTCAATACCGTTTCGGCGAGCTCGCCGGACTGCTGCGCAAAGCCGATGATCGAGTGGCCCGCGCCGGTACCGACAAACATCTTTGGAGACAGGCGGGATTCTTTGGCTGCCTTCATGATTTGAGTGGCGTCGTTGTCATCCCCGGCGGTGACGATAACCACCTCGGGGTTAGCCGCTTTGATTTTTTCCATTAATGGCTTGAAGTCCAGCTCTCCGGCTTTATACTTTTCCAGCGTGAATGGAATGCCTGCGGAGTCGGTATATTTTTTGATGCCGTATTCATACACCGCTTCACCGAACGCATTATCTACATTGATATAGGCGATGGATTTCGGCGGATTGGTTTGAAAGTAGTCGCGCAAAGCGGAGGTGTACATTCCGGCTGTCGGGCTTAAACGAAATACGTAATCATAATCGCTCATCGTGGCTTTATCGGAGCTGCCATGATCGATCAGGTAAGGGATTTTATTTTCATTGGCCACTTGGGCTTCGACCAGGGTGACCCCGGATGAGCGTCCGCCGGTCAGCAGCAAAATGTCCTTATTGGCCACCAGCTTCTCCGTCGCGGTTTTACCCACCTGGGGCTTTTCTTGAGAATCTTCAATGATAATCTCGAGCTTTTTCCCGTTGATCCCCCCGGCCGCGTTAATTTCTTCAACGGCAAGGGAGTAGGCTTGCTTGAATTTTTCTCCGAATACGGCCGAACCGCCTGTCATCGGCAGCACGGCGCCGATTTTCAGGGTACCTTCACTGGAGGGGGCGGGCGTTCCGGCGTTCGAAGGTGCATTCGTCTCCGCAGCTCCGCATCCGCTGAGAAGCGAGCCTGCCAGAAAGACGGCGGACAAAACACCCCAATAGGCTTTACGTGAATTTTTCATGGCTTACTCTCCTCGTATCATATTTGTTGTAAAGCTTTGAAGGCCAATTTCCAGTTCCCCAGGGAACTGGCGACCGCTTTCAAAATTTCCAGCGTTGGCTCTTTGAAAATTGAATTGGGACTGGACTTTTCGAGATGCTTCCAGACAATAATTCTTAGGGTTATTCGGGGAAATCCTTCTCTCTCCTGTAGCATCGACTACTCTTAAAGTCTGCTTCCTCGGCTCTCGCTTGAACTTCTAACCCGCTGGCTGTCCCCTTCGGCAACCCATGCTCGAAGATAGCAGCTTCGAGGCAGCTCATGGACCGAAGTGAGTTCTCATATGCGAGGGTGATTGAACGGCGAGTGCGCTGGGGGCATCCCGAAAGGTCCAGTCCCTGAATCCCATAAAGAAAGGAGGAATCCCACGTGAAGTTGTTTGTCGGGATTGACGTGAGTTCGCAAGATTTAAAGGTGTGCATCATGGATGCTGGCGGCGATACCCTCCAAGCGTTCACGGTGCTCAACAACTACCACGGTGCCTGCCACCTGCGGGATCAGATCCTTGCCCAAGCCGACCGCATCAAGCCATCGGAGATTCACATCGGTCTGGAATCAACATCGGTTTACAGTTGGCACCCCGCCATGTTCCTGCATGAGGACAAGCTTCTCAGCGAGCGGCATACGAAGGTATTTACCATTAATCCGAAGCTCATTAGCAAGTTCAAGGAAGCCTATGTGGACCTCGATAAGAACGACCGCATCGATGCCTGGATTATTGCAGACAGGCTGCGTTTTGGAAGGCTGCCGATGACCGTTGTCGCCCAAGAGCAGTACATCGCTCTTCAAAGACTGACCCGCATGCGGTTTCACCTCGTCCACAACCTGACACGAGAGAAGCAGTACTTTCTCCAGCACCTGTTCTACAAGTGCAGTGCGTTCTCCGCGGAGGTGGAGAGCTCCGCCTTCGGCCATGCCATCACTGAATTGCTCCTTGAGAAATACAGCCTGGATGAGATCAGCTCGATGGATGTGGCGGATTTAGCCGACTACCTCAAGGATAAGGGCCGTAATCGATTCCCTGATCCGGAGGGTGTAGCGAGGTGCATCCAGAAAGCCGCGCGTGCTTCCTATCGTCTCTCAAAAGTCGTCGAGGACTCCATCGATATCATCCTGGGCACTTCTATCGAAGCCATTCGAAGTACGCAGAAGCAAATCAAGGAGCTCGACAAGGCGATTGAACGCATTATCGCCGGCTTACCCGGTGAAAACGTCCTGAAGACGATCCCCGGTATCGGCCCGATCTACAGCGCTGGTATTATCGCCGAAATCGGTGACATCCATCGCTTTGACGATCAAGCCGCTCTGGCGAAGTACGCTGGGCTTACTTGGCGAAAGAATCAGTCTGGCAAGTTTGAAGCCGAAGAAACGTCCCGTATTAAATCCGGCAACCGGTTTCTGCGTTATTACCTGGTTGAAGCTGCCAACTTGGTAAAGAACCGCGACGCAGAATTCGGAGAGTACTACCGGAAAAAATACAACGAAGTCACGAAGCACCAACACAAACGCGCCCTCGTCTTAACCGCAAGAAAACTTGTGCGTCTGGTCGATGTGCTGCTACGCAACGACCAAGTCTACACGCCGCGGAGGAAGGTGACTAACGCCTAAAGCTTCTCACCTACTTTCTGCGAAGCCCATTGGGAATTCCCAGTAAAATCGAGGTATATCCTGGAAAAAACGCTCGATTTTACTCAGGGTTTATTTCGTGATGCCATTTTTCCTGACTCAAAGCGATTTTCCATCAAAAGAATTTCCAATTACCGCGAATCAGGGACTTGACATCTTACCGCTGGACTTTGAATGAATTAAAGCTGAATGACAATCAATTTTTCTTCGGTCATTTCCGAAATGGCATAACGGATTCCTTCTTTGCCGATTCCCGAGTCCTTGACGCCGCCGTAAGGCATATGGTCGGCACGGAAGGTAGGAATTTCATTGATCATGACCTGACCGACGTGCAGCCCTTGTGCGGCACGGAAGGCGGCATCCAGATTCGTGGTGAAAATCCCGGCATTCAGGCCGTAACGGGATTGATTCGTTAGACGAACCGCTTCTTCCACCGAGGCGACGCGATTGATGATGACAACGGGGCCAAACACTTCCTGGCAAACGACCTTCTCTGACTCGTTGACATCGGTCAAGATGGTAGGGGGAATGACTTGTCCGTTGGCTTCACCCCCGGCCAGGAAAGTCGCACCGGATTGCCGGGCTTCGTCGAGCCAGGCCGTAATACGCTGCAGGCTGCATTGATTCACCACGGCGGAGACATCGGTTTGTTCATCGGAAGGAGCTCCGACGATTAATGTTTTGGCGGCTTCGACAAAGCGTTCCACAAAAGCATCGTAAATCGCTTCGTGCACATAAATCCGCTGGGTATGAATACAAACCTGTCCCGCGTAGGTGAAGGCACCGGTTAAAGCTTTAGGAACGGCTTTATCGAGATCGGCCTGCTCGTCGATGATGAGCGCCGAATTCGATCCTAATTCTAGGGTGATCTTCTTTAAGCCCGATTGGGAACGAATGAGCTTTCCTACTTCGGGAGATCCCGTAAAGGAAATTTTCTTCACTCGTTCATCCGCCAAGAGAACAGGCCCCAGCGTCGGTCCATCCCCTGCAACGACATTCAACGCACCGTCGGGAAGTCCGGCGTCCCGCAGCAGTTCAGCGAGCTTGAAGCTGGTCAGCGGCGTTTGTTCCGCCGGCTTAAGCACGATCGTGTTACCGCTTGCAATCGCAGGAGCGACTTTGTGGGCTACCAGGTTCAGGGGAAAATTGAACGGTGTGATAGCTCCAATCACTCCAATAGGTTCCCGGACGGTAAAAGCGATTTTTCCTTCCCCGCCTTTGGCCGCATCCATCGGGATGGATTCTCCGTACATCCGCTTGGCTTCCTCGGCGGCGAACAAGAACGTTTGAATCGACCTGGTTACTTCCATGCGGGCGGTTTTAATCGGTTTCGCCGCTTCCAGGGAAATCGTTCGGGTGAAATCCTCCGCCCGCTCTTCCAGCAATTGTGCGGCTCTGTACAAAATGCTTGACCTTTCATGAGAGGAAAGGGTTTTCATAAGTGCGTAAGCCTGTTCGGCTTCTGCAATGGCTTCCTCCATTTCCTCCGGTGTAGAGAGCGGGATTTCGGCAATGGTGGATAGATCATAAGGATTCTTTAATTCATAATGAAAAAAGCTCGATTTCCATCGTCCCCCTATAAAATTGGCTTTTCTTATTACAGCTGCCCCATTCAACGGATGTCCCTCCTTTTTCTCGCCTTCGTACGGCTCAAGTTATAAATAAGCAAAGTCCATGCCAAAGCTTTTTGTATCAAATAAAGGCTAGCGCATGTTTGGAGAGCGGCTGATAACCGAAAGCCCACACCTCAAGTGTGGGCTTTCGCACAGCAACTATTTAAAAATCGAGCGATTTCGCACAGTATCCGGGCGCTAGAATACCTCGCCAAAGTATTTCTTCACTCTCCGCTGTAAGGAAAATCGGCTGATCCCCAAGAGCTGGGCCGATTTACTTAAGTTCCACCGGGTTTGATGCAGAGCCTGCTCGATATATTGCTTCTCCAATCTCTCCAATTCCCGTTCCAGATGGAAAGCTTCCGGGAAAGGGCGGACGGTTTCGCGGACGGAGGCCTTTTCGCAGTCATTTTCCGCCGCTTTGAGATCCAACTGATGCAAGGCCTCGATGACGATTTCCTCCGGCAGTTGGGAAGGGGTGATCATGGTGTCATGGTTGAGGATGACCAATCGTTCAATGCAATTTTTCAATTCCCGCACGTTCCCCGGCCATGGATATTGGCGGAACAAGTCCAGTACGGCGGGGGAAAAGCCGGGAATATTTTTGTTGAGCTTTGCGGACAGCGATTTCAAAAAATGGTCGGAGAGCAGCACCACATCGTCTCCGCGGTCGCGCAAAGGAGGTAAATAAATGGGGACCACATGCAGACGATAATAGAGATCATTGCGAAAAAGCCCGGCATCGACCATTTCTTTCAGATGACGGTTGGTTGCCGCTACCACGCGCACATCGATCGCCCGATCCTTCGTGCCGCCTACCCGGCGAAGCTTCCGATCCTCCAGGAACCGCAAAAGCTTGACTTGAATGTCCAACGGCAGTTCTCCGATTTCATCGAGAAAGATGGTGCCTCCGCAGGCTAATTCAAGCAAACCGGATTTTGCCTTGTCGGCCCCCGTAAACGCATGCTTCTCAAAACCAAACAGCTCGCTCTCGAGAAGATTGGCGGGTATTGCGCCGCAGTTCAGAGCGATAAAGGGCATTTGCCGGCGATGGCTGCAGGCATGGATGGCATGGGCAGCCAATTCCTTTCCTGTGCCGGTTTCTCCCATAATCAGAATACTTGTATTGGTCTCGGCCACTTGGCGGATTTGGGCAAGCACGTCCAGCATCGGACGGGACCCGCAGATGATCGGAGGGTGATCGATAGGCTGCTCCCCCTGATGCCGGGGGGAACCAAGCTCCGCCGCCTTTTTCTCCTTTGTCCACACGCTTTCGATGAGGGTCAGCACATCCTCCAGTTCAAACGGTTTATCAATGTAATCAAAGGCTCCCGCTTGAAGGGCCTTGACCGTGGATTGGGCATCTCCGTAGGCCGTCATCATCAGCACGGTCACGTCGGGATTCATTTTTTTAATGTCCTTCAGAATCTCGATCCCGTTTTTCCCCGGCAGCCGAACATCCAAAAATACCAGATCCGGCTGAACCTCGGCGATCCGCTTCAGCCCCGTTTCGCCGGTTTCTTCGGTCCAAACCGAAAATCCCTCATCCTCCAAACCCATTTGCAAGGACAAGCGGATTACCGCTTCATCATCAATAATGACCACTCGCTTCATCAACATGCTTCCTCCTCTTCTTCGGTATTGTAAAGGAAAATACGGTGCCTTGTTCCTCATCTCCAACATCTTTGGCGTCAATATGTCCGCCGTGCTCCGTCACGAGCCGGTGTACGACAGACAACCCTAATCCGGTTCCCTTCGGATCGGTCGTAAAAAAGGGATTAAATATTTTATCCGCATGTTCGGGAGGGATCCCGATGCCATTATCCGAGATGTCGATGCGGAGTTCTTCGGAGTTTTCCGTCATGTGAATGACAATTTTGCCTTCTGCAGACGGGACCACTTTAATCGCGTTCAGCAGTAAATTCAGATAAATCTGTTTCAAATGATCCGGATCGTAAAAGGCGAAAAGAGGGGTATGCGTCTGTCGTACTTCAATGCGGATCTGTTTGTCCCGGATGGGCTGAGCGAGAAGGGCCAGTACTTCATCCAGTACTTGGCAGATGTCAACCCGGAGCAGCCTGGCAAGCTGCGGCTTGGCGAAATGAACCAGCTGAATGGTTAGCCGATTCAGCCTTTCAATTTCCGACTGAATTCCGGTGAGCAGCATATCGTTTTGCTCATTTCCGGCAATCCGCCTTTGCAGCACCTGCACGCTCGTTTTCATTCCCGTCAGCGGATTGCGGATTTCATGGGCCATACCTGCTGCAAGCTCACCCAGCGCGGCTAATCTTTCCAGGCGGGTCAGCCGGACTTCCATCTGTTTTCTCTCTTCCATTTGCCGGACCATTTGATGAAAGGCGTCGACAAGGATTCCGACTTCATCCTTCCTTTGCAGCATTTCCTCGTTTTCCTTTTCAAGGTGGAAGGGCTGCCCGTCCCGAACCTGATCAAACCATCCGGCCAGACGTTTCAATGGCTTGGCAATGTGGTGCGCCAGCAGGATGGTTGCCTGAATGACGAATATACTGGCAATGACGATGGTGATCAGCGTATACTTCTGGATATTGGTTAAGGCTGGGGAAAACGGATTTATCGTTACCAGGATGCCTATGCGCCAATTCCATGGTTCATAGGTATCAAACAGCAAATACGACTGATGAAACCAGGTATTGTCAAGGATGACCCGGCCATGAGGCTGATCCGTTCCGGACAGATGCAGCCGGAGCTCCGTCCATGGATCGGACGGCGCCAATAACATGACCTCTCCTTCGACAATGACCATCTCGTTCTTCCACAGCTTTTGGGTAAACTCGATACTATCCTTCTTTCCGTCTGTCAATGAAACGGCCCGGGCGAGGACTTTCTGATGGATGTGCTCCAGCTGCAGCAGCGCTTGATTAAGGCTTAACGCCGCTTTTTCTTCCATGCTCTGGCTATAGTTTTTATAAGCGGACCAATAGGAAATTCCCCCGACGAAGAGAACGGGGAAAATGACCAGCAGGAGAAAGGGAAGCATAATTTTGGTTTCAATGGAGGGTGAGAATGGGATCTTCTTCATTTTTCCTGTTCCTTTTTCTTCTATAGAATGTGCTGACCGTTACCAGACAGAGAAGAGAGACCAGGACGCCGGGTAAAGCCGGATTCGTCCATTCGCCTTCGAGACGGAAGAAGAGGATTTCCATGATATAGATCGAGGTGCCGCCGACAAATCCCGCCCATGCCCCTTCCTTGGTCGCCCCCTTCCAGAACAGTCCGCCATACAGGGGGACGAAGAACGTCGCGGCAAAAAATCCCCATATATAGCTGCTGTAATCGAGCAAAGTACCGGGAGGAATAAAAGCCATCAGCAAAGAGACGGTTGCTCCAATGGTAACAAGCCATCGGCTCACGCGAATCAGCTTCTCTTCAGTGGCTGGGCGTTTCACGGCATAACGATAAATATCCCAGCTGAAGCTCCCCGCCAGAACCAGAAGCTGGGAGTTGGCCGTAGAAACGGCGGCAGCCATAATGGCCGTCAAAATCAGTCCGGCCCAATAGGGGGCGAATAGGCGTTCCACTGCCATGGGCATGATTTCGTCTAACGATACGGCCGCAAGCTCCGGGGATAAGGCCCGGATTCCCAGGCTGGTGAAGATCAGAACGGCATACGTCGCAACCAGCAGGATGAGGGAGATGCCGATCATTTTGACTGCAGTGGAACGATCCTTCGCCGCGAGCACCCGGTTCATATATTGGGGATAGGTGGATTTGCCCAGTGCCCAGCTCATAAACATAAACATGCCTAAATAAAAAAGCGAGGACCGGTCTGCGGCCATTGGGGATGGGGTGCCCTGCGGCAATGAAATGGAAGCGGATACAAACTTTTGTGCAGTGTGCAGGCTTCCGCCAAGCTCCTGATAAACGAGGATGGCTCCGGTGAAAGAACCTATTAGAATTAACAAAAAATTGACCATATCTGTCCTGGCAACGGATTCAAAGCCGCCAAAGGTCGTGTAGATCAGGAATAAATAAACCAGTAACACAGCCAGCGCGTAAGGAATTTCCAGCATATGGCCGACAACGAGGCCAAAACCCCGAATCTGCAGCATGATATAAAACAGGTGGGAAAAAACGACCGCCATTCCGCCTACCGCCTGCAATCTTCTGCAGCCATAACGGACATAGAAATATTCCGGGAGCGTACGAAGGGATTTCCGGAGGGATTGATGGGCCAACCGGTTGGTCAAAGGAATAAAAAGCAGCGCCCCTGCGAACCAGCCCAGAACGCCGAACACGGACGGATACAGACCGAAGCGGTAGACGCTGCCCGTAATGAATAGCATGGAAGTGGCGCTAATCCATGATGCGCAGAACGTACAAACGCCCAGAAATACGCCCATATTCCCATGGCCTATAAAATAATCCTTGCTGCTTTTCACCCGATCAAATCCGTATTTTCCAAACCACAGCAGCACGATACTGTAGAATAAAAAATAGAGCAGGTACAACAGGCTATGTTCCATCCAAGCTCCTCCTTAACGGACTGCATACAAGAGACGATTCAACCATTCTGCGATGAATAATTTTACCAGTTAAATATATACCAAAATATGAACAAGATCTATTGGAAACGCATTAAATGGATAATTTTATACCATAAATGTTAAATAGATTGCATATCAAAAGATTGAAAATTGCTATAAAATGAACTATTAGCAAGTGCTGGAGGGAGGATTATATGAGAATCAGATGTATTCAATGGACAACTTTATTTGTTTGCATCATGCTGATGGCAAGTACATTGGCGGGTTGTTTCGGAGGTCATGATCAGGATTCCGATAATTCTTTCGGCAAGAACGGCAAACCGTATGCGGGCACAAGTATAACCGCTTACATGGGGGTTAGCCCTGCGGCGGATGTGATCAGGTCGATGCTGCCCGAATTTGAGTCCCAAACCGGGTTGAAGGTCAATTTGCAGATTTTGGCCAATGAACAGCTGAGCCAAAAGCTGTCCGTTCAATTAACGGCAGGCAGTTCCAATCCCGATGTCTTCATGATTCGCCCGTTGGAAGAAGTGAAGCTTTTTCATAAAAACGGTTGGGTACAGCCGTTGGATGAATATGTGAGAAGAAATCCGGATTATGACTTTGATGATTTCTCCAAATCAGCCATAGAATCTACAACGGCCGACGGGAAGCTGATTTCCGTGCCGCTCTCTACCGAACAGCAAATTCTATACTACCGGAAAGACTTGCTGGAACAAGCCGGCATACCCGTTCCCAAAACGTTGGATGAGCTGGAGGAGGCGGTAAAAAAGCTGCATGATCCGGACAATGGCGTCTACGGTTTTGTGGCCAGGGGGCAGAGGAATGCACTTGTCACTCAGCTTTCGTCTTTCTTATATTCGGAAGGCGCCGATTTTCAAAAGGACGGTAAAGCGACAATCAACACGCCGGAAGCCATCAAGGGGATCAGCAGATATGCCAATTTGTTGAAAAATTATGGTCCTCCGGGTGTTTTGAATATGGCCTGGCCGCAAGCGATGGGTGTGTTTGCCCAAGGGAAAGCGGCGTTCTTTACCGACGCGAGCGCGATCTACAGCAGCATGCTTGATCCCGGTACGTCGAAGATTGTGAATAAGGTTGGTTTTGCTATGTTCCCTGCGGGCCAGGCCGGGGCCAAGCCTTTTAATATCACGGCTTGGGGACTGGCGATGAATTCCGCATCGGCGAATAAAGAAGCGGCATGGACATTCATCGAGTGGGCAACCGGTAAAGACCTTGTCTTGAAATCGCAGCAAAGGGGAAACCCCGGAGCGCGGAATTCGGTATGGAATGATCCTCAAGGGGTTTCCGGATTTCCGGAGGAATATATCCCTGTCATAAGCGAATCCATACAAGTCGGGGTGGGCCATGACCGCCCGCAGGTGATCAGTGTAAGCGAGGCGCGCGATATCATAGGCGACATTGTCATTAAGGGCTTGTTAGGCGAGGATATTAAAGACGCAGCAGATAAGGCCAATCAAGCATATCAAGCGATCATCGACAGGGAGAAAGCCAAATAATACATCATTGCAGGAGACGTCGTATGAACATAAAAATGAACACCTTCGGCAAAGTGATCACGCTCGTCTTTTCTTTGCTTATCCCGATCATTTTATTATATGGATATTCCCATCAAGTAAGCATGAACGTGGTTCGGGAGACGGTTGAGGACGGAAATCGCAACCGGCTTTCTTTTTTATGAGCCAAATGGAATTAATGATCGAGCAGTTTACCAAGTATTCGGTGATTGCCAGCCGGGACTACAGTATAAAAGAATATTTGGAGGGACGCAGCACAGGCAAACCGCTCGATCAGGTGCAAAGAAAAATGCGGATTGTGGAAATGCTGAATATGCAGATTGCAACCAGCGGCTGGAACAATCAGATTATTCTCCATTTGTCGGATTCCAAGGAAGTCATATCCACCGACTATTCGGTTGAATACAACCAGGACTATATCGATCAGACGGAATTAAAAAAATGGCTGCACCGGGATACGGTAGTCTTTGGAGCAAAGCAGATGTTCTTTTCCCGAATGAGGGAATCCGATAACCCGAATTTACTTATTGAGGTTAGATTTA
The DNA here is from genome assembly GCF_013337105.1 of Paenibacillus sp. JMULE4. Lineage (NCBI taxonomy): Bacteria > Bacillati > Bacillota > Bacilli > Caryophanales > Paenibacillaceae > Paenibacillus > Paenibacillus sp. JMULE4. The sequence continues at coordinate 109,816 of NZ_SGWF01000019.1, forward strand.
CAGATGACAATCTAAAAAATATGCTGAATCAGCTGAAGCAGGGCGGGAGGAGCGAGCCTTTTTTCTATCTGGCCGGTAAGGAGCCGATCTTAAACCGTACGGCGGATCATACGCTTGTGAGCAGCGCCGTCGAACAACTAGACCGTTTGAAGCTGGGCAAGAGCGGAAATTTGACGATATCGCTGAATGAACAGCAATATATTGTCAATTATATCCGTTCGGAAAGCCTTGGCTGGTATCTCGTGGATCTGGTCCCGCTGGAAAGTATCTATTCTCCGATTACGGTCAGCCGGAATTTATTTTATACTTCGGTCGGTCTGCTGATGGTGTTAAGCATTTTGATGACGTTATTATTGTACCGGAATGTTCAAAGGCCGATTCAATTGCTGCTGCGCGGCGTACAAAGAATCAAAGACGGGCAGTATTCCGTAAGGCTTCAGAAGCAGCCCAACAATGAATTTGATTTTTTATTTAACAGCTTTAACCAAATGGCCGAACAAATCCAAGAGCTCATAGAAAAGGTATATAAAGAAACGCTCCGCTCGAGGGAAGCGACTTTGAAGCAGTTACAATCGCAAATCAACCCTCATTTTTTATATAATTGTTTGTTTTATATCAAGAACATGGCGAGTTTGGGAGAAAAAGAGGCCGTGGTGGCCATGTCTCTGAATTTAGGAGAATATTACCGTTATACGACCAGGCTCGAAAACCCGATGACCACCATCAGGGAAGAAATGAAGCTGATCCAAAATTATCTGGAGATCCAGACGATGAGAATGCAGCGTTTAGGCTACGAGATCGCGATTCCTGAAGACATGATGGAATTGGAAATTCCGCGCCTGCTGATTCAGCCCATTGTGGAGAATGCCGTCATCCATGGGGTGGAGAATCAGTTGGAATTCGGCATCATTCATATCAAAGGCGAATGTTCCAACGGGACGAATCGGATCATTGTAGATGATAACGGCGGCGGCATGTCGAAGGAGGCCATGACAGAGCTCCAAACCAAAATCAACGTGCCCATGGATGAACAAACAGGCTGCGGACTCTGGAACATTCACCAGCGTTTAATTCACATGTATGAAGGGAAATCCGGGTTGGTTTTTTCACCGTCACCCTTAAACGGACTTCGCGTTGAAGTGATATGGGAAACGGCCGGCGGTTCAAAGAAAGGAGAGGATGGAGATGTTCCAATTACTGATCGTAGATGATGAAGCCAGTGTCGTGGATAGTCTTGCAGATACTCTTCCTTGGCCTGAAGCCGGAATCGGCTCCGTTTATAAAGCGTATTCCGGATTTGAAGCACTGGACATCTTAAAAACCAATCCCATCGATATTATCATGACCGACATCCGGATGCCCGGCATGAGCGGATTGGAGCTTTTGGAGGAGGTCCGCCGCAATTGGAAAAAAATTAAATGCATTTTATTGTCGGGACATGCGGAATTTGAATATGCCAAGCAGGCGATTCAGCATAATACCTTTGACTACTTGTTGAAGCCGATTAGCGATGAAGCGATTTTATCGAAGGTGAAGCATGCGGTGGATGTATTGCAAAGGGAGCGCGAAGAAAGTCAGTCTTACCAGCGCGTGCTGAAAGCGTTGGAGGAGAACCTTCCGAAGCTGAGGGCCGAGCTGTTAAACGAATTATTGCAGGGTGTGAAGTATTCCAAGCAGCGATTAACGGAGAAGCTGGATTTGCTTAAGATGAGCATTGCTCCCGATTGCCCGTTCGCTTTAATGCTGGTTCGGATGGAAGGGCAGCTTTCGGAGCTGGATTTTTACAGCTTGTCTTTGATGGAATATGCGATCGGCAACATGGCGGAGGAAATATGCGAAGGTTATTTCCATCTATGGCCGGGTAAAGACGTTTACGGCTATTTGGTCTTCGTTGTCACGGTTACCGATGAGAAACAGGCGGAGCTTGCCCAAACGGAGAATAGGCGGGAGACCGTAGAAAATCAGCTGCAGCTTATGGCCTCCCAATTACAGCTTAGCGTGAGCCATTATCTGAAAGGGACCGTTTCCGTCTTGATAAGCAAATGGGGGTCGTTCCCCGATGATATGAATAGGCTTTACCAGGACAGCCTGTTATCCCTCCGCAGGCGGGTAGGAAACCAGAGCGGGCTGTTGATCTACGTATCCGACGAAATGGAGCAGCAGCCTGTCCATTCGCTGCAAAGACTATATGAGCCGCCCCTGCTTATCCATTTGCTGGAGTCGGGGAATTGGGATGCGGCACATGAAAAATTAACGGGCATCTTGGACGAGCTTCACATGAAATGGGCGGATTCCGCCGAGCATCTGATCGAAGTTTTTTTCTTCGTCTATGCTTCCTTCAGCTCCTTTGCCCATAAAAACGGCCGGGAGCTGGCGCAAATGATCGGACCTGTGTTGTCCGATGCAGCGGGCTTGACGGCATGCCGTTCGATCGCGGCTTTGGAGAACTGGATGTTTCAATCGTTTCGGCGGCTGCAGCAGTGTATGGAGAATGAAACGAGGAACAACCGCGAGAATGCCGTCCGCAAAATCCAGCAGTTTGTCCAAAAGCATCTGGTGGAGGATGTTTCTTTACAGGCCATCGCCGATCATATGTATATGCATCCTGTGCATGTCTCCCGGATTTATAAGCTGGAGACCGGAGAAAATATAAGCGATTATGTCCTGCGCCTCAAGATGGAAATGGCCGCTTCTTTGCTTGCGGATAACACATTGAAAAACTATGAAATTGCTCTCAAGCTGGGCTATCAGAACCCCAACTATTTTATCAAAGTGTTTAAAAAGTACTATTCCTTAACTCCGCAGGAGTTTCGTTTAAAGCTTGAAGAAGGAAAATAACAGCCCTATGGATGCAGCCGCCTCGGAACGAGGTTTGGCTGCATTTTTGTGTCGGTGGCCATCGGCCCAAAACACGTTAATTTTGTATCACGAAAGTTAAATAGTTGTCATTTTATCGTAAGTGTGTACACATTACAATGAACATGAAAGCAAGCTGAAACGATTTTGCACCCTATTGAAGGAGGTCTTTTTCATGAAACCATGGGTAACCAAAGCAATGGCCGTCACTTTGATGGCATCGGTTGCCGCAGGCTGCAGCGGCGGGCCGTCGGCAGGCGAAGCGCCAAAACAGGAGAAGCCGACACAAACGTTAACGTTCTGGATGAAAAAACAATTGTTCGAGGATCAAAATAAATTGATCCTCGAACGGGCTAAACAATTTGGAGCCGAAAATCAGGTCAATGTCAATGTCGAACTCATCGCCTATGAAGATTTTTATCCCAAATGGTCCGCGGCCATCGAATCCAAAACGACTCCGGATGTATCCTTCTTCGGATATCAGGAAGTAGGGCAGTTTTATGCCAAGGGTGTTCTGGAGGATGTAAGCGATTTGGTGAAAAAGGTAGAAAGCGATAATGGCGAAATTCATGAAAGCATGAAGAAAGCGATCAGCTTCCAAGGCAAGCAGTACGCCGTTCCGTTTTGGACGGAATCGCAGGTGCTTTATTACCGCAAAGATCTGCTGAAAAATGCCGGCTTCGATGCGCCTCCGAAAACCTGGGATGAGTTTAGGGCAATGGCGAAGAAGCTTACGGATCCTGGTAAAGGCGTATACGGCGCGGGGCTGGGCTACGGAAAAGGGAACTCCGACGCTGAATTTTTGACAAGAGCGATTATCTGGTCCTATGGCGGCTCGCTGGATACGAAGGACGGCAAGACCGTCATCGTGAACAGTCCTGAAACGATTGCAGCCGCGAAGTTTATCAAAGAGATGTTCACCGTGGATAAGAGTACGCCTCCAAGCTCCATCGGTTGGGATGACAGCGGGAACAACAAGGCGTATTTAAGCGGTCAGGCCGCGATGATTTTCAACGTCGGAAGCGTACTCGGCACGATCAAGAAAGACAACCCTGAGCTTTACGAGAATACCGGCATTGCTCCTATTCCGGCCGGACCTAAGGGAAGCGTCATTCCGGGCATCAGCAACAACCTGGGCATTTTTAAAGATTCCAAAAATAAAGACCTGGCGAAGAAGTTTGTCGAGTACATGGTGAAAGAGGATTGGTACAAAACCTGGGTGGAAAAAGGCGCTCCGCTGACAGGACCGATCTATCCGGAATTGGCCAATGAGCCGGTGTGGCAGGAAGAGAAAAACAAAGGGTTTGTGGAATCCATCAAAAGCTTTGCGTTCCTGGGATTCCCCAGCGAGTACAATCCGAAGGCGGGAGAAGTATTCAACCTGCGTTACGTGAACGATACATTCCAGAAGCTGTTGCTCGATGCCAACTATACTCCGGAAACGGCAATCAAAGATTTGCATGCCAAAATTGAAGAAGTGTACAACAAACAATAATGTCCAAAGGCGGTTAAGGTATCAGAGGCATTCTCCTGATACCTTAACCTAACAAGTAAGGCGGGGTGCGGCTTGAAAACCAATATAGATCATAAACTTGCCTATGTGTTAGTGAGTCCGGTAGTGATTTACCTGCTTGCCATCATGGTTCTTCCGTTCGGATGGGCGGTCTATTTAAGCTTTACCAACAAAGTCGTGGGTGTACCTGCCACGTTTATCGGTTTGAATAACTACATTGAATTAGTCAAAGACTCGTTGTTTTGGAAAGCCGTATGGAACACCATCCTGTTTACTGCGGCAGCCGTCATCGCCAAAACGGTGTTCGGCATGATTATGGCCTTGGTATTGAATGAAAAAATCGTGTTTCGCAATCTATTTAGAGTTCTGTTATTTCTCCCTTGGACAATTCCGACCATCGTCTCGGTCTTTACATGGCAGTGGATATACTCCGACGTTGGAGGCGTACTGAATTTCTTATTACTAAAAACCGGCATCATCAGTCAACCGGTAGGCTGGCTGTCCACTCCGGATTTAGCGATGTTCTCCGTTATTCTGGTCAATGTCTGGCGGGGCATTCCGTTCATGGGCATTGCCATCCTTGCAGGTCTGCAGACCATATCCAAGGAAATGTACGAAGCGGCTATGCTGGACGGAGCTGGGGCGGTCAAACGCTTTTTCTATATGACCCTGCCTTCCATCAAAGAAGTCACGATACTGGCAGCCGTGATGACCACGATCTGGACGCTGAACGATTTTGAAATCATTTGGTTATTGACCCACGGAGGTCCGGACAACGGCACTCAAGTATTGTCTACACTCAGCTATACGATAGGGTTTTTGAACATGAGCCTGGGTAAGGCGATTGCCATTGCGATCATGACCATGCCTCCGCTGATTATGCTCATCAACTATGTAACGAAGCGTTCGCTTTCATCGAAAGAGTAGGTGGTCCGCTATGGAAAGAAATTCATTAAGCAAGCAAATCATAGTTTACGCAACGTTGGCCGTTTTGTTGATCTTCGCCCTGTTTCCGCTGTATTGGATGATCAATACCTCCTTTAAATCACAAAGCGAGATCTACAATATGACCCCGACGTTCTGGCCTCATCACTTCGGCTGGTCGGCCTATGTCAAATTAATGGAAAAAGAATTTCTCGTCAATATCAAGAACAGCCTGATCGTTTCCCTGGTTGTATCCTTTGCGTCTATTATCGTCAGCATGCTTGCGGCTTACGCCATAGCCAAGCTGAAATTCCGAGGCAGAAGCATGATGTCCAAAGGAATCTTGTATGCCTATTTGATGCCGAGAGCGGTATTGTTTATTCCGCTGTATATGCTGGTGTCCTCTATCGGATGGAACGATTCCATCTACGGCCTGATGCTCATCTACCCGACCATTACCGTGCCGTATGCGACATGGATGCTGATTTCGTATTTTAAATCCATTCCCGTGGAAATTGAAGAGGCGGCGATGATCGACGGCTGCACGAGGCTTCGAACCATGCTTAATATTATCTTTCCGCTGTCGGCTCCCGGTATTGCGGCTACGTTCATTTTCGCTTTCACCTTGTGCTGGAGCGAATACCTGTACGCACTGGTCGTGGTGACCAAGAGCGTCGACAAAACGATTACGTTGGGCTTGTCCGATATGATCGTGGGTGACGTATTTGCTTGGGGTCCTCTGATGGGCGGCTCCATCATTGCTTCCATTCCGGTCATTATCATGTATCTCTTTACATCCAAATATATGGTTAGCGGCATGACGATAGGAGGAGTTAAATAATGACACAGGCGAAAAAAGTATTAGTGACGGCGACCAATTATTCGACGCTTTGTGTAGAAGCCAAGCAGCTGTTGGAAAGCCACGGCTGTGAAGTGATCGAAAACAAGCTGGGCCGGCCGCATACGTTCGAGGAGCTTAAGCCTCTTGTGGGCGATATCGATGCCGTGGTTGCCGGAGTCGATACATGGGACGAAGCGGTGTTCCAACTGGCCCCTAAGCTGAAGATCATCGCAAGATTCGGTGTCGGTGTAGATAATATTGATTTGGAGAAGGCCAAGCAATACGGAATCCGGGTCACCAATGTACCGGGAGGTAACGCCAACGCAGTGGCGGAGCTGGCCGTCGGTCTGATCCTGGGCGCGATGCGCAACATTCCGGGCCTGCATCAGTCGGCAAGAAGAGGATACTGGGACCGGTTTGTAGGGGCGGAATTGATAGGCCGCAAAATCGGACTGCTTGGCTTCGGAAATATCGCCCAGATGGTAGCCAAAAAGCTGCAGGGCTTTGATGTACAGCTATATGCCTACGATAAGTATCCAAATGTGGAAAAAGCCAAGGCGCTCCATGTCACCTTAACCTCCTATGAAGAAATATTGCGCGAATCCGATGTGGTCAGCATGCATCTGCCCAGCCTGAAGGAAACGCATCATTTTATGAACCGCGAAACCTTCGGCATGATGAAGGACGGGTCCTATTTCGTCAACACGGCAAGAGGAGCCGTCGTCAGTGAAGAAGCGCTCGCCGAGGCGCTGAAATCCGGGAAGCTGGCCGGAGCAGCTATCGATGTATACGAGCAGGAGCCGGTATCCGCTGACAATCCGTTGTTTCAGCTGCCGAATCTCATCACGACGCCTCATACGGCAGCGGAAACCTATGAAACCTATCATAAAGTCAGTCTGACAACAGCACAGGCGATTCTTGATGTATTTCAAAATAAGGTACCGGAGAACATCGTCGTTTAAACAGAAACAAGCGGGGTGAGAAGATGAAGCCGAGTGTAGTCGTTGTGGGCAGCTTGAATCAGGATATTGTGGTTCAGGTAGAGGAGCTGCCCCGGGAGGGCGAAACGCTGATGGGCATCGGCATGTCGGAGAGCCCCGGCGGGAAGGGAGCTAACCAGGGGGTTGCAATCGGAAAGCTGCAGGCCTGCGTGAGCATGATCGGCAAAGTGGGCTCCGATCCGCACGCCGCCAGCCTGATGAAATCGCTGCAGCAGGCAGGAGTAGATACCCGGTATATCATGACGTCCAATCGTCCGACAGGGTTGGCCTTCGTCACGGTCGACCGGGCGGGAAGCAACCATATTGTGGTTATTCCCGGAGCCAATCGTGAGCTGACGCCGGAGGATATCGACAGCCAACGTCAAGCCATCGAGAAATGCGAAATCGTCGTCTTGCAGCTGGAGATTCCCTTGAAAACGGTGGAATATACGCTTCGGTTAGCGAAGGAGCTGGGGAAAACGACGGTATTGAATCCGGCGCCGGCCCAAATGCTCCGTGACGAGATCCTGCGTTTTGTGGATTTTTTGATCCCCAATGAGCATGAACTGCAGAGCATGTCGGGTATGACGATAACGGACGCGTCTACTCTTCAAGCCGCGGCCCGGGTTTATTTAAGCAAGGGCGTTCGTGCGTTAATTGTTACGTTGGGCGGCAAGGGCTGCTGCTATATCGATCATGAAAGAGTACAGACCTATCCGGCCCGCAAAGTGAAGGCGCAGGATACCACCGCGGCCGGTGACAGCTTTATCGGAGGCTTTGTCGCGGGATATCTCAAGTATCATGATGTGGACCTAGCCATTGAACTGGCTCAAAAAGCAGCGGCGATAACGGTAACCAGGCATGGAGCGCAAAGCTCTCTTCCCACCTGGGAAGAAGTAGCCGCCTTTGACTTATCATAAAGAGGAGATGCAGGAATCATGAAACATTTATACGGTGTGACAACAGCTATGGTAACCCCATTTGACCGCAATGGGCAGGTAGACCTGGAAAAAGCGGCGGGCTTGACGGAGTTCCTGATCTCCAAAGGCGTGCATTGTTTATACCCCTTGGGTACAACGGGCGAAATGGTCAGACTGTCCGTATCCGAACGAAAAGCCGTGGCGGAAACCGTAGTCAAAACCGCTGCGGGCAGAGTGACCGTGTTTATCCACGTGGGAGCAGTAACCCTGGAAGATACGATAGAGCTTGCGCAGCACGCCCATTCCATCGGCGCTGACGGCATCGGCGTCGTAACCCCGATTTTCCTGGGCGCCAACGACAGGGAAATGGAACAATACTTTGCAAGCGTAGCTTCAAGCATTCCCGGGGATTTTCCAATGTATCTTTACAATATCCCTCAATGCGCCGCTAACGACTTGAAGACGGAAGTGGCCCAAAGATTAGCAGAACGATTCAAGAATGTGATCGGCATCAAATACAGCTATCCTGACTTTTTGAGAACGGCGGAATACCTTGGTATTAACGATGGGCATTTCTCGGTGATGCACGGCACGGACCGCTTGTTCCTGGCGTCTTTGGCTATGGGCTGCGACGGCACCGTATCCGGCGTATCATGCGTATATCCCGAGCCTTTCGTCGCCTTGTATCAGGCCTTCCAGGAGAAGGATCTGGAAAAGGCGAGACAACTGCAAAAAGTAGCCGTAAAATATTGCGAGACGTTGAGAAACGGAAGCAATATGTCCTACTTTAAAGAAGCGCTCAAAATGAGAGGCGTGGACGTTGGTTATATGAGAGCTCCTCAATTGGACCTGACTCCGGAAGAAAAGATGCAATTGCAAAACCGGTTAAATGAATTAAATAACGAAACGCGTTATATCCAGGCGTGATTTTCGATTAGGTCCTCCGTTTTCGGAGGGCTTTTTTCCTATGCAGGGACGCCATAAGGCCAACAAAAAACTGCATTCTTACTTGAAGTAAGCTTGTTATATATGATAGAGCATGCGGGCCATGCTGCAGGTCACAAAATGCCCCCCCAAAGCTTCCCGTCATTTCTTGAGCAAAGGAGAATGGCACATGAATCGTTTGACTATTCCTAGAGTTATATAAAACCCGAAAACGGCTTTCAAGCTGCTTTCGGGTTTTTCTTTGGACTGTGAGCTATTATTGCCAGGCGTGCTGCCAAGCTTTCTTGCTTCCAATATTTATGACCGTTAAAAACAAACCTCATAGCAAATAATTTATTTGTTGATATATGAAGGATGATGAAAGATGAAACATGGAGGTTATGCAAAATGCCCGATTGGTTGGAAGTCGCTCTTCGAACCTTGTTCGCTGTTGTGATTCTCTTCTTAATGACCCGACTCTTGGGGAAAAGGCAAATTTCCCAGCTATCTTTTTTGAATATATTACCGGCATTACGATCGGCAGCCTTGCCGCTTATATCTCAATGGATTTGGAATCCCATTGGTTATTGGGTTTTGTTTCGTTAATTGTCTGGGTACTGGTTTCCCTGGGCATTGAATTTCTGCAAATGAAAAGCAAAAAGGTACGCGACTTCATCGACAGCAAAGCGACTATCCTTATAAAGGACGGTAAAATTCTCGAAGACAACGTAAAGAAAGAACGTCTTTCTTCCGATGAACTGCTCCAGCAGCTTCGGAAAAAGAATGTGTTCAAAACAGCCGACGTCGAATTTGCGGTCATTGAACCAAGCGGAGAAATCAACGTTCTTCTCAAAAAAGAGCACCAGCCCCTAACCCCCTCTCATTTAGGCATTACCGTCGGGCCGGAGCCGGAACCTCAGACGGTGATCATGGACGGTAAAATGATGGATGAACCGCTGGCTACCATCGGATTAAGCCGGGAATGGCTTTATACCGAGCTGGAGAAGATCGGCGTAACGATTGAGAATGTGTTTTTGGGTCAAGTTGATGCTTACGGGCAGTTGTATGTCGATTTATACGACGATAAGCTTCAGGTTCCGGAACCGCAGCAAAAGGCTTCGCTACTGGCTCAATTAAAGAAATGCGAAGCGGACCTCGAAATGTTCGGGCTCTCTACGGATAATGAAACGGTAAAGCAAATGTATGAGCAATGTTCCAATCAGCTTAAACAAATTATTACGGATGTAAGGCCGCTGCTTATTCGATAACGATTTGAAAAAGGCGAATACGCGGGGGTATAGGAATCCCTGAGGCGAGATAAAATATCCCTGAACAGTTAGGAGGGAGCAGCTTGAGTTACAGATGGCCGAAAATGTGGATGATTTTCAAGCTTTTGATCTTGGTATTGCTTTTAACATCATGCGGAACAAATAAAACGCTGCAGGTAGGGATAGAAAATAACCTCAAACCGCTGAGTTATGTGGAGAATGAAGAAAAAAAGGGCTTTGAAGTTGAATTGTGGGATGCGATTGCCGAAGAAGCCGGATTTGAGTATAAGCTCCAACCGATGGGAATGGGGGAAATGCTGCAGGCGGTCGAATCCGGAAAACTCGATGTGGCGATTGCCGGGATCACCGTCAAAGGTGACAGGGTGAGAAAGCTGGACTTTGCTATCCCTTATTATGATACCGGTCTTGTCCTGGTTACTGCGGCGGATAATCAGGATATTCAGAGCACCAAGGATTTGGACAAAAAAGTGGTCGCTACGCGAATCGGAACAACCGGATATGAGTATATCGGCAGACAAAAGGGAATTAAAGAGGTTAAAGCTTACCCCGATATTGCCCAAGCCTATCAGGCATTAATCAATAAACAGGTAGATGCGGTCGTATTCGATGAGCCGAATGTGAAATATTTTATCCGGAACGGCGGTCAAGGGAAAGTAAAAACGGTGGGTAAAGTCCTTACTAATGAACAATATGGCATTGCGTTGACCAAAAAGAGTAACTATACCGGCCGAATCAGCAGAGCTTTAGAAACGCTGGCCAAAAACGGAACGTACGAGCGGATTTATATGAAATGGTTCAATGAAAAGCCGACATCTTTACCCGGCGATAAAGAATAAGTGACACCGCTCAAGGCTTTTGCCTCCCATTACCGCGAGCTTACAATCAAAAGCAGTTCGCCTCTGACGAGGCCAACTGCTTATTATATATGTTGTCATCCTCCCTTATAAGGTAATACAATAGAAGAAACATCACAGAAAGCTTTGTAAAGGGGGGGACGTGATGCAGCTTCAGCCAGCCTTAACCCAACAACAGCAAATCCAGCTTCATATGACGCCGCAAATGCTTCAGTCGATGAATGTACTGCAAATGTCGTCGGCGGATTTGTTGAATTACCTGGAAGAACAAGCGGCGGAGAATCCTTTTCTTGAGGTTGCCTATGGTTTCGACTCCTATAAACAGAGAAAGGCCGGATCCAAAGGCCAAAATCAGCAAAGAGAAAAAACGCTTCTGGAGCTAGTCGATCCGCGGCAGGAAACACTGGAAGCGGTGCTGCTCAGTCAGCTCCGCGTCAACGGGATTCCGCCGGAGGATTATCCGCTGGCGGCTTTCCTGGTTGGCAATCTAAATGAGGACGGGTGGTTAAGCATCACGCTGGAGGAAGCCGGGCGTCAGCTTCGTGAGCCCATGGAAAAAATGCAAAGGGCGCTTGTCTGGGTGCAGTCTCTGGAGCCTGCAGGGGTAGGCGCACGAACGTTGCAGGAGTGTTTGGCCATTCAAATCGGGAGGGATCCCAATGCCGACCCTTGGGCTGCGGTGATCGTCGGCGATTATTTGCAAGAGTTGGCGGAAGGCAAGCTTCGGCGGATTGCGGAGAATCTGGGTATTTCCGTAGAACAGGTAGAAGCCTCGCTGGCTTATATTCGTTCGCTTCAGCCACGGCCCGGCTCCGCTTACCATCACGAATCACAGAGTTATATCGAACCGGACGCTACGGTTCTCAAAAGAAACGGCATCTATGTGACCATCATGAATGAAGCGAATTTCCCCCAGGTTTCGCTTCATCCGTTGTACGGGCAGCCCCATTTTGACAGCGGTTACAATCAGGAGGCCAAGGCGTTTTTGAAGCAGTATATCCAACCCGCCCAATGGCTGATTCGCAGCTTGGAGCAGCGGCGCCTGACGCTGCAGCGAGTCATTGAAGCGATCGTGGAAGAACAGGTTGATTTTTTGGAGGAAGGCATTGATGCCTTGAAGCCCATGGTCTTAAGGACGGTGGCCCAAAAAGTGGAGCTCCACGAGTCGACCGTCAGCAGAGCGGTTGCGCACAAATATATACACACGCCCCGCGGCACCTTTGCGTTAAAATATTTTTTTACGAACGGCTTGATGAACAGCGATGGCACGCTCACATCGGCTGCAGCCATTAAAGTGAAGATCGCTCGTTTGATTGAGCAGGAAAGCAAAGACAGTCCGCTGTCCGACCAGAACATCGCCGATAAGCTGGCTGAGCAGGGCGTGCAGGTTTCCCGTAGAACGGTCATGAAATACAGGGAGGAAATGAATATTGTATCCTCCAGGTATCGCAGGGTTAATTGAGCTGCCATCGTTTAAGCTTCTTCACCAGCGTGGAGTGATCCACACCAAGAATCGCCGCGGCTTTTCTTAGCGATTTATGCTTTTCGAGGGCCTCCTGGATCATGCGTTTCTCAAATTCCTCCACCCGCTGCTTCAGGGTCCCGTGGGACCAGGGGAGGGTGGAATCATAGATATGCTGCGGCAAATGATGCGGCTCAATCAAGGTCGAGGGAACCGAAACGATCATATTTTCAATCAAATTGCGCATCTCCCGAACGTTCCCCGGCCAATGATAGGCATTTAAATATGTTTGGTCTTTTCGGACAGCTGTTTTTCAATGCGAAACAACCGGCAGTAATAAGAAAAGTAGTGCTCAACCAGCACTTCGATATCTTCCGGCCGTTCGGCAAGGGAAGGAATGCGGATTTCCACCACCTGCAGCCGGTAATAGAGATCCTCCCGGAACTTTCCTTCTCTGATCCGTTCCCGGAGGTCGCGGTTGGTGGCGGAAATAATACGGATATCGAGATTTCTTGGCTTCGTGCCGCCAACTCTCTGCACTTGTTTTTCCTGCAGGACCCGCAGCAGCTTGACTTGAAGGGACAAGGGCATCTCGCCAATTTCATCGAACATGATGGTTCCCTGATCAGCCAGCTCCAGCAAACCGATTCTCCCGTCGCGGTTCGCCCCGGTGAATGCGCCCGCTTCGTACCCGAAAAGCTCCGCTTCCAACAGCTGTTCGGGGATGGCCGCGCAGTTTACTTTAATAAAAGGCTTATCTTTACGGTTGCTCAAATGATGAATAAGGTTGGCGACGACTTCCTTGCCCGCACCGGAAGGGCCGGACAACAGAATGCTCGTGGGAAAAGGCGCCACATGGTGGATTTGCTCATAAATCTGCTCCATTTTGGCGCTGCGGAAAACGATCGCCTGTTCTTTCCCTTCAAATTCCAATGCGTATCGGTGCTGATGAATTTGCGAGATGCTCCTGGCCTTGTTCAGCTCATGCTTCAATTCGTTAAGCTGGGTAATATCCCTGACGCTGGTCACAACCATTTCAATTACCCCCGATTCATTGAACACGGGAGTTCCGGTAGCGATCACATCTTTTTTTCCCCCAATTTTCTGAATGACGGAAATACGCTTTTTCTGCTCAAGCACGAGCAGGGAGACCGACTGATCGAAATAACCTTCATGGGTCAGCTCCGCCATATGGCGACCAACGAGCTCCTCCCGGCGAAAGCCGGTAATTTCTTCATAGGCCGAATTGACTAATAAAGTAATTCCCTCTGTATTTACGACATAGATGCCATCCGTGGAGAATTCAATGACCATTTCCATTTGTTTTAATAAATTGCGGGAATGCTCCATTTCGGAAATATCCTGAATGACACCGATCGCACCGATCATCTCGCCTTCACGGTACAAAGGGGTGCGGTTTACCATACATACGCGGCCCGCAATGTTCATCTTCTCGCCGATGGAGCTGACACCGTTTTCAAGCACATGATGCATTTTGGAGTTGGGCAGCAATGATTTGATCGGCATCCCCTTCCACGCGATTCCTTCAATCTGCAGCATCTTTTCGGCGGAGGGGTTGATCATCATCACTTTGTTGTCCCGGTCAACGACGATCAATCCATTATGCATAGAGTTGAAAATATATTCTGCCAAATCGGCTGAAATCAGACGATGGTCCATGGAAAAAGCCTCCTGGTGAATATTTTCATACCTGGTGAAATTCTTCACCAATCTAATTTCGACACTTTCGGGCAAATTCCTGCTGATTTGGTGAAAAATTTCACCGATGATTTAAAATCAGGATCGGCAAAGTTGATTTTACAGGGATTTTTATAGTTGGCATGATTTTTGCTTATTAATCTATCGAACAATCGGAAAGGAGAAGAAGAAAATGGCAGCGGTAACAAAAGACCTCTGGATCAACGGCAAATTTGTTGCCACAGAAAGAACTTATCCCCTATATGCTCCTTATGACGGCCAACAGCTGGCCGCCATCGCGAAAGCCGATCCCGGCCATGTTCAGGAAGCCATAGCGGGCGCCCACATGGCATTTCAGACGATGCGGGAGCTGCCGGCGCACCGCCGCGCGGAAATTTTATTTGAGGTGGTGCGGCAGTTAAAGGAAAGAAAAGAAGAGCTGGCCCGCATTTGTTCGTTGGAAGCCGGCAAACCGATTCGCACGGCAAGAGGGGAAATCGAACGCACCATTGCGACCTATCAATTCGCCGGAGAAGAGGCCAAGCGCATCTCGGGAGAAACGATCCCTATGGATGCGGCACCCGGAGGCGAGGATCGGGTAGGGTTTACCTGGAGAGAGCCGCTCGGTGTGGTCGTGGCGATCTCGCCGTTCAACTTTCCTTTCAATTTAGTGGCCCATAAGCTGGGTCCGGCTATTGCCGCAGGCAATACGGTGGTCTTAAAACCGGCCGAGCAAACTCCGCTGAGCGCATTGATCATGGGAGAGCTGTTCCACAATGCCGGATTGCCGGAAGGGGCGCTGCAAATCGTGACCGGCAGCGGAAGAGAGCTAAGCGAAGCGTTGATCAGCGATGAGCGGGTGAAGAAAATTACTTTCACCGGAAGCTCGGAGGTCGGCAGGCTGATTAAATCCAAAGCGGGCTTGAGAAAGACCACGATGGAGCTCGGGTCCAACTCGGCGCTCATTGTGGAACCGGACGTTCCGCTGGACAAAATCATTCCGAGATGTGTCGAGGGGGCTTTCGCGTATGCCGGCCAAGTCTGCATTTCACTGCAGCGCATCTTTGTTCATGAGAGCATTTACTCTGAATTTAGCGAGCGCTTTATTGAAAGAACCCAACAGCTCAACGTAGGGGACCCGTTGGACGAGAATACGGATCTTAGCGCCATGATCAACAGCAGGGAAGCGGACCGAATTGAGTCCTGGATTCGGGAAGCGGTGGATGCAGGCGCAAAAATCGGTTGTGGAGGTCGGAGGGACGGCTCGACGTTTTCTCCTACCGTACTGCTCGATGTAACGAGAGATATGTCGGTTTCGTGCAAGGAAGTTTTCGCCCCGATCGTTTCCATTGTGCCGTACCGCAGCCTGGATGAAGCTATTGAGCTGGTCAATGATTCCATGTACGGGCTCAATGTCGGCATCTATACGCAAAACATCGGCCATGCGTTTTATGCTTCGCGTAAAATCGAATCCGGCGGAGTGATCGTTAACGATATACCGACTTTTCGGGTGGATCATATGCCCTACGGCGGGGTCAAGGAAAGCGGCTATGGACGCGAAGGGATCAAATATGCGGTGCAGGAAATGACGGAACTGAAATTTGTTACCATCAAAACACAACTATAAGGGAGGAAGTATCATGGCGAACCTTATTAAAGCACAACCTAAGCTGTATGTGATGGACAACGGCCGTATGAGAATGGACAAAAACTGGATGATTGCCATGCATAACCCGGCAACCATCGACAATCCCAATGCGCCTGCGGAATTTATAGAATTTCCGATTTATACCGTTTTGATCGATCACCCGGAAGGGAAAATTTTGTTTGATACGGCTTGCAACCCGAATTCCATGGGACCTTCGGGGCGTTGGGCGGAGTCTACCCAAAAGGCGTTTCCTTGGACGGCCAGCGAAGAGTGTTATCTTCACAACCGCCTGGAGCAGTTGAAGGTGCGTCCGGAGGATATCAAATTCGTGGTTGCGTCCCATCTGCATCTCGATCATGCGGGATGTCTGGAAATGTTCACGAATGCTACGATTGTCGTTCATGAAGACGAGTTCAACGGCACGCTTCAAACGTATGCGCGCAATCAAAAAGGCGGCGCTTACGTCTGGGCGGATATTGACGCATGGATCAAAAGTAATTTGCAGTGGCGCACCGTGAAGCGCAATGAAGATAACTTGCCTCTCGCGGAAGGGATTCGCGTCATTAATCTGGGAAGCGGTCATGCCTGGGGCATGCTGGGCCTACATGTTCAAATGCCGGAGACGGGCGGCATCATCCTTGCCTCCGATGCGATTTATACGGCCGAAAGCTACGGGCCTCCGATCAAACCGCCGGGCATTATTTATGACTCTCTGGGTTACAGCCAATCGGTGGAGAAAATTCGGCGCCTCGCCCAAGAAACCGGATCACAGGTTTGGTTCGGCCATGATGCCGCGCAGTTTGCCAAATTCCGCAAATCGACAGAAGGCTATTACGAATGATGCAAAAGAAGCAAAGGAGGCCGTAACCCATGGAACATTCCAGATTGGTATTTACACCGCTTATTTATACAGGATGGGGAGCTGCTGCCGAGCTTCTCCCGGAGGTGGAGAAATACAGTCCTGCTCGTATTCTCCTTGTCACCGACTCCGTTCTGGTGCAGATCGGGTTGGCGGAGCGAGTGATTGCCCCTTTGAAATCCAAGGGATATGAAGTCGAGGTGTATGCCGAAACCGTGCCCGAGCCGCCGTTGGAGGTCGGGGAAAAGCTGGTGGCCTACACGAAGAACGGCAAATTCGACATGGTGATCGGTATGGGCGGAGGCAGCGCTTTGGATTTGGCCAAGCTGGCTGCCGTGTTATCCGTGCATGAAGGACCGGTGGCCGATTACTTGAATTTGACCGGTACAAGGAAGGTGGAGAAGAAAGGGTTGCCCAAGATTCTGATTCCGACCACGTCCGGAACTGGCTCCGAGGTAACCAACATCTCCGTGCTTTCCCTGGAAAGCACCAAAGATGTGGTGACTCACGATCATCTGCTGGCTGATGCGGCCATCGTCGATCCGGAGCTTACGGTTACGGTTCCTCCAAGGGTTACTGCGGCCACAGGCATAGATGCGCTTACGCATGCTGTCGAGGCCTATGTGTCGGTGAATGCCAATCCGGCCACGGACGGCTTGGCCCTGCAGGCGATTCGGCTCATCAGCCGCTCGCTAAGGAAAGCGGTTGCCAACGGCAGGGATAAGCAGGCCCGTATCGATATGAGCAGCGGAAGTTATCTGGCGGGGCTTGCTTTCTTCAATGCCGGGGTTGCGGGAGTACATGCGCTGGCGTATCCGATAGGCGGCCAATTTCATATCGCCCACGGGGAATCGAACGCCGTCCTGCTGCCGTACGTCATGGGATATATCCGCAAAAGCTGCACCAAACGAATGTCCGATATCCTCAACGCGCTGGGAGGAAACTCCGCTTATTTGTCGGAGGAAGAAGCGTCTTACCGCTGCGTGGAGGAGCTGGAGCGATTGGTCAAAGATGTGGGTATCCCGAACACATTAGGCGGGTTTAATATCCCGGAAAGCGCACTCGACAGCTTGACGGAGGACGGCGCAAAGCAAAAACGCCTGCTGGCCCGCAGTCCCCTGCCTTTGGAGAAGGAAGATATCCGGAAAATCTACCGGGCTGCTTTCGACGGAGTTATCGTCGAACCGGGAGCATAGCGCTATTGCGGATCATTCCGGAGGAGCAGCTTCCGGAAATCTTCCGATGGATGAGCGGGTTTGGAACGACATTCTACAGATTCTACAGATTAACGTCGGAAACCACTTTTATAATGGAGCGGCTTATAGCTTAAGCTGCTCCATTTTTTGTTATTTCATCCACGAGGGCATCGAAGTGGAAATGAAAACACTTCATTATATTTTCAGCAATCCTGATTAAATTAACAGCAATTTTTGTTATATGTTGTTGTCGAATATGTGATAATATTCAATTGTAAGCGTTCGAAATTTGTCGAAAGAAATTACGGTCTTGCACAATCTTGCTATCGAGAAAGGGGGAATGATTGGGTTGATGATTCATACTCCCACCAATCTTGCGCTCAAACGAAACGGGATTTATGTTCGCGCGGATGCAGACGATTGGCAGTATAACTGGCCTGTGCATACTCACGAAGGGTTTGAGATCTACTACTTTATTCGCGGGAATGCAAATTACGTGGTAGGGGAAGATATATATGAGCTTTTACCTGGAGATATGCTGCTTTTTAACGGGAGCACGATACACCGGGTCAATCCTCAAAAGGATGTTCCCTATCTGCGCAGCTATGTGAACTTTACCGAATCGTTCCTGCAAGGGCAAGTGCCGGAGCCGATGTTCAGGAAGCTGATGTCGTTATTCGATGCTCCAAGCGGTTTATTGATCCGGTGGAATGTGGAGGAGCGGGCGGAAATTGAAAACGTTTATCGCTCGATTTACCAGGAAAATGAAAGGGAAGCTTTCGGTTACGAGATCGTTTTGAGGACGTTGTTAATTCAATTATTGATCAAAATTTACCGCAAGTCCAAGCACCTGATTGAAATGCTGCCGTCACAGCAGCCATCGCATAGTCAGGCCAACGTGCGGCGGATTTTGCAATATATTAATCAAAATTTCACGGAAAACATCAATCTTGATGATCTTTCCGCAGCGCTTCACTTGAACAAATACTACATGTGTCACTGCTTCAAGGAAGTCACAGGGTACACCATCAATAATTACCTGATGAGCAAACGGATCGAAGAGGCCAAGAAATTATTGCGGACCACCGATGAACCGATCGGAGAAATATCGGAGAAACTGGGCTTTAATACCTCCGTCCATTTTAGCCGAGCGTTCAAACAATATGCGGGTGTGTCGCCTCAAAATTTCCGGAAGCTGAGCTCAACGACGACGTAGGTTTCACTACATTCCATGCTGTTTAAATGATAAGTTTAAAAAAGATAGGGAGAGGTCACACATGAAGAAACATTTTAAAATCATATCGATTTTGATGGTTTTTGTTCTTCTGGCTTTAACGTCGATGGCTTGCGCCAAAAAAGATGATGCCGGTTCCGCGGGAGGAGCGGCAGGCGGGAAAAATGTAACGCTGGATTTCGTCTGGTTTTCCGATGGTAAAGAAGGCGAAGTCATGAGAAACATTATTAAAGATTATGAGACTAAAAATCCGAATGTTAAAATTAACTTGATTGAAATTGCTTACAAGGATTTGTCGACCAAGCTGAAGACGATGATTACCGGCGGCCAACCACCGGCACTGGCCCGGATCAGCACAACGGAAATCGGGGCATTCTCTAATCAGGCTTTGGATCTCGCCACTTATGTGGGCGGCGTTGACAAATTTACAGAGCAGTTCATTGATTCCATCAAGCCTTACTATGTAGTAAACAATAAGGTTATAGCCGCTCCGATGGATGTGACGGCTAACGGTTTGTTCTATAACAAAACCTTGTTTGATAAAGCTGGAGTAAAAGTACCGACTTCTCCGGATAATATCTGGACTTGGGATGAATTTCAAGCGGCGCTGAAGCAGGTTATGGAAAAAGGCGGAGCCAAATACGGCATGGTATGGGATTTCACGCCTCACCGCTGGTCTACGCTTCTGTACCAATTTGGCGGCAGCATGATCAGCCCCGACGGAACAAAGGCGACGATCAACGATGAAGCAGGTGTCCAAGCGGCTGAATATTTCAAGAAGCTTCATACCGACGGTACGATGCCGACATCCGTTTGGTTCGGCGGCGAAAATCCGAATAACCTGTTCCGTTCCGGTACGGTTGCAGCACATTTGGCCGGCAACTGGATGATCAGCAACTACAAAGATATTACCAATTTTGAGTGGGGCGTAACGTACATGCCTAAAGCGAAACAGCGTTCTTCCGTGCCGGGCGGTAAATTCGTAATGGCCTTCAATGGTTCGAAAGTTGAAAAGGAAGCCGCTGATTTCATCCAATACTTGTCTACAAAAGAAGTGAATTCGAAGTTTAACCAAGAGTCCTTGTTCATGAGTCCGCGTAAGGACAGCGCAAAGCTTGACTACGAATTTGGCAAGGAAATGTTTGAAATCTTCTCCGATGAATTGAACAACACCAGTGCGGCAGCAGCGGAAGATTGGTCCAAACAAACGATTGTGCCTAAATTCAGCAACGATTTGAAGAACAGTCTGGTGGAAGTCATTGCCGGTAAAACGACAGCGAAAGATGCAATGGATAAAACGGCAAAAGCCATTGATAAAGCCATTGCCGAAGACAAGAAATAAGTGAATCATATGGCTGCCGCTGAAAGTTGGCGGCAGTCCTTTATTTTCTGATGAGAAGGGGGAAGGGTGATGGCTGCAGATGCGGCAATTTCGAAGCCGGGTAAACGACGGAAAAAAGGATTTCCATTAGCGCCCTATTTGTTCGTGCTTCCGAATTTTTTGATTTTCAGTGTGTTTATCATTATCCCAACCATCATGGGTTTTATTTATTCGTTTAATGAGTATGATGGCTTAAATCCGATGGAATTTATAGGATTTGAGAATTATGTGAACGTATTTACGAACGAGGAGTTCTGGTCGGCGCTCGGTAAAACGGCATTGTACGCCGTCATTGTGGTGCCGTTGATTTATTGCTTGTCTCTGGCCGTAGCCGTGCTGCTGGTTCAGGAGATTCGATTCAAGGGGTTATTCCGCGCTGTGTTCTATTGGCCGACCATGATCTCGTTTATTATTGTCGGATTAACGTGGAAATGGATTTTTGGTGATCTGGGTGTTCTCAACTACATTTTGACTCTGTTCGGGGCGGATACAATTCCGTTTTTGTCCTCTCCGTTTTACGCTAATTTGTCAGTTATTGTGGCTACCGTGTGGTCGCGTCTCGGTTTCTTCATGGTCATCTTCGTGGCCGGCTTACAAGCGATTCCCGGCGATTACTATGAGGCGGCACATCTGGATGGAGCCTCCAAGCTGCGTTCCTTTTGGAGCATTACACTCCCGCTGCTCAAGCCGACAAGCCTGCTGGTGATTATGATTTCCCTGATCGATGCATTTAAGTCCTATCCGCTGATGTTTGCTTTGACAGGCGGCGGTCCGGGAAGAGAGACGACCTTTATCGTGCAGTATATTTATGAAGTCGGCTTTATGAAACAAGAATTGGGAGTGGCAAGTGCGATGTCCGTTGTCCTGTTTGTCATTATTTCGCTGTTTACGGTTCTGCAATTCCGCCTTGCGAAGGGGGGCGCCGTATAACATGGAAATCAAGTCTTCGGCCAAATGCATCGTGTATGTGCTGCTGCTCGTACTCAGCCTGCTGTGGATATTCCCGGTCATCTGGATCTTGCTCTCGTCTTTAAAAACAACGACCGATTTGTACAGCTTTCCGCCAAAGTTTTTGCCCGAGCCGGTAACTTTTGAGCATTTTATCAACGCTTTTGAGAAAGGCAATTTCGGTGTCTATTTCTTAAACAGTGCGATCGTTACGGTCAGCTCCACGCTGCTGCTGTTGTTGATTAACTCGATGGCCGGCTTCGCTCTGGCAAAGTACCGGTTTAAAGGGGACACCGTGCTGTTAGTCGGATTTATTTCGACGCTGATGATCCCGCTGGAGGTCATCATGATTCCGATTTTCAAGGTGATCAGCTATTTGGGGCTTTACAACAATCTGCTTAGTATTATTATCCCTCCCGCAGCTACTCCGACAGGCGTATTTCTGATGCGGCAGTATTTGCTGACGGTACCTGACGAGCTGCTCGAAGCGGCGCGGATGGACGGAGCCAGTGAGTGGAAAATTTATTGGAGCATTATTCTTCCTATTGCCAAGCCTATATTGGCTGTACTGGCTATTTTCTCCTTCATGTGGCGTTGGGATGACTTCTTGTGGCCGTTGATCGGAATCAGCGATCCGTCCCTGTATACGATTCAATTGGCTCTTTCCAACTTTATTGGTGAGTTCAACGTGGATTGGGGCAGCCTGCTGGCCATGTCCGTGATCACAATGATTCCTGTATTAGTGGTGTTCATCATGTTCCAGCGCTACTTCGTCAAAGGAATGGTCACTTCGGGTATGAAAGGGTAAAGCTTGTTAGAAACCATCCGATTCCCTATAAGTAACAGTGACGCAAGCGGATGCTGTTACTTGAGGGAATTTTTTGTCCATATCGTTTGTTATAGGTCAGACCAATGGGGGAATCCTTATGGAAACATATATTCTATCTTTGGATCAAGGTACTACGAGTTCAAGAGCGATATTATTCAACGGCAAAAGTGAAATCATTCATTCAGCCCAGCAGGAAATTACACAGTTTTATCCCCAACCGGGGTGGGTGGAGCAGGATGCGGAGGAAATCTGGGAATCGGTCCGATCGGTGATAGCGACATGTTTAGCCCAATCCGGAATCCGGCCGAGTCAGATTTCAGCCATCGGCATCACGAATCAACGCGAAACAACGGTGGTATGGGACAAGCATACGGGCAAGCCGGTTTATCGAGCCATTGTTTGGCAGTCCCGGCAAACGGCGGATATTTGCGAGCAGCTGCATGCTGAGGGACTGGAAGAAATGGTCCGGAGCAAAACGGGGCTGCTGATCGATCCGTATTTCTCGGGCACGAAGCTGGCATGGATCTTGAATCGGACGCAAGACGCAAGACAAAGAGCGGAAAAAGGAGAGCTTCTGTTTGGCACGGTGGATTCCTGGCTGATTTGGAAGCTCACGGGGGGAAGCGTGCATGTCACGGATTATTCAAACGCTTCCCGAACGATGCTTTACAATATCCATAAATTAGCCTGGGATGACGAACTGCTCAGCCTGCTTCGGATTCCTCGCGCCATGCTGCCAGAAGTCAGACCGTCCTCTTGCATCTACGGCTATACTGCAGATGATCTGTTTAAGGGACAGTCCATCCCGATTGCCGGGGCTGCAGGGGATCAGCAGGCGGCGCTTTTCGGGCAGGCCTGCTTTGAAGAGGGAATGGCGAAAAACACCTACGGTACGGGCTGTTTTATGCTGATGAATACCGGTGAAAAAGCGGTGACCTCCAGGCATGGCCTGCTGACAACAATCGCTTGGGGGATTGGCGGAAAAGTTCAATACGCTTTGGAAGGCAGTATCTTCGTAGCGGGGTCGGCCATTCAGTGGCTAAGGGACGGACTTCGTATGATCGCTGACGCAAAGGAGAGCGAAGAGTTCGCCGTGGCTGCTGGGTCGACCGATGGGGTGTACGTGGTACCGGCTTTTGTCGGATTAGGCACGCCCTACTGGGATAGCGACGTACGAGGGGCCGTCTTTGGGCTGACCCGGGGAACAACCAAGGAACATTTCATTCGCGCCACTTTGGAATCCCTCGCGTATCAAACCAAGGATGTGCTAACAGCCATGGAGGGCGACTCGGGCCTTTCGTTAAAAGCATTGCGCGTCGACGGCGGGGCGGTCAAAAATAATTTTCTGATGCAGTTTCAAAGCGACATGCTGGGTGTGCCGGTAGACCGTCCGGTCGTCAGCGAGACGACAGCCTTAGGCGCTGCTTATTTAGCGGGCCTTGCAATCGGGTACTGGAAAGACCAGTCAGAGATTAACGCGCAATGGAGTGTGGACCGTACGTTCCGCTCGACGATGGAGGAAGCTGAAAGAGAGAAGCTGTACGGCGGATGGAAGAAAGCGGTTCATGCGGCCAGAGCTTTTAAATTGTCATAAGCCGTCTGAAATCAGACAAGATCGGTAAAATATACAGCAATAATGGTAAAGCAATGTAAATTATAAATGATATCATAGAAGTAAGAATCCTGCTGCAAAGGGATTTTAACTTACTGAATTCATTCAAGGGCTTGCTTATGATTGATGAATATTGTTTTCAAATGGGGAGCTATGATCGGGTTTATGTTTATTATCATCAGGAAGAAAGGCAGATGTTGTCATGAAAATAAGCCATAAAATTGTAAATATCGCCTCCGGCGCCAATGTGTTGGAGCTGGAGACCAATGCGGCCAAGTACAGAATCATGCTTATAAACGATGAGATCGTGAGAATCCGCTGTACGTTTGACGAGCAGTTTGCGGAGGAAGCTTCGTATGCGCTGGCCATGACCGCGTGGGAAGATAAAATGGATGACCTGCTGGAAGAAAGAACCCGGGTAGCGGCCCTTCCTATCCCTTATGAAGACTTAGGCACGCATTTGCTTTTGTCGACGTCCAATTTAAAGGTTCGTGTGTATAAAGAACCATTCGCCATTGAGATCACTGATCCGAACGGTCAGGTACTGCATTCCGATTTGAAAGAAAAATCCTATGTCAAGGACAGCCTGGGCAGACTTTATCATTATTCGTGCATGGATGATGACGATTATTTCTATGGCTTTGGGGAAAAATCGGGATATCTAAACAAAACGAAACGCAGAATGCGGATGCACAATGTGGATACGCTCGGCTACGATTCAGAACTGACGGACCCTTTATACAAGCATATTCCGTTTTACATTAAATTAAACGGGAAAAGCAAAATCGCTTCAGGCCTGTTCTATCACAACTCCCATGATTCAGTGTTTGATATGGGATGTGAACGCAGCGGCTATTGGAACAAGTACTCCTATTTCTGTGCGGACGGGGGAGAACTGGATGTCTTCTTCATCCTGGGTCCTCAAATCAAGGATGTCATCCGGAATTATACCGACTTGACGGGAAAGACGATGCTGCCTGCCAAATATTCTCTCGGTTATATGGGCTCCACGATGTATTATACGGAGCTGGAAAAGGATTCGGATAAGGCCATTCTGAAATTTTTGGAAAAATGCGAGCAGGAGGGCATTCCCTGCGACGGTTTCTTCTTGTCTTCCGGATATACAACCGGACAAGACGGGAAGCGGTATGTATTCAACTGGAACCGCGACAGGTTCCAAGATCCGAAGGGCTTTGTGGAGCAAATGGAGCGCAAAGGCGCTTCCCTAGCGCCTAACATCAAGCCGGGCATGCTGAAAACCCATCCTCTGTATGCCGAATTTGCCGAAGCCGGGGCCTATATCAAAGACGAGCAGGGGGAGCGGCCCGAGATCGACCGATACTGGGGAGGAGCGGCCTCATTCGTTGACTTTACGAATCCGAAAGGCAGGGAGCTTTGGAAGAAGCATCTGAAGGACGCCTATATTTCCTTGGGAATCACTTCGATCTGGAACGATAATAACGAATACGAAATTAATAATTTGGATGCGCAATGTCATTTTGAGGGCTCCGGTAAAGAAATCGGCGCATTACGGCCGATTATGCCAAACCTGATGGCATTGATGGCCAAGCAGGCCATAGCCGAGGTCGATCCCGACGTAAGGCCTTATATCGTGAATAGAGCCGGCTTTGCGGGGATACAGCGTTATGCCCAAACCTGGGCTGGAGATAACCATACGAGCTGGAAAAGCCTGAAGTTCAATATCCCGGTCATTCTTGGAATGGGCCTTTCCGGTGTCGCGAACCAAGGCTGCGATATCGGCGGCTTTTACGGACCCGCCCCGGAGCCGGAATTGTTCGTCAGATGGGTGCAGAACGGAATATTCCAGCCGCGGTTCTCCATCCACTCCTGTAACACGGATAATACCGTAACGGAGCCTTGGATGTATCCGGGCTACACCCAGTATATCCGGGATGCGATTCAGCTTAGATATCAACTGGTGCCTTACTTCTATTCGCTGTTGTTTGAAGCTTCTACAGTGGGATCTCCGGTGATGCGTCCTTTGGTCTATGAATTTCAGCAGGATGCGAAGGTGCTGGAGGAAAGCTTCGACTTCATGCTCGGCAGCTTCCTCCTGGTGGCCAATGTGCTGGAAAAGGGGGCGGAAACCAGAAGCGTTTACTTGCCGGAAGGAACGGATTGGTTTGACTGGTACACCAAAGAATGGTACCGCGGAGGACAGACGATTGAACAGAAGGTTACTTTGGGCTCGATTCCGATGTTCATCCGCAGCGGAGCGATTATCCCGATGGCGCCCGGACTTCGGAATATTCATAAGGACGTGATCGAAGAGCTTCGGCTGCTGATCGAACCGTCCGAGGAATCCAGCTTTGTGTATTATGAGGATGACGGAAAGACGAACAACTATCAAAAAGGCGATTATCTGAAAACAACCATCAGCATCCGGAACGGCAAAGAAACGAAAATCTCCTTTGTGAAAGAAGGGCGTTATGAGACGCCGCTCAAAACGGTCGTCGTCGACGTCATCTGTAAAGAAGTCGCTCCGGTTCAAGTGAAGCTCGCGGATACCAAACTCCCCATGTTTTTGGAACCGGCGGAATGGGAAGCGAGTGCGGCGGGCTGGTATTATGACATGGAACAAAAAACGGCAAGAATTAAGCATGAGTATGTGAAAGACGATTACGATTTGATCATTAATTTTGATGTGAAAGATCTGATTTCGATTTAACCATACGGATCGATTCAATAGAGGAGATAACGGCCATGGAAAATTCGTTTTCTGGCGTGCAAAGAGAAGCGCTGTTTCAAAAATTAGCTCATCAGACCTTTGACCTGCTGGTTATCGGCGGAGGCATTACGGGGTCTGGCATTGCTTTGGATGCGGTCGCCCGCGGGATGAAGACCGTGCTTGTCGAAATGCAGGATTATGCCGCCGGCACCTCGAGCCGGTCGACGAAGCTTGTTCACGGGGGACTGCGCTACCTCAAACAGCTGGAAGTCAAGATGGTGGCGGAAGTCGGTAAAGAGCGGGCTGTCGTATATGAGAACGGGCCTCATGTGACAACCCCGGAATGGATGATGCTGCCGCTGCATCAAGGGGGCACCTTCGGTAAATTCAGCACTTCACTCGGGTTAAGAGTATATGATTACCTGGCCGGCGTAAAAAGAAGCGAGCGCCGCACCATGTTAAACGCCGAAGAAACCGCGCAAAGAGAGCCCTTGGTGAAGCGGGAGGGGCTAAAAGGCAGCGGGGTTTACGTGGAGTATCGGACGGATGATGCAAGACTGACGATAGAGGTGCTGAAAGAAGCGGTTCACCGGGGGGCCTCGGCAGTCAATTATGCGGAGGTCGTAGGCTTCCTCTATACCGAGGGCAAAGTATCCGGTGTTCAAGTGAAGGATCGCATCGGGGGCGGCATCATCGAGATCTACGCCAAAAAGATCGTCAATGCCGCCGGACCATGGGTGGATACCCTCCGGGAGAAGGATAGATCCAAAGATAAGAAGCGTCTCCAGTTAACCAAAGGGATCCACCTGGTCATAGACCAGCGCCGCTTCCCGCTCCGGCAGGCCATATATTTCGACACCCCGGACGGCCGAATGATCTTTGCGATCCCCCGTGACGGCAAAACCTACGTTGGAACGACGGATACGGTATATCAAGGGGATATGGAGCACCCGCGGATGACTTCGGCAGATCGCCAATATGTCATAGACGCGATCAATTATATGTTTCCTTCCGTGAATATCACGGTCAAGGATATTGAATCCAGCTGGACCGGCCTTCGCCCCTTGATCTATGAGGAAGGGAAAAGCGCATCGGAAATATCCCGGAAAGACGAAGTGTGGCAATCCCCATCCGGTTTAATTACCATCGCGGGCGGTAAATTAACGGGATACCGGAAAATGGCGGAGATGGTTGTCGATCTGGTCGTTGATTTGTTCAAACAAGAGCACGGCGCATCTTTCCCCTCCAGCAGTACCAAAAACATGCCGATTTCGGGGGGCAAGTCGGAGGGTCGGACCGTTTTGCGGCGTATTGCCAAAGGAAGGCCAGAGAGGGATTGGTTGTCGGCTTTACGCTGGAGCAATCGGAGTGGCTGGTCCGCAGATACGGCTCGAATATCGACCGGTTGTATACACTGGCTGCACAGCATGCTAAACAAGCTGCGGCATATCGGCTGCCGTTGGACGTGTTCACGATGCTGGAGTACGCGATTGAAGAGGAAATGGCGGTCAAGCCTGTAGACTTCTTTATCAGACGTACCAGCGCATTATTGTTTGATATCGCCTGGGTAAAGCGGCATAAAGCTTCGGTTATAGCCTATATGGCTGAAAAGCTGGGCTGGAGCGAGGAGCTGCAAAAGCAATATACGGAAGAGCTGGAGAAGCATTTGCATGATGCTGTCGTTCCGGTAGATGAAGAGGCAGGCTTGCGGCAGGCATGAAACCAATCCCGTTCCACGATGAAGTGGAGCGGGATTTTTTCATGTATTTGTATTCCCTCCATCTTGTCCGTTATATTGTTAGTATAATTAGATCAAAGATCAACCCGCTCAGGCTGCTTCTCTAAAGAGTTCCTTAGGATAGGAGTGTTATCTGTTGATTAGCGCGATCATGCTGTTCGTTCTTGCCGGATTGGCCGAAATTGGCGGAGGCTATCTGGTATGGCTGTGGCTGAGGGAGTCCAAGCCGCTTTGGTATGGTATCGTGGGGAGCATCGTGCTTATTGCGTATGGCATCATTCCCACGCTGCAGAGCTTTCCGAGCTTCGGCCGGGTTTATGCCGCTTATGGCGGGGTGTTTGTCGTGCTTGCCGTTGTCTGGGGATGGTGGATAGACAAGAAGACCCCTGACCTCTACGACTGGATCGGAGCCATCGTTTGCATCGCGGGTGTCTCTATTATGCTTTGGGCGCCTCGTCAGTGACCGTCCCCGGCTTCATCCATTTTTGTCTAATGTGGACGGCAACAAAGAGCAGCGGGATATATACATAGATAAAATAAAACCCGATTTCGCTGTACACAGCGGTAAATCGTCTAATGAGATTGCGGTCCTCTATTATATTGGTTAACAAGCCGAAACCCATTAAAAAAATCAACAGCAGGATACGCTGCTTGCACTGCACCATTTTTCTCACACCGCGGCAGGCCGACCATAAATGGAGGGTAATGGTGGGCAATACGACCAGAAGCCATAAGGAGACTACAATATATTCAAATCTTTCGATGATGGGCACTTGCGCAATCTTGAGCAGGGTTAATGTCGGCCATAAGGTATGCTTCAGCTGTCCCTCACTAAAGTAAACAAAGGTAACAATGGTCACCAAAAGGTACAGCAATATGCTGAATAAAGTTCCGTAATGGGCCCATTTTTGCGATTTTTCGGCATTTTTTATAAAGGGGTAGAACATAAATAAGGTTTCAAAGCCCTGAAACTGAAACAGCATGGACTTGGAAGATTCGAATATTTCTTTCGCCGAGTGATGGAATAAAGGGAGCAGGTTGTTAAAATGCGCAAATTCCAAAGGAGAAAATATGAGTGGAAACAGAAAAAGGAAAGGCAGTACGGCACCCCAAAAACATATCCCGGTAATCACGCGGAATCCGCTTGAAACGATGTAATAGATGAGCAGCAGAATAGCAAAAAGATAGTACAGCATGATACAGAGATTAAACATTCCCCCGCACCCGTTTGAATAATATTCACCTTCGTATTCACTTCCGTTTTCAGTTGAGGATAAATCTCATCCTGAAATCTTTTATAATCCCAATTTCGCGATTTTGCCCGGACTAAATCTCCAAGCCCGAGCGGATCCGTCCTATGCTTTTGGAACAGTGAAATTAAATTCCGGATGTCATCGTTAAAATGTTTGCCTATGAGCTTTTCCAGATCCCGAAGATTTTTGGTTCCGGTTAGAAGCGTTCCCGGGGGAACATCCTTGATTTCGGTGTCCATGGTTAAATCAATGGCTATTTTCGGTATGGGATCGGTCTGCACAATCGTAAAATGAACTTTTGCACTCAAATTTTTCAACTGCATCACCCCTTTATTCTTAATGTCGATTTGATAGCTCGCGTTTTTGGCACCATCCAATAACGTTTTTAAGATAAAGGACTGCCTTAAACTGATAGGCCGGATAAATCTTCCTTTCCTGAATAGAGCCAGCCCGTCGATTTTGATTTGATTCTTCTCCATGATGAAATAGGGTAAATAAGGATCCATTCCTTCCGCATATAATCTGGCCAAAAAGACGTGAAGGTTGGTTGCGGGCAAATTTCCTTTTTGTATATTGTGGACTATTTTATTGCTTAGATGGAAAGGAACATTCTCTTCTTTACTCCTTAATAAAAAGTCATCGGCAAGGTGTTCTGCAACGCCGATTTGTATCCGGCTGCCTGCTACGGGATCCCGGCTGTAGCTATATAGCACTTTATCGATTCCTCGCTTCGCAAACTTGCTTCCAAACAAAATCATGCGTAATTGGCCTATTTCGATCGGAAACGCAGATTTTGAATTTAGCCTGGGTAGGATATCATGATACGAATTCGATTCGGTCTCATATATCTTGAGCCGGCTCTTGCCCTTTTCCTCGAAAATAGGATAGATCACGGTCCCTTTAATTTTGTCATCAACTACATCGTATCCGATCCCTTGTATAACCTGAATTTTATCGACGATCCTTTGACTGGTGCACCCGGTTAGAAAAATCATGCAGCTCATCATCAAGAGAAAATACGGGTTTATTTTTATCATAGGGAACCACTCCGGTTATTCATCAAACTCATTTTTTTTGTTGTTCGCGGCTTGGATGATATCTCCAAATGGACCGCGTTCGTAAATGGGCCGGTCTTTTGGCAATCACCATTAAAGAAGAGCGGATGATGCTGTCTTTGAAATCGGTTGGCCGGAAGGGATATAAAGGAACAGTATAGGGTGAGCCTAATGATTCCAACCGTGAGAGATGGACGAGCAAAAAACTGATTCCTATCGCGATCCCTAATCCGCCCCATATCGAAGCAAATATAATTAAGGGAAAACGCAGAAAGCGTATGGTGTTCGACATTTTAAAAATAGGCGTAGTAAAGGAAGCCAAGGCGGATAAAGCCACGATAATCAGCAGTACATTGCTTGTCAGGGCAGCCTCGACGGCGGCCTGCCCTATAACGATACCGCCTACGATACCGAGTGTTTGTCCTACTTTTGCAGGTAACCGGGCTCCGGCTTCACGTAAAAGCTCAATCGTAATTTCCAAAAAAAGACCTCTAACACAGGCGGAAAAGGAACGTTATGACGCGAAAAGTTAAGGGGACCCAGCAAAACCCTTGGAATCATTTCATAATGGTAGGTTAGAACGGCGATATAGATGGAGCTGGCAAAGATGGAGAACAAAGCCCCGAAAACACGTATTACGCGAAAAAAAGAAGCAAGTAACCAAGGTAAATAGTAATCTTCAGGTGAGATAAAAAAATCCAGCAGTGTGGCAGGGGCCGTGATGGCATATGGCGATCCGTTGCTGAGCACAGCCACCTGTCCGGTAATGAGTGACCAGACCGCTCTGTCGACACGTTCCGTGGTCAAAGCCAGCGGAAAGGGCGTCAAGCTATTGTCGGATA
Source organism: Paenibacillus sp. JMULE4 (assembly GCF_013337105.1). Lineage (NCBI taxonomy): Bacteria > Bacillati > Bacillota > Bacilli > Caryophanales > Paenibacillaceae > Paenibacillus > Paenibacillus sp. JMULE4. The sequence continues at coordinate 141,361 of NZ_SGWF01000019.1, forward strand.
TAATTTGATGAAGCTGGGAGGAATCAAAAACAACATCATAATCAATATTTTGCAGTCGTTCGGTCATCGTTTGCACATGGTGTTCATTCGTCACGCCTTCAATATAAATGATGATCACTTTCGTATGGGACATCGATCCGATATTCATTTCTTTGATGATGAGTTGGGATGAATTGATGTGCTGTCTTAATAAATGAATATTAATCTCAATATTTTCGACAAAGCCGATCTTGGGCCCTACGACACTGAATTCATTTTCAGCTTCGTTCTGATCACGAAGCCCGGTATTTTCATGAAATAATTGGATCATGGCGCATCTGCGGTCAGATGCTTTGAGCTGCAGCATCCCGTATCCCTGAAGAAGCTTGGACTCGATCATCTCTGTATCCTCTGTAATCACAATATCTTCAATAGGAATGATATTCGTGATATCGTCAATCCGGTGAATATCGCTTTGCTGCAAAGCCAGCTCCCGGAACACTTTCAACACACGTTCCTGCAGTTTTTGATGATCAACAAGAGTTCGGTAATAAGAGATAATCAAATATCCTTTTTCGTTCGTCAGAGAAAATTGTCTGAAATCGCTTGATCGTTTAAGCTGGGTTAATAAGTCGTCCATACTTTGGGGGGGTGCCGGTTGCTGCTTATGCTTATTGTTTTGAAGCCATTTTTTGAAAAACATTTCGCCACCCCTAAGGTAAAAAATCAATGATTATCTATAGGATGATGAACTTGGAATTTAATTATGTATGCTCAGCCTTATAATCAAGCTTCTGCTTCATATGCTCCTCCAGGGTACAGGTATGTTGAGAGTCCAAGTATTTATCGGGAGACGAGTTCCGCCAATTCGGGTATAATGAACCTATATGGGTATGGGAGGATGACGGTCATGAATTACGATGATGACATTAAAAGACGCCTGCGCCGGGTGGAAGGACAGGTTCGCGGTGTGTTGAAGATGATAGAAGAAGAGAAAAATTGCAAGGATGTCGTCAGTCAATTGTCGGCGGTGCGCAGTGCGGTGGATAAAGCGATGGCTTATATCGTTGCAGTCAATCTGGAACAATGCATTCTTGAAGAAAAGGAATCCGGCAGAGACACCGGCAAGCTGGTTCAAGAGGCCGTGGAACTGCTGATCAAGAGCAGGTAACGTCTTACGTCTTACGCCGCAGTCCAAACCAAAATTCTGCCGGGCAAACGGAAAAACCTTTGTTTGAATCCCCCATCATACGAATCCATTACGGCAGGCCACCCTGTCTGCAAAGCAAGCTTTACTCGAAGGATGGCCCGGTTTCGTTTTTTATCTCAGCAGCTTAATAAACTCCCGCATGAAGCCGGGCAGGTCGGGCCAAGCGCGGCCCGAAACCAGATTTCGGTGCGTATGTAATCCTTCATCAATATAAGTCGCCCCGCACACCGTCACATCAGGCTTGCAATTTGTAAACGCAGTGTATTCCCGGCCTTTCATTACATCCGGAATGACCGTAAGAATCTGCGCCGCATGGCAGATCGCTCCCACAGGCTTATCCTGCTCAAAAAAGTGGCGGACAATCTTCGGCAGCGCTTCATTCATACGGATATATTCCGGAGCGCGTCCTCCCGGAATGATCAAGCCGTCATATTGCTCGGGATTCACATCTGCAAAAGCCGTATCGGATTGAATGCCGTAAGCGGGTTTTTCCACGAACGTTTCCATATCGTCAATAAAATCGTGGCTTACGGTATGCAGCTTTTTGACAGAAGGGGAAGCGATCGTGACATCAAATCCTTCTTCGAGGCAGCGGTAATACGGATAAAATATTTCGAGAGCTTCTACCGCATCTCCGGAAACAATCAGCACTTTTTTGCTCAAAACATAACCTCCATTCGTTATACACCCAGAAATAGAAGCAAATGTACCTGCTTCAATACCTTTTATCATGCTTGTAAATGTAAAAACCTATGCGCGTTTTTTGTGTATAGCAGCGGTGAACCTGGGGATTATAGGTTTATAACAACTCCGCAGAAAACAAAGGATAAGTGACAATAATGGAAAAAGACTGTGATTTTTCTTCTCTGAAATTGGAGCTCAAAGAAAAAATTCAAACCCTTATAGGCAAAATGCAGCAAACGTTAAATGGATTGGACGAAGAAGAGACCTGCATTTTAAACGAGTTCGGACAAATAGGCGGAGAAATCAACAGGATTGAATCGCTTGCCGCATCCTTTTATTTGAAATGTTATATATCTTCTTATACCGACAAGTACTCCGAAATATCGTATTCCGTCCGGAATCTCTCTCAACGGCGGCATGGTGCCCTTATTGTAATCCAACGGGAGGATGCGCTTGAACGGCTGATTACACCGGGTGTTTCCATTGATGCAAACTTAACCTGCTCTTTATTGGAATCCGTCTTTGTGCCGGGAGGGCCTTTGCATGACGGAGCCGTTCTGGTGCAGGGGAATAAAATTGCCTCCGCGGCAAATGTGCTCCCATTAACGAATCTGGTGACAGACCGGAAGCTTGGCACCAGGCATCGGGCCGCACTGGGGCTGACGGAACGAAGTGACGCGTTTGTCATCGTCGTTTCTGAAGAGACCGGGAAGGCGTCTTTCAGCATTGAAGGAAATATGTATGCTTTTGCCACGGAATCATTGGATTAAGAAATTCGCATAGGTATTATTTTTTATCATAAAAGATTCAGGCGATCGCTTCTTCGGTGCTTCACTGGAGGCGGTCGCCTGTTTGTTTACATCGCAATCCAAATGTAAAAAAGAACACCTTTCGGTGTCCTTTGTCCACATATCAGAATCTTTAAGTCCTTTACAGAACTAAAGCGTAAGGGGGTACCCTTTCTAAGAAATTTTCGGTATGCTAAGGACATGGAGACGAACGTACTGAAACGGATCTTTCTGGAGCATTGGCCCCAGTTTTATGAAAAGAATAAAACACGAATCCGGCTGGTTGTCGTTAAAGAGATCGAGAAATTTCTTGGTTGCGGGAATCCCAGGAACGGCTTTAAGTTGCTGGTTTGTGAAGGGTGTCATGACACGAGAAAAATTCCTTACCGCTGTAAGGGACGGTTCTGTACGACGTGCTCATGCGGAGAAACAGAAGAGTGGAGCCGTGTGATGGCGGAAGACGTGTTTCAAGTGAACCATAGGCATGTCATCCTTACCATCGATGAAGGATTACGCGACATTTTTCTGAAATACCGGGAAATGCTGAAAGAGTTCATGGACGAAGCAGCCCGACTGGTTCAAGAACACTTTGAGAAGAAACATAAAGTAACGCCTGGGATTATTGCAGGCTTACATACCTTCGGATCGAAACTGAATTTTAACCCGCACGTGCATATGCTTGTGACAATGGGAGGTATGACAGCGAACGGGGAGTGGAAGACCTACGACTACATTCCGTTTAAGAAACTGCGAAAACAATGGCAGACGGTGGTGCTGAAGCTCATTCGCCGTCACTTAACGGAAGAGCAGAAGAAACAGGTACAGCCGTTGCTGCAAAAAGCCTACTCCGAAAATGAGGAAGGCTTCTATGTACATGGCCCAAAACAGAAAGGGGACGTAAAAACGCAACTGGGGTACATTGGACGTTATATCCGTCGTCCGGCCATAGCGATCGAGCGAATTAAGGAATACGATGGAGAGTATGTCGTATTTCGCTACCATGACAAGACGGATGATATGGAAAAAGAAGAGAAAGTAACCGTGGAGGAGTTTATTTCGCGGTTAATTCGTCATATTCCAGATGAGCATTTTAAGATGATCCGCCATTATGGACTATACGCGCGGCGGATCAAGAAAGAATGTAAAGAAAAAGTACAGACATGGCAGGAGAAGGTTAAGAAGACGATTGTGAAGGTACAAAAGCTGATTCGTCGGCGGAACTGGCAAGAACGGATCAAAGCGCAGACAGGGAAAGACCCTATGGTTTGTCCAAAATGCCAATGTTATTATGAGTACAAGGGAGAAGTCTGCCTTGAAGAGGGGCAGCTTGTCGTAAAGCATGCCGTTTGTGCAAAAAGCAAGGCGGTGTTAGAAAGGATGATTAACGATCTCACCGGTATCGAAGAAACGAAAACCAGCGAAGAAGAAGAAACCAACGCAGTTAAGCCTAAGCAAGCACCTGCAGTCCAAAGAGGTCGTCAAATATCTATGTATGACGTGCTCGCAGAGCGAAGAAATACCGCTTAGTGTGGTCAGAGATTTTGACATGATGGACGATGGGGATCCGGAAGTTCCGCCACAATTCGCTTGTGAATCCTGTGGTGGAGAAATGTATCCGGAATACTATAAGGGTGTTCATGGATATGAATACCGCATCGAAGATCGGTTAAGGAAAAGAGAAGTGGAAGAGAGTTCGAAGTCGATCAGATGAGGGAATGGGTATGGGGTGGAAAGTTTACGGGCCGCCTTTGAAATCGTGTTATTTCCGCCTAATCAATTCAATAAAACACGATTTCAAGAGCGGTTGGAACCCCATACCCATCCCTCCCCACGCTCAAATGTATGGGTTTGCACAAGGATTTTAGAGGACCTGGCCAGCGGCCAGGTTTTTCTTATGACAGTCAATATCCATCCGTACGTTGTCCCAATTCTTCCGCCAGTTCCATGGACGTTCTGGCGGTGTCGGAGCCCATATGAGACGGGTCGGCTTTTGCTCTCGCAAGCCCTTCCGCAACCCGGCTGCCATACTCGGGATCGGCAAGGGTGAAATGCTCGATCATCTTTTGTTGGATCTGAGGATTGCACACCTTCAAGGCGTCGACCAGGTTGCTGATTAATTCATCGCGTTCCCATGGCTCGAATTTGCGATACGTTTCTCCCGCTTGTTTAAAGTCGTTGGCCCGTTCGATTCTTTGCCGGACCAGCTTCGCGTTATAGGCAGGCTGATGTTCTTTGCCCCGTCTGGTTACCTCCTGCAAGCCGCCCAGGGAGGAAGGCTCATAATTGACGTGGGGAGACTGTCCGGGTGCCCGATCGACGAAATACGTCATTTGACCGTCGCGCTGATTGGTGGCTACCCGCTTTTTGGGCGCATTGATAGGAAGCTGCAAATAATTGGTGCCCACCCGATAGCGCTGCGTGTCGGAATAGGAGAAGGTGCGTCCTTGAAGCAGCTTGTCATCGGAGAAATCAAGTCCGTCGACCAATACGCCCGTGCCGAAAGCCGCCTGTTCCACTTCGGCAAAATAATTTTCCGGATTTTTATTGAGCACCATTTTACCGACCGGCAGAAAAGGAAATTGTTCACGGTCCCATAGTTTGGTCGGATCCAGAGGATCATAATCGAGCTCGGGATGCTCGTCATCGCTCATCATTTGAACGTACAGCTCCCATTCCGGATAATCGCCGCGCTCGATCGCTTCATAAAGGTCTTGCGTAGCATGACTGTAATTTTTCGCTTGGATGGCCTCGGCTTCCTTTTGGGTCAGATTGCGGATGCCAAGCTTGGGTTCCCAGTGATATTTAATTAAAACCGCTTGCCCTTCCGCATTGACCCATTTGTAGGTGTTGACGCCGGAGCCCTGCATCTCTCTGTAATTCGCAGGTATCCCCCACGGAGAGAAGACGAAAGTAATCATATGGGTCGCCTCCGGCGAATTCGAGACAAAGTCAAACATCCTTTCCGGATTTGAAATTTCGCTGACGGGGTCAGGACGGAAGGCATGTATCATATCCGGAAACTTCAACGGATCGCGGATGAAAAATATTTTCAGGTTATTGCCGACCAAATCCCAGTTTCCATCCTCCGTATAGAACTTTACGGCAAAACCGCGCGGGTCGCGGAGCGTTTCGGGCGAATGCCTTCCATGTATGACCGTGGAGAACCTGACGAATACGGGCGTCCGCTTCCCGGCGTCCTGAAAAAGCTTCGCGCGGGTGTATTTGGCGATCGGCTCATCTCCTACCTTGCCGTAGGCTTCAAAATAGCCATGGGCGCCTGCTCCGCGCGCATGAACGACTCTTTCTGGAACCTTTTCGCGGTCAAAATGGGATATTTTTTCAAGCAGGTGGTAGTTCTCCAGAGTTACGGGACCACGGCTGCCTACGGTTCGTACGTTTTGATTATCGGCTATGGGATGTCCTTGGCGGTTTGTTAAAGTCATTTCATTCTCATTCGTACCCAACCTTTGATCGGCAGGCCCGCCCGTGCCCTCTATATTTGTTCCGCTGGTCATATTTCCATCCATCAAATCCAACCTCCATTGTGATCGTTGTACAGAACCATGTTTTGCCTTTGAAGCTGTTTTTATGCATTTAAGTTTTTCGTTCCGAACCGATATAATGAGAATAGTCACACATCCTTTACAGACGGAGACAGGGGAAATATGAAAAAAACCAGATATCAAAATTATGACGGCGTACAAAATACACATACATTTTCTGATATGGTCCGATGGTACAAAGAGAGAAAAGCCAAAATAAAAGATTTATCCACACTCATTCCTCAGGCGGAACATAAGGACATAAAGAGAATACAAGAAAACCGGACTTCATTTTCTATTACCTGGATAGGGCACTCCACCTTTTTGATTCAAATGCAGGGACTGAATATTTTAACGGATCCGGTATGGGCCAAGCGGATGGGCTTTGGCAGCAGATTGACAGAGCCGGGCATTCCGATCGGACAGCTTCCGGAAATCGACATCGTTTTAATATCCCACGGCCACTACGACCATCTGGATTTTGGCTCGATCAGGAAGCTCAAAGGATCGCCTGCATTTTATGTTCCGATAGGATTGAAACGGGCCTTTACCCGCAGAGGGTACCGTAACGTCATTGAAGCGAATTGGTGGGACCGGTTTACGCATAACGGGGTAAGCCTCTCTTTTGTACCTGCACAGCATTGGACAAGAAGAACGCTGTCCGACATCAATACGTCTCATTGGGGAGGATGGATTGTAGAGCATCCGAAGACGAACCAATCGGTTTACTTCGTAGGGGATACCGGCTACTTCAGAGGGTTTAAGGATATAGCCGACCGTTATGAGCTGGATATTGTCTTAATGCCTATCGGAGCCTACGAACCGGAGTGGTTTATGTCTATTTCCCATATCAATCCGGAGGATGCGGTCAAAGCCTTCCTGGAACTGAAGGGCAAGACGTGTATTCCGATGCATTACGGGGCGTACCGGCTTGCGGACGATACAGGACCGGAAGCTTTGGAACGGCTGTTTAAAGAATGGGACCGGCTGCGGTTAAATAAGGATAGGTTAAAAGTGATGGCATTGGGCGAGTCATATTGGATCACTTAGCATCATGCAGATAACCCCGCTTCTTTGGAGGCGGGGTTACGCTTTAAAAATTAATTACTTGACACAAATTTATTATTAATATATATTAGCTTACATAAAGTAACTATATAAATTATACGTAAGGAGGGAGGTTGAGTTATGGTTCCGGCTTTATTTTTAGCGCACGGGTCGCCGATGCTCGCCATAGAAGATACGGTCTACAGCGGCTTTCTGAATACCTTGTCCCGGCAGGTGCAGCCCAAGGCGATCGTGATTTTTACCGCGCATTGGGAAAGCGAGGTTCTCACCATTTCGTCCCTGGACGGCACATACGACACCATTTACGATTTCGGCGGATTTCCCGATGCGCTGTATCAGATTAAATACCCGGCCAAAGGTTCTGCAACCATCGCCTCAAAGGTCGAAGAGCGGTTCCAACAACAGGGAATCCCGGTGAAAAAGGATACGTCAAGAGGGCTGGATCACGGTTCATGGACTTTATTATATCGCATGTATCCAAAAGCCGATATTCCGGTGGTGCAAATTTCCGTTCATCCCTATCTGTCGCCGGACAAACAATTCCGGATTGGCGAATGCCTCCGGGAGCTGGGAGAAGAAGACATTCTGGTGATCGGCAGCGGGGTAACCGTTCATAATTTAAGGATGATTCATTGGGGGCAATCGGCTCCTGAGCCCTGGGCTATTGCGTTTGATGACTGGCTGATAGATAAGGTTGAAAAAAGAGACCTGGAGTCGCTTTTCAACTATGAAAAGCTTGCTCCGTATGCCCGTCAGGCTGTGCCCAGACCGGAGCATTTCGTTCCGTTTTTTATTGCGATGGGCAGTGGAAATCCGCAAAACACACCGAAGGTCATTCATCGAAGCTATGACCATGGAACCTTAAGTTATTTAAGCTATCAATTTTGATGAAACGTCTATTTCTTGGGGGAGTATGAATCAATGAGTACAAAACATGAAGCGGGTTCGCTTATTTTGAGATTGGTGCTGGGGATTTCTTTTCTGGTTCACGGATGGATCAAGTTTCAGAGCGGTATCGATAACATCGCCGGATGGTTCCAAAGTATCGGCCTGCCCGGATTTGCCGCTTATGCCGTGGCCGTCATTGAACTGGTTGGCGGTATAGCGCTTATTGTTGGAATCGGGACCCGTATCGTATCGGTATTGTTTGCTCTGATTATGGTAGGGGCCATCCTATTGGTGAAATTGGCGGCAGGCTTTGCCGGGAATGGCCAAATGCCCGGCTATGAATTGGATTTGGCTTTTCTGGCCATGGCGATTTATCTCGCATTGAACGGAAGCCGTTTATACTCGTTGGGAAGCCTGTTCGGCTCAAATCCAAAGAATGCTGCTTAAAGATCGTAAATCATACAGATGGAGGTTCTTGCCCATGGGGCGGGGCCTTTTCTTTTTTAGTGAGATCGCGGTCTCCCGTCCATCTGTTTGACATTGGCTTCAATAAGGTATATGATTTACCATGAACTAATAAAAAATTAGTAACCTATTTTTAATATGAATATGGGGAGGATATGGCTTTTTGGTGCTCTAGTGCTCTAATGCGGATGTGAAGGAGGGGGAATCCTATGACTCTTAAAATCAAAGTCTATTCCGATTACGTATGTCCGTTTTGTTATATAGCGGAGGTTCCGTTGGAAGAGGCCGTCAAAGGCAAGGATGTAGAGATCGAATGGATGCCTTTTGAGCTCCGTCCCTATCCAAACCCTACGCTTCGGCCGGAAGACGAATATTTGCCCAGCGTTTGGAACCAGTCTGTGTATCCCATGGCGGCCCAATACGGTTTGCAAATGGTATTACCCAAGGTTTCGCCGCAGCCGTATACCCATTTGGCGTTTGAAGGGTATCAATATGCCAAGGAGCATGGGAAGGGCAATGCCTACACGCATCGGATGTTCAAGGCCTTTTTCCAGGAGGAGCGGGATATCGGTAAAATCGATGTGCTGACCTCATTGGCCGGTGAGCTGGGGCTGAATGAGCAGGAATTCCGCCAGGCTTTAGAAACCCGCAAATATCGGGAAATTCACCGGAAGGCCTTGGAGCATGCGGTTCAAGAGGCGCAAATTACAGCCGTTCCTACGATGGTGATTGGAGAAACGATCCTTCAAGGGGTCCGTTCCAAAGCATCGCTCGAAAAGGTTATTGAAGAAGAGCTTGCGAAGAAGCCGAAGCTGCTGGATTTTGCCGAAGGCATGGCCTGCGGAATCGATGGCTGTTAATCCGCGCCCGATGGCAGGCCGGAATAGCATTCAAACCGGCAGCAAAGAATAGCAATGCATTTTGTCTTAAGACGAAAAAGGAGGCCCTATAGATGAAAGAACAGTTTAAGCCGTTATTCGAATCCTTTACTCTCAGAAGCGGAATTCAATTGAAAAATCGCGTGGTTCTTGCTCCGATGACCAATTTCTCCTCCAATCCTGACGGTACGGTCACGGACGATGAAATAAAGTATTACATCCGCAGATCCTCGGGAGTCGGTATGGTCATTACGGCATGTACGTATGTAACGGCCAACGGCAAAGGGTTTCCGGGAGAATTCGGTGCGGACACCGACGAGATGATCCCCAGCTTACGCCGCCTGGCCACTGCAATCAAAGAGCAAGGCGCCAAAGCCGTACTGCAAATCTTCCACGGCGGTCGGGCATGTCCGCCGGAATTAGTGCCTAACGGCGATATCGTCAGCGCAAGCGACGTAGCCATGAACCAGGAAGGCGCCAAAGCCCCCAGACCGCTTACGGATTCGGAAGTGGAGTCGATTGTCAAGGCCTTTGGAGAAACCACGAGGAGAGCGATTGAAGCCGGATTTGACGGCGTAGAGATCCATGGAGCGAACGGTTATTTGATTCAGCAATTTTTCTCACCGCATACGAACCGCCGGACCGACCGCTGGGGCGGCAGCGTTGAGCAGCGCTTGAGCTTCCCTCTGGCCGTTGTGAAGGAAGTCAAGAAAGCCGTGGCTTTGCATGCCAAGGAGCCGTTCATTGTAGGCTACCGTTTTTCACCGGAAGAAGAGGAGACGCCTGGTATTACGATGGCGGAAACCTTGGTATTAGTGGATGCTCTGGCGGATCAGGAGCTTGACTATCTCCACGTTTCTCTGATGGATTTCTGGTCAAAGCCAAGACGTGGAGTAGAGGATACAAGATCCCGTATCGAAATCATCAAAGAACGCGCAGGAGATCGGGTGCCTGTGATTGGGGTAGGCTCGATCCATACCGCGGCTGACGCGGCGAAGGCTTTGAGCGTCGTTCCTCTGGTCGCACTCGGACGTGAATTAATCGTAGAACCGGATTGGGTAGAAAAAGTGGAGCAGGGCCGCGAAAGCGAAATCGCGACGACCATGACAAAGGACGATCAGCAGCGTTTGGTCATTCCCGACCCGCTTTGGCAAGCGATTATGAACACACCGGGATGGTTCCCTGTCGTTGAATCTTCCTCTAAATAAGAAGAGACCCGCAAGCTGCCGGCTTGCGGGTCTATTTTTTTACCTCATATGAGGTTCTCTTAAGGAGCAAGCTGCTGTATGCATTCGGGAACATCGTTCTTGGCATTTCCTACCAATGAAGGAACAGGATAGGCCTTCATTTCCTCTGCAGGAATCAGGCATCTTTTTCTTGCAAACGGAACTTTAAATGCCGGCTTGTCCTTCAAGGTTTCGGCGCGGGCATTGGCGAGCGCCGTTTTATCGTCTTTGGACCAAGAGGGAATGAGCCCCCACTTCAACTGTCCTATCCGGTTATGGACCCCGTCGTTGATGATGGCTAAAACCGTCTGGGAAGGACTGATGTTGAACCGGGGTTGATGCCGGACCGAACCGGATAAGCTGGAGTAAAAATGGACCATCAATTCATCTAACGTAACGGTAAGCGTATATCTGCCGCACATAAAGCCTCCGTCATACCACAGTGGTTTTCTGTCTATTATACTACAGCCCCCTGTTCTTTTTGAAATGGAGTTTAGATTTTCTATAATTCGGAAACCATATGGGCAATAGGGGAGCTATAAGAGGTGGTGTGTATATGAAGGACCCGACATTTGCTATTCGGATTAATGACCAGGAATATACCTGTACCCCGAATCAAACGATTTTGGAGGTAGCCAAAGCGAACGAGGATTACATCCCGCACGTCTGTTATCATCCCAACTTGGGTGCGATTCAATCGTGCGATACGTGTATGGTGGAAGTAGACGGTGAATTAAAACGGGCCTGTGCCACTCCGGCTGTACCCGGGTTAAAGGTCTACAGCAAGTCCAAGCGGGCCAAGGACGCCCAAATGGAGGCCATGCAGCGGATTTTGGAAAATCATGAGCTGTACTGTACCGTTTGTGACAATAACAACGGGAACTGCACCGTACATAATACGGCGGAATATTTGCAGGTCGAGCATCAAAAATACGAATTTTCGCCGAAACCTTACCCTCCGGACAACTCGCATCCTTTTTATCGCTATGAGCCGGATCAATGCATCCTTTGCGGCCGTTGCGTTGAAGCGTGCCAGGATCTGCAAGTGAATGAAACGTTAACGATTGACTGGAGTCTGGAAAAACCGCGGGTCCTGTGGGATAACGGGGTTCCTATCGATCAATCCTCCTGTGTGTCGTGCGGACACTGCGTAACCGTATGCCCGTGCAATGCGTTAATGGAAAAATCCATGCTGGGTGAAGCGGGGTATTTGACGGGGCTCCCGAATACTCTCCTTTTGCCGATGATTGATTTGACCAAAAATGTGGAACCGGGGTATCAGGAGATCTTTGCCATCTCGGAAGTCGAAGCGGCGATGAGGACATCCCGCATCAAGCGGACCAAGACCGTTTGTACCTATTGCGGGGTCGGGTGCAGCTTTGAAGTGTGGACCAAAGACCGGAAAATTCTCAAAATCGAGCCGCAGGCGGAAGCCCCGGTCAACGGAATTTCGACATGCATCAAAGGCAAGTTCGGCTGGGATTTTGTCAACAGCGAAGAGAGATTAACGAAGCCGTTAATTCGCAAAGGGGATACGTTTGTCGAGGCGACATGGGATGAGGCTCTGACCCTGATTGCCGGCAAAATGAAAGAAATGAAGGAAACGTATGGCCCCGATTCGATCGGCTATATTGCTTCCTCGAAATGCAGCAATGAGGAGAATTTCATCTTTCAAAAGTTTGCCCGGGCTGTGATGGGAACGAACAACGTAGATAACTGCTCGCGTTATTGTCAGTCTCCGGCTACGGCGGGGCTTATGCGTACAGTGGGAATCGGCGGCGATTCCGGAACCATTGTGGATATTGCCAGTGCGGAATTGGTGATGGTGGTCGGAGCGAACCCGGCGGAATCTCATCCTGTACTGGCTACGCGGGTCAAACGGGCTCATAAGCTCCACGGCCAGAAATTGGTGGTCGTCGATCTTAGAAAGCATGAATTGGGGGAGAGAGCGGACCTTTTTCTTCGCCCCAAACCGGGCAGCGATTTAATTTGGCTGTCTGCTGTGACCAGGTACATTCTGGAGCAAGGATGGGAAGATAAAGAATTCCTCAACCAACGGGTGAACGGTTTCGAGGAATACATCAAATCCCTGGACCTATACACGCTGGATTATGCAGAAGAGCAAACCGGACTAACCAAAGACGAGATCGTTCGAATCGCAACCATGATTCATGAGTCCAAAGCGACGTGTATTTTATGGGCCATGGGGATTACCCAGCATATGGGGGCGACGGATACCAGCACGGCGATATCCAATCTGCTGCTAATTACAGGAAATTATGGGCGCCCAGGTACAGGGGCCTATCCTCTGCGGGGACATAACAATGTTCAGGGGGCTTGTGATTTCGGGACGATGCCGGCATGGTTTCCGGGCTATGAGGCTGTACAAAACGACACCGTCCGGGCCCGGTATGAGCGGGCATGGGGCGTGAAGCTTCCGGAAAAACCGGGTATGAACAACCACCAGATGGTCGAAGGGATTCATGACGGCAAGCTGAAGGCCTTGTATTTGTTCGGGGAAGATATGGCGCTTGTCGATTCCAACTCGAATCACGTGCAGGCCGCATTCGAAAAGCTGGAATTTTTCGTGGTTCAGGATATTTTCTTTTCCAAAACCGCCCAGTTTGCCGATGTGGTGCTTCCCGCGGCGCCAAGTCTTGAAAAGGACGGGACATTCACCAACACGGAAAGAAGGATTCAGCGCTTTTACAAGGTGTTCGAGCCTCTTGGCGATTCCAAGCCCGATTGGGAAATCATTCAAGAGATGGCTAACCGTCTTGGGGCTAATTGGAACTACAAGCATCCGTCCGAGCTGATGGATGAGGCGGCAAGCCTCGCGCCTGTTTTTGCAGGGGTCAGTTATGAACGGCTGGAAGACTGGAAGAGCCTGGTGTGGCCCGTCGCGGCCGACGGAACGGATACACCTCTGTTATACACGGAGAAGTTCGCGTTTCCCGATGGAAAGGCCAGATTGTTCCCGGTGGAATGGACACCGCCGTATGAAGCTGGAGAGGAATTCGATTTGCATTTGAACAACGGCCGATTGCTTGAGCATTTCCATGAAGGAAACATGACCTACAAATCCAAAGGGATATCGCATAAGGTGCCTAGCGAATGGGTGGAGGTATCGCCTGAACTGGCTAAAGAACGCGGCATTGATCATGGCGCATTGGTTCGTCTTACCTCGCCCTATGGCAAAGTGGAGGTGCGGGTAGAGGTGACGGACCGGGTGAAAGGCAATGAATTGTATATGACGATGAATTCGGCGGAAGACCTGTCTGCGGTGAATCGTTTGACGAGCAGCTATCACGACCGGATTACGCACACGCCGAATTTCAAAGAAATGGGAGTGAAGATGGAAGTATTGGAACCGAAGGGGAAGCGGCCGCTTCCGCCCGTGAACCATCGTTTTGGGCATCGTGTACCGCAGCTCGGCGTAAAGATAGAGGAAAAGTGGAAGCGTTCCGACTATACGCCGATTCCGGAGATCATTGACGGGGGGGACAGCCGTGGCGAAGGCGATTACCAACATTGAAAAGCACATACCCGATCAGGCGGAGAAAGAGGCACAAGCGGTTCGGCACATCGTACAAGCTGCCGCGGGCTCTCCCGAGCCGCTGGTCAAATTGCTGGATATCCTCCAGGAACTGGACCGGCTGGGCGTGCTGGATGCGATTCAGGGAATATTGAAAAACAGCGAACAAATCGCTTCCATCGGGATCCATCAGTTGAATAAACCCGGTGCTCATCGAATCATAAAGAATGCGATAGGGGCCGTTCAATTTTTGAGCCGATTGGATCCGGACAAGCTTCAAACGATTTTTCACGGCTTGTCCGCCGGCGTAGAATATGCCGCCGACGATTCGCCAACCAAGAAGCAGGGATTATGGGAGATCATCAAAACATTGCGCGAACCCGAAGCCGGCGCATCGCTATCCATGATGACGAAATTTTTGCAGGGGATGGGCAAAGGGCTGAAGGAATCTCAGTAACGGTGATGAACGGGGTGCAGCAGACATGATTACAAAAACGGTAGTCATTCAAGGTATGGATGACCAGGAGGATGTCAATAAAGTCCGACGCGCCCTGCATGAGGTTTGGGGTGTCGACAGCGTGGAGGTCAGCTTAAGTAAAAAAAAGGCTACATTTACCTATGACGAGACGGCTGCCTCCTTTCGTGATTTCGAGCAGGCCGTTCATGAATTGGGGTATGAAATCAAGACGGAGGATGGCGTTGCGGAATAACATTTGCATGATTGACGTACCCGAAATATGGCAGGAGGAAATGACGTATGCCCATCATCTGTGAAGTTTGCGGAAGTATCGAAGATTCCGAGGAGTGGATTGCTCCAAACGATCATCTCCACGTTTGTGCAAATTGTGTGACGGATCGGCAGCCGCCTGACCTATCCGGGCTGCAGGATGAGGAAAAATAGCGCAGTGATAAGGAAAAGGGCTGCTCAAGCGTGAGGCAGTCCTTTTTGCACTTGCATAAACTAATAATGTTAGTTATATTAAAACTAATATCATTAGTTTTTGTGACAAGGAGATGGTTCCATGAGAATCATTCGGGAAAATAGCTTATACCAATTGACGTTTTTGTCCCGCATTTTCCCCGTGAACTGTTATTTGGTGGAGGAAGATGACGGTTTGACGCTGGTGGATGCCGCACTGCCTTACAGCTCAAAGGGAATTATGCAGGCGGCCGCTCAGATCGGCAAGCCGATCACCCGGATCGTATTGACCCATGCGCATGATGATCACGTAGGCGCTCTCGACGCGCTCAAACAAGTGCTTCCCGATGTTCCCGTGCATATTTCCGCAAGGGATGCGCGGCTGCTTGCCGGAGACCGCACGTTGGAGCCCGGCGAGCCGGATACCCCAATTCGCGGCGGCATCTCGGGTAAAGTTCGGACGAGGGAGGACGTTCGTCTTCAGGAAGGAGACCGGATCGGTTCACTGCTTGCTGTAGCGGCGCCGGGGCATACGCCGGGCTCGATGGCTTTTCTCGATACGCGCACGCATGCACTCATCGCCGGCGATGCCTTGCAGACCAGGGGCGGTATTGCGGCAGCCGGACAGCTTCGGCCATGGTTCCCTTTTCCTGCCTGGGCTACATGGAATAAGCAGGCGGCGCTAGAGAGCGTACTCAAGCTGAGGGACTACCGTCCTTCGCTGCTTGCGGTGGGTCACGGACGCATGCTGAGGGAGCCCGAAGCCGCTATGGATCGCGTTATTGCTGAAGCCAGGCGGAATCTGAAGCATCATCAATCGTTCTAGTAAAGGAGCAAATGGTATGTCCCCAAGAATCGGCCTCGACTTGCCAACCATTATACAAGCCGCTGCAGAAATTGCCGATACGCAAGGCGTCGATGAAGTGACTCTGGCCTCGCTTGCCGGCAAATTAAAGATTCGCCCCCCGTCGCTCTACAATCATGTGAACGGGCTTCACGACTTGCGCAAAAAGCTCGCGATCCATGGCCTCGAGCAGCTCCGCATCGTATTGACGCGCGCTGCGGTAGGACGCGCAGGAGATGAGGCGGTGCGAGCGCTCGGTGAAGCTTATGTAGCTTTTGCCAGAGCCCATCCCGGATTGTATGAAGCGACCCTTCGCGCCCCCGAGCCGCAGGACCCTGACGTGCAAAAGGCGGGAGCGGAAATCGTGGATCTGGTCGTACGCGTGCTGAGGGCTTACGATCTGGAGGGGGAAGCGGCGCTTCACGCTGTACGCGGCTTGCGCAGTATTCTCCACGGCTTCGCCTCGCTTGAGCAGCGTGGAGGCTTCGGACTCCCGCTCGACCTCCATGTGAGCCTTCGTTTTTTGCTCGATACCTTTTTGGCCGGAATCCATAAAATGAAACCGGGCGGGGAAACATTCGGATGAGTTTTCGTTTCCTTTGTAGCGGGCAAGGTGCAGAAATTGTATAATATGGATGTATCTGCACGGTAAAATAGGAAGGGTGAGTTTAATGAATCCGCAAACGGCTAGATTGTTAAACCTTATACAGTTGATATCCGAGATCGGAATTGCTGCCGGTTATTTGATCGGTATGATTCCTTTGGCATACGCCTGGTCGGGTACTTGGGTCGTTCCGCTGGCGGTCGTTAACTTGATCATTGCGTTATTGACCTCTAATGGAACCCTCGTGATGACCATCATTAATGTCGTGCTTTCACTGGTCAGCTGGATTCCGATTGTCGGCTTCGTGACCCGGATCGGCGGGAGCATCGTATCCGTCATAAACATCATGAACCTCCGCCAGCGTGTCTAAAGGCTCCGGCCTCAGACGCTGTCGGGTGGCCGATTACGTTTTTGCGGCCAAGCTTTCTGTGGACCGAATGGTTCTTGCCCGAAAGGCTTCGACAAGAAGCTTTTCTTTTTTTTGCGCCTTTTTTTGCGGCGTATGGGGATAAGGCGGGCAAATCCGCCACCGGCAGAACACCGGGAAACGGATAATACTTAATATTTTGGTTACGTTATAAACATCATCCAGTATGTTAGGAGTCAGACGATGATCAGTAACCGCGAACTGAAAGGCCAGATGGATCAATTAGCCGAACAAAACCAGTATTTGACGGAAGAACTGGAGCAAATCAAGGCATTATTGAAACAGCAGGCGAAAAAAAATCAAGGACAACAAGCTTCTAACCAAGATTCACAGGATAGCGGCGGAAGCTCCGCCAGTTCCGGGGATTCCAATGGCAATAGCATCTCCGATCTGGCCAACGATTTCAGCAAGCTCAAAGATTTAACGAGCCAATTGGAGGACAAGATGAACAATTATATTGCCCAGCAATCCTCCACTAAGCCGATGAGCGACGAAGATGCCGTCAATCTTATCTTAACGATGATGAACGGGATGATCGACTGGTCGATGGACCTCCTTTCGAGGTCGTCCAATTCATCGAATCCACAGCAATAGAACCGCTCACGGCTGACCGTCCCCGTCAAGGGGACGGTTTTTTATGCGGCTCCGCTGCCTGACGACTGCGTTGCCAAGCCGATTTTCAATCCAGCATCCGCCGAGTGCATGGATTCAGCCGCTTCACTCAATATTCCATGGTGATGACCGGAACGCCCAAGGTTACTCTCTGTTTGCCCGTGTCGGAATGTTCATGGACGGCTGCCTGAAGGTTCATTTGCCGTTCTCCCGTAAGCAGTCGGGCCTTAAGATCGCGAGAAAAATAAGAGACGCTGACCGTCCCGTTGTCCGTATAGCGTTCTACTTCTGCCGCATTCAACAGCTGCGGCAGCCGCTGCAGAAATTCGCCTGCAGCCGCACGTTTTCCCCGCAGCTCCCCTTGAACCATCACATTCCACTGGACCGGCATGTTCAAGGAAGCCATTTTTTGCTCAAGCTCTTGCTGCAGCTCCAAAATGTGCGCCAACCCTGTTTCGCTATCCGTTTCCAGGCTGAGGACAAGGTACGCTGACCGGTCCTGCAGGGTGCCCGTATAAAGCAAGGAAAGCACTACGTCATGCAGCGTCTTCGTCGTTTTGTATGCCAGATGATCGGCCTCATGCGCAAGCTGATGATTGACAGGCAGACCGAATACCGTGCTTAATTCCGCGGCTGTCTCGGCAAAATCCTCTTTATTTATGAACGTGGAATAAGGGCTGAATTGTTTGATAAGCACCTTTTTATTACCTTCCATGACCCGGTCGGATAACGATAGCAGCCGCTGAGCGTCAGACTTCGCATTGGCGCTGACATCGAATCCCTTCCAAATCAATAGTGCAGCTATGATCATCCCTATAAAAAACCATCTGGATTTCATGATACCGGACCTCCCGTGAATACTTGACATACTCTAAGGATGACCCAATCTGGCAATCTTTAAACATCGATTGATAGATTACGAGAATCGTCCTTTCTCTTGCCGTTTAACGTGACGTACCCATGATGTTCCTTACCTCTTCCATAGTCGGCATACCGTCTAGTATTTTCGGTTGTTTCACGGCTATTCCTCCTTATTTGAGATCCACAGTCTGCTCCACAGAGCGGGGACATCCGCCATCCCTTTTTTGTCATGATTGCGGCAAATAATCTAGGACCCGAAGTGCTGCATCCCGAGCCACTGCTTCACGAGCAGAGCATGATCGCTGGTGTGATCGATATACGGTGCGTTAGCGGAAGAGAACAGCATGAAATCTTGCCCCCAATGACCGGCACAGCCGACATGAATCCAATGATGCATAAAAGACGCGAAATCATAACCTAGCCGCCAGCCGTGCATGATCCCGTCCATGGACAAATAAATGACCTCTCCGCTCGTTTGATCAATGCCAAAATAGCTTCCGTTTCCGTGGCTGCAAAACAGCAGGGAGTCGGCCCAATGGGTTCTGCAGCCGTTCTCGTCAAGGTATTCCAGATCCTCCCTGAGCTGCTCCAAAGCCGTCAGTTGATCCAGATCCCACAGCCCGCAGTCCAAATAACCGCCGCTGTAGATGGACCTTTCCTTGAATTCAGGCACGTTTTCGTTGTCGCTTTGATAAGTCCGGGCATTTTTTCGCAGGACAAGACGCTTCGATCAGGAGCCACGGCTTTCACGGCATGTCCCGGTACGACGTAAGTCTCCCCTTGAAACCGGACCCAGTGGGGGAGGTGCCTTTTCACCAAAGGTATCTCGCTTGCCAAATGCTTGTATTCCTCCAGGAACTTCACGCCTTTGGGCGTCAGGATATAGCCGTTGCTCATGGGACTTAGCGGCTGCCTGCGGTTAGGCTCCAGAAAACCAAGCTTTACAAAAGAGTCCAAAGAAGCGCGAAACTGCTCTTCCGGCATGCGATAGTCTTTAGCGGTTGAAGGGTTTCCGTCCCGTATACTCGTCAGTATATGAAACAGGTATCTCATACTCATGGCTTCACTCCTCCAAATTAATAGTATTGAAAAAAAGGAGGGATTTCCAGTTTCATTCCAAACTTTTCTTTATAGCAGCAACTTTTAAATGAGCTTTCTCGTCATAGGATTTATGCGGATAATACGATGCTTAGGAGGATCGCAATGGAAGGGTTACGATCAGAGAGAATAAAGGGGGTCCGTCGGCTGCTGCTCCTGCTGCTTGCGCTTTGCATGACCTTTCAAATCATGGCAGGAACGGTTGGCGCAGCGCCGGCTGCTTCCGGAGTCGAACTGCAAATTCAGACGGGCATCGACGGAAAAATGAAGGAAGGCCGATGGTTTCCTGTCAAATTCACGCTAACCAGTCCACATGAGGATATAAGCGGTGATTTGGTCGTACAAGTAGCAAGTCAGACGGGAGGCAAGGATATCACCTACGTGAAGCACGTCGAGCTGCCCAGGCAGAGCACGAAAACCGTATGGATGGCGCTGCCGGGCATGACCCTGAACAGCCGCAATAATGTCGTGAAGCTCTATCAGGGTCCGGTAGAAGGCGGGACATTAGTGCCGATCTCAAAAGGCAGCAATTATATTGAAACGGTAAGCGTGCGTTCTACCCAGGTAGGGGTGCTGGCACGCGATCCCGATACGCTGAATTTTTTGTCTCTATTGAATACGCAGGGCTATGACGTGAGTGTATCCCGCTTGAATGTGGCGGACTTTCCCGCGGAAACCATGATGCTCGACGGTCTGGATGCGATTGCGATTAATGATATAGCTACCGACCAGCTCAGTCCGGAGCAGGTACAGGCGATTAACGGCTGGGTGGCCAGAGGGGGAAGCTTGATTCTGGCCGGCGGCGCGGGATATGCCAAGACGGCCAAAGCATTCGAAAGCCTGTCTCCAGTCACTTACCAAGGCACGATCTCTTTAAGCAAGCTGGGCTCTCTGGAGAACTTGGCGGCCAAAGAGCTGACCCTGACGGAGCCGTTTACGGTGTCCTCCGCTGCGGTGAAGTCCGGGAATGTGCTTGCGCAGGAAGGACAGGTTCCGCTGCTTGTGAGCAAAGAGGTGGAAAAAGGCCGGGTCTGGTACGCAGGATACGATTTATCCTTGCAGCCGCTGGCATCATGGACGGGCAATCCGAAGCTGTGGGAGCAGGTGCTTCAACCCCACCTGGTTACCTCCGCGGCTAAGAACGGATTCCAGACCAATATCATGAACCGGTACTGGGACCTGCAGTATATTCTCGATTTTTTCCCGTCGATGAGGATGCCATCCTTCTTTTTATTGCTGACGCTGTTTCTGGTGTACGTCCTGATAGCGGCGCCATTGTTATATTTATTGCTGAAACGATTGGATAAACGCGAATGGGCCTGGGTCATCATTCCCGTCCTTTCCATCATCTCCAGTATCGGTATATTTAGCGTAGGCGCCTCGGACAAAAGCTCCGTAATGACCCACACGCTGAATACGCTGGAGCTCAGCGGGAATGGCCAAGGCACGCGAAGTGCGGCAACGGCGGTATTCGTTCCAAGCGGCGGAACCTATGAGCTTCAGCTGCCGAAATCGGCTAAAGTGGTATCGTTCAGTGAAAACCGCGGATCGATGAATCAGAATGGCGAACTGGCCGGGGCAACCGATCAATATTTGTACATGGAGCCTGAAGCTGCACGTCTGGTGTGGACGGATGTGCCTTACTGGTCCGTCCGCAAAGCTCTGGTGGAGCATGCGGAAAGCGAGCCTCTTGGCCAATTTGATGTGGCGGCGAGCATTGACCAAAACGGAATCAAAGGCGAAGTGACGAACCAAACCAAGTCGGACTTAACGAACGTCAGCTTGATCTATAACCGCCAGCTGTTTGCCGTCGGCGATTTGAAGGCGGGAGAGAAAAAAACGATCGGCGGCAGCATCAATACGATACCGCAAGGCTATATCGATTTCGGCCAGTTGATGTTTCCATATAACCATACCGGAGGGCCGGATGTATTCAACCGGGAGCGGCAAATGGTCAATGCCTACATGAACAGGCTGTGGAACACCGGTGCAGGCGGTGAAACTATGATCATCGGTTGGAGCAAGGATAACGAATCGTTGTATCAGGTCAACGGCCGGAAGGCGCAATCCGACCAACTGAACATGTGGGTGCAGGAAGTGAAGCTTCAAGTGGTGCAGGGAGACAAGATCTCCATCCCTTACGGATATTTGAGTCCGTCCATTGTACAGAACAATCTGCAGCAGATGCATCGCGAGCCGGACGGCAACATGTTTGTCGGCAGCGGCGATTTCACGTTCGAATATAACCTCCCGGTCATTCCGGGGGCACAGTACGATACGCTTCGCATTCAGAGCGCCGGAGGCTTGCCGCCTTATTTATCGCTGCAAATATGGAACGAGGCCAGGAAGGATTGGGATCCGCTTGATTTGCGTTCGGCGTTCGTGCTGCAGGACGGCCAGCAGAACGATATGCTGATCGGAGGCCGGACGATTAGGCTGAAGGCTACGGTGACGCAGGATCTGAGCTTCCGTTATCCGCAAGTGTCTTTGGAAGGAACGGTGAAACGATGACCACGCCTATGATCGAAATTGAGAACTTAACCAAAACCTACGGCAGCTTCACAGCGCTGAAATCGATGAGCATGTCGATTGCCAAAGGAACGGTTTTTGGGTTTGTCGGACCAAACGGCGCGGGCAAATCGACGACGATGTCGATCCTCGCGACGCTGCTTGCACCGACCTCCGGGACGGCGAAGGTCGGGGGTTACGAGGTTACGCGGCACCCGCAGGAAGTACGCAAGCTGATCGGTTATATGCCGGATTTCTTCGGCGTGTACGATCATTTCAAGACGACCGAGTATTTGCATTTTTACGGAGCGAGCTACGGGATTCCCCGGGCGGAGCGGGAAAAAATGATTCCGCAGCTGCTCGAGCTTGTCAATCTGACGGACAAAGCCGACTTTTACGTCGACTCGTTATCCAGAGGAATGAAACAGAGGCTGTGTCTGGCGCGGTGTCTTGTCCATGATCCCGAGCTGCTGATCCTCGACGAACCGGCATCGGGGCTGGATCCCCGGGCCCGTATTGAGATGCGGGAAATTTTAAAAGAACTGAAATCGATGGGCAAAACGATCATGATCTCCTCGCACATTTTGCCGGAGCTTGCGGAGATGGTTGACGAGATTGGCGTCATCGAGCATGGCGAACTGATCGCCAAGGGCAAGGTACAGGACATCCAGAACCGGATGCGAACCAATCGGACGCTGCATATTCGGCTCATGGAGGGAGAAAAGGAGGCCGCGGAATTTTTGCGCGACCAGCCGCATGTCTCGATGGTGCTGGAGGATGAACAAGGCGTGCACGCGCATTTCGGCGGTCAGGATGAAGAGCAGGCGGAACTCCTTGGCGCTTTGATAGCCAAAGGGTTTCGGATCGTATCCTTTAGCGAGGCGCAGACGAATCTGGAGGATGTATTCCTGGAAATCACCAAAGGAGGGGACTCGGCATGATGGATCGCATGTCTTGGCGCAGCAAGCTGATCAACCCCGTGCTGGATAAGGAGTTTCGCTTGCGGATGAGAACGTTCCGTTCGCCGCTGGCGCTCATGTTCTACCTGCTTACGATCGGGCTTATAGCGCTGGGCTTCATTTATTTGAACATAGGCGGGTTTCGTGGTGGTCCGGTCGGCTTCAACCCGAATCAGAGCCGTGAAATGTTCTATGTATTGAGCGTGGCGCAGCTCGTCCTCATCGCTTTCATGACACCGGGCTTGACGGCGGGCGTGGTCAGCGGAGAAAGGGAAAAGCAAACGCTGAGCATTCTGCTCACCACGCAGCAAAGCTCGGCTACGATCATTTTAAGCAAGCTGGTCTCCTCGTTAAGTTTTATGCTGCTTGTCATTCTGGCGACGCTGCCGGTGTACAGCATCGTCTTCTTGTTTGGAGGCATCTCGCCGAAGCAGCTTGTACTTGTCTTTTTGTTTTACGTGTTTACCATGTTCGTACTCGGGGCGTTCGGTGTGATGTTCTCGACACTGGTCAAACGGACGATGGTATCGGTTATCGTGACGTATGGCTTCACGATGTTCATTTTCGGGGCAACGGGGCTGCTATTCCTGTTTCTTCAAGGCTTGATGAGGCAGATTTATCAAAGCAGCACTGCCACTTACTCCTGGATCGGCTACGTGCTTGGGTTAAATCCGGTGGCGGCGCTGTTGAGCCTGTTTGAGCCGGATATTTCAAGAGAGGCGTTTCGTACGTGGAATAACAACAGCTCCGTGATGAATCAAGCCCCTCCGATTGAGCTGTGGCAGGAGTTTGTGGCGGTTTATGCCGTGCTGGCGGTAGCGGCGGTCTTGATCAGCATCCGGTACATTCGTCCGGTGCTCAAGAAACGAGGAAAATAAGGAGGCGGCAGGATGGACGGAAGGCGTTTGTTGGAGCTGCTGAAGCCTGTACGGCTTCGTTTGCAGTGGCTGCGTACGATCGAGACGGGCTTGCTCGGGGCGGTGGTCGGCGCCGCGGCGGGCCTGCTGCTGACGGCAGCCGCCTGGATGCTGCCTGTAGCCTATTACCGGGTGATCGCGGCCGCTCTTGTACCGGCAGGGATGATGGCAGGCGCCCTTTACGTGCTCCTGCTGCGCAGAGTGACGCCGGAGACCGCCGCTTGGACGGTGGATGCCTCGGGCGGGGACGATACGGTCCGAACCGCGCTGGAATATTTGCGTGAAGATACGCCCATCGCACGGATGCAGCGCGAAGGCGCGATTCGTTACGCAGAGGCGTATGCGGCGCAAATGCCCAAATGGGAACTCAGTCCACTGCTTCGGAAAAGGCTGTGGATCGCGGCGGCCAGCGTGGCTGTGATGGTTATTGCGGTTGCCCTGCCCAGTCCGATGGACCATGTTGTAGCTCAAAGACAGGAGGAAGCCCAATGGATAGACGAACAGCAGCAAAAGGTTGAAGAGCTGAAGGCGGATATCCCGGAGGAGCTGACTCCGGAAGGCAAAAAAACGTTGGAGGACAGCCTGAACCGGCTGGAGGAAGGCTTGGAGCAAAGCAAGACCGCGACGGAAGCGCTGGATGAGATGGAGAAGGCGATGAAGGAATTGGACGGAGAAGCGAAGGAGCTCGAAAAGAAGCAGGTGAAGGCTGAACAATGGGCAGAGCGTTTGAAGCAGGAGCCCATGCTGAAGGATGTTGGCGAGAGCCTGCGGCAGATGGATGAGAATGCTCTTCAAAAAAGTATGGAGCAGCTGCGGAGCCAGATGCTGAAGCTCACGCCCGAACAGAAGCAAGCGCTCGCGGAGCTGCTCGAGAAGCTGGCGGCTTCGGCGTCCAATCCGGATGCGGAGAAGGAAAAGCAGCTGCGGGAGACGATGGAGCGTGCGGCTGCCGAGCTGAAGGCGAATGCGAAAGCGTCCGCTGAAGGCGCTGCTGTGGACCCGAAGCAGCTGGAAGAGCAGCTGAAGCAGCTTGAGCAGCAGCTCTCCGAGGCGCTGAAGCAGCTGCAGCAAAATGCCGCGCAGCATGCGGCTTCGGCGCAGCAGGCAGCCGGCATCGCGCAGCTCGGCCTGCCGATGGCCGGGCAGCTTGCGGGCCAAGGCACGGCATTGCCATCGGCATGGCTGCCGGGCGGCCTCGCGAATGCGCTGGCCGCTGCCGGCGGCGCCGCCAGCCCGGGCGGGACGCAGCCGGGGGCCGGGACGCAGCCGGGAGCTGGCGCGGGCGCGGGAGCAGGTGCGGGCACCGGAGCCGGTACAGGAGCCGGAGCCGGAGCAGGTGCAGGAGCCGGAGCAGGTGCAGGAGCCGGAACGGGCGGGCTGCAGGGCGGTTTCGGCAGCGGGCACCGCAATCTGGTGGCAACGCCGCGCGTTTTTGAGGGCTCGGGCAACATACAGTCCGACCAAGGCCCGATAACGGGTGGCGGAGGCGAGCTGCAGAAAGGCGGCACATCCCCGATGATCGACGGAACGTCCAGACCGTACGAGGAAGTGTTTTCCGAATACGAAAAGGAAGCCAAGAGCGCATTGGATCGTCACCCGCTGCCTCAGAACATGCAAAATCTGGTACGGGATTATTTTACGGAGATTCAGCCGAACCCTTGACGGATGTCAAATCGGCACGAGGAGGAACCGTTCATGATAGAAACAAGAGAGCAAGTCGAAGCGTGGGGGGCGACGATCACTGCGGTCAAGGAACAGATCGGCCGGGTGATCGTCGGGCAGCAGAATGTAGTGGAGCAGCTGTTGTGGTGTATTTTTGCAGGGGGACACGCATTGCTTGAAGGGATACCGGGACTCGGCAAAACGATGCTGGTGCGAACGATTGCCGATACGCTCGATATGAGCTTCTCGCGCATCCAGTTTACGCCCGACCTGATGCCGGCCGACATCACAGGAACAAACGTAATCCAGTTCGGTTTGAAAGGTGAAACGTCTTACCAATTTCAGCCGGGTCCGATTTTCGGCAATCTCGTCCTGGCCGATGAGATCAACAGGGCGACGCCGAAGACGCAAAGCGCGTTGCTGGAAGCGATGCAGGAGAAGACGGTGACAGTCGGGGCGGAGACGCATCGGCTGCCAAATCCGTTTTTCGTGCTTGCAACGCAGAACCCGCTGGAGAACGAGGGAACGTATCCTCTGCCGGAGGCGCAGCTCGACCGGTTTTTGTTAAAAATCAACGTATCATACCCCAGCCGGGACGAGCTGAAGGAGATTGTCCGGCGGACAACGGCTTCGCATGAAGCGACGGCGGAGAAAACGGCGGATGCCGCGGCCTTGTCGGCCATACAGCAGGGGGTCAAAGAAATCCTGCTGGCTGAAGAGGTGCTGGATTACGCTGTACAACTGACGATGATGACGCATCCCGGAGAGCAGGGGGTGCCGGACTCGGTGAAAAAATATGTACGGTTCGGCTCGGGCCCGCGCGGTCTGCAGTCGATCATTTCCGCAGCCAAGGTGAGGGCGCTGACGGCCGGAAGGCTGCACGTATCGGTGAACGACATCCAGAAGGTGGCTCTGCCGGCGCTCCGCCATCGGATCTTCCTGAACTTTGAAGGTCAGGCGATGGGTGTGGGAACCGATGCGGTGATTGAGGATATCTTAGCCGCAGTGGAGAAGCGGAAATGAGCGCGTCGGATTTAGGGCTGGATCCGAAGCTGTTGCTGCGGCTGGAGCAGATGTCGCTTGTGGCCAAGCGGCGCACCCGCGGTACGATGCAGGGCAAACGGCGGTCGAAGCAACTGGGCGCTTCGCTGGAGTTCGCCGACTATCGCATGTACGCGCCGGGCGATGACATCCGCCGTTTCGATTGGGGTGCATACGCCCGAACGGGAAAGCCGTTCATCAAGCAGTTCATGGATGAACAGGAGCTTCAGGTGAACTTGTATATCGATGTCACTCGTTCGATGGGCTTCCCGCTGGAAGAAGCTGCGGGAAACAAGCTGATGTACGCCCGGCAGCTTGCTGCTTGTATCGGTTATATGGCGTTGTCCGGCTATGACCGGGTTAGCGCCCGCCTGTTTAGCGACCGGATTGTGCGAGAGCTCCCGATGCTGAGAGGCAAGGGCTCCGTACATCGGCTGTTCCGTTTTTTGTCGGAGGCGGAAGCGGAATCGGGAGGGGATATAGCCGATGCCGTGATGAAACCCGGAGCCATACCCAGGCAGCCGGGGATGACATGGATTTTTTCCGATTTTTTATATGAATCCGGTATTGAAGAGGCGTTAAACTATTTGCTGGCCGCCCGGCAAGAGGTCGTCGTGGTGCAGGTGCTGTCGGAAGAAGAAGTGCGGCCGGCGCTGACAGGCGATCTTAGGCTGATTGACAGTGAATCCGGAACCGGCAAAGAGGTGGCCGTCACCGCCAGGGTCATCGAAGCTTATCAGGCTGCAATCCGGCAGTATACGCATGGCTTGAAGCAGTTTTGTCATGAGAGAGGCATAACGTACGTGCTTGCGACGACAGATGTTCCGGTAGCGGATGCCGTTTTGCGTTCGCTGCGGGAACACGGCCTGCTGCTGTAAAGGTTCGGAGCATCGGGTAAGAACAAATCGCGAACGGAGGTGATCGCCAGATGCAATTTCAATCGCTTGTCAGCTTATGGTTTGGCTTGACGCTGCCGGCTATCGTTCTGATGTATTTGCTTAAGCGCAAATATGTCGATACCGAGGTGCCGAGCCATTTGCTGTGGAACAGGGTGTTGCGCAGCCTCGAAGCGAACCGCCCTTGGCAGCGGCTGCGCAATCAGCTGCTGCTGATTTTGCAGCTTCTCACGGCGGCGTTGCTGGTGCTCGCGCTGATGCAGCCATGGATATGGGCCGAAAGCGGTGCGAAAGGGCATCTTGTGCTCGTACTGGACCGTTCGGCCAGCATGGATGCGCTCACTCCGGATCCGGAGCACTCGAAGGAGAAGCTGACAAGACTGGAGCTCGCCAAGCGCAAGGCGGCTGATGTAGTCAAGGGTGGAGCGAACGGCAGCGCCGTTACGGTCATCTCCATGGGCAGTCAGCCGGAGGTGCTGGTCTCAAGAGAAACAACGGCGGATACGGTTCTGGCTGCTATAGCGGGTATAGAGCCTTTTTACGGGAGAACGGCTTACAAGGAAACGATGTCTTTGGCGGCCGCTTTGACTCAGGACGATACGGACGCGGAAATTCGGGTATTGACCGATGCAGTGTGGAGTGAAGGCACGGAAGGGTTAACGTTCCGTGTACCCGTTCGGGTTGAGCCTGTCGGAGCCAATCCGGCGAACAACGTCGCCATCGTACAGTTCGGCGTGAGGAACGGCGCAGACGCGGCGGGAGGCTCCGCCGTCAGCGGCGTCGCCGCTTTGAAAAACACGGGGAGCGGGAAGCTGGATACGGACGTCACCCTGTATGCCGGCACTTCTGCCGCGGAAACGGTACGGATTCAGCTTGAACCTGGCGAACAAAGGACGCTCCATTTTGACAATATACGAAGCTCGGAATATTACAAGCTGTCGGTGGATGCCGAAGATGATTATGCGGCGGATAACCAAGCCTATGCTTTTTTGTCCGGTGAGCGCAACCGCAGGGTGCTGCTGCTGACCGAAGGGAATTTGTTTCTGGAAAAAGCGCTGCAACTCGCAAGGGCCGAGGTCATTAAGGTGCAGGCCGCAGGGATGGCTGCACCTCCCCAAGGCGATTTCGATCTGGTCGTTGCGGATCGGCTTGCGAGCGGCGCCGCTGCCGGAGAGGCTTGGCAGCGGCTGTTCCGCGAGAAACCGCTCTGGTCCATTC
Source organism: Paenibacillus sp. JMULE4 (assembly GCF_013337105.1). Taxonomy (NCBI): domain Bacteria; kingdom Bacillati; phylum Bacillota; class Bacilli; order Caryophanales; family Paenibacillaceae; genus Paenibacillus; species Paenibacillus sp. JMULE4. The sequence goes on from NZ_SGWF01000019.1 coordinate 170,190, forward strand.
GCAGCGGCTACCAAGGGGAGGAGGTCCGTCCGCCTCAGGCCGATTACCGGATCGGCGAGCATCCCGTGACCAAATATATCCGCTTTCAGGATACGCATATCGCCAAGCTCCTGCCCATCGATCCGAAGGATCTAGCGGCCTGGGGTCAGCCGGTCGTATCGGCCGGCTCACAGCCGTTGATCGTCGCAGGTATGGAGAACGGCCGTCCGAGGCTGCTGTTTACCTTTGATTTGCAGCAGTCCGATCTGCCGCTGCGTCCGGAATTTCCGATCCTGGTGCAGAATGCGGTCGATTGGCTGGGAAGTGCCCAAAGCGCCAGTTTGGGGCGTGTCATTGCGGGTGAGAAAACGGACATCCCGATTGTTGCCCAAACCGTCTCAGCCCACTGGGTGCCGATGGAGCTCGCAGGATCGGCTGCAGGTGAATTACAAGCTGCAGGGCAGTCTTATCTCCCCGCCGAACAGGCGGATGGAGCCGTGCTAAGCCGTCAGAGTGTCCCGAATCGTCCGGGGCTTTATCAATTTGTAGAAAAGGGAGAAGACGGAAGCGAGCGGAAAACGCTTTTGGAAGTATCGGCCGATCCGGGAGAGTCAGCCATCGGATAACGTAGGGAACTATCGTTCACCAGCGCTTCATCGAGCCCTCCTGCGACCGAACAGGGCGGAGCTCAGGCGCTGACGGAAGAACGTGAAGGAGAGTCGCCATATCCGCTGCTCCCATGGATTATCGGCTTGGTTATGTTGATCGTTTTGGCGGAATGGGGGGTGTACCATCGTGGGAATTCAATTTCGTGAGCCCTGGTTTTTGCTGCTGCTCATTCCGTTGGCGGGCTTTGCCGTTTGGGCCTGGCGATCCAAGCTGCGCATGGAAGACAACCGAAAACGGCTGGCGGTCGGGCTGCGTACACTCATCCTTTTGCTGCTGCTTACAGCGCTGGCAGGCATGCAGTGGTTTGTTACATTGGAGCGGCAAGCCGTATTTTACATCGTGGACCGTTCAGACAGCATGCCTGCGGGAAGCCAGTCCTATGAGCAGTGGTTGAAGACGTCCGCAGAGGCCAGAAAAGATCAGGATCTTATTGGCGTCATCTCTGCCGGCGGCAATGCCGTGGTCGAACGCAGCCTTTCTTTGCAGGCTTTGCGGCAGTTTTCCTTCTCCGGCGAAGTGAACCGGCAGTTTTCAAACATGGCGCAGGGGATGCAGTTGGCGGCAGGCTTGATGCCGGAAGATGCTGCTCCGCGGATCGTGTTGATTACGGACGGACAGGAGAATGTCGGCGATCTGCTGCGCCAAGGGCAGCTGTTGAAGAATAAAGGCGTGGCCGTCGATGTGCTGCCCATTCCGGCACCTGCACGCAAGGATGTCGCGATCGAAAACGTGAAGCTGCCGGAGAACCTGTACCAGGCGGAAAAATATGCTTTGGAAATACAGCTCTCCAGTACCTTTGCTGCAACGGGAGAGCTCCGGGTATACGAAGACAACCGGGAGCTGACACGGCAGACGGTGTCCGTTGAACGCGGCGACAACCGATTTGCTCTGCAGGGCTTGGCCAAAGAACCGGGCTTTCACCGGTATCGGGCCGAGATTTATTTCGAGGGTGACGAGCAGGCGGTGAACAATGCCGGCTACGCGTTCAGCCGGGTGAGCGGACCTCCCAAGGTGCTGATCGTAGAAGGAACGCCTGGTTCCTCCGGCAACCTGGAATCGGTTATGGCTTCCGGCCTGATCGGTTATGAAACGATTGCGCCCGAGATGCTTCCGCTGGAGATAGCCGATTATACCGGGTATGACAGCATGATTTTGAATAATGTGTCCGCTACTCGGATGTCCGGCATGCAGATGGAAATGATCGAGAAGGCGGTCAAAGATCACGGGATTGGTCTGGTGATGATCGGCGGCGAGGACAGCTACGGTATGGGCGGCTACTTCAAAACGCCGATTGAGCGAGCCCTTCCCGTATCGATGGAGCTGGAGGGAAAACGGGAAATTCCTTCGCTGGGACTCATTCTTGTCATTGACCGGTCGGGCAGTATGGATGGCGATAAACTGGAGCTTGCCAAGGAAGCGGCCATGCGAACGGTCGAGCTGATGCGCGAGAAGGACAGCGTGGGTGTGGTCGCCTTTGATTCCACACCTTGGTGGGTAGTAGAGCCCCAGAAGCTGACGGATAAGAAGAAAGTGCTGAGTCAGATTCAATCGATTCAGCCGGCAGGCGGCACAGAAATTTATACGGCCGTGCAGGATGCCTATCAGCAGCTGCTTAAGGTTGACGCCCAGCGCAAGCATATCATTTTGCTGACGGACGGTCAGTCGTCTACGAATCAAAGCTACGACCAGCTTACGGCAAACATGGTCCAAAACAACATGACGCTATCCTCTGTAGCCGTAGGAGACGGGGCGGATGTGGCGCTGCTTGAGGCGCTTGCCAAGCAGGCCAAGGGACGGTTTTATTTCACGAACGATCAGAGCACGATACCCGCGATTTTCAGCCGGGAGGCGGTGATCATGGCGCGGACGTACATCGTGGATCAGCCTTTTGTGCCGGCGGTAGGCCAGCCGGGGGATTGGGGGACTTTATTCGGGCGGGGCGTGCCGCAAATTAACGCCTACGTAGCCACAACGGCTAAGCAGACGGCAGAAGTGGCGCTGACCAGTCCGGAGCCCGATCCGCTGCTTGCCCGCTGGCAGTATGGCTCAGGCCGTACGGTCGCCTGGACAAGCGATGTCACCGGCAAATGGTCACGCGACTGGGTGGCGTGGGATGCGTTTGCACAGACGTTCACTCAAATCGTAAAATGGACCTTTCCCCAATTTCAGGATATGCCGCTGGAGCTGACGACAAGGCTGAACGGTAATGAAATGAAGCTTGGCATCAAAAGCCAGGATGCCGAATTCAAAGGCGGGCTTCGCGCCTCGGTAACCGATGAAGCGCTGCAAACGAAAACGCTGCAGGTAACGCCGACCGCCCCGGGAGAATATGAGGCCGGCATGGATATCTCCAAGCCGGGCGTCTTTCTGACGAGGATTGACTTATTGGACGAGAGCGATCCGGACCGCACTTTAGGCAGCTTTACTACAGGCTTCGTGCTGTCTTACTCACCGGAATACCGTATCGGCTCCGGTGATCCGACGGCCAAACTGAAACAGCTGGCCGACATGACCGGCGGCAGAATGCTCAGCATGGAACGCCCCGAGGAAGTGTTCCAGGGGGATGTCACGGCGAAGAAGCAGCTGCACGATCTGACGCGTTGGCTGCTGACTTTGGCCGTGCTCCTGTGGGTGCTCGACATCGCCGTACGCCGTCTGTCGCTGCCTTGGGGGCGTCTGGCCGCACTGCCGGGTGCGCTGCTGCGCCGCGGACGCGGAACCGCAGCGCCGAAGGCGCCTGATGCGGAAGCCGCGATGGAGCGGCTGCGGGAACGCAAGCGCAAGGTCGGCGCATTCTATCGTGGGGCAGACGCGATTCAGGATGCTGCCGACAGGTCCAGGGACAGTTCCTCGCTGCTGGAGCGTGGAACTGAGGCTGCGCCTGCTGAAGTGCCGCAGCAGACCTCGACCGAACAACGGTCCAAACCAGGGACGACCGTTTCTAAACCCGCCGTTTCAGAGGCGACGGACAAAAGCGCGGAAACCATGAACCGGCTGCTCGCGGCCAAGAACCGCCGCCGAAGGTAAAACCCCTAAGGGAGCGGCAGAGACCGGTTATTCTCTTATGGTGACGCGCGTCCCGATTGGAACGAGCCTGGATAAAGCGAGAACGTCGGCATTATGCATGCGGATGCATCCTTTTGAGACGGATTGGCCGATGGACGCAGGATTGTCGGTGCCGTGAATGCCGTAATGGGGCCTTGATAAGCCCATCCAGAACGCGCCAAACGGACCGCCCGGGTTTGGGGCTTTGTTTACGATCGTATATTCTCCGACAGGAGTTTGCGTCAGCATTTTCCCGATTGCGATAGGATAGGAATGAATGACGGTATTGTCTTCCAACAGGTGCAGCCGACGGTCAGACAGGTCGACGATGATCCGGTAGGCCATAATCAAATTTCTCCTTTATCAAGCGGATGGAAACTGTATTACCTTATGCGTATCGGCCTTCTGATGCATTGGTCAAACACCTGAAAGCATACTGCCTTTTTACATGTAAATTCCTTATTTTGCTTTTAACTTTCCATAAACATCAACTATAATGTGTATGGAGGTAACTAGAGACAGGAGAGAGGGAGAGCATTGAGTGACATACTGATCGCCATCATTATGGGAATTGTGGAGGGCCTGACGGAATTTTTGCCTGTATCGTCTACCGGACATATGATTCTTACGGCACATTTGCTAGGATTTGAGGGTGAGAAGGCCAAAACGTTTGAAATCGTCATACAGCTTGGAGCGGTATTGGCCGTGTTTGTATTATACTGGCGCCGTTTTTTGGGTATGCTGCACTTCAAGCCGGGCTACATGCAGGAACGCCGTGCCAATATTGTTCATGTTGCCCTTGCGATGGCTCCGGCGGTTGTGATTGGTCTTGCTTTGCATAGCTTGATCAAGACATACTTGTTCGGACCGGAAACGGTATTGGTCGGTTTGGTGGCCGGAGGCATTCTGATGATTGTGGCTGAAAAATCCAGGAGAAAGGTAACGGCCGAAACCATGGACGACATTTCGTATAAACAAGCGTTCGGTATCGGAGTATTTCAATGCCTTGCCTTGTGGCCCGGATTCTCAAGGTCAGGCTCGACCATATCCGGAGGGATGCTGCTGGGTACGAGCCAGAAAGCCGCGGCGGAATTTACCTTTATCGTTTCTGTGCCGATCATGTTCGCGGCGACGATTCTTGACTTATACAAGAGCCGTGAGTACTTATCTGTGGAAGACATGGGATTGTTTATTACAGGTTTGGTATCCGCATTCGTCGTCGCTATGATTGCGGTAGTAACCTTTCTGAATCTGATCAAACGCCTTAAGCTGTCGTGGTTTGCTTATTATCGTTTTGTGTTAGCCGCTATTTTCATTTATGTCTTGTTTATGTAGAAAAAACAAACAAGCCGTAAGCTTTTGGGGCCGTGGATGAGCGGGGCCGGAAAGCTTGCGGCTTTTCTTTTAACTTACGATTGCAGATTCTGCAGGAATAAGGTAGCGTTCAAGAAGCGCCTGGCCAGCGATTGAAAATAGGTGGTTTGTACGGAAACCATGGCAATAAAGATCGTATTGCTCACGGCTTCCTTTTGTTCTTCGCTTAGCCCATCAAGCGAGTCCGTGAAATCGTCCGCCCTTTGCTTAATAAGCTGTTCCAGCATATGATCGTGGTTGCGTCTGCCGATGTCATGTCCGGAGAGATCCAATACCTGATCGTTGTTCTGATCCATTTCCTCAAAGATTGAGGAATACAAAGCATATAATTGGAGCGGGCTGATCAAATCGTCGGAGTCTTCATCCGGGCTTTGAAACAGCAGCGTCAACAGCTTGCGGATGGATTCGAAATCCAGAGTCGCTTTCAAATCATCAATAATGAACAGAACGGCGGTTTGCTTGATCGAATACTTTTTTCCTACCTGCGGAGAACCGATTAAATCTTTAAAATCCCGTTTCACCCAATTTTGTACCGTGGTGATAGAAAAATGAGTATATTCGATCTGATTGCCCAGCGAAACGATTTCCGTCAGAGAAAATCCGTCATTTTGAACTTTTGTTTTGATGATTTTTTCAAAAATCGGGGGGAGTGACGTGGAAATAAAGGCGCCGAACGATTTGCCGCCTTGAATTTCGGCCCTATGCGATTTGACCCATGCTTCCTGCAGGACGGCCAGAGGCGTCTTGCAGCTTATTCCTTGCAATGACATTAAGAGAGCGGCCATTTGTTTTCTCGTCAAATAGAACAGTTCCATCGGATTTCTTCCTTCTCGATTTTGAAGTTCATATGAACTCATCATATGATTATTTCGTAAAAAAGTCAAAGCCCCCAAGAAGAAAAGAATACCACATGCACAGGTGTCAATTAAGCATAAATTGCTTTAATTTAAGCAAAAATGATCAAATACGGACTTTGCAGTTTTCTTACGAAAAGGTCTATGATAAGTTCATAAGAACTTTATATGTTGGTGTTCATAAATCACAAAATCCTAATAAATAAGGAGAATCAGATGTACGCCTTAAATTTGTTTATGGTCGCAGTGCTCATTGTGGCTACGGCATTTTTTGTAGCTACGGAATTCGCCATCGTTAAACTCCGGCCCAGCCGGGTAGATCAGATGGTGATGGAGGGCCGCAAAAATGCGCTTGCTGTGAAACAGGTCACCAGCAATCTGGACGGCTATTTGTCCGCCTGTCAGCTGGGGATTACCATTACAGCTTTAGGACTGGGCTGGTTAGGAGAGCCGACAGTGGAGGAAATACTCCATCCGGTGTTTGAGCGGTTCCAGCTGCCGGGTGAGCTTGTCACTATTCTTTCTTTCGGAATTGCCTTCATATCCATCACTTATCTTCATGTGGTGCTCGGTGAGCTAGCCCCGAAATCGGTAGCCATTCAGAAGGCCGAATGGATTAGCATCATCACGGCAAAACCGATTATTTTCTTTTATAAAGTAATGTATCCGTTTATCTGGGTTTTAAATGGCTCGGCGAACGCATTGGTAAGACTTTTTGGTATGCGGCCCGCTAAAGAGCATGAGGAAGCACATACGGAAGAAGAACTGCGCATCATTTTGGCCGAAAGCTACACGAGCGGCAATATCAATATGACCGAGTACGGTTATGTGAACCGGATCTTTGCTTTTGATGAGCTGCTGGCCAAAGAAATTATGGTTCCCCGGACGGATATGGTATGTCTGTATCTAAACAACACGCCGGAAGAGAACCTCCGCATCATTAAAGAAGAAAAATACACCCGTTTTCCGGTAGTCAAAGAAAGCAAGGACCACGTGGTCGGGATGATCAACACAAAAGAATATTTTCTGCGTCGAGATGACGAACCTGGAATCGAGCTATCCGAACTGATTCATCCGGTGATGACGGTCTCGGAAGTGATGCCGGTCAAAACACTTTTGAAAAAGATGCAGCAGGAGCGCGCGCATATCGCCATCCTGGTAGACGAATTCGGCGGCACATCCGGCATGGTCACCATCGAAGACGTATTGGAGGAAATCGTCGGGGAGATCCGGGACGAGTTCGATGCAGAAGAGCAGTTGGAAGTGGAGAAGCTTGGCGAAGGCCACCTGATCGTAGACGGCAAGGTGACATTGACTCACCTGAACGATCTACTGAATACGGATATTACCAGCGAAGAACTGGATACGATCGGCGGTTGGTTATACCGGCAAAATCCGGATTTGGAAAAAGGCCGGGAGTGGAAATACGAGAATCTGACCTTTATCATTCGTGAAAAAGAAGAGCACCGGATTCGTAAATTGGAGGTTGTGAAGCACGGGCCGCAGGATGCGGAGGCAGATCCCAACGAAGGCCGTGAAGAACCGGTAAACATGTAAAGAAAGCTTTGGGCGAGAGGAGAAATCCAACCTTGTCCAAAGCTTTTTTATTCCATAGGTGCGGTGCTTTGCTTTGCTTTGTCGGACGGTTCTCTTGTTCCGTATGTTTAATAACTCCTTATGGCCACTATCCCCTCGGCTCAGATGATATTTCCGCCAGCCCAATTGCCGAATCGAAATGGATGGATTATCGACCTAATAGACGTACGGGGTGTGAATAGGAGGGAACTGCAGACGTGCTGCTCTCGAATCAAGAGTTTTCAACACCAAAGATACGACGTATCAACCCTGAGTTGGAAGGATGATCAGCATATAAGATGTACAAGATGCGGCAGCAGCATAGCTTCAGCCAAATATTATGTGCAAGGTGCCGGCAGCAGCATAGCTTCAGCCAAATTTGATTTCATGTCTGTCATTGCACACGAAGAATCCGGATTCACCGAATGAGAAATAATATAGCTATGGGGTTAATGGGTTGGTTCCAGTACGAGCCTTTGTGAAAAGTGCGGCAGACGTAAAGGATAAAGTTCATCTGGTTACGGTACCCTTTAACATCGAATAGGTAACTTTCTCTGATTTGGCGCATAGGTGCGTCAGGTGGTGGAATATCGGCGTTCTTTGAAGGGAGAGATTCAGACGATAACAAAATTCGTCCAGATAAGCTTGAAGATGTTTGGAGCCAAGTCCATGAAAGGTGGAGTTGATCCATTTGCTAGCCGCGGCGGAGACGCGCAGCAGCCGTTGGAAGCGTTTGTGACTCCAGCGGCTTGTGACGGTTTGGACATCTTTTGTCCGAGGTTCTATATGCTGTTCAATAAAATTCTGTTCAGCGGAACGAAGGATCAGCCGCTCCCTTCTGTATTCCTCGGAGACAAGCTTCATTTTGATGCAGATAGGCTCTCCTTGCTCGTCCATCGATGCGCCGATCAGCAGCGGATGTTCTTGTGGATGGTGATACCAGCTGGGATTGTGAGGTCGTCCGTAAACGGATCCGTTAACCCGAACGATGCCTGATAGAAGGGAGCGGCCATCGGCCTCACTGATGACATGACGGATCTTTCTTAGGATTAACCAGGCTGTTTTGTAAGTAACACCGATCACACGGCTTAGCTCGACGGCATTCGTGCCGGACTCGGTCTGTGAGATAAGAAAGAAGGCCATAAACCATTTGCGCAGATGAGTGCGGCTTCCTTCCATAATCGTTCCCGAGGTAAGAGATGATTGGTAGTGACAATGGAGGCACTCATAGAGCGGCAGCCTGCGGGTGACGATTGTAGAGGCAAGGTGATGTCCACAGCGGGCGCAGGAGAACCCGTTGGGCCACTTGAATTGATACAAGGCATCGGCGCAAGCCTCCTCCGTATTGAAATATTGACAAAATTCTTCCCAAGTCATGGCCCTATACTCCAAACGAAACCCACCCTTAACAGAAACGTATGTTCGTAATATAATATTACCAAACATATGTTCTGATTTCAAGTGTGAATTTTGCCGTTTCGATCCGAAATGTCATTTGAATACCATACTGAGCTTTGGGGATAGTGGCTATAAGCGTTCAAAAGGGACCACATATTTCCCAAAAAAGTTGACAATAAGACTGAGAACAATTATCATTAATAACATAGATGATATTGAGAATCATTATCATAAAACAACTTTGGTATACATAGAACAGCTAAGTTCATCCCCTAAAACTATTTGGTAAAGGAGAACGTTAACATGGCATCGATTTTGGTCGTAGGAGCCGATCATTTGGGCAATATGCCCGAGCATTTGGCCGGTCTTGGGTTTGATGAAGTCATGCATATGTCGGGTCGCAAGTGTCAAATGGTACGAAAGGGCATACCGGACAAGGTTGATGCAGTGCTGGTGCTCACCGATTACGTCAATCATAATTTGACAAAAGCGATTAAACAGCAGGCTAAAGAGCAGGAAGTGCCGATCTATTATGCCAAGCGGTCGTGGTGTTCGGTCAAAAAAGCATTGTGTGCATGTGCGGATACCTGCGAATGGTTGAATGACAGGAAGGACGTGCTTTCGTAAACATCCGGAATATACTCCGCTGGTGAAAGCGGCGGAGGATAGGAAGAGAAACGGAGACTTTCCCGTCTGGGGAGTCTTTTTTTGCCTTTGGTGATAAAACTTTCTATGATTCTCGGGCTCTAAACCTAGTATGATAGAGGAAGAGGATGAGGAGGATAGCACCCGAGGAGGTTTTTTTATGAAGAAATTTATCATGGGACTGGTTTGCGGGGCCGCTCTGGCTACTTCTGCTACCATTAACGCATCCAGTGAAATTCAGGCGCTGCTGTTTCCTGTCAAATTTCAATTTAACGGCGCGAGCAAGGAATTAGGCTCCCGTTTCTCTGCATTGAACTATGAAGGACATACGTATGTGCCGCTTAGGTTCGTAGCTGAAAATCTCGGCGCAGGGGCTGTCTATGATGCGAAAGCAGGTATGGTTTCTGTTGTTTCGGAGCCGAAGGACGCGGATGAAGCACAGCATAAAATCTGGGCGGTCAAGTATCGCCTGGAACGCGGAATGGATCAAAAAGAAGTAAAAGCGGTGCTTGGCGATCCGTCTTTTATGACTTTGATCGAAAGCTCGAAGCAGAGTGTGGCGTTATGATTTTGGAGCTCAAGCGGACTACCTGTACGGAGGATTGAACGCCGATGTAGAGGGAATACGCCGGGGGGACCTCGAAGCACAGCTGTTTATCAATTGGAATTCCAGCGGTCAAGTCGACCGGTATGAACTGTGGAGCATTGCTGTATCCGGCAACGGAACCGGCAGCGTGTCAAGCTATATCGTTTATCCTGACGGCTCTATTGGAGGCTCAGCGGCAGACTAAATAGTTTCCCCTGAAAAAGTCAGGGTGTTTTGAGCATAATTAAAAGGAATTCAGCACCTCAAAATGGAAATTGTTATTGTCGAGATAACAAAGTTCCACACCCCGAGGGAAGAATTCCTTTGCTATAGGAGTTCAACAGAAGCCCTCGGGAATCCTTCCAAGAGGTGAAGAAAATGTTGAAACTTCGAGACGAGCAATTGACCATCTGGGATGCCATTCTCCCGGAATCTGTTAGAAAGTTGCCGGTCGAGCTTGCAATCATAGATCAATTACTGGACGACGACCGTTTTCTTCAACCGTTTACTGAGTTGCACCCGAAAGGCAAGAAAAGCGGCCGTCCTACGCTTGCAATTGAAAAGTACATCCGTCTTATGGTCCTGAAGCATAAATACAATTTGGGCTACGAGTCACTCGTGAAGGAAGTCGGTGACAGCATCACATGGCGAATGTTCTGCCGGTTTGCCATCGACGAACCGATGCCCGACCCGTCTACGCTCATCTATGCCCGCAAACGCTACGGCGACAAGATCGTCGAAGACATCAATGCCGCACTCGTAAAGCAGTGTGAGGAAAAAGCCGTTCTGAAAACCCGCAAATTGCGCACGGATACGACGGTTGTGGAATCCGATATCCATCACCCGACAGACGCTACGCTGTTGCAAGATGGCGTAAAAGTCATCACTCGAACGATTCAGAAAATCCGGAAAGTCGCCTCCCACACTGTTCAAGGCTTTGAAGATCGTACGGCAGAAATCAAGGAAAAGATTCTGTCCATCGCGAAAGTTCTACGTCGCCGCACCCGTGAATCTTGGGAAGAAGTTGACCGGATCACTGGGAGCGTAATCGAAGTAGCCGAGAACGTTGTGAACAAGGCGCAAACCGTTATCGAGAAACTGCAAGACAAGGGCAAAGCTGCTCTTCGACAAAGTAAAACCAAACTGACCGAGGCGGTCACGCTAACCGGCAAGTTGTTGGAACAAGCCAAACAGGTCGTTTCCGGCAATCGAATCATCGCAGATCGGATCGTCAGTTTCTTTGACCCGGAAGCAAGACCGATTAAGAAAGGTAAGCTGGCCAAAGGAACTGAGTTCGGCTACAAGGTGCGAATCGACGAGACGGAAAGCGGCTTTGTGACCGGCTACGCTGTCTACGAGGGGAACCCCTCGGATGATGAACTGCTCGTTCCCGCTGTACAGGCGCATATCAAGCAATTCGGCAAAGCGCCGCAAGCTGTAGCGACCGACCGCGGTTTCTCAAGCAAGAAGAACGAAACGGCCATTACCGAACTTGGTGTGAAGCGAGCTAGCTTGCCGCGAAAGGGCAAAAAAGGCATTGCCCGATCCGAGTACGAAAACGAATTATGGTTCAAAGACTTGCAGCGTTACCGTGCAGCTGGAGAAGCGAAGATTAGTCTTCTCAAGCGGAAGTACGGTTTGAACCGCAGCAGGTATCGGGGCTTTGTCGGCTCAAAATGCTGGGTCGGCTTCGGGATTCTGACCCACAACCTGCAAAGAGCGGCAAAAATGCTCCAAAACTAACATGGAAACCGATCATTAGGGAAAGTTCCCCCTCACAACCCAGCCAGCAACCCGAAACTATTTTTGAAAATCGACTTTTTCAGGAGCAACTAAATAAACAGCCGGTATCCCTTCAAGGAGCCGGCCATTGTTTTATGAATTCCGGATATCGAAAATTTGGATATTCTGTGTATATTAAGTTCAAACCGCAACTTGTAAGCGCTTTTTTCGTATAAAAAGGTATTATTTTCTTTTTTTAGAAATGTAGGTGATGAGTTGAACTCCATATTTTTTCCCAAACCTCTTTTTATTGCCGTCGTTGTAACGCTAACTTTGTTTCTTATAGTCATTGGAGTAGGGTTCAGGAAGGACAGTACCCGAATCATGCATGCGGTCAGCTGGGATCGGGTCAAGGCTTATCAGTATGAAAAAACGCCCGGGCTTAAAAGGGCAGAGGAACTGGGTTTGACCAGAAGCTATCAGATTGAGATGCCTGTACCTGAAACGGACCTGATTTTATCCATTTACGAGGTTTGGTACAACAAAGAACACGTTTATTTTTTCTACAGCTTTGAGCGGACTAAAGGAAGCTTCGCCAAACATTTGAAGGACCGTGAAGCGCCTGTTTTGTCGTTTCGGGCGTTTTTACCCGACAGCACGGAGGATACCGATACCGCTGGCAATGCGTCTTACCCTTTGAACTGGCCATCATGGGAAGGAGCGCAGCATCAAGGGAAGTTCCATCAAAGGCTGGCGGTGGCCCCCTTTATTGAAGAGGATCAGGTTCTCGTATCCAGAATTGAGGAGATTGTGCTGAAGCAAGTCTTGGTTCAGTGGGGAGACCATACGTACCCGCTTGAAGATATACGGCTGCCGTTGCATATTGACCTTACCACCGGGCAGAACGAGACGGTACCGCTCTGGCATAGTGAATGAATTTGCTGAATGTGTATAACTTCCCCAAGCCCTGGAAAGGATAAATGCGATTTATCTCAGGACAATACCAAAAGGGGTTGGCCCACATGCCTTATGCCGACATCAACGGAACCAGGCTGTACTACCAGGTCAAAGGACAGGGTGTGCCTATTCTGTTCTTGCATCCGCCCTTGATGACGGGACTCACGTTTGCTTATCAACAACATCAGCTTGCGGATCAATTTTAGGTGATCACTTTCGACATCCGCGGCCACGGCAAAAGCCCTTATTCCAGGCAGTCCGTTACATACTCGCTTATAGCCGAGGATATACGGCAGCTGATGGATGAATTGGGGATTCCAAAAGCGCACCTTTGCGGATACTCCACCGGCGGTTCGATAGCGCTGGAGGCGATGCTGAACTACCCTGATCGCTTCCTTGGAGCCATTCTTGTCAGTACTATGTCAGAGGTTAGCACCCCTGTTCTCAAAATGCAAATTTGGCTGGCCTCCGCTCTTACGGCGGCAAGAGCTAAACGTTTGCTTGCGGCCGCCATTTCAGCCGGCAATGCCGACAGCCTGCAAACGTATAAACAGCTGTACGGATCCTCCATGCAAGGGGATATCCGGAACATGTATCAATATTACCGCTTCAGTGCGAAATACAATTGCACGAAACGCCTGAAAGAGGTCCGCGCACCCATCCTGCTCTTATTCGGGCAAAAGGACAAGAGATTCAAGCGTTATGTCCGCATTCTCCATAGGCAATTGCCGGTGAGCTCGCTTTATATGCTGGAAAATGCCAGGCATCAGCTCCCGACGAAAGAAGCGCAGCGCATGAATGACATCATTCGTACATGGGTTGCGCGCCAGCAGGAAGAAGCCAGCCAAAGCCGTGCTCTCTTCCCGGACGGGGGACTGCCGCACTTGGCAGAAGAGATGATGACGGTAACTGAACCGGAGGAAACACATATTTAGCCAAACGAGCGCGCTATGTGACTCTTCCTGTGGAATAAATGGCCATCGGACCGTTCGGAGACTGCCGAATGGTCTTTTTAGCTTTTCGTCCGTTTTTTCCTGAGTCCTCTTACCAAAATCGACTTCATAAGCTACAATACTTTGTACAAGCCCTTGTCAAGGAAGCTGCGAAGGCGAGGAGGTTAACAAGACGGTTATGAACCGACATCGCATAATCGAAGAGGCAAGAAGTTATGTAAAAAAAGAATTGGAGCGCGACAGCAGCGGCCACGACTGGTGGCATATCGTAAGGGTAGCTGGAACGGCCAAGCGGCTTGCCGCTTTGGAACAGGCGGATGTCTTTATCTGTGAGCTGTCAGCACTGCTGCATGATATTGCTGATGAGAAGCTGAATCCGGACAAGGAAGCGGGGCTTAGCAAGGTTGAGCAGTGGCTGGAAGAAGCCGGGGTGGATGTCCGTCATCGTCAACATGTGATGGAAATTATCTCCACGATGTCCTTCAGGGGAGGCCGTGGTCAGCCGATGTCCACGCTGGAAGGACGCATTGTTCAGGATGCCGACCGGCTCGATGCCATCGGCGCGATCGGGATTGCGAGGACGTTCGCCTACGCCGGATGGAAAGGTCATGCCTTGCATCACCCGGAGCTTCCTCCGCGGGAGCATATGACCAAAGAGCAGTACAGGAACGAACCAGGAACCGCAATCAACCATTTTCATGAAAAGCTGCTGAAGCTGAAATCGTTGATGAACACAGAGGCCGCACGCGCGTTGGCGGAAGAAAGGCACAGCTTCATGAATCTGTTTTTGGAGCGATTCGATCAGGAATGGTACCTGGGAGACGATGTATCTTCCCGGTTTTCGCCGTCCGTACAAGCTGGGGATTGGAGCGGATATAGGACACATGTGGTTTTCGGACCGTCAGCACGCGGGACGGTGAAGCTGGCGCTCCGCAGCCGCCCGCAGGAGTCGGTCATCAGCCTGGATGATGATTTGATGCATGGACCTCTGGAAGGCGTTGGAGGACCGTCACGTTTGGCATGGTGGAAGCAGTTTCTGAATGAAGAAGATCGAGCTGATATGATCCCGGCACTGCTCAAACATTTCATGTTGTGGCAGGGATGGCCGCGCCAGATCAAAGGCTCCGTCGTTTTGTGGGCGGGAAACTCGGCGACCGAGCAAATAGGGCTTCGCTATGCGCTGGCCGCTTTGCCTGAGGATATCCCCGTATCCGTCATCGATGTCACTTCCGAGCTGCATCGGCTCTACCCCGACAGGGATTATCGCAGCGCAGCTCAGGCTTCACCGGGTCAGCTGGCCGGGCTGGCGGACAACGCCGTCTCTTTATCCGGCCGGGATAGAGCGGATCTGATCGAGGATTGGAACTGGCTTGTCGCCGACGGAGGGCTGCTTCGCATCGTGGAGAATGGATCGGTACGTACTGTGGACGAGGGTTACTTTGATGCGCTGATCTTGGAAACTGCGCACCGGCTCCTTTCGAACAGAGACAGCGAGCTGAAAGCGGCCCGTCTGGTCGGTGAAATCATCGGCGTCTTGGATCAGCCCGTATCCGACACGTACATCGAATACCGCCTGCGGAAGCTGTTGGACCAGGGGCAGCTGGAGTATACCGGCTCTTTGCAAGCGATGAGGTATTACAGCGTAAAGCTGGCCACGTAACGGCATGCTGCAAGCCTTCCGGCCGGATGTACCGGAAGGCTTATTCCAAACGGAAGACGGATACCCGTATGTGAATCAGCCGGCTATCGCGCGGCCCGATTATTTCGGCGGTTGATCTCCGGAGGTCTTCTCATTGTTTCCGTTGAACAGGGTTTCCGTCAAAACCTTCAATTTATCCATCAGCTTGCCGTAGCCGAAGCCGACCAAAAAAGCGATGCCGATTTTCGCTTCCATCGAGGTGCCGGTTTGCAGCAGCATGATGCCGCTTTGGAACAGCACGATCGTCATTACCGCCGCTCCCGCGCATTTAATCGGCCTCAGCAAATACCATAAAATCCAACGATCCGATATTTGATCATAAAACGCGTGAAACAGTCTCATGGCGTACAGGGTGCCCCCGATCGCTCCGGCAAGCGCGTAGTATACGTATTCTTCCACCGCCCGCAGCTCGACGCCGAGCCAGTGGACGATTGCGCCGCTTTTTATCATTCCGCCCATCCAGAAGCTCCCCATAAACCAAACCAGCATATACAGAAGCAGGCCAAGCTTGAACCATTGATCTCTGGGAAACATCTTATCGCCCTCCCGCATAGATGTATATCAGCTTATTCCCAAATAAGCGAAAAGGTGCAGGCCGTTGTACATAGGCATTATTTTAAGCGTTATCCCATAGATCTAGAGAACTACAAGAGAGTAAAGTCAAGTTTTAACCATTATTTTATGTTTTTTTTTGCAGGAATTGCTCAGGTATTTGTGGAAGAGTAGGTAGCGCTCACTCTCATAAATTGCCTATTTTCGTTCTTATTTTACAAAAGGGATGTTGATTATTATGCTGGACAGTCAAAGTAACGAAGAAGCGGGAGGCTTGGGAAAAAGCGTAAAAAGGGAGAGGGACCAAAAACCGTCCAAGGCGCAATATATCATGGCATCCAAGCAAAGAAGCCGGGAGGCTCGCCTCAACCCTGACACCATTCCCGTTTTTAAAGAAAAGTTGTCGACGTCCGAGCTGAACCGCAAATTGAGCGAGTATGAGAACGTGCTGGCCGTCGTTCGATTCTTTGTGAAGAAACTGCTGCTGTCTTCCAAAGGAAATCCGATTTTAATCGTCATATCCGATGAAACGGGAGTCATTCTGGACATGGATGGGGATGAGACGATTAAACAGACGGTCAATCAGCTCGGGATTCAAATCGGTGTTCGGTTTACCGAGGAATCATGCGGGACGAATGTGATTAATCTGAGCCTCAAAGAACGCCACCCGGTAGAACTGATCGGCCAAGATCATTACCACACTTATTTTTTCACCCACGCTTGCTATGCGGTTCCTTTTCATTATAGAGATCGCAATGACCTGCTCGGAACGATCTCCATCATGACCTCGATTGATCTGGCCAACCCTTTTTATTTGACTCTGCTTGATTTGGCTGTCGATTCGATTGAACGCGAGCTGCTTCTGATTAAGCAGAACCAAAGGCTGAACATGTTGAACCAAATCATGATCAATTCCACCCGCAACGGCATCATCATGACGGACAAAGAAGGCACCATTGTGGAAATGAACGAAATCGCCGAACAATTAACGGGCTTAAGGAAAGGCTTGAACCGACATCAAGTTGTGCGTATGTTCAGTCCTATGGGACAATACATATCGGATGTTATCGAAAAAGGAAGCAAATACGAGAACATTCAGCTCATCCTCGAAAGAAACAGGACCAAATCGAAATTTGTCTGCTTGTTTGATGCGATCCCGATATATGACGAACATTACCAGATTATCGGAGCCATCGGCCAGTTCAGAGATGTGACAAGGCTATACGAAGCCGAAGAAAAATATAATCATTTGGCTTATCACGATGACTTGACGGGATTGCCGAACCGCAGAAATTTTTACAAGCAGCTTGGTGAAATGTTTGAGACGGCCAGACACAACGACAGCCGGTTCGCTGTCCTGTATATTGATCTCGACCGGTTCAAAATGGTCAATGATACGTTTGGCCATCAAAACGGAGATATGCTGTTGTGCGAAGCCGCCGACCGTCTGAAGAACGGACTCCGCACCGGCAGCTTCCTCTCTCGGATGGGCGGAGACGAATTTACGATTATCGTACCGCTAGGCTCCGAACCGGAGGCGGCCGTCCTTACGGCAAAGACCATCTTATGCAACTTTGAACGCAGCTTTATGATCCAGGGGCAGGAATTCCATATTTCTGCGAGCGTCGGCATTGCTTATTACCCGGATGACGGACAAGATGCGGAAACCTTAATGATTCACGCCGATACGGCTCTTTATAAAGCCAAGGAAGCAGGACGAAATACGTATGTGCTGTACGCACCTTCTATGGACCAGTCGTCCCATGAGAGATTGGCGCTGGAGAATGCATTGCGCAAAGCAGTGGAGAGGGAGGAATGGGTTCTTCACTACCAGCCGCAAATCGATATGAATACCGGCCAAATCGTCGGCGTGGAAGCGCTGATTCGTTGGAAGCATCCCGTGTATAAGCTGATTCCCCCAAGCGAATTTATACCTCTGGCCGAAGAAACGGGGTTGATTGTTCCGATCGGCGAGTGGGTCTTAAAGGAAGCTTGTTTGCAAAACAAGCGCTGGCAGGATTCGGGCTTTCCTAAGATACGGATCGCCGTCAACTTATCGACAGCACAATTTATGAAGAAAAATTTGTACAAAACAGTAGAAAAAGTACTTGAGGAAACCGGACTGGAGCCGCAGTATTTGGAACTGGAAATCACCGAAACGATGACCATGGATGTGGAAAAAGCGAGTGCGATATTGGATGAGCTAAGCGGGCTCGGCATCCAAATCAGCATCGACGATTTCGGTACGGGCTACAGCTCCCTGAATTATTTGAAGCAATTTTCGATCCACCGCCTGAAAATTGACAAATCTTTCATCAGGGATATCATAAGCGATGAGAGCAATGCGAGGATCGTAGGGGCCATTATTGCCATGGCCCATCACTTGGGCTTGCATGTGATCGCCGAGGGTGTCGAGACGCGGGAGCAGATGTCTTTTTTGAAAGAGCAGAAGTGTGATGAGATCCAGGGCTATTATTACAGTCCTCCCCTGCCTGCTGAGGAATTGAAGACAAAATACTTTAAAAGCGTCACAGTCTGATATAGGAAGGTGTAACCATGCGATTGTCGCAAGTATTGGCGAACAATGTGAAGGAATGGGGGATCAATCACGTATTTGGCATACCCGGAAAATCCATTTCCCCCTTGATGCTCGATTTTGACAGCGCGGGTGTGGAATTCGTACTGACCCGACACGAAGCGGGAGCGGGCTTTGCAGCGGCGGGCTACGCGTTGGGCAACAAAAAACTGGGAGTGGCCATAGGAACGTCCGGGCCGGGAGGGACCAATCTGCTGACTGCGGCCGGCCAAGCGAAGGCTTATAACCTGCCGCTGCTGATTATTACAGGTCAGCCTTCGGCCGCGGAATCGGGCAAAGCATTAGGACAGGATTCCAGCAGCTTCGGTACCGACTTGGTCAAGATGTTTGAACCGGTTACGCTGTTCAGTGCCAGAATCGAACGGCCGGACCTCGTCCCCCTTTATGTTCAACATGCTCTAGAGAAAGCCAAAACCGGCGTTAAAGGACCGGTGCACCTTTGCATTCCTTTTGATGTTCTGATGGCGCAGGTCGAGCCGTTCACGATTCATCTGCCCGATCATATTCCTCAGATGATCTCGGCTAATGTGGAAGAAGCCATCCCGCTGCTGAATGCCGCCAAAAGGCCTGTGCTGTTCATCGGCAAAGGCGTGATGGCTGCGGAAGCCTACGATGAAATCCGCATATTGGCCGAACACTGGAACATCCCGGTCATTATGACACCCGGCGGCAAAGGGGCCTTTCCTACAAATCATCCGCTCAGCCTTGGAAATTTTGGGCTTGGAGGTACGATACAGGCAAACGACTACATGAAATCAGGCGTTGATCTGTTAATTGCGGTAGGGACGAAGCTGAGCGATATGACCTTGTCCGGGTTTACGCCCCAAATGATGCCGAAGCAGGTTATTCATTTTGATTATGACGTGACCTTTGTATCCAAAGCGCTTCCGGTTCCAACCTGCGTCATTCTCGGGGACGCCAAGACGAATCTGGCCAGGCTGATTGATCTGGCTGCTGCAGAGGTACAGGTCTATGAAGCGGCCGCGACAGCGGAGCTGGATGTGCTGCCCAAGGAATTGGGGGAGACACACGTTCTCTCTGCGGAAACGGCGATTCTGGCCCTTCGCTCTTCTTTGCCGGACGATGCGATTATATTCGGAGATGACGGCAGTCATACCTTCTACGCGATTCGCCATTATGATATTCGCATCCCGGGCACATTTTATTTCGACGATGTCTTCGGCGCCATGGGTCACGCCATCGGCTACGCCGTCGGAGCCAAAGCGGCTCTGCCGGATCGTACGATCGTGTGCCTGACCGGGGACGGGTGCGCCATGATGCACGGAATGGAAATTGCCACTGCCGTTAACCACCGGCTCCCGGTCGTGTTTGTTGTCATGAATAACGGTAGACTGGACATGGTCGACAAAGGTATGTCCTATAATACCGGACGCAGTGTAGGCGCGGTATACGAAACGCCTCTGGATGCCGCCATGTTCGCCCGTTCCTTAGGGGCAACGGGCATATGCTGCCGAACCGCCCAGGAGATCCGGGATGCCGTAAGAACAGCGCTGCATTCGCATGGTCCTACCGTCATTGAGATCATAGTTGACCCCAATGAAATCCCGCCCATTTTAACCAGACTGTTAACCTTGGAATAACCTTGGCAAGAATCTTTTTACGGTTGAAAGGAGTATGATTATGGCAGACGAAAGGTATGAGCAAGGGTTGGAGGTTTTAAAAGAAATGACGGGGGGAAAGGAGTTCCCTCCGTTAGAGGCGATTCATAGCTTCTATCCGGGATTCGCTGAATTTATCGTCAGCAACGGCTTTGCGGATATTTACAGCCGTCCCGGACTGGATATCAAGCAGCGCGAGCTCATTACCCTGTCTTCGTTGATCACGCAAGGGGCCGTGGATCAGCTCGACTTTCATATTCACGCCGCTCTGAATGTGGGACTCAGTCCTAAGGAAATAGTGGAATTGGTCCTGCACTGCTCGGCATACGCGGGCTTTCCCAAAGCGATAGCCGCATTGGGCGTAGTGATGCGTATTTTCAAAGAAAGAGAAGTTCAAATCTAAAACCTCCCCAAGCAGTGCCTGCGGGAGGCTCGAGCCGGAGGACGCTCGAAGAAGCGTCCTCTTTATTGTTGTCAGGACTGCAGCAAGGGTAACGTAATCGTCATGGTGGTTCCCGCATATTTATCCGAGGTAATGTCAATCGTTCCCCCGTGATTCTCAATAATCCGATAGCTGACCGACAGCCCCAGCCCCAGCCCGTTTTCTTTGGTAGTGAAAAAAGGATTCAGAATTTGGCCAAGCTCGTCCTCATCCAGGCCGATGCCGTTATCCTCGATCCGGATTTTCACATAATTCAAATCGGATTCCAACGAAACCAGAATCATCCCTTTCTCATCAACGGCTTCTAACGCATTCTGCAGGATATTAATCAGCACTTGCTTGATTTGGAGAGGATCGGCATGCAGCATAATGGGGTTGTTCTCGTGGAGAAATTGTGCAGAAACATTCTTGATAATAAATTGGCTTTCCATAAAAAGCAGTGTTTCTTGAACCAGCTCCTGGATGTTGAATAGCTTACGGTCGGGAAAGCTTGGCTTGGCCATCAACACAAACTGGGAAACCAGCTTGTCCAACTGCAGCAGCTCATTATAAACGATTTCAATATATTTTTTTCCTTGGTGGCCGGGTTTTCACTGGTTTTGAGTATTTTGATAAAGCCGATTATGGAAGTCAACGGATTGCGGATTTCATGTGCCAGACCGGCAGCCAGCTTGCCGATCACGGAGAACTTCTCTGCCGTGATGACCTGCCGCTCCAACAGGAAGCGCTCCGTGATGTCACGAAACTGGGCGTAGGCGCCGATGACCCTGTTTTTATCGTCGTAGATCGCATAGCTGTCAAACTGGCATACGATGCCTCCGTTTTGAATATTACCAAAGGTTAATTCCACGTTCTCGTAAGATTGGCCGTATTCGAGCACTTTGTACATGTATTTTCCGAACGGTTGTATGTCAAATATAGAGCTTCCGATCAGGTCCTGTTTTTTGCAATTGGCAATTTGCTCGGCAAAGGGATTGCATTCGGAAACTCTTCCGTAAGGATCGGTGATAATGATTCCGTGCCGCATATTTTTAATGAGAATCCGGTTCAACAGATCGAGCTTTTGGTTGTTTCTTGAAAGCAGAAGCTCTCGTTCAATGGAGTCCACGATATTGGAAAGCAGGGCGATAAAAACCGGGTTTTGGTGGTCGATTGTCGTCAGCAGGGATATGGTGCCCGACAAATGATGGCTTCTGGTGAAGTGAAACGGGACGCTGTAGCAAGCCAAATGATGCAAAGCCTCGTGATAATGCTCTTGACCGACCAGAGAAACGGGTGATCGTTCCGTCAAGGCCATATGGACCGAATTGGTTCCCATGGATTCTTCCGTGTACTGGATGCCTTTGACGATTCCAAGGTCGGTTACGGTCTTCTTGATTAATTGATCGCCGTACATCTCCAATATATAACCACTTTCATCCGTAAGGACCAACAAAAGAGGCGTGTTGTTCAGCAGATGCATGATTCGACCGGCAAACAAGCTCATGACGGATAGGAGTTCGTCAAACCTGATCCTTCTGTTTGCAGCTCGGCCGGCGTCAATTTGCCGGAAGGCTTTGGAATCATGACGGGGTTCAATCCGAAGGTTTGGCATCTTTTTTTGGATGCCGATATACGTTCCGAAAGGTTAATCATAAGTTACCCTGGCTCCTAAAATTTGGAATTCTTTACAGATTGGAATCAACTCTTACATGATATATCAGGGAGTCTAAAAATGTTGTCTATTATTGTCGGCTGTATAACTTTTTTTGCTCCGCACCAAGGTCCATTTTTATGCTGCTAACAGCCTATAAAAGGGAATATCGGCATGCGAAAATGTTACTTGCTTCGGTAATATTTGAACGCTTGCTCCGCCTAGAGGCATGGTACCGTCCTATAAGGCGGTTTTCTTTATGTGGAAAAAATTTGGTGCCGCGGTGAGAAAAGGTTATACTGTAGAGAAAACAACTTTAATGATGGAGGATGCTCTATGGTTCCTACAAAAGAACAGTTGGAGAAGTACGCGGCGCTGGCTGTGCATGTGGGTGTGAACGTGCAGAAAGGGCAGACGCTGGTTGTGAACGCACCGCTTCAAGCGGTCGAACTGGTAAGGCTCATTGCCGTCAAAGCTTATGAAGCCGGAGCCAAACATGTGCATGTAGAGTGGAACGACGAGCAGCTCGCGCATATCAAATATAAGCTGGCTCCTGTGGAGGCTTTTCAGGAATATCCGATGTGGAAGGCTCAGGGATTGACGGAGATGGCGGAGAACGGAGCGGCGTTCCTTTCGATTTATTCACCCAGCCCGGATCTGATGAAGGATGTGGATCCCGACCGGATCTCAGCCGCCACGAAAACGAATGCTTCGGCCTTGAAAACGTACAAAAGTTATATCATGGCGCATAAGGTTGCGTGGTCGCTCATCTCGATCGCTACCGATCAATGGGCGCAAAAGGTATTTCCGGATCTGCCTACGGATGCCGCTGTGGAAGCGTTGTGGAACCGCATATTTGAGGCGACCCGTGTGAATTTGGAGGATCCGATCGAGGCGTGGAAAAAGCACAATGCGCACCTGGCACAAACCGTCGAGCTGTTAAATAACAAACGGTATAAGCAGTTGATCTACGAAGCGCCGGGCACGAATCTGACCGTCGATCTGCCGGAGAAACATGTATGGCTGGGGGGAGCCAAAGAGAATGCCAAGGGCGTTTGGTTCAACCCCAATATGCCGACGGAGGAAGTGTTTACCATGCCTCATAAGGATGGCGTAAACGGGGTGGTGCGCAGCACTAAGCCGCTGAATTACGCCGGACAAATCATCGACGGATTTTCCCTTACTTTTAAAGACGGCAAGGTCGTGGATTTTTCGGCCGAAACGGGTTACGATGCGCTAAAACGGCTTCTGGACACGGACGACGGAGCAGGCCGTTTGGGTGAAATTGCGCTGGTGCCGCATCAATCGCCCATCTTGAATGCCAATCTGATTTTCTATAATACGTTGTTTGATGAGAATGCCTCCAGCCATTTGGCTTTAGGGCAAGCCTACCAGGTGAATCTTCAAGGAGGCACCGGGATGTCCGAAAAGGAGCTCTCAGACAACGGCGCCAACACCAGCTTAGTCCATGTGGATTTTATGATCGGTTCCGGGGATATGAATGTAGACGGATTGACCCCGGACGGCCGCCGGGAACCCCTGATCCGAAACGGGAATTGGGCAGTGTAGGTTTAGCCCGCCGTTGATCAACCGCAAATGAAAAGGACGAAGCAAAGCCGCATGCGCTTCGCTTTCGTCCTTTGGTTAAGGGATATCCCTTATTACAGGATATGAGCTTGTTTCTTTTTTGATGAATAGCATTTGCGGCAGACCGGCAGATAGCTTTCGTTGCCGCCGATTTGAATTTGTTCGCCCTCGAATACCGGACGCCCGTCCTCAAGGCGCATATTCATGGTTGCCTTCCTGTCGCAGTACCAGCAGACCGTCTTGATCTCCTCAATTTTATCCGCCCACGCGAGCAAATGATAGCTGCCCTCGAACAGCTGGGCCATGAAATCCGCCCGAAGCCCGTAAGCAATTACGGGAATGCCCAGCGTATCGGTAATTTCCGTTAACTGGAGCACCTGCTGCTTGTTCAGAAACTGCGCTTCGTCAATCAGGATGCATTTGGGTCTTTCTTTGGCTGCCAGTGCCACCATGTCGAGTTGATCGTCAATCACAATCCCTTCTTTGCGCATGCCGATGCGGGAAGCTACGGTGCCCACGCCATCGCGGTAATCCACCGCTGGAGTAAAAAGCAGCACTTTCTTTCCCTGTTCCTCGTAATTATGCGCTACACGCAGCACTTCAATCGATTTTCCGCTGTTCATGGTCCCGTATCGAAAATATAGCTTGGCCACGTTGAACGCTCGTCCTCTCCACAAAAAATAACGAAGACTTATCATAGCACAAGATGACAGAGAGGTACAGGGCGACTCATAGAATTGTACGCGGGCATGGACGGGCACTTCGAAACCAATGCGGGGAAGGAAGGTTGGGAGCGGCCCGTGAGGCGGACCGCGATCTGATGGGTTCCACTTGCGATTTTTTTTCAGTACGGAGGCGCCGGCCTGCGCCCGCATGGGCGTTTGACCGGTGGTAAGGGGTTATTTCCGCTTGATGCGTTTGTGAATGCGACAGGAGCATACTTTGCTCAGGAGATAAGGGGTCGATGTCATCGTAACCGCATGGCCAAAGAAGCGCAGCGACTGTACAATCCGCGGTACATCCTGGTTGACCATTCTTTTGAGCAGCTCAATGGCGGCCCGGTATTTTTTGTAATCATAGTCTCCGGTTTTATTGTCGTAAAAAGCATGCGGCAGTTCTTCCGGCGTCAAATAGGCGAACACTCGGCCGTCCACTTCCGCAATAAACGAAAGCGGCGACTCCGCGTATCCCTGCTTTATCCATTCCTCCCGCGTCATTCGATACACCAGAATCGTAAAGATATCTTCGTATAATTTCCCCTTATACTTAAAGCGAAAATGCAGCTCATACTCGGAATCGCGATCCTGTCTTCTTGCACCGACAACGCAGTAATTTCTCCACCATGTGGGAAAACGCAGGGTAAATCCGTATCGGTCGTTACGGTATACGAATTGGTTCGGCTTCCTCACGTCTTACCGATCTCCTTTCGCTCTCTCCTTCCTTATACTTTATTCACAAGAAAGGCTGCTTATGGCTTGAACCAAATGTTTTTGAACTGCACCCAATCCAGAGAATCGAGCGCAATGCCCTGGACGGAGGAGTGGTAGAGCGTTTTGAGCCTTTTAAAATAAAGAAAGCAAAGCATTTGCCTGGCGGTCAAATGAGATTCGATGGCCTGCAGCCATTCAGCGCGCCGCCAAGCGGCCGGCTCCCGGAGAATCTTATCGGTCAATTTGGCGACATGCGCTTTGACGGAGGGCTCGAGATGTCGCTGCATGCTTTTGTATAAATCGATGATCCTCAGTTCCGCATCGTTGTCGAGCATGATGGAAAAAAGCAGCAGATCGGCGTGCAGCCGCTGCTCGCTCTTGAACTCCTGAGCCGTCAGGAGGTTGATTTCCACAGCAAATCCTGCCTCCCGCAGCAGTGCCTGGACATGCAGAGCGTCCCGTTCGTAATTGGTGATTGTGCACAGAGTAAGCGGCTGCCCTGCGTAGCCCGAGCGCTTGACCAGCATCCTCAGCTTTTCAGGAGAGTAAGGAACCGGTTCCGCATCGTGCGGAAGACCGTTCCGGTGCCGGATAAAGCTGTCCCCCGCGAAAATGGCGTCGCCGCCGAGCCTCTCGAGCAGCCTTCCGCGATGAAGGGCGGAACACACGAGGCCGCGCAATTCCGGATCGTTCATCGGTCCTTGTTTCAATAGATTGAAGGTGAGAAAGCGGCACGTTGTACCCTGCTGCTGCACCTGTTCCCACCGATGTTCCGCCTCGTCCGCCAGCCTGTAGTTATGAATGATCTGGAAGCTCTCCAGTGTCCGATCGCGATCCTGCTTCTCCATATCCGGGATATGCCATAGCTCGACACGGTCCAGATGCGCCTCGGCCGTATAGTGAATCGTGGCCGGATCCAGCGATTGCAGCGGCTGCGCAAGCGGAAAGCGAAGCGTATCCAGCCGCCGGCTGCCCTTGACCTCGCTGCGGTGACCGAAGTAGCTGTTCAGCCAATGATGAAAGCTGTCTTTGAACGTATCGGGTAAGGTCGATACGTTGATTTGCGCCAGTGCGCCCCGCAGATCCTTGCGCTCCACGAGCTCTTTGGCGGCGGAAAGAATCATATCGTCCGCATTCTGAATAAACAAGAGCCGGGAGCGGCGGCCGCGTCCCCGTTCGGCGGTCCAGGTCAGCCAACCCTCATCCTGCATTTTTCTCAGCAGCAGCTGGACGTTGCGGTGTGTGCAATCGAGCTGAACCGCCAGCTCGTCCAAGGTAACAAAAAACTCCTGATGTTCGGTGATATGCGGATATTGACGGCGAAGACGGATGTAGTGGCCCGATAATTTCATAACCGGCTTTCCTCCCGTAAAATACAAATCCAATATGATAAAATACGAAATTTTCAATTTAAAAGTTGCGCTTTTTGTTCGTATTTTTCAAGCTACACTATAAAGTAACGACGAAGAACATTTGAAGGAGGAATGATTGATGCAGTCCAATGTGCTGCCGGAAATGGAGTGCCGCCGCAGCGGCGGAGCGGCAATGCCGCTTACCGTAGGGTGGGAGGAACAGATCCTGCGGGAGGTTGAAAGGTCTGTGCAGCAGGCCCAGACGGAGGAACGGCTGCTGCAAGTCTTTGGGAGTATAGCCAAGCTTGCCTATGGCCGCCTGCATGGAATGGGCTGGGTGGAGACGCTTGTACTCGAGGAGGCCGAACTGTTCGTCTATTGGGCGGATAAGCTGCCGGATCACCGAAGCACTTTAGTGATGCTGAAGGACAGGCTTCCTTTTGGAGAAAGGATCAAAAGCCCGTCCGGTGAAGGGACAACAAAGGAAATGCGCAAGCTGATCCTGGACATGCTCCGATATATGCGCCGTCCGCGGGAAGAGGCTGCGATTCATTAAAGATCTAAGGAGGGGCCTTCATATGATCAAGTCTTCGGAGAGACTGCGAAGCGATGTTATGCTGCTGGCTGCCGCTTTCGGCTGCGGAGTGCTGCATCATTATTTATTTTACGCTAAAGCTTGGGGAGTATCGTATCCTTTATTCGTACTGGTGTTCTATCTGTATTTTTATCTCTACGTCCCGAGAACCGAATCGTTCCGATCCAGGCTTTCCGCTGTCTTGCTCGTGCCAGTGCTGTTTCTGTCGTTCACTTATGTATGGTATACGAACGTTCTGTTGCACGTTCTCAACTCCCTCGCCGTACCGCTGCTGATCATCGTACATACCGTGTGGGGCATAAGAGGAGAGCAGCGCAGCACTTCCGTCGTGCTCCTGCTGGAGCAAGTGATCCTTGGGACGTTAAAACGGCTGCCGCAGCCTGTAGTGATCCTGATCCAATCATTGACCGGGCAGATGAAAGCGGATAAGGCTAAAGGGATGCTCAAGGTGATGTTGGGGATCGCTCTGTCCGTTCCGCTGCTGATCGCTGTCATCGGGCTTCTGGCATCGGCCGATTCCGTGTTTGAACGAACCTTAGCCCAGCTACCTGACTTGATGGGGGACCTTTCTGTGGGCTTGCTTCGCTTCGCTTGGATTGCGGCTGTTACCTTCGTTCTCTTTGCCTATGTTCAGGCGGGTAGGGAAGTGAAGCGTTCGGGTCCGATTCCCGTTGAAGCCCAGGATCAAACGGCCTTATGGGAGCCATCCGACTCAGGGTCTGAATCGAACCGCCTGCTTTCCGTCTTACCACAGCTGGATGCGACAGTAGCCGCTACCATTCTGATGCTGCTGAATGCCGTTTATGTATGGTTTGCCGTTTTTCAGTTTTCCTATTTGTTCGGAGGAGGCGCCGCCGCCCTTCCGGAGGGTATCACTTATGCCTCCTATGCGAGAAAAGGCTTTGCCGAGCTGGTTCTGGTCACCCTGATCAATTTCTCCGTGCTGCTAACCGCTCTATACGGCGTAAAGCGTCCCGGCCGGAAGGCATGGCGCTTTCTTCGCATCCTTCTAGCGGTGCTCATCGGCTGTACCGGCGTGGTGCTCAGCTCCGCGTTTTTGCGCCTGACCATGTATGAGGAAGCATACGGTTATACGGTGACCAGGCTGCTGGTACACGCATTTATGATTTTGCTGCTGGTGCTGTTCATTATTGCTCTGCTTAAGCTGTGGAAAGAGAATTTGCCTCTGTTTCAATGGTATACGGCTGCTGTAATCACAGCTTATGTCGTCTTGAATTATATGAACATCGATGCGATGATCGCCTGCAATAACATTCAAAGGTATGAAGTTACAGGGGAGATCGATGCGGCTTATCTCGGCAGTCTAAGCTATGAGGCCGTACCCTATCTGCTAGAGCTGAAACGCCTGCATCCCGAAGTGCAAGGGGTAGATGACGCGTTGGAGCGCTTTCGGGTAAGACTTGAACACCGTCAACCGGAATCGTGGACGGAGTTCAACCTATCCGTCCGGAGGGCTGGCAAGGCGCTGAATGTAACACAGGCGGATTAATCCGGGCCCGTTTCTCTCACCCGCCATACTTCTTTTTGTAATTTGCGAGGGTCAGTAAGGGCCAAATGTAATTGTAGCTGTGGTAGCGGGTATAAAAATCACCGGGCAGTCCTGCGCCCGTCGGGTATTCGGCAGTCCATCCGGCATTGCCATGTAATACCATTTCAGACAAAGTAAGGATTCCTTTTTGGATGGAATCGGCAGGTACCTGATGGACGGCCACGAGCGCATCAAGCGCCCAAGCCGTTTGCGAAGGGGTGCTGGCATGCAGCGGGACATAGGCTTTCACCTGGTCGCTGCGGCACGATTCGCCCCAGCCGCCATCGGGATTTTGGATCGAGTCCAGCCATTGCACCGCTTTCAGGACAGAGACATGCTGCTTCGGCGCTCTGACGGCCATAAGTCCGGTTATAGCGGCCCATGTCCCGTATATATAGCAGATCCCCCAGCGGCCGTACCAGGAGCCATCCGGCTTCTGATGCCGGATCAGCCAGTCAGCGCCGCGGCGAACGAATGGATGAGCGATATCGAATCCCGCTTCACTGCCCAGATATTCCAGCGTGCGTCCTGTAAGGTCGGCGCTGGACGGATCGATGGCCGCTGCTTCGGCGCCGTCGACGGGCAGAAGCCGGGTAAGAAGGGCAGAGTCCTTGCCCTTCTCGAAAGCGGGCCAGCCGCCGTCCCTGTTTTGCATGGACAGCACCCAGTGCAGGCCGCGATCCCGCGCCTCCCGAAACTGCGGGCCAAAGCGGGCGGGGGTTGCGCGCAAAGCCCTCAGCGCTGCGGTCGTATCATCCACATCCGGTATGATCGTGTTCACATCGGAAAAACCCCAGCCGCCCGGCAGCGGATGATCCAATCCCAGGCTCCAGTCACCGAGCTTTGTGTGCTGGCGGGAGAGCAGGTATGCGTCCGCCCGCGCTATAGCCGGGTGCTCTGCGGAGTAACCGGCTGCCTGCAGAGCGTGGCTGATCAACGCGGTATCCCAAACCGTTGAAGAGGAATTCTGGATATGCTGCTGTCCGTCCGTCTCACCGGCCAACGATTTCAAGCCCTGGAGGGCATTGCGGATGACGGGATGATTAGCATCGTATCGAAGCGCGAGCAAGGCATAGATCATCAAAAAAGTGCTGGAGGCATAGCTGTACAGGGTCCCGTTCGGCTCAATCCGATCCAGCATGTAGGATTCCGCTCGCCGCAAGGCCTGCTGATGAAGCTCTTCGGGGAGCAGTGCGAGCTTCTGGATGCCCGCTTTGATTTGTTCGGCGAAGGGAAACCACCGCGACTCCTGCTCATGCTCTCGCAGCGCCGGATCCGGGTCAGCCGTCAACAGCTCGGACAGGTCGGGCGTTGCCTCGGTTCGTATTACAAATTTGAGGTCGGCGAGGATCAGAACGGGGGCAAGGTGTACCCTAGCATAGCTGGATAAATCATGGAAGCTGATCGGAAGGGAAGAAGGGAGCAGCATCATTTCAATCGGGATTTGGCGGAAACGGGGCCAGGGAACCTGTCCGGTGACAGCCAATATCACTTTGGTAAGCAATCCGCTGACGTTGTGAAGCCCGCCTTTGGCTATAATAAAACGTTTGGCTTTCTGTAGAGCCTCATCCGTTTGATCGACTGTACCTGAGTACAGAAGCGCGTAATAGGCCTCCACCGTAGCCGACAAATGCCCCTCATCGTCGTCATGGTACCATGTCCACGATCCCCCGGGCCTTTGTTTGTCCAGTATCCGGGAAGCCAAACGCCGTATAAGACGCTCGTCGCCGAGCTTTAATAACCTTAAGATAATGATCATATAGGCATCGGTCATTATTCCGCTCTCAAAGCAAAAACGCCATGATCCGTCCGGGGATTGCCGCTCCAGCAATCCCTCTGCCAAACGATTCATGGCGGCTTCAACCGTTCCGGTATTCCGATTCATTCGCCCATCTCCTCTCCCCAATCATTGTATGGGAGAGAACGGGGAATCATTCAAAGTACTTAAGAGCCCGATGCATACTTCGAGAGCGTGTACCCGTGGATCGTTTTCGGAATTTGGATTAATGATGTCAAGGTAAAATAAGCTCCGGACGGCTTGACGTCTACCTCCACCTGATTATACGCCCACTCCCGCTCCGCAGGCATGAATATGGCGTGAATCCCATTCTTCAGTGCAGGCAGAATATCGGTGCGCAAGGAATTGCCGATCATCCAAGTGTTCCTGCGGTCCAATCCGTATCCCCGGATCAACCCGTTCAGAAATTCGGCATTCTTGTGCCGGGTAATATGAATCCGGTCGCCAAAATAACGGTCAAGACCGGCCTCCGTAACTTTGCGCATCTGAATCGCCGGATCGCCCCCCGTGTACAGGTGGAGAGTGTGCCCGTTTTCCTGGAGCTCATTCAGCGTTTCTTCCATATGGGCGTAGGGCTCAATGCTGTGACTGTAAACGGAAGAGCCAAGTGCAAGCAAACGCCCGATTTCCTCCTGGCTCTTGGGGCGTCCCGTCAACTCCGAGTAATATTCGTAAGTATCCACGAACGACTGGGGAAAATGGTCCGGCGAAAATCCGTTTAACATTACCCGCTCCAGATCGATTTGAGCCTGTTTCCTCTTCAATTCCTCCACGGATAACGGATATCCTTGAAACCAGGTCTTCATCTGATCGGCAAACCGGTCGATCACCGAATCGAAAAATTTATTGCAATAAATGAGCGTATCGTCCATATCAAACAGTATCGTCTGTTTACTCATAAGCTACTCCTACTCTCTCTATTAGCTTTCTAATCATTATAGCATGGCGATAGCGATCGTCACATCCTCCTGCATGGACTCGCACATTTCGCTGTGGCCTTGGAAAACAGCGCCCTGTTCGATAATCAGCGAGGCCGCCTGCACCGTGCCGAGGAGGCGGCCGGTAGAGGTGATGCGAACAATGCCGGCCGCCTGCACCTGACCCTCCAAATGCCCGGCGACAACTACATCGCGGGCCCGAAGCGCGGTGGAGCGGACTTTGCCCTTCTCTCCGACGGCGACTTCTCCTGTCGTTTGAAGCACTCCTTTGAATTCCCCTTCAATACGAATATCCGCCTCTGAGCGCCAAACGCCTTCGAATACGCTTTCCGCTCCGATTAACGAAACTTCACCGCCCGATTTGCGGGAAGAGCCGCCATTACTGAATAAACGAATCCGCATAAACGCTTCTCCTTTCTATCATGAAGAGGGCAGGTAAGGCAGCGGGTCGGCGCTCTTATCCCCCATCAGCACCTCATAGTGCAGATGGGGGCCTGTACTGCGTCCTGTCGTCCCCAGCTTGCCAATGGTTTGGCCTTTATCGACAGCTACCCCCTTGCGCACATCGGCGCTGTTTAAATGCATATACCAGGTACGAAGCCCTTGGGTATGCTCTACGATAATATTGTGGCCGTGCAGCTTGTCGTAACCCACGGAATCCACGATACCTTCGGCCGCGGCATATACGGGATCGCCCAGTTGGCCGGCGATATCGATTCCGCGGTGAAAGCTGAGCTTCTTCGTGAACGGGTCTTTCCTGTACCCGTATGGCGAGGTCACAATTCTCGAAAGCGTAGGCCATATGTCGGGCGTGCGCCTCTGGTATTCCAGCTTTGCCTGCAGCAGCTGCTTCGAATGGGAAAAACGGGTATGCAGCTTATCCATCTCCGTTTGCAGCGCTGAATAGGCAGCTCCGGTGGCGCTTGCAAGCTTCCTGATTTCAGCGGTAGATACGGGCCATTCCGG
This sequence comes from Paenibacillus sp. JMULE4, assembly GCF_013337105.1. Taxonomy (NCBI): domain Bacteria; kingdom Bacillati; phylum Bacillota; class Bacilli; order Caryophanales; family Paenibacillaceae; genus Paenibacillus; species Paenibacillus sp. JMULE4. The sequence goes on from NZ_SGWF01000019.1 coordinate 202,703, forward strand.
CCCCCCTAGTCCATGGTAGGCGGCAGAGGAATCCGCCCCCGGCTCTGCTGAGGTAACGGCCGCTCCGCCGCTTCCGGCCGCATCGGCCGCGAGCTTTTGCAAATCCTGCTCAAGGCGCTTCATTTCTTCCATTTTGTGATGGATTTCCGCGGCCTGCTTGGAGAGGGCGAAAATGTCATTGTGCAGCTGCTCGATGGCTGCGTTTTTATTCTGCAAATCCTGCTCAAGTGCTATTGTTTTGCCGTGCAGCGCAGCTTTTTGCATATACATGGAAGCGGCGACGTGCAAATGGTGCAGGTAGATCCAACTGGCCGTGACAACCAGGAGCACTACAGCTGCGGTAGTACCCCATAGAGTACCGCGGGACAGCTTGACCCGAATTACGCTTTCATTCGCTTCGGGTATCATAACGAACGTCAGCTTGTTTTGAAACCACTTGAAATTCATGAAGACTCCTTTCAGTTTTTGCTCTTGTCATTGTTCCATACCGTCCGGATGAATGTAACGGAACGGGCGGCCTTGCATCGGCATGGGGATGGTATCTGGATGACTTTAAGAATCGGGTGCCTCCTTTGCCGAGTATTTAGAAACATATTTCATCTCCATATGCGAGGTCAGGACCATCCCGATTAAACAGATCCAATAGCCGGTCGCGCAGATCATGCCTGCGAAAGAGTAATCCCGGCTGACGGAAAGACCTAAGATAACAAATCCGAAACAAAGATAAATCAACAGGTTCCCTATCCGTACCCAGGATTGAAGGGGGATATGAGCCAACCGGTTCTGCATATGCTTGCCCGGGGGGCGATCCCGCTTGTCCTGAGGCTGTCCGGACTTTTGCTGCGTGCTGTCCTTATCCGGGCCGTGACGGTTCTTTTCTGTGCTGCGTATGGGAAAACGTCTCATCCGCAACCAGAGGGCGATCAACAGCACAGGCTGGTAGGCCAGCACAAGGACGGGTGAGCAGTAATTGCCAAAGCTGAACACCTCGGTCGTATTTTTGAAGGCGAGAAGTGTCGTCATGAGCAGAACGAGACTTAGCGGCGAGTTCAGAAGCGTATAATCTCTCTTCTTCAGCAGGCTGGTCACCCCGGTTAAAAAGGCCAGATAAATCAGGATCACCTTGCAGGCCGTCACCGGAAACCAGATGCTAAAGATAAACAAGTCGACCCTGTCGAGAAAGTCCGTAATATGAATTTGCTGCACCAGGCTGTAGCTCGGATAAATCATGTTGCCGGGAAGGTTCGGTCCAAAAACGATCACTTGCAGAAATTGTAAGATCGTCAGCAGCAGAACGGCCATCAGGGTCCCATGTCGAATACTGGACCGGAATTGCTTGATGCTCCACATCGTGTGCATAAAAGCGCCGATGACAAAGACATCGCCGAACCAACCGATGCCCAGAATATTGGAATACCATAAACGGATCGCTGGAACCGTCAAAATGGGTTGCAGCAATTCCAGGTCCAGCTCGTTGGACAGCATGAACGGCAGCAGAAGCACCAACAGGAAAAAAATCGGGAAAAACAAATCGTTCACTCTTGCGATCACTTCCACGCTGGTGCGTCCGTAGAACATCAGCAAAATCATAAACAGCAGGACGATAATTTCTTCCGGGGTTTGGGGAAGCAAGATCGTCCCTATAAATTTGCCGGATGACAGCAAATCCCGCATGAGGATCACCCAGAGGTGCACGACAAGCAGCAGGTTAACGACGGTGCCGATGATCCTGCCGAACAGCGCGAAAATGATCTCGAACAAATGCATATTGGGAAACCTCATGCTAAGCTGCACCAATACGTACCCAAACACCAGAACATACAGTGCAGGGAACAAATACGTAAACCAGGCGTCCATATGCGAGGTTCGGATCAGCTCATGCTGAAGGCTGAGCAGACCGCCTCCGGTTAATAATGATCCGAGCAACCAAGCTGCTTGACGTCCATTAATGATTTGTATAGATTTCATTGTCCGGTTCCTTCCTTTGGTTCATCACTGCGGATGAATTATCGAGAAGATCCAAGGCGATACCTTCTCAACCACATAATGTGTCGGCATCGGCGGTTTGTAGCCCAGCGTTATGGAAACGAAGAGACCCAACGCAACGGCGTAGAGTAAAATATACAACCGCTTCACATCATTGGGCTGCTGCGCCCAGTGTTTGATGTCAAGGAAGATATGGAGAAGCATCAGCAGCGCAAACCCGATCAAAAATTGCGTATTCAATATCCGTTCCCCGCCTTCGTCACATTCTCATAAATCAAACCGGTCTCCGAAAGCGTGTTTTCTACGTGAACATTGAAATCGGCGTCTTTGAACCCTTGCGGCCAGGCTTTCTCATAGGTTTCTTTCCATAACCGGGGATAAGCGATCCACAAGCGTGTCCCCAAGCTGATGGAGTCCGTTTCTTTATTCGCCATTTTTTTTAACGTTTCTTCAACAGAGCTTTTCATATAGGAGCCAATCCTTTGCTCCAGCTGCTTGATTTTGTTTATTTGACTAAGATCGTAGTAATCGTTGCTTTCAATAACCTTGGATTTCGAGTCAATGTATATGTCATAAGCGAGCTTGCCGCCTGCCAGCTTGGGCTGGATTTTGCTGCGGGGCTCATAGATGCTTGCGGTAATGAGCTTGTTCTTTTCTATAGGAACCGTGATTTTCAATGTAACCGGTTCGTTCTTCAGGAGCGCCAGTCCCAGAGCGGTGCGGCCTTCAAAGATCCCGACCATCTTGTCTTTCCGGAATTGGGCGTAGCCGAGAACCTCGATTTCCTTCGATGTTTTGGCGCCTTTCTCGGATTCTTTTACTCCGACATATACAACCACCGGATCGCTGCCGATGGTACTGAGAGATAAAGCAATATCCTTGATGTTTATATTCATCACCGTTCTTGCTTTCACAAGCTCCCGGATCGCCTCGGATGGAAATCTTTCAAACTGCGGGTTCGCTTGCAGAAGGTCATATGCCTTCCCTTTAGAGACGATTAAAAAAGTGGACATCCGGCTTTCCGCCGTACGTGCCGTAGCGTCAAAAATCTCCCGGATCCCTTTCTTGGCATATTCTTCTCCCACCACCAGCGTTCTGCGGTGAGCAAGGAACATCCGTCTGGACATTCTTTTCTGCAGCTTCGCTTGTGCGCTTCTGATTGTATCTCCGACCGCCGAATCGATGTAGTACGTTGTATTGCCGGCCGTACCTCCTCCTCCCCCGGTAGGACCGCCCATAGATCCGGGGAGCGGCAGAAGCACGCTGTAACGAATCGAGCCGTCTTCTTCCAGATCCACCGCCGTGGTGAGGATAAAAGCCAGGTCGTTGATTTCCGTCCGATCCCAGCAGCCCGTAAGGGAGACCAGGATGAGCAGAAGGAGCGGCAGGCGGGTTAGCGCGGGTCTCATTCCTTTTTCACCTCTGAAGACTCATGTTTGATTTTTTTTCCTTTCTGACCGGATTGTTCCATGATTTCCTGTGACAGCGATTCTCCCATTCTTTTTTCATCCTGCAGAGGGATATAAGTCGGCCGTGTCCTCATCAGCCACCAAGGGGATCGGATGATCACGTCCTTCAGGTCGCTCGATGACAACGGGCCAAAGGGCGACAAGTAAGGAATTCCGAAGGATCGCAAGCTTGCCATGTGCCCGATGATGAGCAGGATCGATATCAAGATGCCGTACATTCCGAGCAGCGCGGCGGCAACAATGATCGGAAACCGCAGCATCCGGATGGCGATCGCTCCGTTAAACCTCGGGATCGTGAAAGAGGCGATGCCCGTAAGGGAAACGACGATAACCATTGGAGCGGAAACGATTCCCGCTTCCACTGCGGCTTGACCGACAACCAACGCGCCCAAAATGCTGACAGCAGAGCCGACCGCCTTCGGCAAACGGATGCCCGCTTCCCGCAAAGCCTCGAAGGTGACCTCCATGATGAAGGCTTCGACTACAGCCGGGAAAGGAATCGATTCGCGGGCAGCGGCTACCGAAAGCAGCAGCGTCGTCGGCAGCAAGTCTTGGTGGAAAGTGGTGATGGCGACGTATAGGCCAGGGATGAGCAGGGAGAGCACCATGAAAAAATAGCGCAGCCATCTGATTAGCGTGGCGATCTGAAACCTTTCGTAGTAGTCCTCGCTGGCCTGCATAATTTCCGTGAACACAAAGGGAACGATAAGAACAAACGGTGTGCCGTCCACCATGATGCCTATCCGGCCTTGGAGCAGAGCCGCTGCTACCATGTCCGGCCTTTCCGTGTATTGCACCTGCGGAAACGGAGAATAGGCCGAGTCCTGAATAAACTCCTCGAGATAACCCGTCTCCAAGACGGCGTCAATATTGATTTTCTCCAATCGTCCGATGACCTCTTCTACGATTTTGGGATCTGCAAGGTCTTCTAAATAAGTGATGATTACGCTGGTGTTGCTTTCGCGGCCGATGGTCAAGGGCTTCATTTTGAGGTGCGGCGTTTTCAGCTTGCGGCGAATCATGGAGGTGTTGGTTCGTATATTTTCAACGAAGCCTTCCCTTGGTCCCCGGATAACGGTCTCCGTATCCGGTTCATTGATCGAACGCTTTTCCATGCCCCGAATCCCAAGCATTAAAGCTTTGTTGTTTCGATCGACGATCAGTCCCGTATCCCCGCCCAGCACCGAGAGCAGGAGATCCGCATAATTGTTCGCTTTCTGGATTTGCGAAACGGGGAGCACCGATTCCGATATGTTATCGATAAGCTGCTCTCCGCCCTCCAGAATCATAAGCGTCTTCATCGCTTCATTGACGAGCTCCGTATTGGTTAATCCATCAACAAAGAACAGGATGGCATCCTGGCTTTGCTCCAGCCTAAATTCGCGAATGACAAAATCGGAGCTGTCCTTGAACAGCTCTTTCAAATAATTTTTATTCTCCTCCAGACTAAGGAAAACCGGTACCGAACGGAGCTCGTCGATAAAGCGGTAATTCCGTTTTTGCAGCAGGCTTTCTTCATCTTCCTTTTGTTTCTTGCGGTTGATTCCCGTCATGATCCTGACGACCTCCTTCGCTCACTAGGTCAAATCCAAGCTTTGCCGAAGCATGTTCGGTATATTTTTCTCCAATTGCGAAAAATTATGACAATCTTGATTCATCTTGTTACAATCAGGGGGAATAGGTCCTTGCGCATATGTAAATGATAGACACCAGTTAAAGGGGGAAGGCTAGCGGTGCTGTGGCTCGTTATAGCGTTGTTATTATTCATTCTGCAGATATTGACCATTCTCATCGGAGAGTTCCGGCATCCGCCCAAAGCCATGGCCTGGCTTTTTATTCTGTTTATTATTCCGGTCGTCGGTTGTGTTATGTACTATTTTCTGGCCAAAGAATACAACCGCAGAAGAAAGGTGCGGCGCAGAGGGCTGTCTGCAAGAAGCGATATTCGTCTTGTGGGGTCAAAACTAAAGGCATCGGATCCCGAGTGGGATGACAATCAATTTAAAAACTGGCGGCACGAACAAAGGCTATTCGCCCTGCTCAACAATATTCCCGGTTCACAAGTTACCTACCGCAATGAGATCGAAGTGCTAACGAATGCCAGTGAGGCATACCCTGCCATGCTCGAGGCGATGGAGCAGGCGAAGGATCACATCCATTTTGAATTTTATACGATCCGCGATGACGGAGTGGGGAAGCAATTTCAAGATGTATTGATCCGTAAGGCGCGGGAAGGCGTGAAGGTTCGTTGTATTTTTGACGGGATCGGCAGCTATCAATTGAGCAGCAAGTTTACAGATGAGCTGAAGCAGGCCGGTTGTGAAGTCTATTTTTTTCTGCCCATCATGATCGCTTTTTTCAATCAGCGAATCAATTACCGGAATCATCGTAAAATCGTGGTGGTGGACGGGCTAAAGGGGTTTGTCGGCGGCATCAACATCGGAGATGAATATTTGGGCGGGAATCCGAAGCTCGGTTTTTGGCGGGATACGCATTTGAAGCTGGAGGGCGACGTGGTGTATTCCCTGCAGCATACGTTTTTGGTCGATTGGCTGTTTGTCAGCGGTAACCGCCTTACGGACACCAGCCTGTTTCCCGAACATGAGTGCCGCGGCCGGAAGCCGGCGCAGATCATAGACAGCGGACCTGATGCGCACTGGGATGCAATCCTGGAAATGTACTTCGGAGCCATTACGGCGGCAAAGAAACGACTCTATATAACAACGCCTTATTTTATCCCGGACGCCAGCATCTGCATGGGACTCAAAACGGCGGCAATCAGCGGTGTCGATGTGCGTATTATTTTCCCGCAGAAGTCGGATTCAAGCATTGTAAATTATGCATCCATGTCTTACTTTGAGGAATTGCTGCAGGCGGGAGTCCGGTTTTATGCCTACCAAAAAGGGTTTATTCACGCCAAGGTGATGCTGATCGACAATCTGCTGGGGACCGTTGGAACGGCGAATGTGGACATGCGCAGCTTTTACAGCAATTTTGAACTGAACGCCGTAGTGTACGATAGGGAGACGCTGCATCGGTTGGAAAGTGATTTCCTGCATGATTTGAAGGATTGCCGCGAGATCAAGCTGGAAGCGTTCGAAAAACGGTCCCGATGGCAGAAAATCAAGGAGGTTATGGGGCGCATTTTATCTCCGCTGTATTAAAGCTTCCTGCAGGATATGGATGGTATCCCGGCCCCTTACGAACACGATTCCCCTCGCTCCGCTGCACGTCATTCAGGAGTTAACGCGCAAGGTCCGAGGCGGAACCTGTATCCTGAATGTTATTTCCTGATGAACGACAGTACATGATCGAGATTTTGCGGGGGGAGCTGAGCAATCAGGTCTCCTTTTTGCTGCAGGCGTTCGATGATGTTGAGCAGGTGAAAGTCGCGCGGATCGCAGCGCAAAGACACTTCCTCCCAGGTCAGCGGCGTCGACACCGTGGCATCCTTGCGGGCACGGGGCGTATAGGGAGCGGAGAGCGTTTTGCCGTACCAATGCTGCAAATAGTCGATATAAATTAAAGTGCCGCGGTCTTTCTTCAGCCGCTCCACCGTAAACAGCTTCGGGTGCTTTTGTACCGCATAGGAGGCGACGAACTGCCCGATACCACGCAGCTCTTCGAAGGTATACCCGCGGTCAGCCGGAATCGGAACATAAATTTGTACGCCGGTTGCACCGGATGTCTTGGGCACGGACTTGATCTTCATGCCCTCAAGGATCTCTCCGATGATTTCCGCAGCCTCCATGATGCGCGGCTCTGGGTCGACACTCGGGTCGATGTCGATCAACCATTCGACCGGAAGCGTCTCCCCGATCCGATGGAAGGAGGGATGAAACTCCAGACAGGCCAAATTTCCCAACCACAGCAGCGTAGGCAGAGAGTCGAGGTGAACGTAATTAATCGACTCAAGCACAGCTGTTTTCACAAAATCGGGCGTGGGCTCCGGCGCATTTTTCTGGTAAAACGATTTATCGTTCCAGCCATGAGGAAACCGGATCGTCGTCAAATAACGGTTTTTGCAGTAAGTCAGCAAGTAGGGTGAAAGCTGGGCCAGCTTCTCCAAATACATCGCTTTGGTGATCCCCTTCTCAGGCCATAACGGCTTATCGGGATTTGTGATCGTCAGTTCATGACCATCAACCCTCAAGGCGCCCTTCGTTTTCTTATGTTTAGCGGTCACAGCCATTGGACAGCTTCACTTCCTTTTCTAAGTGCTATTCATAGCTTTTCGCCGAATGGGGAATCGTATCCCTTGAAGAAAGGCAGGCGGTGACCGGAATGTGTCCGATGAAGCCCGTCATTCCCTTCGAACCGGTGTCCGAAAGCTTAGTGCCTTCAGAGGACCGTTGGATTCACCAGGTCAAATGGGATGGCGTCCGTATGTTGACTTATTACGACGGCCGGCAGTGCCGTTTATTTAACCGCAAATTGAATGAAAGAACGTTCCAATACCCTGAGCTTACGGAGGTACAAAAGTATTGCCGGGCCGATTCCGTTATTCTTGACGGCGAAATTATAGCGCTGGGCAAGGACGGGAAGCCCTCGTTTCATGAGGTCATGAAGCGGGACGGCATCCGCAAGCTGGACAGGGTTCCACAGGCGATGAGGCAGGTGCCCGTTGCTTACATGCTCTTCGATCTGCTGTATTATGACGGCCAATGGGTATTGAATAATCCGCTCAGCGCCCGGTTGGAGCTGCTGAACCAAACGATTATTCCGGGCCCTGTCATTCAGATTGTTCCTTCGTATGATGACGGAGCAGCTTTATTTCAAATGACGCGACAGCAGGGCCTGGAGGGAATCGTCAGCAAGGAGCTTCACAGTACGTACAGCATTAACGGGAAAGACAGGCGATGGGTTAAAGTCAAAAATTACGGGGATATCGCAGCGGTCGTCGGGGGCTATACGCTAAACGGAGGCATTGTGAATGCGGTACTTGTCGGAGTCTACACCGCGGAAGGAAAGTTATGGTATATCGGCCATGTCGGAACCGGCAAGCTGAAAAAATCCGAATGGGTCGAGTTAACGGCCAAGCTGAAACCGGCGACCATCCGGGACAAGCCCTTCGACAATGAGCATCCGGAAATGAAAGGGGCTTATTGGGTCGAGCCCAGGCTTGTGGTCAAGCTTCAGTATACGGAATGGCGATGGCAGGAGGGGCGCACCTTGCGGCAGCCTTCCATTCAGGCCTTTATCGATGTGCCTCCTCGGGAATGTGTGTTTGACGGAGTGTTATGACGGCATAGTAGTGCCGCTTCGCCCGTTCATGAAGGGGATCAAGCCAATTTGTGCATCAAAAAGGTTACCCGCCGCGTTTGGATTCCGACAGGTAACCTGTATGAATGACCGATCAGGAGCCGACCGTTTCCTTCGCCTTCGTCTTTGCTTTTCCTTTTTTGCCTGCTGCTTTGGGCTTATCCGCCGCTGCAGCCGCAGGATCGGGTGTTACCGGCTTCACTGCTTCCAAGCTGGCCTGAAGCGCCGCCATCAGGTCGATGACGTTGGTTTTACGCTGTTCCGGCGCCACACGGATCTGTTGTCCGGAAATTTTTTGTTCGATGGCCTGCATTACGGCAGCACGATAATCATCCTTATACTTTTCAGGCTCGAATTCCGTCGAGAGCTGGTTTATCAGCATCTTGGCCATTTCGAGCTCTTTGTCGTTCACGTTGATTTGCTCCGGCAGCCCCGGCACCTGATCGACAGAGCGGATTTCATCGGGGTAAAAAATCGTCTCCATCGCAATACAGCGGTCGATGATGCGGATGGCGGCGAGGCTGCTCTTGGAACGAATCGACACCTTGGCGATGCCGATTTTACCCGTTTGTTTCATGGCTTCCAGCAGCAGATTATAAGCCCCGGCGCCGGTTTCATTAGGTGAAAGATAATACGTCTTCTGAAAATAAATAGGGTCAATGTCGGAGAGATCGACAAAATCGAGAATTTTAATTTCCTTCGTCGCTTCGCCGGCTAAACTTTCGAGCTCGTCCTTGTCAAAAAGCACGAAGGAACCAGGCTCATATTCATAGCCTCTGACAATCTCAGACCACTCGACCTCACGCTCGCAATGCTGGCATTTGCGCACGAAGTTAAGCGGGGTGCTGCATTCCTTATGAATCATCCGCATAGAGATATCCTTGTCTTCGGTGGCGGAAAACATTTTTACCGGTACGTGGACCAAGCCGAAGCTGATGGCGCCTTTCCAGACTGTATGCATGACGGGTTACCTCCCAGGGCTTACAGAAGCCCTCCTTTTTCCGTTAGTATGCACATCGGAAGCGGGATTCATGAAGTTTTATTCCTCGTTGTATGGAGTTCCGTGCGGTTGGGACATCCTAACAGGAGACGGCGGCGTTCAGGGAAAATGGAGCCGGTCTCATCTTCAGATCAAGGAGGGAACAACGTTGACGGAAGCCAATACGTCAGGCGGGAACAATACTGCGGATACGTCGAATGAAGGCCGGGATACCAGCTTTATGGATATCGACCGCATGATAAACGAAGGCTTGGGAGGCGGTACGGTCAGTATACATAACGGACTGATCGAGGAGAGTACGACCGATACGATGGATTATCCGGAGTCGGTGCTAAACGGCGGTGATGAACAATGAATCTGGCCCGCGCGCAGCAGATTTTGAATGCAGATGAGAAAATCGACGTGGAGCTGAACGGCGTATCCGTATGGATCGATAGCATCGATGCGGAGGAGAAAACCGCCAAGGTTCACGCGGAGCACCAACCGGCCGATACCCGTGTGGTTCCGGTTGAGGAACTTGAGGAAGTAAAGTAAAGCAAAGCAAGAGCTTTCCCTGAGCGTCTGCCGCCATTTCGAGGGCAGGAAGGCAAAGGGGAAGCTTTTTTGTTGCTACAAAAAGGCGGTAGGGCTATAATAGTGGTCAAAACATTAGCGGAGGCGGATAGCATTGAGCTCGATCGAGGAATTTGCCTTGATTCGGCTGCTGACCGGCGGCAAGCAATCGACTGCTTTTCAAAAGGCAAAGGGCGTGGAAACGGGAATCGGAGACGATGCGGCCGTTGTGCATGTCCCGCATGGAAGCCGTTTGATACTGACTTGCGATACGATGACGGAAGAAATCCATTTTAAGCGTGTGACCATGCGGGATACGGACGTCGGATACAAGGCTATGGCATCGTCCGTAAGCGATATTGCCGCCATGGGCGGGACGCCGCGGTTTGCGCTGGTCGCACTCAGCCTTCCGAAGGATGCGCCGGTAGAGCGGGTTCGCGCGATGTACGAGGGATTGTATGACTGCGCCTCCCGCTATGGCGTTGCGATTGTAGGCGGCGATACGACGGCAAGCGCCGGAGGCATTACCTTGACGGTTACGGTTATCGGTGAAACCGAAGCGGACAAAGCGCTGCTGCGTTCTGCGGCGCGGTCGGGCGACGTTGTCTTTGCCACCGGGCTATTGGGCCGCTCCGCGGCGGGATTGGAATACCTGCTCGGGCTTGCGCAGCCATCGGATGTTTGGGATACTGTACCCGAGATGGAAATGTACCGGCCGCTGATACGAGCGCACTGCCGGCCCGAGCCCCAGGTGCAAGCCGGAGAGCTGCTTCGTCAGTCGGGGTTTCGTCATGCGCTGAATGACGTGAGCGACGGGCTTGCCAGCGAAGCCTGGGAGATTGCCGAAGCTTCCGGGGTCGGTATCGATCTGAATGAGGATCAAATCCCTGTGGCGGAGGAGCTGCTTTCGTATGCCGCGCGGGTAAACAGGGATCCGTTAGATTATATCCTGTACGGCGGAGAAGACTATCAATTGGTTGGAACGGTGCCTGCCGAGCATGCCATGGAGCTGCAGGCCGCTTTTAAGACGGCGGGGCTCCCGCTTTATCTGATTGGCTGTGTGAATGCCGAGCATCAAGGCGTTCGGCTTGTGCGAAGCAGCGGCGGTACGCTGCCCCTCGGCAAGCGGGGTTACAATCATTTTGGCAGTTAAAAAGACGGAGGAATGGAAGAATGCCCTTATATGAATACAGGTCACGCAGTGTGGGGGACACGTCTCGGCTGGCAGAACGCTTAGCCTCGTTGTTTATTCCCGGCACCGTGCTGACGCTGGACGGGGAACTGGGCGCCGGTAAAACCACGTTCTCCCAGTCGGTTGCGAAGGCGATCGGGGTGAAGGAGATCGTAAACAGCCCTACCTTTACAATCATCAAAGAATATGAAGGAGAACGGTTTCCTTTTTACCATATGGATGTGTACCGCTTATCTGCCGAAGAGGCGGACGAACTTGGATTGGACGAATATTTTTACGGTCAGGGCGTGACTTTGATTGAATGGGCGTCCATTATCGAGGACCTGCTGCCGCCCGAGCGGCTGGCTGTGCGGATCGAGCATGATGGTGAGCAAGGACGGCGCTTCCAATTGATTCCCTATGGCGAACCTTACGAAGAATGGTGCCTGAAACTGAAGGAGAACGGATACTTATGATAACTGGAACGGGAACGGATCAAACCGGCCGGCACGGCGGCCTGATGCTTTCCGTGGATACGTCAACGGCATCCATGACGATTGCGCTCACCCGGGAAGACAAGCTGCTGGGAGAGATGACGTCGAAAGCGGAAAGAAACCATTCGCTGCACCTGATTCCCGCGATGAAGCGTCTTATGACGGAGGTGGACGTCAAGCCGGCGGAGCTTAACGGGTTTGCCATAGGCGTCGGCCCCGGATCGTATACGGGAGTACGTATAGGAGTAACGGCAGCAAAGACGTTTGCATGGACGCATAAACTGTCGCTGTTTGGCGTATCCACATTGGAAGCCATGGCGCTCGGAGGGGCGGAAACGGCTGTGACCGGAGCATCGTTTGGTATGACCGGGGAAATGTCGGAAGTCCGTGACGGTGAATTAGGCGCACTGGACCGCGTTCTGAAAGAGACGGAGAGAGCCCGCGAAACGGTATGGCTCATTCCTCTCATTGATGCGCGCAGGGATCAGGCATTCACGGCTTTATACGAGGCAGGTGCCTCCGGCTGGAAGTGTGCCGTCCCGGACGGCATCCGGCTTATGGCCGCCTGGACGGAGGAATTGGCATTGCATGCCGCTAAACACCAACCGGACCGGATCGTCTTTACCGGTGAGCTTGAGCAGCATTCGGAGTCGATTCGATCCTTTGCATCCCGCTGTGCCGGGCGTGTGGAGGAAATGGTTCACGGCGTGAGGGCCCGCCATGTCGCAGAGCTCGGCCGTATTCGATGGAAGCGGGGGGAAACCGAGGATGTTCACGGGTTGGTTCCGAATTATACGCAGCTGGCGGAGGCCGAAGCCAAGCTTCTCGCTCAACGATCATAGAGGAGGACGGTCCGCTATGGAACGTAAACAGGAAACGGAAGCGATTCCTGACAGTGATGTGCAATTCAGAGCGATGCGACGAGAGGACATACCTGTCATCTGTGAGATCGAGCGGGAGTCGTTTACTACGCCCTGGACCGCCGGGGCTTTTGAGAATGAGCTGTCAAACAATCAGTTCGCCCAATATATTGTGATTGAGCATGACGGCGAGATCGCCGGTTACGGCGGAATGTGGCTTATTATGGAAGAAGCGCATGTCACCAATATAGCGATCCGGGCAAAATACCGGGGTCGCAAGCTGGGAGAACGATTGCTGACGGAAATGCAGCGCACCGCCAGCTTTTATGGGGCGGTACGGATGACGCTTGAGGTGCGCCCATCCAACAAGATTGCCCAGCGGCTGTACGAGAAAAAGGGATTTCGGTCTGTAGGCGTTCGCCGGGGATATTATACGGATAATAAAGAAGATGCCATCATCATGTGGGCGGATCTTCCAAAACGAACCGTATAAGCAAATAACGGCGAGCAATTTCGCTTCTGCAAAACCAATGAAGTAAGGAAGTATGAGAATTGCGATCCTGAGATTTTGACATTCAGGAACACTGAGCAATTTCGTTTCTGCAAAACCAATGAAGTAAGGAAGTATGAGAATTGCGATCCTGAGATTTTAACATTCAGGAACAGGAAGCAGGTTTGCATATATGAATAGAGATCATATGATAAGCCATGGGAATGAAGGCGATTCGGCACCCGTTTATATTCTTGCGGTGGAGACGAGCTGCGACGAAACGTCTGCAGCGGTAGTCCGTGACGGACGGGAAATTCTTTCTAACGTGGTTTCAAGTCAGGTGGAGACTCATAAAAGATTCGGCGGTGTTGTTCCGGAGGTAGCTTCACGGAAGCATGTGGAATCGATCACGTGGATTCTGGAAGAGGCGCTGACGCAGGCCGGGGTGCAGCCGCAGCAGTTGGCGGCTGTTGCCGTTACCCAGGGCCCGGGCTTGGTCGGTTCGCTGCTGGTTGGCGTGGTGGCCGCAAAAGCTTTCGCTTGTGCCCTCGACCTGCCTCTTATTGGCGTACACCACATTGCCGGCCATATTTATGCCAACGAGCTGGTGCACAAGTTGGAATATCCTTTTATGGCTCTTGTGGTGTCGGGAGGACATACGGAGCTGGTGCATGTGGAATCCGAGGGGAGCTTCCGCATCATCGGTCAAACCAGAGACGATGCCGTTGGCGAAGCCTATGACAAAGTCGGACGGGCACTCAAGCTGCCGTATCCCGGCGGTCCTCATATTGATCGTCTGGCGCATGAGGCGACGGAAGCGGTGACGCTTCCCCGCGCATGGCTTGAGCCGGATTCTTACGACTTCAGCTTCAGCGGGCTGAAGTCGGCTGTGTTGGCTGTGTTGAATCAGGCCAACATGAAAGGGCAGCCTTTGGCCCCGGAGGCTGTGGCGCGAGGGTTCCAGGACTCAGTCATCGACGTCCTGGTGGAAAAGGCCATTCGCGCCGTGAGGAAGTTTGGCGCAAAGCAGCTGCTGCTTGCGGGCGGGGTAGCCGCCAACAAGGGTCTGAGAACGGCGCTCGAAACGCGCTGTAGGCATGAAGGCGTACCTTTGCTCGCGCCGCCGCTTAGCTTGTGCACCGACAATGCGGCGATGATCGGCGCCGCCGCGTTCTTGAAATACCGCCGCGGCCAGTTTGCGGCGCTTGATATGAAAGCTGAACCGCAGTTAAAACTCGAGGCCTGGTCGGTATAGACTGGAATAATCATGGAGCAGGTTGAATCGGACTGCTCCATGGAAAATTTTCAACAAATAAAACAGTTGCTTTCTATTTTCATTTTTGATATATTACTCTTTGTCGCTTCTGAGGCAGGCATTGAAACAGATTCAACTTGAAACTTGAATATGAAGGTTGGAAAAAATGCTTGCATGCTGAGGAGAAATGTGATAATATATAAGAGTTGATTCCGGAGGTCAATTGAGATTGATCGGATTTATCGGAAACTTTTAAGAGAATGAAATTGCCCTTTGAAAACTGAACAACGAGTGAGTGTAAAGATAGAGAATCGAGAGATTCTCGCCAGTAGTAGATGTATGAGCTAATCAGCTTTTCTTTCATGGAGAGTTTGATCCTGGCTCAGGACGAACGCTGGCGGCGTGCCTAATACATGCAAGTCGAGCGCTAGGGGTGCACCCTTACGGGAGCCCCCCTGGAGCGGCGGACGGGTGAGTAACACGTAGGCAACCTGCCTGTAAGACCGGGATAACTACCGGAAACGGTAGCTAAGACCGGATAGGTGGTTTCTCCGCATGGAGGGATCAAGAAACACGGTGCAAGCTGTGGCTTACAGATGGGCCTGCGGCGCATTAGCTAGTTGGTGGGGTAACGGCTCACCAAGGCGACGATGCGTAGCCGACCTGAGAGGGTGATCGGCCACACTGGGACTGAGACACGGCCCAGACTCCTACGGGAGGCAGCAGTAGGGAATCTTCCGCAATGGACGCAAGTCTGACGGAGCAACGCCGCGTGAGTGAAGAAGGTTTTCGGATCGTAAAGCTCTGTTGCCAAGGAAGAACGCCTTGGGGAGTCACTGCCCTGAGGGTGACGGTACTTGAGAAGAAAGCCCCGGCTAACTACGTGCCAGCAGCCGCGGTAATACGTAGGGGGCAAGCGTTGTCCGGAATTATTGGGCGTAAAGCGCGCGCAGGCGGCCGCTTAAGTTTGGTGTATAAGCCCGGGGCTCAACCCCGGATCGCACCGAAAACTGGGTGGCTTGAGTGCAGGAGAGGAAAGCGGAATTCCACGTGTAGCGGTGAAATGCGTAGAGATGTGGAGGAACACCAGTGGCGAAGGCGGCTTTCTGGACTGTAACTGACGCTGAGGCGCGAAAGCGTGGGGAGCAAACAGGATTAGATACCCTGGTAGTCCACGCCGTAAACGATGAGTGCTAGGTGTTAGGGGTTTCGATACCCTTGGTGCCGAAGTCAACACAATAAGCACTCCGCCTGGGGAGTACGCTCGCAAGAGTGAAACTCAAAGGAATTGACGGGGACCCGCACAAGCAGTGGAGTATGTGGTTTAATTCGAAGCAACGCGAAGAACCTTACCAGGTCTTGACATCCCTCTGACCGGTACAGAGATGTACCTT
The DNA here is from genome assembly GCF_013337105.1 of Paenibacillus sp. JMULE4. NCBI lineage: Bacteria > Bacillati > Bacillota > Bacilli > Caryophanales > Paenibacillaceae > Paenibacillus > Paenibacillus sp. JMULE4. The sequence continues at coordinate 218,636 of NZ_SGWF01000019.1, forward strand.
TCCTTCGGGACAGAGGAGACAGGTGGTGCATGGTTGTCGTCAGCTCGTGTCGTGAGATGTTGGGTTAAGTCCCGCAACGAGCGCAACCCTTGAGCTTAGTTGCCAGCATTAAGTTGGGCACTCTAAGTTGACTGCCGGTGACAAACCGGAGGAAGGTGGGGATGACGTCAAATCATCATGCCCCTTATGACCTGGGCTACACACGTACTACAATGGCCGGTACAACGGGAAGCGAAGGAGCGATCCGGAGCGAATCCTTATAAGCCGGTCTCAGTTCGGATTGCAGGCTGCAACTCGCCTGCATGAAGTCGGAATTGCTAGTAATCGCGGATCAGCATGCCGCGGTGAATACGTTCCCGGGTCTTGTACACACCGCCCGTCACACCACGAGAGTTTACAACACCCGAAGTCGGTGGGGTAACCGCAAGGAGCCAGCCGCCGAAGGTGGGGTAGATGATTGGGGTGAAGTCGTAACAAGGTAGCCGTATCGGAAGGTGCGGCTGGATCACCTCCTTTCTATGGAGTCCATGCTGACGGTAGGTCAGCGGACAAATCTGCAACGCAAGTTGCAACGGCACTCACTCGTGTTCAGTTTTGAAAGGTGCAATGCCTTTCAAAGCTTAGCGTGTTCTTGGCAAAAGTTGATGGTTGCATCGGCAAGCCGGAGCATGGTAAGATGCCTTTCCTGCCGGTAAAACGGCAGCGAAAATACGTTTGTTCCTTGAAAACTGGATATCGAAACGAAGCAAAATGCTGAATCATCCCGCTGCGATTTTCGTAAGAAAATCGTCAGCAGCCGATACGTAAGTGTCGGTACCGAATAACCAAATTGGTTAAGCTAATAAGAGCACACGGAGGATGCCTAGGCGCCAGGAGCCGATGAAGGACGTGGCGAACGACGAAATGCCTCGGGGAGCCGTAAGCAGGCTTTGATCCGGGGATGTCCGAATGGGGAAACCTGCGTATCGTAATAGATACGTACCATGCAGTGAATACATAGCTGCATAGGAGGCAGACGAGGGGAACTGAAACATCTAAGTACCCTCAGGAAAAGAAAACAAAAGTGATTCCGTCAGTAGCGGCGAGCGAAAGCGGATTAGCCCAAACCAGGGGGCTTGCCCCCTGGGGTTGTGGGACGTCAACGTGGGTTGAGCAGAGTAGGTGAAGCGGTCTGGAAAGGCCGGCCAGAGAAGGTAACAGCCCTGTAGCCGAAATTCTGCGAAAGCCCTAGACGGATCCCGAGTACCGCGAGACACGTGAAACCTCGTGGGAATCCGGCAGGACCATCTGCCAAGGCTAAATACTCCCTGGCGACCGATAGTGAAGCAGTACCGTGAGGGAAAGGTGAAAAGAACCGCGGGAGCGGAGTGAAAGAGAACCTGAAACCGTGTGCTTACAAGAAGTCAGAGCTCGTTAATGAGTGATGGCGTGCCTTTTGTAGAATGAACCGGCGAGTTACGTTTGCAAGCGAGGTTAAGGTGAGAAGCCGAAGCCGCAGCGAAAGCGAGTCTGAACAGGGCGAATGAGTTTGCAGGCGTAGACCCGAAACCGTGTGATCTACCCCTGTCCAGGGTGAAGGTGCGGTAACACGCACTGGAGGCCCGAACCCACGAATGTTGAAAAATTCGGGGATGAGGTGGGGGTAGCGGAGAAATTCCAATCGAACTCGGAGATAGCTGGTTCTCCCCGAAATAGCTTTAGGGCTAGCCTCGGGAGATGCGTCGTGGAGGTAAAGCACTGATTGGGTGCGGGGCCCGCCAAGGGTTACCAAGTCCAGTCAAACTCTGAATGCCACAGACGTTAACCCGGGAGTCAGACAGTGAGTGCTAAGATCCATTGTCAAGAGGGAAACAGCCCAGATCATCAGCTAAGGTCCCCAAGTGTGTGTTAAGTGGGAAAGGATGTGGAGTTGCGCAGACAACCAGGATGTTGGCTTAGAAGCAGCCACCATTCAAAGAGTGCGTAATAGCTCACTGGTCGAGTGACTCTGCGCCGAAAATGTAACGGGGCTAAACACACCACCGAAGCTATGGCTAGATATGAATATATCTGGGGTAGGGGAGCGTTGTAACAGCGTAGAAGGTTGATCGTGAGGACAGCTGGAGCGGTTACAAGTGAGAATGCCGGTATGAGTAACGAAAAGATCAGTGAGAATCTGATCCGCCGAAAGCCTAAGGGTTCCTGAGGAAGGTTCGTCCGCTCAGGGTAAGTCGGGACCTAAGGCGAGGCCGAAAGGCGTAGTCGAAGGACAACAGGTTGAAATTCCTGTACCACCGTGAACCGTTATGAGCGATGGGGTGACGCAGAAGGATAGTGACGCGAGCTGATGGATGCTCGTCCAAGCAGTGAGGCTGGTGTGCAGGCAAATCCGCACATCGAAAGGCTGGGCTGTGATGGGGAGGGAAAATTGGAGTACCGAAGGTCATGAGTTCAGGCTGCCAAGAAAAGCCTCTAGCCAGGGAGAAGGTGCCCGTACCGCAAACCGACACAGGTAGGCGAGCAGAGAATGCTAAGGCGCGCGGAAGAACTCTCGTTAAGGAACTCGGCAAAATGACCCCGTAACTTCGGGAGAAGGGGTGCCCCGGTAGGGTGAATAGCCCGAGGGGGCCGCAGTGAAAAGGCCCAAGCGACTGTTTAGCAAAAACACAGGTCTGTGCGAAGCCGCAAGGCGAAGTATACGGGCTGACGCCTGCCCGGTGCTGGAAGGTTAAGGGGAGCGGTTAGGGGCAACCCGAAGCTGTGAACCGAAGCCCCAGTAAACGGCGGCCGTAACTATAACGGTCCTAAGGTAGCGAAATTCCTTGTCAGGTAAATTCTGACCCGCACGAATGGCGTAACGACTTGGGCGCTGTCTCGACGAGAGATCCGGTGAAATTTTAATACCTGTGAAGATGCAGGTTACCCGCGACAAGACGGAAAGACCCCATGGAGCTTTACTGCAGCTTGATATTGGACTTTGGTACGATCTGTACAGGATAGGTGGGAGCCAGAGAAGCATGAGCGCCAGCTTGTGTGGAGGCGACGTTGGGATACCACCCTGATCGTATCGGAGTTCTAACCTGGTGCCCTAAGCGGGTATGGGGACAGTGTCAGGTGGGCAGTTTGACTGGGGCGGTCGCCTCCTAAAGCGTAACGGAGGCGCCCCAAGGTTCCCTCAGAATGGTTGGAAATCATTCGCAGAGTGCAAAGGCAAAAGGGAGCTTGACTGCGAGACAAACAGGTCGAGCAGGGACGAAAGTCGGGCTTAGTGATCCGGTGGTACCGAATGGAAGGGCCATCGCTCAACGGATAAAAGCTACCCTGGGGATAACAGGCTTATCTCCCCCAAGAGTCCACATCGACGGGGAGGTTTGGCACCTCGATGTCGGCTCATCGCATCCTGGGGCTGAAGTAGGTCCCAAGGGTTGGGCTGTTCGCCCATTAAAGCGGTACGCGAGCTGGGTTCAGAACGTCGTGAGACAGTTCGGTCCCTATCTGTCGCGGGCGCAGGAAATTTGAGAGGAGCTGTCCTTAGTACGAGAGGACCGGGATGGACGTACCGCTGGTGTACCAGTTGTCTCGCCAGAGGCACGGCTGGATAGCCAAGTACGGAAGGGATAAGCGCTGAAAGCATCTAAGCGTGAAGCCCCCCTCAAGATGAGATTTCCCAGTAAGTAAGACCCCTTGTAGACGACGAGGTAGATAGGTTCGGGGTGGAAGCACGGCAACGTGTGGAGCTGACGAATACTAATCGGTCGAGGGCTTATCCAAAAAGCACATGAAGATGATCAGCGGCTTGGTTTCGATCCAGTTTTCAGGGCGCAAGCCTTGAGAAATGAATACGTTTGGTGATGATGGCGGAAGGGAACCACGCGTACCCATACCGAACACGACCGTTAAGCCTTCCAGCGTCGATGGTACTTGGACCGCAGGGTCCTGGGAGAGTAGAACGTCGCCAAGCAAATGTATTCAAAAAGCCTGCAAGTCATATTAAATGACTTGCAGGCTTTTTGTACTTCAGGATAATATTACGCTTATACATGGAAGCCTCCCTCGATGTAAATTGGATTTTAACATACATAACATTCCGATATTCCCTTTATTGGTAAAGAGCGGTTGAATGAATCAGGGCAAACAGACTGCATACTAACTGAAGATTTACAACTTTAGAGCTGTAATGATATCCAGCAAGAAAGCTGATATATGGAGATGACGGATCTAGATTCGAATACTCCAAAAAGCTCGGAAGCTACGTCGAAGGAAAGCGTAAGTTCACAAACCACACCTCAAGGAGGAATGAGTTCATGGGCAAAGTGCAAAATAACAACGAAAATGAAGAACTGGCCGAATTAGGAACCCATGCCGCGGGAGCAACCGACCTGCATCATACGCGGACAACGAATGAGGCCGTACAAATCGATCCTCCTGTAGGTAATCAGCCGGGAGCCGTTGATAACCGAAGCGGGAAGTTTGATGTGAAGAAGAACGGAAAGCCAATCTGACCTCATGGATCGGTTACAGGCCATTAGAGAAAGAGCAGGGATCCGGCGGAAGCACAAGGATGCCTGCTCTTGCTATTGGTCTTTTATGATTATTCCACATCTGCGAACAATTCCTTCAGCATCCGTTCCCGGTTTAGCAGGAACTGTTTCATAATGATATAATGATCGGTTTCTTCCAGAGTTATCTGTTCAATGCCCTTGTCCGTAAGATTGTACATCAGAGCGTCGGGATATCCCATTAAAATGGGAGAATGAGTAGAAATAATAAACTGGGAGTTTCGGTTCACTAAAGCGTGAATACGGGCCAGCATGGACAGCTGCTTAAAAGGAGACAAGGCCGCCTCGGGCTCATCCAAAATGTAAAGGCCATTCCCTCCGAAACGGTGAAGGAAAGCCGCGAAGAACGATTCTCCATGGGATTGCTCGTGCAGTGATTTGTCGCCATATGACCGTATGATAGGGGGGGCCGAGGACTGCTCACGATCCATTTCATCAATGTTCGTTGCCAGGTTGTAATAGGTTTCGGCGCGGAAAAAGAAGCCGTCTTTCGGTTTACGGACTCCGCGTACCAAACGGATATAGCGGTGCAGCTCGGAATGCGATGAATGGGTAGAAAATGTAAAATGGAGACTGCCGCCCTCCGGATTAAATCCCCATGCGATAGCCGCCGCTTCAAGCAGTGTGGATTTTCCCATTCCGTTCTCGCCTATAATATAGGTTACTTTGGGGTGCAAAGGCAAAGAGGTGAGTTCGCGCAAGGAAGGAAGATTAAACGGGTATGCTGTAAATGAGGGAATCCGGTCCCTTAACAGCTCGATACTCCTCAAGTAAGCGTGTTGCTCTCTGAAAACCATGCGGCGCCGCTCCTTTCCCATGATCCTGAACAAGTATATGATACAAAAAACAAAGGCAAAGGCACCCCATCCCAACCAAGAGTGAGGTGCCTTGAACACCAAGCGTGGTCCAGAAACCCTAAGCGATAAAGCTACATACGTGAAAATCCTTCATCGTGTAGATATTTGATCGCCTCATCATAGGTGTCAAAAGCGGACTCCAGATGAAGTCCCGAGTACACATACCACATTTCGTCTTCTTCCAGCAGCACAAGCGTATGGTTATCCGGACCGATCCATCTTTCTTCTTTTGCATCTCCAATAATGGCCTGTTCCTCTGTTGTTCTCGGGGAGAGAGAGCGGATGGAGGCCTCTATGATCGCATGAAGCTGTTCCTTGGAGAAATCACGAATATTGACCAAGCCTTTGTCATCCTGATCGTAACCATACAGAAGACCGGCATAAACAAAACCGTTACCGTTCGGATGCAGATGATAAACCACAATCTTTTTGTCATGGGCGCTTTTTTCATAATGATAATTGATCCGGCCCAAGGATACATTTTTACGTTCCAACTCCGGGAACGATTCCACAACGGCACGTTTTTCTTCAAAAGAAAGCATGATATCCCTCATAACATAGCTTATTGAATTCCAATTGATTATATCATAGGACATCCCGACCGCACCATGATCACATCTTTTGAAGATAAACGGTTTATTTGCGTGTTTTGGCAATCAAATCCGATACGGTGACGAACTGATAACCCCGCCGTGTCAGCTCGGGTAAAATTTGTTTAAGAGCCTCTACGGTCTGGGTGCAGTCCCCTTGAAGATCGTGGAACAGCACAATATCGCCGTTGTGGGCATTGTCCAGAACCTGGCGGACAATTTTGTCTACGCCCGGCTTTTTCCAATCCTGCGTATCCTGATACCAAGACCACATCACGACCGTAAGTTGATCCTTTTTGACAGATTGAAGCAGGGCATCATTGTAAAAACCTCCAGGGGGACGGAAAACGTGCGGCATTTGTTCTGTGATATCGAATATAACCTCCTGGGTTTGGCGGATTTCTTCTATGAGACGTTCGGGGGGAAAGTTTTTCAAGTAATGATGATCGAACGTATGATTGGCGATTTCATGTCCCTCGTTTACCTCGCGGATGGCAATGGCAGGGTACATCTGCACGCGTTTGCCAATAACGAAAAAAGTGCCTTTAGCCCCGTATTGATTCAGCAAATCCAAAATCTGCGGCGTATACACCGGATTCGGTCCATCATCAAACGTAAGTGCGATCAGCTTCTGATCCGTCTCGACGTTCCATACGACCTCGCTGTTTGAGGGAGCGGCGCCAGTAAGAAACAGGACCACCAAAGCAATCATGAACCTACATATACGGCGATGCATAACGAATCGACCTCCGTTCTGACATGACCATCTTAGGTTTTGGACGTCAGAACAAAAGTATGCGGCAAGTCCGGCAGCCAAAAAAAAGCAGCCGCCTCGATGGAGAGACGGCCGCTTCGTGCTATGGATGAGAATCAAATAAGATCATGAACCGAGAATATATACTTTTACTTGTTGAATTCCGAACATTCTTGCTTTATTTTTGCTCTCAGGCAGGAAAATGTCTATGCGGTTGCCTTTCACCGCACCTCCTGTATCGGTTGCCGTGGCGTACATTCCGCCGGCAGGAAGACCATCATACGTATAACCCTCGACATACACTTTAGAGCCGAGCGGGATCACGGACGGATCTACGGCAATGGTACCCAGACGCAGCGGGTTGCCCATATAGTCGAGTCCCGCATAACCGCCGTTCTCATCGGCAGAAGCAGTATAGGCCGTAGCCTTGGCTACGATCACTTTGGAATAATTCGGTACCTTGCTAACCTTGTTCACCGGCCGGTACCATGCGGGAGCATGATATTGGCCGTCCGTGCTGAGAATCGCGATCCGGTTGATCTTGTCCCATTGGGTTTTGATTCCGAAAGTATCGGAAATCAGCCGAAAAGGGACATACACGCGTCCGTCTACAAACTTGGCCGGGTCCGTAATTTGAGTCGGTTTTCCGTTAACCGTCATGCTCCGGTCACCGGTCGACAGCGAAACGGTTTTGTCGCTGCTCTGTATTGTAATGGTGAATCGGGAACCGTCTTGTTCCCACTGAAGCTTGTACCCGAGCTTGTCCGTAACCGCTCTCGCGGGGACCTGAAGTTTGTGATTCTCATCCACAAAAGGCTGTGCATCCGGAAATGCCACGAGCTTTTTGTTTACCTGTACCTTGACGTCATCAGCCAGGCGTACAGGTTCCTGCGCATGTGCGGGTATAGATGCCGTTAAAACTGAAGGCACGGCAAATACACATGCCAGGAGCATGTTTTTGAAACGAAAATTCATGATGCGTCCCTCCTGTTTTTGCCTCCGAGGTTAGTTGTCGGGTTCGGGAAGAGGTTGTTCCCTAGCGCAGCCGTGCAGCCTGCAAGCATTCACCCCAAGTGCTTAGTCCCCCGTACGTACACATAATTAAGCTGTACGATTCGGCTTTTAAAAGCCTAACATAGGATAATGTTCCGGTTCAATGCACAAAATCAACCAATCATTCCCTCATAATGGAATTGCTTCTAGCGCCGGTTTTCCTCATGCTGCATAATCCTGTACAATAAAAAGAACGACACGGCCAGAATTGAAGGGAAGAGATCATGTACAGACGCGATTATCTCATGCGGTTGATTGAGCAGACGACGGAAGTGCTGCATAAAGTAATGTTCGCAAGGAAAAATCAACGTTTGCAGGAAGCCCTTGAACTGTTGAATCAGGCCATGCGTCAATTGTTAGGGCTGAATTCCAGGCTGATTCACGCTTTATCTACCAAGGATTTGCTCGCACTGCTTTCCAAGGACGGACATGTCGATCAAGGAAAAGTGCTGGCTTTAGGAGATATGCTGAACGCGCGGGGCGCTGCACAGAAAGAGAGCGGTCACGCGGCTGCTGCAATTAAGGATGGCTTAAAGGCGCTGGACTTGCTGCTCACCGCCAGGGAGATGGATCCCCGGGATGAATTGGGCGGGATGTTCAAAGAGCGGATCGATGCGGCGCTGGCTCTCGCGAACCGTGCGTCTATGCCGACGGATACCATGCATAAGCTTGTTTTTTATTATGAGGATTGCGGACAATATGCCAAAAGCGAGGATGTTTTATTTCATTTATTGGACGAGCTAAACGAGGATGAACATCTCCGTGAGGAGTGGATAACGGTGCTGGATGAAGGGATACGCATGTACGAACGCTGGCGTTCTGTCGAAGAAGAGCGGCTGGCTGCAGGCAATTTATCCAAGACAGAAGTCGAAGACGGCCTCGAGGAACTGAAGAATATAAAATAAAACATGCCACTATCAGGAAAAATCTGAATGAATAGGGTACGAAATGCGAACTATTATTTATGTCTTTTTAGTTAATGTTCGTCTTTTGTAGTTGACATCCGGTGTTAAAGCCTGTTAAACTGAAAACGTATCAGCGAATGGATAATCATTCGGAAAAAGTCGAATAATCTCTCGTATATCATCGGGAATAAGGCCCGAAAGTTTCTACCCGAAAACCTTAAATTTTTGGACTACGAGTGAGCGATAGTATAGAAGGTCTGCACTGCGGTGCAATGGCCTTAGCTTTCGCTTGTGGATATTTCTTGTCGTCCTGCCGATAGACTGTGCATTAGCGGTCCAGCGTCTATCAAAAGGACGTTTTTGTTTTTATATCAGCCAGATGATAAACGACATGGAGGTTTACGGATGTCAGTTCTTGTAGGAGTCATTATGGGCAGTCAATCGGACTGGGAGACGATGAAGCATGCATGCGGCGTGCTGGAGGAACTGGGTGTGCCCTATGAAAAAAAGTCGTTTCGGCACACAGAACGCCTGACCTGATGTTCGAATATGCAGCGTCGGCACAAGAGCGGGGGCTGAAGGTGATTATTGCGGGCGCGGGCGGAGCCGCGCATCTGCCGGGTATGGTAGCCTCCAAGACAGTGCTGCCTGTGATCGGCGTTCCGGTCAAAACGTCCACGTTGAACGGTCTGGATTCTCTGCTGTCCATCGTACAGATGCCAGGCGGCGTTCCCGTCGCTACGGTGGCCATCGGACATGCCGGGGCGACGAATGCCGGTCTTCTCGCAGCGCAGATGCTTGGGGCATTCGATCCGGAGCTGCAGCGGAAAATAACGCAACGGCGCGAGCGCATCGCAAAGACGGTAGTGGAAAAGAGCGTGCTGGAATGACGCAAGAGAATATGGCAAGCAAGGCGTACAATCCTGATCGGGTGCTTGCACCGGGGGCAACCATAGGCATCCTTGGAGGCGGGCAGCTTGGCCGGATGCTGGCTTTGGCCGGACGCGCGATGGGCTACCGCTTTGTTACGTTGGATCCGATGCCGGATGCGCCCTGCGGACAGGTGGCCGATCGCCAGATCGTTGCAGAATATTACGATGCGGCGGCGGCAAGGCAGTTAGCGGAACAGTCGGATGTCATTACGTATGAATTCGAGAACGTGGATGCGGGAGTGACTTCCCTGTTGATGGCCGAATCGTATGTGCCGCAGGGCAGCCGATTGCTTTACACCACGCAGCATCGGCTGCGCGAGAAACGGGCGATTGAAGCTGCCGGAGTCAAGGTAGCGCCTTATGCGGAGATCAAAAATGAAGAGGAGCTGCGTGAAGCGGTACGGCGGTTTGGAACCCCCTGCGTGCTCAAAACGGCAACGGGCGGCTATGACGGCAAGGGCCAATGGATCATCCGTTCGCTGGAAGAAGTGCATGAGGCTTATGACGCTTTGAGCAAGGCCAAAACGGAGCTGGTACTTGAGCAGTTTATCCGGTTTGAGAAAGAAATATCCGTGATTGCGGCCAGAAGCCCGCGGGGGGAAGTCAAGGTATTTCCGCCGGCCGAGAACGTGCATGTGAACAATATTTTGCATCTGTCCATTGTTCCGGCTCGTGCGCCGGAAGCCGTGTTGAAGAAGGCGGAAGCGATGGCGCGGCAAATTGCCGAAGAGCTCGATGTGATCGGTCTGATTGCAGTAGAGATGTTTCTGACGGCCGATGGAGAGCTGTACGTCAACGAGCTTGCGCCGCGTCCGCATAACTCCGGTCATTATACGATGGATGCGTGCCGGACATCGCAATTCGAGCAGCATATCCGGGCGATATGCAACCTTCCGCTGGGCGATACGGCGCTGCTCTCTTCTGTAGTGATGGTTAACGTATTGGGCGAGCACGTACAGCCGTTGCTGGATTGGATCGTGAATGCGGAATCGGAGCGGGTTGTGCCCGGCGTGACGGCGAAGCTCCACTTGTACGGCAAGCATGAAGCCAAAACAGGAAGGAAAATGGGACACGTCAATCTGCTGTCCGAAACGGTGGAAGCGGCATTTCATTGGATAGAGGCTTCACATATTTGGGAATCTATAGAAAAGAATTAAACGAAGGATGGGGAACCAATGATCAATCGCTATACAAGACCCGAAATGGGCGCTATTTGGACGGAAGAAAACAAATTCAAGGCTTGGCTGGAAGTGGAGCTGCTTTCTTGTGAAGCCTGGTCCGAGTTGGGCGTCATTCCGAAGGAAGATGTTGTCGAGCTGCGCAAAAAGGCAAGCTTTGATATTGAGCGCATCTACGAAATTGAACAGGAAACCCGCCACGACGTCATTGCGTTCACCCGTGCGGTATCCGAAACGTTGGGACCTGAACGCAAATGGGTGCATTACGGTCTGACCTCGACGGACGTGGTGGATACGGCTCTCGGTTATTTGCTCAAGCAAGCCAACGAAATTCTGGAACGGGACATCATAAACTTCATCGATATTGTTCGTGACAAAGCCATCGCTTATAAACATACGCCGATGATGGGACGGACGCATGGCGTACATGCCGAGCCTACGACCTTCGGCTTGAAAATGGCGCTCTGGTATGAGGAAATGAAACGCAATCTGGAGCGGTTCCGCTATGCTGCCGACGGCGTACAGTACGGTAAAATCTCCGGCGCCGTAGGCACATACGCCAACATCGACCCGTTCGTAGAGGAATACGTGTGCGGCAAGCTCGGCACGAAGCCCGCACCGATCTCGACGCAGACGCTGCAGCGCGACCGCCACGCTGAGTATATGGCTACGCTCGCTTTGATCGCGACTTCGCTGGACAAATTTGCGACGGAAATCCGCGCGCTGCAAAAGAGCGAGTTCCGCGAGGTGGAGGAGCCGTTCGCCAAGGGACAGAAGGGCTCGTCGGCTATGCCGCACAAACGCAATCCGATCGGCTGCGAAAGCATCTCCGGTTTGGCGCGTGTGATCCGCGGTCATATGGTGTCCGCATACGAGAACGTTACGCTGTGGCATGAGAGAGATATTTCCCATTCGTCCGTGGAACGTATTATTTTACCGGATGCGACGATTTTGCTTAACTATATGCTGAACCGTTTGGGCAACATCGTGAAAAACTTGACGGTGTTCCCGGAAAATATGAAGCGCAACATGCAAAGCACATACGGCGTACCTTTCTCCGGTCGCGTAATGACAAAGCTGATCGACAAGGGCTTCAGCCGCGAGCAGGCATACGATACGGTTCAGCCGCGAGCGATGCAGGCGTGGGAAGAGCAGCGCTCGTTCCGCGAAATTATTGAGAATACGCCGGCGGTACGGGAAGTTTTGAGCTTGGAAGAGATCGAGGATGCATTTGATCCGAGCTGGCATTTAAAGCATGTGGATACGATTTTCAAGCGTTTGGGCTTGAGCTGATAAAGGGGAGGCCAGGAGGACGATGAGCGCTGCGACAACGGCCATTTCAAGCGCGGAAGCCTATGTGAAGGCTCCGCTGCTGTATAAGGGCAAGGTGCGGGAACTGTACGATCTCGGCGAACACTATCTGATTGCGGTCACCGACCGGATCTCGGCATTCGACTGGGTGCTCAGCCCGGCGGTGCCGGACAAGGGCAACGTACTGAACAGCTTGAGCAAGTTCTGGTTTGAGCGGACGGCTTCGATACAGCCGAATCATATGGTTCATGGGGATGTGGATAAGCTCGGCGATCTGATTACGGACCGCGAGGTGATGAAGGACCGCTTTATGGTTACGCGCAAAGCAGAGCGGATCGATATCGAATGCGTGGTCCGCGGGTATATTACGGGCGGCGGCTGGCGCCAGTATCAGCAGACAGGCGAGGTGAACGGACATAAGCTTCCGGCAGGAATGCGGAAAAACGAGCGGTTTCCCCAACCGATTTTCACCCCTGCTGCAAAGAACGATGTCGGACATGACGAAGACATTTCCATAGAGCGGATGAAAGAGCTGGTTGGAGCGGAGCTCACGGAACAGCTGCAGGAAAAGAGCATCCGGCTGTACGAGTTTGCTCATGCGATTTGTGCCGAGCGCGGCATCATTTTGGCGGATACGAAATTTGAGTTTGGACTTATTGACGGCGAAATTATATTAATTGATGAAATTTTTACTCCGGACTCCTCCCGATTCTGGGCGCAGGAAAAGTACGAGCTCGATATTGAGATCGACGGTATGGATAAGGAGCCGGTACGTACGTATTTGGCAGGCACAGGCTGGGACAAGAACAGCGAGCCGGATCCTTTGCCGCTGCATGTAGTGGAAGAAACATCCAAGCGTTACCGCGATATTTATAACCGTTTGGTGCAAGGGTAATTGCCGCTCTGCGGTAGATCGAACGAACAAACATTTTGCAGGAGGTACTTATCCGATGTTTAAAGCGACCGTGTATGTAACGATCAAGCAAAGCGTACTAGATGTTCAGGGAACCGCCGTTCAAGGCGCGCTCCATTCAATGGGTTTTGACGAGGTGGAGAAAGTAAGAATCGGCAAGTATCTGGAAGTGGAATTGAACACCGATGACCGCGCGGCTGCGGAAGAGCGTTTGAAGGCCATGTGTGAAAAGTTGTTGGCCAACACGGTGATCGAGGACTACCGTTTCGAGCTGGTACAGGCCTAATAAAAGGAGGAGCACGAACAATGAATTTTGCGGTACTGGTATTTCCGGGCTCCAACTGCGATATCGACTGCTATAAAGCGGTGGAGGATACGATCGGACAGCCTGTGGATTATGTATGGCATACAGAGACGGATTTGTCGAAATATGACTGCATCATCCTTCCCGGGGGCTTTTCCTATGGCGATTATTTGCGTACAGGCGCTATCGCACGGTTTGCTCCTGTGATGAACGCTTTGGTTCAAGCCGCGGCGCTAGGCAAATATATACTCGGCATTTGCAACGGATTCCAAATCTTGCTCGAATCGGGGCTGCTTCCAGGCGCGATGCTGCGCAACCGGTCCTTGAAGTTCCGCTGCCACGCGGCACTTCTGCAAGTGGAAAACACGGATACCCCCTTCACCAAAGAATACAACAAGGGCGAACTGATCAACATTCCGATCGCTCACGGCGAAGGCAATTACTACTGCGACGAGGCGACGCTGGCTGAGCTGAAGGCCAATAACCAGATCGTTTTCCGATATGAAGCAGGCAGCAATCCGAACGGTTCGGTGGACGATATTGCAGGGATTTGCAACCGTGAGGGCAACGTGCTTGGCATGATGCCTCACCCGGAGCGTGCGGTGCATGAGATCTTGGGCTCGGCGGACGGACGGAGGATGTTTACATCGATATTGAGCACTTGGAGGGAGAAGCATGGCGCAGCAGCTATCGGCTAAGGAACCAACAGCGGAACAAATTGCAGAGCAGCAGATTTACAGGCAGTTCGGCGTTACGGACTCGGAGTATGAACAGATTTGCGGGTTCCTCGGACGGAAACCGAATTACGTAGAGATCGGCGTATTCAGCGTCATGTGGTCGGAGCACTGCTCCTACAAAAACTCCAAGGTGGTATTGAAAAAATTCCCGACCAGTGGACCAAAAGTCCTGATGGGACCTGGTGAAGGGGCCGGTATCGTGGATATCGGAGACAACCAGGCGGTGGTGTTTAAGATCGAAAGCCACAACCACCCGTCGGCCGTTGAGCCGTATCAAGGCGCGGCTACCGGCGTGGGCGGCATTATCCGCGATATTTTCTCGATGGGCGCGCGTCCGGTTGCTTTATTGAACAGCCTGCGTTTCGGCAAGCTGACCAACGATCGTGTGAAATATTTATTTGAGAACGTCGTATCGGGCATTGCGGGGTACGGTAACTGTATCGGAATTCCGACGGTGGGCGGCGAAGTGATGTTCGACGAGAGCTATGAGGGCAATCCGCTCGTCAACGCGATGTGTGTCGGTATCATTGAGCATGACAAAATTCAAAAAGGCGTGGCCAAAGGCGTCGGCAACCCGGTATTCTACGTGGGTCCGGCAACAGGACGCGACGGCATTCACGGGGCGACGTTCGCTTCCGAGGATTTGTCTGAAAAGTCGGAATCCAAGCGCTCGGCCGTTCAAGTCGGCGATCCGTTCATGGAGAAGCTGGTGCTCGAAGCCTGCCTTGAGCTGATCAACTCGGGAATCGTTGTCGGCATTCAAGATATGGGCGCCGCCGGGCTTACCTGTTCCAGCTCCGAGATGGCCAGCAAAGCGGGCAACGGCATGGAGCTTTACCTCGATGAGGTGCCGCAGCGCGAAGAAGGCATGACGCCTTACGAGATGATGCTGTCAGAATCCCAGGAACGGATGCTGTTCGTGGTGAAGCCCGAGCATGAAGCGCAGGCGAAAGCGATTTTTGAACGTTGGGGCTTACCTTGTCATAAGGTCGGTAAGGTGACGGACGACGGCAACCTGAAGCTTTACCATAAGGGCGAGCTGGTCGGCAATATGCCGGTTAAAGCGCTTGTGGACGATGTTCCGATGTACCATAAGCCTTCGGCTGTGCCTGCTTATTATGAGGAAAACGGCCGTATCGACACCCTTCGCTACCCTGAGGTTACCGATCTGAACGATGCGCTCATGAAGGTATTGGCATCGCCTACGGTAGCCAGCAAGGAATGGATATACAACCAATATGATTATATGGTGCGGACTTCAACCGCGGTTCAACCGGGCTCGGATGCGGCGGTGATCACGATTCGCGGCTCCCGTAAGGCGCTGTCAATGTCGACGGACTGCAACGGACGTTTTGTCTACCTGGATCCTGAGGTTGGCGGACGCATCGCCGTAGCTGAAGCGGCTCGGAACAACGTGTGCTCGGGAGCGGAGCCACTGGCCATTACGGATAACCTGAACTTCGGCAGTCCGGAGAAGCCGGAAATTTTCTGGCAGCTGGAGAAAGCGGTCGACGGGATGGCGGAAGCATGCCGCAAGCTGAATACGCCGGTAATCGGAGGAAATGTCAGCTTGTACAACGAGAACGCCAAAGGTGCGATTTACCCGACTCCGGTTGTCGGTATGGTCGGTCTGGTTCATGATATCGACCATATTACGACACAGAGCTTTAAACGCGAAGGCGATATCGTTCTCTTGCTTGGCGAGACGAAAGCGGAACTTGGCGGCAGCGAGTTCCAATACGTATTGCACGGCGTAACGGAAGGCCGTCCGCCGCAGATCGACCTCGATGTGGAGCAAACGCTGCTGAATGCCGTGCTGCGTGCGATTCAAAGCGGACTTGTAGCCTCCGCTCACGACTTGTCGGAAGGCGGTCTGGCCGTGGCATTGGCAGAGAGCTGTATTAGCGGGAAGATCGGTGCAAAGGTGAACTTTGTCAGCGAACTGCGCAATGACGTAGCGCTGTTTAGCGAAAGCCAGTCGCGCATTCTGCTCAGCGCCGCGCCGGACAAGGCGGAAGAACTGCAGAAGCTGCTGTCGGAAGCGGGCGTACCTGTGCAGGTATTGGGTACGGTTGGCGGACAGGAATTGAACGTTCAAGTCAATGGAAAATCGGTTATTGATGCATCTGTAACACAACTAGAAAAGGTTTGGAAGGATGCGATTCCATGTCTGATGAACTGAGAGTCGGCGGACAAGGACTAGGCAATATCAAGGGCAAAGGGGCGAGTTCCGTCAAGGTGCCGAAGCTGTGGACCGGAGATTATTATAATGAAGGGGTCGGCAGCAGCCATGACGGACTGTTCGATAAGCTGAGAGAAGAGTGCGGTGTCTTCGGAGTGTTCGGCCACTCCGAAGCGGCCTCGCTTTCCTACTACGGCTTGCATGCTCTCCAGCATCGCGGCCAGGAGAGTGCGGGAATCTGCGTAACCGGAGGAGATTCGTTCAACTATCATCGCGGCATGGGTCTCGTGAAGGAAGTGTTCAATAACGAAAACCTTGGAACGTTGGTTGGCACCAACGCGATCGCCCACGTGCGTTACTCTACGTCGGGCGAAAGCAAGCTGGCCAATGCGCAGCCGCTCGTATTCAAGTATCGGGAAGGGGATCTGGCGATTGCAACGAACGGCAACCTGACCAATGCCCCGGCCATCAAGCGCCAGTTGGAGAAGGAAGGCTCCATCTTCCAAACAACGAGCGATACGGAAGTCGTTGCGCACTTGATTGCGCGTTCCAAGCACGACGATATTGTCAGCGCCGTGAAAGAAACGCTTCTGAAGGTAGAGGGCGCCTATGCGTTCCTTTTCATGACCAAGGATAAGCTCATTGCCGCAAGGGACCCATATGGGCTGCGTCCCTTTGTCATGGGCCGTCTTGGAACCGCTAAGCTGTTCGCATCCGAGTCGTGCGCATTCGATACGGTCGGCGGCCAGTACTATCGGGACATTGAACCCGGCGAACTGTTGGTCATGGACCTTAAGACCGGCACATTGACGGAAGACCGTTTCTCACCGATTAAACAGCGCGCCATTTGCGCGATGGAATACATTTATTTTGCCCGGCCGGACAGCGACATCGATTCGACGAACATTCACTCCGCGCGCAAACGCATGGGGCGCCAGCTGGCGATCGAATCGTTCGTCGATGCGGATGTCGTCACCGGTGTGCCGGACTCCAGCATCTCTGCCGCCATCGGTTACGCCGAGCAGACAGGCATCCCCTATGAGCTGGGGCTGATCAAAAACCGCTATACCGGCCGGACGTTCATCCAGCCGAGCCAAGAGCTGCGCGAGCAGGGCGTGAAAATGAAGCTGTCTGCGGTACGCAGCATTGTGGAAGGCAAACGCGTCGTCATGATCGACGACTCGATCGTGCGCGGGACGACGTCCTTGCGCATCGTGAATCTGCTCCGCGAAGCGGGTGCTTCGGAGGTGCACGTGCGGATCAGTTCGCCGCCGTTCCAAAACCCGTGCTTCTACGGCATCGATACGCCCAGCCGCAAGGAGCTTATTGCCGCGGTGAAGTCGGTGGAAGAGATTCGCCAGGCGATCAACGCGGATTCTCTTCACTTCCTGAGCAAGGAAGGCTTGCTCACGGCCATTGGCCGTCCCGGCGGCGAATACAACCGCGGGCATTGCACCGCTTGCTTCGACAACCATTATCCGACGCCGGTCCCAGACGAAGCCGCGCTCAGCTGTGGCTGCGATTGAGGCGGACCGTGCTTGAAAAGTGACGGGGCAGGGACCGTGCAGCGGCCCTCAGTCTCGAAGCTGTAAGGGTGAAAAACAGCGCAGCAATCCGCGCGGCTAGCCTCGATTGGCGTTCAGATGGCTAGTAAAAACCACAAGGCGGCCAACTACTGCATTGCGCGGGCGGTGTAACGATGATTTAGGCGTCGCACAGCGGCGAAATTAGGGTCATATCGATTTGGGGAGGAAATACCAAGTGTCCGATGCATATAAAAAGGCCGGTGTTGACATCGCAGCCGGTAACGAAGCGGTGGAACGTATGAAGAAGCACGTCAAGACGACGTTCCGACCGGAAGTATTGACGGAGCTCGGCGGTTTCGGCGGACTGTTCGGCTTGAACAAAGATAAATATGAAGAGCCGGTGCTTGTCTCTGGAACCGACGGAGTCGGCACGAAGCTCAAAATCGCGTTCGCGATGGATAAACACGATACGATCGGCATCGATGCCGTGGCGATGTGTGTGAACGACATCGTGGTACAGGGAGCGGAGCCGCTCTTTTTCCTCGATTATCTCGCTTGCGACAAGGTCATTCCCGAGAAAATCGAAGCGATCGTCAAGGGCATCAGCGATGGCTGCGTGCAATCGGGATGTGCTTTGATCGGCGGCGAAACGGCGGAGATGCCGGGCATGTACAGCGAAGGCGAATACGATATCGCCGGCTTTACCGTCGGTGTCGTAGACAAAAAGAAGATCATCGACGGCAAGACGATTCGTCCGGGAGATGTTGTGCTTGGCCTGGCTTCAAGCGGCGTGCACAGCAACGGCTTCTCGCTTGTCCGCAAGCTTCTGCTGGAGGAGAAGGGTTACAGCCTGCACGATCACGTAGAGGCATTGGGCGGGAGTCTCGGCGATACGCTCCTGGCGCCGACGAAGATTTATGTCAAACCGGTGCTTGCCGTTCTGGAGCAGGTAGAGATCAAGGGCATGGCGCACATTACCGGTGGAGGCTTCCTGGAGAATATTCCGCGCGTGCTGCCTGAAGGCGTGAACGTGGAGATTGATTATGGTTCATGGCCGATTCTTCCGATTTTTGAACTGATGCAGCAAGAAGGCGAAATCAGCAATAACGATATGTTCCGTACGTTCAACATGGGGATCGGGATGGTCGTTATCGTAGCCGAAGACCAAGCGGCGAAAGCGGCGGAGCTATTCGAGCGTCACGGTGAAAAGGCCTATACGCTTGGACGTGTAACGGCAGGGGAGCGCATTGTCACATTTAACGGGGCAGCCGTATGAGAAGGGCTCCTCTCGGCATTGCCGTGTTCGCATCGGGGAACGGAAGCAATTTTCAAGCGATTGCGGATGCGGTGAAGGAAGGACGGCTCGATGCACGCATCGAGCTTTTGGTTTGTGACCGCCCCAAGGCCAAGGTAGTGGAGAGGGCGGAAGCGGCCGGTATCCCTGTATTTGCGTTTAACCCGAAAGAGTATGCCTCCCGAGAAGCGTATGAGCGTGAAATTTTACAACAGCTGCAGCTAAGGAACGTCGATCTTGTCGTTCTTGCGGGATATATGCGAATTATTACCAAGGTATTGGTGGATGCGTATTGGGGACGTATGATCAATATCCATCCCTCGCTGCTGCCGTCTTTTCCGGGGCTTGACGCGGTGGGACAAGCGCTCCGTCACGGCGTGAAGGTCACCGGAGTGACGGTGCATCTGGTCGATGGAGGGCTCGATAGCGGACCTATCCTGGCTCAACGCGCGATCGACGTTCAGCCCGGCGATACGGAGGCGTCGATCACCGAACGCATACACCAAATAGAGCACCGGCTGTATCCGGAAGTGATACAAGGCATTTGCGACGGCAGCATCCACCTGGAACAAGCTGCTGATCATAAACCAAAGGATGGGATAACACCATGAGCCAAACGACAAGCTCTAAGAACGTGTTGAATCTGCGGTACGGAATGAATCCGCATCAAAAACAAGCGAAGCTCATTAGTGAAGGAGCACTGCCGGTTAAGGTTCTGAACGGCGATCCCGGCTTCATCAATTTGCTGGATGCCCTCAACGGGTTTCAGCTGGCCCGCGAATTGCGCCGTGCTACCGGACTCCCTGCGGCCGCATCCTTCAAGCATGTAAGCCCGGCAGGGGCCGCCGTTGCCGCTCCGCTGTCACCCGAACTGAAGAAGGCTTACTTCGTTGAAGGCCTGGAGCTTTCTCCTCTGGCGACGGCCTATGCGCGTGCCCGCGGCGCCGACCGTATGTCCTCATTCGGCGACGCCGCCGCACTTAGCGATATCGTGGATGCTTCGACGGCTCAATTGTTGAAGCGGGAGGTATCCGATCTTGTTGTGGCGCCCGGCTACACGGACGAGGCGCTGGAAATACTCAAGGCTAAAAAGAACGGAGGCTATCTGATTCTTCAGATTGATCCTGACTATGTGCCGAATCCGATCGAAACCCGCACCCTGTTCGGTCTTACACTGCAGCAGGAACGCAACGACGCGGTCATTGATGAATCGGCTCTGGAAAAAATCGTTACGAAGAACAAAGAGCTGCCGGAACATGCGAAGCGGGATCTTTTAGTTGCCCTTGTCACCCTCAAATATACGCAATCCAATTCTATTTGCTATACGCTGGACGGCCAAACCATCGGCATCGGAGCCGGGCAGCAGTCGCGGATTCACTGTACGAGACTGGCGGGAGACAAAGCTGACCGTTGGTTTCTTCGCCAGCATCCAACGGCCCTGAACATGAAATTCCGTCAAGGCTTATCCCGTGCAGAGCAGAACAATGCGATCGACCTTTGGCTTGAAGAGGAGCTGACCTCGGTGGAGCAAGCCGCTTGGGAAGCTTGCTTCGAAGAGGTGCCGGCGCGCTTGTCGCGTGAAGAGAAGCGGGAGTGGCTGAACAAGCTGCAGGGCGTTTCTTACGGTTCGGATGCTTTCCTTCCGTTCCGCGATAATCTGGATCGCGCCAGCCGCAGCGGCGTGAAATACGTCGTACAGGCGGGAAGCTCGATGCGGGACGAGGAAGTCGTGCTGGCGGCCAACGATTACGGAATGGTCATGATGTATTCCGGCGTTCGTCTGTTCCACCACTAAGCAATCCATTAAACCGGGGAGGAAAACAACGTGTCGACGAATAGAGCCGCAAAAGCGAATCAATATCTAAATGGTTTGAAAGAGAATGCTTATCCCGGCCGCGGGATCGTGATCGGTTTAACGCCGGACGGCACGCGTCTGGTACAGGTTTACTGGATTATGGGACGCAGCGAAAACAGCCGTAACCGCGTGTTTGTTCAAGAAGAGAACGGGTTTGTCCGCACGGAAGCGAAAGATCCGGCGAAGCTGACGGATCCTTCATTGATTATCTATTACCCGGTCAAGCATGTGAACGGGGCGCATATTGTGACCAACGGCGACCAGACCAATACGATTCATGAAGCGCTGCAGGCGGGCGGATCTTTCGAGATTGCGCTGGCTACCCGGACGTACGAACCGGATGCGCCGAATTTCACTCCCCGCATCAGCGGTCTCGTAGATCTGAAGGACGGTCAGTTTGCCTACAAGCTGTCAATTTTGAAGTCCGGCGACAATACGGAAGAACAGACGCTTCGGCATACCTATACTTATGAGAAGGCACTTCCCGGCTTCGGTCACTGCATCCATACGTATGCGGGCGACGGAAACCCGCTGCCTTCCTTCCAAGGCGAGCCGGCGCTCGTTCCGCTTCAAAATGATGCGAAGCAAATCGCGGACACCTACTGGCACGTTTTGAACGACGAAAATAAAATTTCACTGCTGGTCAAAACGATTCGCCTCGGAAGCGGAGAGACCGAGCTGTTGATCGTAAACAAAGATTAAGGGGGGAGCCAAACGTGCGGATATTGGTAGTGGGCGGCGGCGGCCGCGAGCATGCGATTTGTTGGGCGCTCAAAAAAAGTCCGAAAGTGCAGGAGTTGTTCTGTGCGCCGGGCAACGGAGGCATCGCCGGTGTGGCTGAATGTGTGCCTATCCAGGTGAATCAATTTGAAGAGATCGCCCAATTTGCGATCGACCGTTCGATCGACCTCGTCGTGATCGGACCGGATGACCCGTTGTCCGAGGGCATTGTCGACCATCTGGAGGCCAAGCAAATTCCGGTTTTCGGTCCCCGAAAGAATGCGGCGATCATTGAAGGAAGCAAAGTGTTTACCAAGCAGCTGTTGAAAAAATACAACATTCCGACGGCGGCTTATGAATCCTTTGACAACTATGAGGATGCCGCGGCCTATCTTCGTAAGCAAAAGGCGCCGATAGTCATTAAGGCAGACGGTCTGGCCGCGGGCAAAGGCGTTGTGGTGGCTCAGACGCTGGAAGAAGCGGAGAAGGCGCTGCACGACATCATGGTTGCCAAAGTATTCGGCGAGTCCGGCAACCAGGTGGTGATCGAGGAATTTCTGACCGGACAAGAAATGTCCATCCTGTCGTTCGTAGACGGGGAAACGGTACGTCCGATGGTTCCGGCACAGGACCATAAGCCGGTTTTCGATAATGATAAAGGACCGAATACGGGCGGTATGGGCACGTATACACCGCTGCCGCACATTCCGCAGTCGATTATCGATGAGGCGATTGAAACGATCATCAAGCCTACGGCCAAGGCCATGGTAGCCGAAGGCCGACCGTTCTGCGGCGTGTTGTTCGCGGGACTGATGCTTACGCCGAATGGACCGAAGACGATTGAATTCAACGCACGCTTCGGCGACCCGGAGACACAGGTCGTGCTGCCTCGGCTAAAGACCGATCTGCTGGACATTTTCCTTGCTGCGATCAACGGATGTCTCGACCGGATGAACATCGAGTGGAGCGACGAAGCTGCGGTATGCGTCATTCTCGCTTCCGAGGGCTATCCGGGATCGTACTCGAAAGGGCTGCCGATCGAAGGGTTGGACGAGGTTCAAGATGCGCTCGTGTTTCATGCCGGGACCGCTGTGAAGGATGGAAGCATCGTCACCAGCGGCGGCAGGGTGCTTGGCGTAACCGCACTGGGCCGCGATATCGCGGAAGCTCGTGCCAAAGCCTATGCGGAAGCCGACCGCATCCGTTTCCAGGGAAAACACTATCGGACGGATATTGCAAAGAAAGCTTTAGTATAAAACAAATAACGCCGGATTTGAGGGCATAGCCTTCAAATCCGGCTTTTTTTAGTATGGTCTAAGGCATATCGAAAACAGCATGGCAAAAATATTACTAGAAAACTAGCATAAGGGGGAACCGCTGCGAGTATATATTTTAATAGATCCATTTCAGTGAAGATAAGGAAGTTGATACCGTATGCATGGATTCCGTAATAAAGAGGTACTTCATGATGTCATAAAGCTGATTTTATTTCAAGTGTATCTTTTTCTCTTTCATATGACAATGACGTATGATGAAGTTTCCAGAATGATGGTATATGCAGGCTGTTTACTTTTTTTAGGCCTGTTTTTCTTTTCTATTTCCTCTTTGAACAGGCAAAAAGAAAAGGCTCGAGGCATTTTCAATCAGTTATTTATTTCTCTGATCTGCTTCCATTTGCTAATCAGCTTCATCAGCGGTTCAAAGCAAAGAGAAAGCATTATGTTATTTGCATTGACGGCGATTTTTGTGCTGACCATGAACGGATATATGTCGGTGGAGGACAGGACGGATAGGCTCATGGTCAAGCTGTTCTACTGCCTGCTGATCGGATGTATTGCCGCGGCCGCCGTACATAAATTAGTTACCGGTGTGACTTCATTCGGATAAAGGGCTTATGGCCGGGGGCTATAAGCCCGGGAACTCCGGCGGCTCATTTTCTGCCGCTGCCCTTAATGACGATATGATCCCAGTATTTATACACGAACACGGCGGCAAGGACAATCCCGGTGATCAGCACAACCGATAGCCAGTGGTGCTGCATGAAATACATGAACGAATGCATTGCTTGGGACACGCTCCTTTCAAGATCTCCTTTTATTTTTCCCAACTGTGTCCAAGGTCATCAAGGATACGCAAAATAAAAAACGCTGAGACTCATCGCAGAGCTCAGCGTTTGAATTGTTATACCACTAATGCGGCAGGCGTCTCCGTATCTGAAGCGCCATGAAGCTGTCCTGGCTGTTTGCCGCTGCCGTAAGGAACCACCATCGGGGTGCCGAACAACGGATCTTCGATAATACGGCATTCCAGATCGAACACACTGTTAATCAGTTCTTCGGTGATCACGTCCTGCGGCTGTCCTTCCGCCCATACCTTCCGGTCCTTGATGGCCACAATATTATCCGCATACCGGCAAGCCAGATTGATATCGTGCAGTACCATGACAATGGTGCGCCGCTCCCGTACGTTCAGATCGAACAGCAGGTCGAGTACCTCAATCTGGTGAGCAAGGTCAAGGTACGTTGTTGGTTCGTCGAGTAAAATGGTCGGAGTCCCTTGAGCCAGTGTCATGGCGATCCATGCGCGCTGTCTTTGACCGCCGGACAGAGAGTCGACGGAACGTTCGGCAAGGTGCTTCATGTTGGTGAGCTCCAGCGCCCGTTGAACCATCGATTCGTCTTCTTTCGACCACTGCTGCAGCCAATTCTGATACGGATACCGTCCTTGCTTGACGAGCTGAAGCACAGTTAGTCCTTCCGGAGCCGACGGACCTTGCGGGAGCATAGCCATTCGCCGTGCGACTTCCTTCGTCTTCAAAGTAGCGATATCGCTGCCGTCCAGTACCACCTGGCCGCTTTTCGGCGTCAACAGCCGGGCGAGCGAACGCAACAGCGTCGATTTGCCGCAGCCGTTGCTGCCGATAAATACGGTAATTTTTCCTTTGGGCAGGCAGATGTTCAGGTCCTGGAAGATACAAGTTTCACCGTAGCTGAGACACAGGTCGTTCGATTGAATGGCGGTCATAGGAATCTTCTCCTTCATTCGCTTTTTTGGCAAAGAGATTGTGGATATTCAATTATCCGCGATTGCGGCTGTGATATAACAAATAAATAAAGAAAGGTGCACCGATGCAGGCGGTGAACACTCCGGCAGGAATGTCCAGCGGCGTAAATAGCGAACGTCCTGCAAGATCAGCCAGCAGCAGGATGAGCGCTCCGATCAGCGCCGACACCGGCAGCAAAGCGCCAAAAGCCGGTCCCACCAGTTTGCGTGCCATATGCGGCGCCATCAATCCGATGAAGCCGATGGCCCCGCCGAATGCAACGGCCGCACCGGCCAGCGCGACGCTGAGCAGAATCAGCAGCATACGCTGCCGCTGCACAGAACTGCCGACGCTGCGCGCCACATCCTCGCCGAGCTCTTGAATATTGACGTGCCGGGAGTAAATGAATACCGCCGGCAGCAGAATCGTTACCCAAGGCAGAAGCGGAAGCACGTCTCCGTCCCAAGAAACCCCGTAAATGCTCCCGGTCATGAACGTAAGTGATTGATTCGCCATCACGATGGGGGCGGAAATCATCAGCATGTAAGATAAGGAACTCATGGCCGCCGTGAACCCGATTCCGATGAGCACAAGGCGAAGCGGGGTGACTCCGCCGTTTTTCCACGAGAGTAAGTACACGACGACCGTTGCCAGAAACGCTCCGATGATCGCGGTTAAAGGAAGCCATTGAATACTTGCTCTCTCGGATAAAAAGAAAAAAAACGAAACGGCTCCGAACGTAGCTCCGCCGGTGATGCTGATCGTATCGGGGGAAGCCAGCGGATTGCGTACCACCCCTTGGAGGATAGCGCCCGATACTGCAAGCGAGGCCCCGATCAGGACGGCAATGACGACGCGAGGCAAACGCAAGGAGCGAATGATGGTGTCGTTAGTATCCGCTCCGATTCCGAGAACAGAACGGACGACATCCGCCGGCGTGACATATACGCTTCCGATGCCTGTGCTGAGAATCATCACCAAGATCGTAACGAGGAACAAGACCGATGTTACGAGCAGCGCTTTTTTGCTGACCAGAAAAGAATACGCCTTACTGCGCACGGAAATGTATTTGCTTTTGGTTTCGCTCATCTCCATTGACCTCCTTTGCGTGCAATATACACAAAGAAGGGAACGCCGATCAATGCAGTGGTTACCCCGACGTGTACTTCCTTCGGCATGACGATAAACCTCGCGCCGATATCCGCGCCGACCAGCAGCAAAGCCCCCAGCACCGCGCAATAAGGAAGGACCCAGCGGTAATCGATGCCAACGAGATAGCGGACGATATGCGGCACGATGATGCCGACAAACACAACAGGACCCGCTACTGCGACGGAACCACCGGCAAGCAAAACGATGACGACGGCCGCCGAGGCTTTGATGATCAGGGTATGCTGCCCCAAGCCTTTGGCGACGTCTTCGCCCATTGTCAGAACATTGATATGGGGAGACAGCAGCAGTGCGCCGACCAATGCGATGAGCATATAAGGAAGCACCGAAAGCAGCATTTCCATCGTCCGTCCGGCGACAGAGCCTACGAGCCAGAAGAGTACCTGATCGAATGCTTTGCCGTCCGCCAGCAGGATTCCCTGCGTAAGCGAGGAGAACAAAGCCGTAATGGCTGACCCGGCAAGCGTGATTTTGATCGGCGTCAAGCCATCCCTGCCTACGGAACCTAACAAATAAACGGCGCATGAACTGACGGCGGCCCCGAGAAAGGCGATCCAAGCAAATTGCGATAAGCCGGACACATCAAAAAAAGCGACCGATAGTACGATAGCAAAAGCGGCACCGGCATTCACGCCGAAGATGCTTGGAGAAGCGAGAGGATTGCGCGTGATCGCTTGCATAAGGGCTCCGGCCACCGCAAGACTCCCCCCGACGATGGCAGCAATCAGCGCCCGCGGAATCCTGGACGTTTGGATGATGAGATGATCATTCGAACCGTCAGGCTGCCTATAAGACGCTACGATGGTGTCCCATGAATAATGGTTCACGCCGAACATGACGCTTGCCAGCATAAATGCAGCGAGCAGCAGCAGGGCTGCAGCCAAACCGCCGATTTTGAAGGAAAGGTTAGTATGAAGTTTTTTGCGCATGAAAAATTAGCCTGCTCTCTGTTGTAAGGTTACCTTTTGATCCGTTTAGGAATGATGCAAGAATAATGAACTAAACTCATTGTATGAGAATCATTATCAGCTGTCAATGATTCTGAGAATCATTATCAAAAAAGATTGACAATATTTGAATACCCCATTATGATTTACTTTGTTATTGATAATCATTATCATCATTGTTCAATTTCCGGGAGGTCCAGTCAATGTTTAGTACACGCAAATCATTTCAATGGAAAACGGCGGTATTTCTCGCTGCAATGCTGCTCATGACCGTATGGTTAACCGCTTGCGGGGCGAAGCAGTCGGCCGAGCCCAAGCCTTCTGCGGATCAGGCGGGGACACAGGCGGGGACAACAGAAGGATCGCGTAAAATCAAGCATGCGATGGGCGAAACCGAGGTGCCGGCAAACCCGAAGAAGATCGTCATTCTCACAAATGAAGGAACCGAAGCTCTGCTGGCATTGGGAATCAAGCCGGTAGGCGCGGTGAAGTCTTTCACCGGAAAACCTTGGTATGATCATATTAAAGCCGACATGGAAGGCGTTCAAGTGGTCGGTGATGAAAGCCAGCCGAATCTGGAGATGATCGCCGCGCTTAAACCGGATCTGATCATCGGCAATAAAATGCGTCAGGAGAAAGTATACGAACAGCTGAAAGCGATCGCTCCGACGGTATTCTCTGAAACGCTGCGCGGCGAATGGAAAAACAATTTCAAGCTGTATGCTGAAACCGTGGGCAAGAAGGAAGAAGGCGATAAAATCATCGCAGCCTTCGACAAACGGATCGAGGACTTTAAATCGAAAGCCGGAGATAAGCTGAAGGAGAAAGTGTCTGTCGTTCGTTTTATGGCGGGGAAAACCAGAATTTACCTGAACGATACGTTTACGGGAATCATTTTCTCGCAGATTGGCATTGCACGTACTGAATTTAAGGATAAAGAAACGTTCGCAATTGAAATTAACAAAGAGCGTCTGCCGGAAGTGGACGCCGATCGATTGTTCTATTTCACTTATGAGACCGGAGACGGAAAGGGAAGCAACCAGGAACAGGAATGGACCAACGATCCGTTATGGAAAAATTTGAACGTAGTGAAGAACGGCAAAGCGTTTAAAGTAAACGACGTGACCTGGAACACCGCCGGCGGGGTGAAGGCCGCGAACATTTTGCTGGACGATTTGTATAAATTCTACGATATTCAACCATAAGCCAATGAAACCGGACCGGCTCTTACCGACAGGGAAGGAGCCGGTTTTTTTCTTTGGGCCTGCATAACCTTCGGGCGGTTAAAGCACAATAGGATGGGAATTTACAACAGCCCACTTTATAACCCAAGGAGGATGCAAAGATATGCACAATGTCATTAACCAATTGAACCAATGCCAGCACATCATCGGGCAGCTGATCCAGCAAACAGAACAAGCGAGCATGAATTACCAAAGACTGCTGCAGCAGGAGCAGCAGAACGCGCAGCAGCTGGAAATGCTTGCCCAGCGGGAGCGTCAGGCGGCTCAGCTGATTCAAACGGCGCTGCAGGGTCACCAAACGGCGGTTCAACAAATGCAGCAGATCTCGCAAATGTGTCATCAAGCAGAGCAATCGATCGCACAAATGAGCACAGTGAGCCTGCAGCCTCAGCAATCCAGCTTTGCCCGCGGCAGCATGTATCAATAAGCCGCTTTTCTGCCAAAGCCGTTTCCGCATCAAGCGGGAACGGCTATTTTCACGTTTGTTAAGCAGGGGAGGAGCCTGCTTGACAGGTTAATCTGTAATAATTATAATAACAGTAAGACGAAAGAGGAGGAGACCAGACGTGAACAGTGAATTTACGATTGCGGTACACAGTCTGGTGCTGCTTGCTTATCGGCTGGATCATATGGCCACCAGCGATATGATTGCGGCGAATGTCTGCACTCATCCCGCCCGCGTGCGGAAGGTGATGAGCTGTTTGAAGAAGCAAGGCTATGTAGCTACGAAGGAAGGCACCGGAGGCGGATATGCCTTAAACTGCAACCCGGCTGAGGTCACTTTGGCGCAAATCTATCGTGCTACTTCGATCGGTTCCCTCAAGCCTTCCTGGTGCTCGGGGAACGAGGAGGAGGATTGCATGATTGCATGCAATATGGCCGACGTGATGGACCAAATATTCTCTGAGGCTGAGGAGCAGATGCTGGCCTTTCTGTCCCGCGTTACGATCCATGATGTGCTGAACCGGATTCGGGAAGTGCAGAGCGGGAAAACGTAAGCGCGGCTTTATGTACAAACTGTTACTTAATTTGTAGCAGATTATCGATCATAGGAGGGATTGGTATGGCTTCAATCTATGATGTGAAAGTGAACGAAGGCGATTGGGTGAGCGGTACGACGCTGGAGGACGAACGCTTTATCGGGTATGTGGAGTCGGTGGAAGGTAATGGCCTGATTAAGGTTCGGATCACTCAATGCGACCGTCCGGAAATCATCGGAGATTGGGCCGAGGCCAAGCTTTCCAAGGTCGCCAAGATGTCCGAGTACGAGCCGTCCGGCGAGACTGCCCTGCGCTCGCTGATCGAAATCGCGCTGATGACCAGGGATCGGGAATGGTTCGCGGAGCTGAGCGGCAAGCTCACCGCAGCCGCCGCCGTTGAGGCGGAGAACCGGTCGGGACAGAACCGTATGGATACGGACTTTCTTTTGCAGCGCCCGTCCCGTTTGAATTAACAGCGAGTTGGGGAATATATGCTCTATAACTACGTTATTTATATTCAAAATTATAGAATAGGAGTGGATTCTCATGGCTATTGTTAATGTGAATGACGTACAATTTAAAGACACCATAAAAGAAGGCGTAGTATTGGTTGATTTCTGGGCGCCTTGGTGCGGACCCTGCAAAATGATCGCGCCGGTGCTTGAGGAGCTTGACGGAAAGCTTGGAGATGCGGTTACGATCGCCAAAGTGAATGTCGATGACAATCCTCAAACGGCCGGAAACTACGGAGTCATGAGCATTCCGACCTTGAAGCTGTTCAAAGACGGCGTCGAGGTTGGAACGAACATAGGCTTCAGACCGTTGGCCGAGCTGGAGGCTTGGGTACGGGAGCAGCTGTAAGAGGCTCAGCGGATGGACAACAAACCCGGCATTTCCATGTCATCATGGGAATGCCGGGTTTTTTCGTGGGAGCGGGGACCGGGTTACGTCAAGAACCGGCTTCATAAAAGAAAAAATATAGGAAACCAAGAGCCACATCATCCGATATGGAATATAAGGAAAATGTGGTTTTTGTCTTAATTTGAAAAAAAGGATTCTAAAAACAGGTTTAATAGAATATAGTTTACTAGAGGACAAGCAGATGAGGTGACGTTAATTGGAACCAAAGCAATGCAAACAAAAATGGAGCCGCATGGGACGGAAAGGAGGAATGGCGCTGCTGGCGGGCTGTTTGGCCTTGACAGCGGCGGGCTGCCAGACCTCCGGGAATCCGCCGGCAGAAACCGTCAAGCCAGTCGTCGTGGAGCCGAAAGTGCCGCCTCCAAAAGCGGAACCTGCCTTCCAGGCGCCTTTGACGGGGCTGCCGAGCGACAGGAAAATTGAGGACAGACCGATCATGGTCATGATCAACAACGCCCCTCAGGCGAGGCCTCAAAGCGGTCTGACGCAAGCGGATATGCTGCTTGAGGTGCTGGCCGAAGGGGAAATTACCCGGATCGTCGGCATTTTCCAAAGCAGCAGGTCTAAGGATCCCGTCGGACCGGTGCGAAGCATCCGTCCTTATTTTATCGAGATCGGAAAATCATTCGGCGCAATTCAAGTCCATGCGGGCGGAAGCCCTGACGGTTATTCGAAGCTGAAGAAAGAGCGCATCCACGCGCTGGATGAAATTACGAACGCAGGTGCCGCTTTTTGGAGGGAGCGTTCCCGAAAGGCCCCACATAATCTGTATACGGACCTGGAGAAAATACGGGAGACTGCTCAGGAACGAGGCTTTACCGCTAATGCCCTCGCCCAACCGGCGTACAGCTTTGTGAAGAAGGATGCGGATGCCGTCCCGGCCATGGCCAATGATGCGCAGGATGCGCCAAAGGTAGACATTACGTTTCTGATGCAAAGCTATAAGGTGACCTATGAATTTGACCAGACAAGCGGTTTGTACAAACGGTCGATCAACGGCAAGCAGCATATCGATCTGAACAACGAAGAACAATTGTCCGCGGCCAATGTGGTTGTCATGGGGACAAGACACCGGACACTGGACAGCGAGGGAAGACTCGACGTCAAACTGACCGGGACTGGCCCTGCGCTTCTGTTTGAACGGGGCAAGGTGAAGAAGGTGGAGTGGAAACGGGATAAAGAAAGCGACCTGATCCGTTTCTTGGATCAAGGCCGCGAGGCGGTTTTGCAGCAGGGACAGACGCATATCATGATCGTGCCCGATACGCCATCGTTTGAAAGTCATGTGAATTACGGGCAGCAGCCGTAGCCGCTGCCCTTTTGATTACGTTACGGCTCTAAAAAGGCTTTCACCTGCTGTTTCCAGGACTCGACATACCGGTCCGTCGCCCACTGCGCCATAACGACCGATTCATTCGGCTGGAGCGGGAT
Source organism: Paenibacillus sp. JMULE4 (assembly GCF_013337105.1). Taxonomy (NCBI): domain Bacteria; kingdom Bacillati; phylum Bacillota; class Bacilli; order Caryophanales; family Paenibacillaceae; genus Paenibacillus; species Paenibacillus sp. JMULE4. Next base: position 250,021 of record NZ_SGWF01000019.1, read on the forward strand.
CGTCATCAGCTGCGACGGAATCAGCTGGTCGATATAAGGGTATATAATGATGTTTCTGTCCGTGACGACTGCCACAAAATCGTGCTTTGGCGAAGTAAAGACGTCGACGGCCGAAGGCTGCAGCCGCTTGATTTCACTCCACGATACCGCCAGCTCGTCATGAGAGACGACAGATGCAGGCAGTTCCATCGGCACATCTTTCAAACGGTATCCGATCTTACCATCAAGATTCTCCGCCGAACCGTAATCGGCCAGCTGCGCGATCCACCGCCCTTGCTTGCGGACGATAGTCCAGCTTTCCCCCGAGAGATCCACGGCTCCGGCAGCTCTGCCGGATTCCCCTGGCTGAACGGGAAGCCTCGGCTTCAGCTCCTGAATGATCGGCTCGGCATAGGCGGCCAGCAGCCCGCGCAGCGACACGTGGGGCTCTTCCAGCGGAGTAAGCGATATTTCCTTCCTCGTAGGCGCGATTTGCAGCAGCTCCTTGACCCAAACGTATTCATACTGGACGGCCTTCCCGGAGGCAGGATCCCGGGATTGCACGGTTTGAGCTACGGTAATATACCGGTTCCCGGCAAAAAGGAGCTTCTCCGACAGCTTAACCGGTTTGGCGGAAACCAATGCGGAAACCTGCTCATCCTCGAATGCCGGATTGGCCGCCGCTTTGGATGCGGTAATGGTCCAGGCCTCTTTCTCCTCGTTGGCTATCCGCTGGCCCCCTATTTTCCAGAAGTCCATTTTGTAAGGCATAAGAATGCCTGCGCCTTCTGCGGTTTTTTGCAGCCGATTGTGCTCCGGGGCGATGAGTACGGTACGGTAAGTGCTGTATTCCCCCTGGCTCCCGGCCGCGGGAAGGTCCGTACGCAAACCGAGCAGCAGAGCGGAACGGATGGAAGCTTCCCAGCTTTCCTTAACGGGTGCTGCGGCATGCTGCGAATGCTCATCGTACGTCGATTGGTTTATGCGCAGCAGAGAGGACAGCCGTTCTCCGTCGACGAACAGGAGCATAACCGTGACCGCAAGCAGGGCACAGGCGGCGACGAACCCAGTCTTCCGCGGCTTCGGTCTGCTGCCTTCTTCTTCTATGCGTGCTTCGATACGCTGTCTTAAGCCGTCGGTAAAGCCCTCCCTCCCGAGCGGTCCCTCAGCCAGTTTTATCTTAAGCTCATTGTCCATCGGATCCAAGATTCCAATCCTCCTTCATCCGGGAAATTTTATTTCGTGCATGGAAAAGCCTCGATTTGACCGTTCCTTCACTGACGCCCAGCACCTCCGCTATTTCCTTCATGGACAGCTGATGATGGGCATAAAGAATCAGCACTTCTCTGTATTTGACGGGCAGCTTCAGCACCATTTCCCACATCTCGTTAATGGCCATACGCTCTACGACCTCTTTTTCCGGCTGAGAATCGGCTGCCTGTTCGCCGAAAGAAGTGAGGAAATCGACCAAAGTGACTTTACGGTAAAAGGCCGATCTCAGGTAATCGAGCGTCATATTGCGTGTAATGGCAAGCAGCCATGTTTTGACGGAGGATTCGCAGCGGAATGTGTAAAGATTGCGGTATACCTTAATAAACACCTCTTGGGTGATATCGTCTGCCTGGTCCCGCTTTCGGGTCATGCTGTAAGCATAGTTCCATACGTCTTTGCCGTAAGCCGTCATCAACTCATGCAGAATCGCCTTCGGATCCGAGCTTTCCGACAAATACTTCAAATATTCAAAATTTGCTTTCGAATCCAAAGCTGCCACCTCAAATGTTTGACGATCTTCCGGCGGTACCGGTTCAACAACGCATTCCAAAGACGTCGAGAGAGTACATCGGATTGCCTCTGTCTTTCCAGTTTACTTTGAACGACAGGGTTTATAAAGAGGAAGCAGGTTTTTGCTGCGAAAAAAATTGATCATCAGATGTTTTGGTAATATAATGATAAACATCAGATGAATATTGGAGGGATAAGGAATTGGGTTATGTCAAAAAAACTAACTTATGAAACCGTTTACGACGAAATTAAACGAAAAATTAAGAGCGGCGTCTGGAAGCCTGGACAGCAAATTCCACCGCTGGAGCAGTTGTCTGTAGAGCTCGGCGTCGGAGTCTCGTCTGTTCGGGAGGCCGTGCGGATTCTCGGTAAGCAGAAAATTTTACGAGTAGAGCAGGGGCGGGGCACTTACGTTGAGAATGATGTGACCGGGGCCGAAGGCGGAAGGACGCTAGATTTCCTGGAGAAGGCGACGATGCTGCAGCTGACGGAGGCCAGGTTGATCATTGAGCCGGAGCTTGCTGCGCTGGCCGCAGAGAAGGCGACGGATACCGAGGCGGACGAGATCGTGCGGACGGCCGAAACGATGCGGCAGAAAATACGCAAGAAGCAGGATTTTTTTAAAGAGGATTTGCTGTTTCACGAGCTGATTGCCAGAGCCTCACATAATGAAATCATGTTTCACATGCTCGAGCTGATCGGCGACCTGCTGACGGACAGCCGCCGGCGTTCGATGAAATGGGAGGGGATGGACGAGAAGGCGGCCTCCTATCACCATTTGATCGCGCAGGCTATTGCACAGCGCAATACTACCCAGGCGAGAACGCTGATGAAAAGCCATTTGGAAGATATGCTGACAGGGTTTCGCCAGGACGTTTGGACCGGATGACCGAATGCTGGACATTTTATGAACAGGGGAGAGGAGCTTTTTATGATCATCAAATCCATGGAGCTGTTTCAAGTACCGCCGAGATGGTTGTTTCTGAAGGTAACGACGGATGACGGAATTGTCGGATGGGGAGAGCCTATCGTGGAAGGGAAGGCCGATACGGTGCGCGCCGCAGTGGAGGAAATGAGCGATTATCTGATCGGCAAAGATCCGGGACATATCGAGGATCTGTGGCAGGTGCTGTACCGGGGCGGCTTTTACCGGGGAGGTCCGATTCTGACCAGTGCCATCTCCGGTATTGAACAGGCGCTGTGGGATATTAAGGGCAAACGGCTGGGTGTGCCGGTGTACGAGCTGCTTGGCGGTCCGGTCCGGGATAAAATGCGTGTCTATGCCTGGATCGGAGGCGATAAGCCTTCCGATGTGGCGGAGGAGGCCAGAAAGAAGATGGCCGAAGGGTATACCGCGGTCAAGATGAACGGTACGGCGGAGATGGAGTGGATCGATTCGCCGCTGAAGGTGCAGGAGGCAGTGGAACGGCTGGCCGCTGTACGTGAAGCCATCGGCTGGGACAAAGGCATCGGCGTCGATTTCCACGGCCGCGTACACAAAACGATGGCCAAAGTGCTGATCAAGGAAATGGAGCCTTTGAAGCCGATGTTCATCGAAGAGCCGGTGCTCCCCGAGAACAATGAGGTGATTCCCGAAATAACCAAGGGCGTCAGCATACCGATTGCAACAGGCGAGCGCATGTATACACGCTGGGATTTCAAACGGCTGCTCATGCAGGGAGGCGTCGATATCATCCAGCCGGATCTCAGTCATGCCGGCGGGATATGGGAGGTGCGCAAAATCGCGGCGATGGCGGAGGCCTTCGACGTTGCCGTTGCGCCGCACTGCCCGCTTGGTCCGATTGCGCTGGCTGCATCGCTGCAGTTGGATTTTTGCACGCCGAATGCGTTTATCCAGGAGCAGAGCTTGGGCATCCATTACAATCAAGGCTCCGACCTGCTGGATTATTTAACAGATCCGGCCGTGTTCCACTATCAGGACGGCTTCGTCCGACGGCTTGCCGCCCCCGGACTCGGTGTGGAGATTAACGAATCGAAGGTGCGTGAGATGGCGGCTGCCGGTCATCGTTGGCGCAATCCGGTTTGGAGGAACGAGGACGGCACAGTCACAGAATGGTAGGCGTGCTGCGGTATTAAACAGCTTTGGCAAGACTCGCGAGGCGTTGTGCCACGTTATTCAAAGAAATGCCGGAGGCTCCTTTGAACTGGAAGGTACGACGCTGCCGTTGCAGGCGGGCCGTTAAGAGAAGCGCTTGGCGGCCCTGATGGAGCATGATCGAGCCTGGAACGGGAGAACGGTCCGGAGGTTGAAAAAGGTGCGTCGTATGCCGGGACAATCCCGGAAATGCAGCACCTTTTCAGATTTTACTGTGCAGTATCGGTGGTCAGGGACTGATTCACACGGTTTTTGGCCACCTTTAGATAACCATACACATTTTGCAGCTCGCTGTCCTGCACAAAACGCAGCTTGATCGGTCCCGCGGCATCGATCAGATAGGGCTTGAGCGCGGCCGCACCGCCTCCAATGACATAGAAGCATTGAATATCAGGGCACTTTTTCCATCGTTTCTTGATTAAATCCACGATACGTTGGGCCGCACGGCTAAAATAAGTATCCACAATGGGTTTAATGCTGCTCTGCCCTTCCCCGATACGTTGAATGACATAATTCTGCTGCTTGATGCGTTGGGACAGCTTGGCGCGGCTCGGAAACGTATAGCCGAACTGGTCCTCGACCTCCCGGATGATCAGATCCAAATAACCCGCTAATCCCATCTGCTCCCCGTAGCTGAAATGGTTGTCGATGTTCATGCGCCGGATCACGGGCAAATCGGTGGTCAAGGCTCCTATTTCACATACCCCTATAACCCCGTTATAAATTTCTTCGTTCTGGATCTGGAGGTTTTCCTGAGTAGCCAGATTGAATAGCGCAGCCGCTCCTTCGATCGATATCACTGCTTTGCGTATGCGGATTTTCACCTTACGGCCTCGAAGCTGCGGAGTAGACATAAACATGACTTCGTGTTCTCCGACAAGCCGCTGCTCGAATTGCTCGCGAAACCTGGTGTATGTACGGACAGGCAGACCTGTGCCGATGACGTATTCCAGCTCATCCGTCTGCGAAAAGGAAGAGGTTTGGTAGGATGAATGGGTAATGCCGGTGAAAGCCAATGCGGTCAGAGCGACCACGAGCGATTGGTCGGACAACGCTTTGTTGTCCATATCCTCAAGCTCGATATTGTCTTCCAATTCCGAGGCCAGCAAACCAACTAACCAGCGGCGGTTGTTATGGGTCAGGGAAGGACTGTAGACGGTGACGTCCAACGCTTTTAACGGCGAATCCTCCTCCTGCAAAATATGTCTTTCGTACCCCGGTGTCACAATGTTCGGCACGATTACTGGTTCACGAGAACCATCATGAACGACTTTTATACTGTCATTGCCCAAATCAATTCCGGCTATCTTCACGGATCGAATTCCCCCCTTTAAAAATACTTTCAAATGATTACCACTTCCATATACCTACTAAATTTCGAGTTAAATCAATGAATTCCTCTGCAACTTTTTACCTATTTTTCGGATTTTCGACAAAAAATGAAGGTTTTTTACACCCGGTTGGAGAATAATTGCAGTAGTACTTTCGATGGAAAATAAACCCAAAGACTGAGAGGCTACTATGAAATTCAAGTGGGGTATGAAAAAACTGACATTCGTTATTATTCCGGAAAACGCCCAACGCGCTGTCGTCAAGCTGCGTTTCACCCATGCGGTGCTCTATGCTGCCGCACTGCTGTTGATAGGCTTGATTGGCTGGACTCTGGCGATGCAAAGCCTGCATCTGCGGTCTGAACTGGTTAATGAGCGGCTGAAAGCGGATTTAAACGATAAAATGCAGCATTACGACCAGATCGTGGCCGACAAAAACGAAATGATTGAGAAGCTGCAGAATGAAGTCGTACTTTTGTCCGAACAGGCCAAAGAAGTGAAGACACAGATGGAAGAAGTCATGAAGCTCGAAAAGGACCTGCGATCGATCACGGGCGGTGCTTCCGTACCAGTAAAGGAACCGGTTGCAGCAAAGGGGACGGACGATCAGGAAAGCGCTGTTGTTCAAGGGGAAACAGGGTTAGGAGGCATTATGATTCCTGTAGAGGCAACCGAGATTCTCAAGCTTTCAGATGATACTTCTGCCGAATTCGAAGGCTTATCGGAACAGGCCGGCGAGCTGAAAAATCATCTCGCTGCCGCACGTGAGGAGCTGCAGCGGAAGCAGCGGCTGTGGAGAATAACGCCAAACATATGGCCGGTGGAATCCCGAAATGTGACGTCGTCCTTCGGCTACCGCAAGGATCCGTTTAATAACCGGTTAAGCTTTCATTCGGGAATGGACATTGCCGCTCCCGTGAATACAGAGGTCGTGGTTACCGCGGACGGTACCGTGGTATCGGCCGGATATGACAGCGGCAAAGGCAATTTTATTATCGTCGACCATACCGGCGGTATCCGTACTTCATATATGCATTTGAATCAAATTCTGGTAAGCGAGGGTGACAAGGTGGCCAAGGGCGATCGGATCGGAAAGGTCGGTTCCACCGGTCGAAGCACGGGAGCCCACCTGCATTATGAAGTGATCAAGCAAGGCCAAAGCATAGATCCCCGGCCGTATTTGAAATAAATGGTATACACTTTTGAGAGGAGATCGTCAGATGTTTAAAGCAAAGAAGCAATCGCTTAATCCGGATACGATGGATACGCTTATCGGTGAGGGAACGATATTTGAAGGGAAAATCACTTCGGCCGCAGGCGTTCGAATCGAAGGCCAGCTAACGGGCGATATTTTGTCCGAGGGCGACGTCACGATAGGGGAAAAGGCGACTGTGAAATCGTCCATCTCTTCAAGAGATATTACGATTGCAGGGATCGTTCACGGGAATATAAAAGCAAAAGGAAAAATTACGATTACTTCAAAGGGAGAGCTGTACGGCAATATAAGCGCCCCTTCTTTTATCATTGAGGAAGGGGGAATATTCGAGGGCAACAGCATGATGAAGGAGCAAAACGGCAAGGCGGAGAATCAGACGGAGTCCAACGTGAAGCCGATTCAAGAGAAGTCCTCCGGATCTCCCGCAGCATCGGCAAGCATGGGGGGAAATCCATTCGCGTTGTAAGTGACCCCTTGAAGCCGGCGGCGTTTCAGGAATCGTTCTACCAGCTGGCTGTTCGGCAGACCAAGGCCGTGCTGGGCGGTAGGATTACGCTGGACGAAGCGCTGAAGCAGCTGCAGGAAGCGGGGCAGCGCGCATTGATCCAAGCCGGGGAATGAAGCGCCGCCCCTGCAGTTGGCAAGCAGCGTATTTCAGATCAGGCATAAAATCGGATTTTCCGGATACTGGTTCCAAGTATTCCTGCCTAATCAAGGGCTGTGTTGGTTAGGCAAGAGGAATATAGGGATCTGCGGAAGGACTTGCTGGAGAGAAAGCTTAAGAAGATGCAAAAGCAAGCCGCAGAGTATGATGCTTCCATGGATGAGCTATTCAGCATGATTGAAAAGCAAGCCAGGGAAAATGCAGGCAGGGTCAAAAAACGAAAATGGCCCGGTCCAGTTTGTTATTGCCATTTTTCGATCCAAATCAAGCAATACATATTTTTTGAACAAGGGACTTGCATGTTTTCATAGGTGAGAGGACGGGGGTTAGCCGCCCTCTCCTACTCGATTATCGAACGAACGGGGCTACGCCCGAGCGGGCACGGCGGTGCCGCCGAGGCCGGCGCCGCCGCGCATGCGCTGCCTGAACTCCTTCGGGGAGCAGTTGTTGTGGCGCTTGAACAGCTTGTAGAACTGCGCCATGTTCGGGATCCCGACCTCAAAGGCGACCTCCATGATGCTGAGATCGCGGGTAAGCAGCAGGCGCTCGGCTTTTTTGACGCGCTTGTAGTTGACGTAATCGACGAACGAAAGTCCCATCGCTTTTTTGAAATATTTAATGAAATAATGGTAGCTCAAATTCAGCAGGCTGCACACATCTTCAACGGCAATCCTCTCGCCGAGATGGCGGTCGACATAATCGAGCGCAGGCCGCAGACGCATCAGCCCGCTTTCATCGGAGCCGCGCAGCACGCCGCGGGTATCGCTGCGCATCATCAGGAGCATCAGCCGCTTAATGGCCGAGCTGATGGCCATCTCGTAGCCGCGCTGCCGGGTTTGGGATTCGCCGAAGATATCGGTAATTAAGGCGAACGCCTCTTGACGGGCCGCGGCATTCTCCCGGAAGATATAATTGAGCATCCCCAGCGGCTGCGTCAGTTCCGAGAAGCAGTGTAAATAAGGCATCGTGCTTTGATCGAAATGCTGGGACAAATCGACCTGGAATACGACATAACGAAGCCCTTCGGAGCTGTTCTTATGGGTGCGATGAAGCTGCGAAGAGCCGAGCAGCAGCACGTCTCCGGGGCCGAGAAGATAATAGTCGTGCTTGGTTTGAATGCCGAGATGCCCCTCCGTTACCGCAAGAAACTCCACCTCTTTATGATAGTGCCATGGCCACGTTTCCGGGATGCCGAAATAGGGGGAGCCGACTTGAATCTCCCATATTTTTAAGAACAGCAGGGGATTCTGGTATACGACTTCCTCGTTAATCGCATCGATGTTCATGGCTTCTCCATTTATGATTTCCTTGCTCAGTCCGACGGCAGTTTCCATAGTACGAATGTGCACCCCGCTTTTTTCCATTCATTGGATAAACCATTTTTGGATAGGCATAGATTTATGCCTTTAAGCCTTATCAGCATCTAGTATACCACGAATCAAGTTGTGATGACACTTTTGCATAACGATGAAACAAGATTGAGCATATCTTTTGAGCGGTTGATTCACTATACTGAATAGTAATGAAACCTATTATGCTTGGGGGGAACCACGATGGGTCAAAAGCTTAGAGTTACCGTTTGGAACGAATTCCGTCATGAATTGGAGAACGAAAAAGTCCGGGCGGTCTATCCGCAAGGTATTCATAAGGCGATCGGCGAAGGCCTGGGAACCGATTTTGAAGTCGCTTACGCGACGCTGGATGAGCCGGAGCACGGCTTGACCGAGGAGAAGCTGAACAATACCGATGTCCTGATTTGGTGGGGGCACAAAGCGCACGACGAGGTTCAAGACGCCATTGTCGACCGCGTTCATCAGCGGGTGCTGCACGGCATGGGGCTGATCGTTCTGCACTCCGGCCATTTCTCGAAAGTGTTCAAAAAGCTGATGGGCACTTCCTGCGACCTGAAGTGGCGCGAAGCCGGCGAGAAGGAGCGCATTTGGGTCGTTTCTCCGGGACACCCGATCGCAGAAGGCATCGGAGAATATTTTGAGCTGCCGCAGGAGGAAATGTACGGCGAACACTTCGACATACCGCAGCCTGACGAGCTGATCTTGGTGAGCTGGTTCGAGGGCGGCGAGGTATTCCGCAGCGGCTGCACGTATTCCCGCGGCCAAGGTAAAATTTTCTACTTCCGTCCGGGGCACGAAACGTATCCGACCTACTTCAACGAGCAGGTACGCCGAGTCATCCGCAACGGTGTGCAGTGGGCCGCGCCAACGACCCGGGAATATCCGAAATACGGCAACCACAAGCCTTTGGAAGCGATCAAAGAGAAATCCCCGGTTTAATATATCTCACTGGAGAGTACCTTACAGAGCTGCTTGGTGTTGTTATTGCGGATCGTTGAGGAACAAGTGCAGCCTCAATGATCCGCAGTATCAATATGGATCTGCATTAATATAAATCACACTAACTCAACTTTCGCAGCATGAAATGGGCAAACAAGCCTTAATGTAGTTGGGTAAAGCGGCAATCCATTGCTGGAGTTGACGTTGAATCAGAGCCGAAAGCTTTTTTCCTGCTTTCGTTGCGGTTTCGTTGATCAGATCGAGCAGTTGCTGCAAGGCGATCGCCCAGTCCAACGTGCCAACTTCGTCGCACAAAACATAAAACAAGCCGCCGAACGAGCGAGCATCTGTACTTTGCCGGTGCTGCCATGCCAGCAGAATATAGCGTGAAAACACAATGGTCGTATGGCTAATCAGCAAATCATAGGAGCGACCTTGAAACTCTTTCTGCAAACGAAGCAGCGACTTGGTGCACTTGAAGAAGACCTCGATGTCCCAGCGGATCCCGTAAATACGGATCACGTCCTCCACGGAGAGGGAAAGATCCGTCGACAGTACCGCGAGCCATTCATTCTTCTTCGTACGATGACGGACGAATACCACGCGAACCGGTATGCCGGGGGCAAGCTCGGTTTGAATCGAACGGAGGATGCCCCGTTTCTTACTCTGCACCGGAGACGCTGCCGCATATAGTTCTTTGAGCGACAGCTTCCGGCCTTGAACAAGGAAACGCTTATTGTCGTTCTTGACCATGCCGATCACGTCGAGCCCGCGAGAAACGATTTCGCCAATGAGGGGCGCGTGCGTGAACCAACTGTCCATCAAGACGTAGGAGGCCGTGGCTCCAGCGGTAAGCGCACGATCCAACATCGATACGATTACCTGCGGAGCCGGCAGGAGTGCTTCTTGACGTCGCTTATAGCCGTTCGTCCGTTTGTCGATCTTCTCGTTCATGCCGTTAATGGCAGATTTGCTGGAACTGAGCAGTGTGAAGTCCAGCG